>CAJBKE010000070.1 GCA_903953565.1 uncultured Verrucomicrobiota bacterium | reverse complement strand
CCCAGCAAGTTAAGTGGTACCGCTCTTGGCTGACTCGCGGTATTCATAAGGACCAAGCCTTCATGGCTGAAATCATCGGACCGATCAGCGTCTTGGGATGCGGATGACGGTGCCTTGTCCGGGCACGGCCTCGAGGACGAAGTGACCGCCGAGCAATTCGGCGCGTTCGCGCATGCCGAGAAGTCCGAGGTGTCCGTCCCTCTGGGCTTGGGTCACGCGCTCCGGAGTGAAAGCGTGTCCGTCATCGCCGATCTCGAGGTGCATGGCGCCGTCGAGGTGCGATAGTTCGACCCACGCATGCTTGGCCTCGGAGTGTTCCTCGATGTTTTGCAAGGCTTCCTGCGTGAGGCGGAAAAGATGAGTGAGGTGGTCCGGTTCCAGGAAGCTGACCCCGTCCGGGTCGACGCGGACGGCGAGCGTCATGCGGGCGCGTTCACGAAAGGCTTCGGCATGTTTCTCGAGTGCGGCGGCGAAGCTGAAATGATCGAGCATGGCGGGGCGCATTTCGCGCGCGAGGGTGCGCACATCTTCGATTGCACTTTGGAGTTGGTTGCGCAGGTCCTGTAGTTCATCCCGTAGCGAAGATGCGATGTCATCGCTGCTGCAGGAGCTGCATTTCAGACACTCGTCCTTGGCCAAACTTATGCGGTTCGCCGTGGCGGCGAGGACTTGGGCGATATTGTCGTGCAACTCGCGGCTGATGTCTTGCCGCTGTTGTTCGCGTGCGTGCAGCAGACTTTGCGTGAGGGCTTCCAACTCCCTGACGTGCGTGCCGGAGGCGTCCGAGGCCGATGGAGCTCGCCGTTCGAGGGCGAGCGGTCGGGGTTCCGCACTCGCCTTGGCGGTTTTGCCGGGTTTGGTTTTGGGACGGCGAGCCTCTTTCCTGCGCCGGTCATCAGCGTGGGATTCTTGGCCGTTGCTGCGGGGTGTGTGCTTCAAGATGGAAAGAAGCGACAGGGGGGGGAATCGATAATTTGGATCATCGCGGTCCTGAGAAGGTGTGTCAATACTAAATTTATACAGCCGCCCATTGCGGCGTTGCGTTTTGACAGCTTTCTGGAGGTTCATAGCAGCAAGGAAGGTGAGAGTGCGGGCTGACCATTGAAAGGGACGACGCGGTTGCGGCCGGACTGTTTCGCCTGATACATCGCGGTGTCCGCGCGGGCGACGAGCTCATCGGTAGATTCGTCGGGGTGCGCGAGGGTGACGCCGATGCTGAGCGTCGCGGTGACCGGACCGGTCGCGGTGGAAACGGGTTGCGCTGCGGCGCCACGGAGTTTTTCGGCAATGGATACGGCATCGTCCATGTCGCGGACTCCGTGGAGCACGACGAGGAGTTCGTCCCCGCCGATTCGCGCGGCGAGGTCGTCGCTCGTGCGCAGGACCTCGCGCAGGCGGCTGGCCGTCACGCGCAGGACTTCGTCGCCGGCGGCATGCCCGTGGATGTCGTTGATTTCCTTGAAGCGGTCGAGATCACAGAAAAGCACAGCCAGCTCGCTCCCTGACCGGCGGGTTTTCGCTCCCAGTGTTTCGATGCGGTTGAGCGCTTCCTTCCGGGTGAGCAGTTCGGTGAGTTCGTCCGTGCGGGCGCGGTGCTCCAGCAGTTGTTCCGCGGCGACCTGGGCATCGACGATGCGGCTGGTGGCGACGAGGCCATCGACCTTTCCGCCGGAGTCGAAATAGGGGCTGGCGTGCGTTTCGATCCAGTGACGCGTGCCATCCTTGGCCCGCACAATTTTGCGAGCCCGGACGTGCCGCCCGACCTCGAGTTGCTTCATGTAGCCAGCGCAGGTGGCGCGATCGTTGTCCTCGAGAAAGTCCGAGGCCAGCCGCCCCGTGCATTCTTCGACGGTGTAGCCGAAGGTCGGGGTCACGGAGGGAGATATCCATTGGATGGTGCCGAGGCGGATGCGGGTGACAACGTCGGAGGAGTTCTCGGCGAGCAACCGGTAGCGCTCTTCGGAGGCGGCGAGGCGTTTGGCGGCGAGATGGCGCTCGGTGACATCGCGCCAGGTCCAGAGGATCTCGTCGTCGATGCGCACGGCGCGGATATCGAACCGGCGTTCCTGTCCGTAGATCTCGAGAGCGAAGGGGTAGTTGTTGACCACGAGTGGTTCGCCGGACTCGTGCGCATCGCGCGCCCTGGCCATGAGCGCGCCCGCATTGTCGGCTGGCAGGAACTCGAGCAGTCGCCGGCCGGGCATGGTATCGCGCTCGAGATTGTAGTATTCGGCGGCGGCGACGTTCGCATCGACGATGGTGAAGTCGGTGATCTTGCCGGCGCCGTCGCGCCGCGGGGCGAGGATGAAATGCGGATCGAGCAGCGAGTCGAGGATGACCCGCGCCGGGATTTGCGGATGCGGATCGGAGTCTGTCGCGGTGTCGACGGCGGGTTCCATGACGAGGTCCATAAGACTTATTCTTCGATCAGAGTGATCATTCTCTGCAGGCGGAGGATTTCCGTTACCGAGTCGCGCATGCGACCGGCGATATCCGCGGAGTGCGTGCCGGACCCGGCATCGACGAGCATTTCGCGCAGGGCGGAAATCTCGGCAAAGCGAACCGCGTGAAGATCGCGCAGTTCGTCATGCATGGCTTTCATGGTCATAACGGCGATGAGTATAGGCCGCGGGCGATCGGGGTATCTGTAGGGTGTTTTGCCCAGAGGGAGGAGCGGGGAGCAAAGAGAGGGCTGAAGGCTGAGACCTGAAACCTGAGTGATTTTGTAGCGGCGGACTATGTCCGCCGGAACATGCATCTCTAAGAGGCACCGACGGTCATAGACCGCCGCTACAAAAGCAGGACTAACGGGCGACGATACATAGGGCGGCGGGCCCCTTAGGTTTCGATGGTGATGACTTGGTTGCGGCCTCTTTGCTTTGCGCGATACATCGCTTCGTCGGCGCGGGCGATGAGGGCTTCGGTTTTTTCGCCGGGCCGGGCGAGGGTGACGCCGATGCTGACCGTGGTGCGGATCGTGCCTGCGGGGACGGCAATGGGTTTGGCGGCGGAGAGGCGCAGCTTCTCGGCGATGGCCACGGCATTTTGCAGATCGTGCACGCCGTGGAGGACGACGAGGAGTTCGTCGCCGCCGACGCGGGCACCGAGGTCGTCGGTGCTGCGCAGGAAGTGGCGGATGCGGTCGGCCATGACGCGCAAAACCTCGTCACCGGCGGCGTGGCCGTAGGTGTCGTTGACGATTTTGAATTTGTCCATGTCGCAGAAAAGGACGGCGATGGCTTGTCCGGTGCGCGGGTGTTTGCCGCCGTAGGCTTCGATGCGTTCGAAGACTTCCTTGCGGTTGAGCAGGCTGGTCAGTTCATCGGTGCGGGCGCGTTGTTCCAATTTCTGTTCCATGGCGACCTGTTCGTCGATGAGATGGAAGGCGGCGATCACGCCGTCGCGGTGGTCTTGCGCGTTGATGTAGGGCATGGCGCGGCTTTCGGCCCAGTGGGCGGTCCCATCTTTGGCCAGTGCCAGGTAGCGGGCCACGACGGGCTCGCCATGGACCACGCGTTCCAGGTTGGTGCGGAGTGTGGGCAGGGATTCGGGGGTGACGAAGTCGGCGATGGGCCGGCCGATCCATTCCCCGGGATCCCAGCCGAGCAGGGCTTTGATCGAGGGAGAGACCCAGGTGACCTTGCCCACGTCGTCGATCCGGATGGCGGTGTCATAAGAGTTGGTGGTCAGCAGGCGGTAGTGTTCCTCGGAGGCGGCCAGTTTCTGCGTGAGGAGATAACGGTCGGTGACGTCGCGCCAGGTGAAGCTGAGGGCGTCGCCGACGCGTATGGCCCGAATGTCAAAGCGCCGATCCTGGGCAAGGATTTCATGGGGGTAGACAAAATCGTTGAGGACGAGCGGTTGGTCGGTCTCGAGGGCGTGGCGATACATGTCGAGCAGTCCCGAGGAGGTGTGGGCGGGGAGCAGTTCGAGCAGGCGCCGGCCAACGAGTCGGGCGCGTTCCATTTTGTTGTATTGGCAGGCGGCCTCGTTGGCATCGGCGTAGACGAAGTCGACGATGCGTCCTTGTTTGTTGCGCACCGCCTCGAGCATGACGTGGGGGTCGAGGAGCGAATCCAAGGTGGCGCGCAGGCGGGCGCGCTCCATTTCCAAGGCGGCGCGGGCTTGCACCATGCTCTGGATGTCCTGCCAGCCGCCGACGAGGTGGGTGACGGTGCCGGCATCGTCGAGGGCCGGGCGTATGCTGACGGAGAACCAGTGGTAGCCGTCAGTGCGGATGCGGATGCGCAGTTCGATCTCGAAGCCGATGCCGTCCTTTAGTCCGGCCTGGGCCGCGGCCAGACGGTCGGTATCGTCGGGATGGACAAGGTCGCGGAGTTGCCGGCCGACGAGTTGCTCGGGCGTCCATCCGGTGCGGACGCTCACCGACGGGGTGACCCACTCGATGAGGCCTTCCATACTGCTGCGGAAGACGACGTCGGAGGCGTTCTCGGCGAGCAGGCGGTATTCCTGCTCGCGCCGGGTGAGGTCTTGGCGGATCTTCACCTTATCGGTGATGTCGGTGATGGAGATGCGGCAGAAGTCTCCTTGATCGCCGTCTCGTGCCGCCGGGATCACCTCGAAACGGGCCCAGAAAAACGAGCCGTCCGACTTGAGCAGGCGCAGTTCGCAGGTCTGCGCCGCGCCGTCGGCCAGGAGTTTCTTCCTCGTCAGATAAAAGATGTCCTGATCATCCGGAAGAATGACGCGGCCGAGCGGAAGCTTGGCAAGCTCTTCGCGGGGCATTGCGAGCAGGTGGGCCGCGGTGAGGTTGGCTTCAAGGATGATGTTGTGGTCGTCGAGCGTGATGTAGCCGACGGGGGCGAGGTCGAAGAGTTCGAAGTAGCGCGCGCGTTCGACGTCGATGGAGGCCTGCAGGCGGCGCAGTTCCTCGTTTTGCATTTCCAATTCGACTTGGTGCACGAGGAGTTCGTGCAGTGTCTGCTCCGCATCGGCGCCGGGGCGGAGAGGGTTGGTCATCTTGGCCACCGCGGCTTCCGCGCGGTGGCGCAGAACGGCAGCTTGGTCTTCCGGCGGCGTGCTCATACGGTCTTGTTCCTGATGTGCTCCGTTGTGGCGACGGCATAGACTTGGCCGGAAGCGTCGATCAGGGCGGTGGCTGTGACCTCGACGTCGAGAACCCGGGCGTCTTTGGTCCGGCGGGACGACGGATAGGCGGGCAAGACTTCCCCGCGGGCGAGGAGACGGAATTTGTCGAATTCCTGCGTTTGCAGTTCGACCGGCACGCGGTCGCGGAAATTCATCTGCAGCGCCTCGGCTTCGCTCCAGCCATATATGCGCGACGCCGCGGGGTTCCATGCGCGGGTGTTGCCCTCGAGGTCCTGCACTGTGACGGCATCGTGCGCGTCGCGGACAACGACGGCGAGGCGGAGGAGGTCGTTGGCTTTGCGCAGTTCCTCGCGTGTCTGCACCATGGCGGTGATGTCGACGAAAGAAATGACGGCGCCCTCGATGACGTTTTCCAGCGTGCGGTAGGGCTGGATGCGCATGGTGTAGAACTTGTCCTCGTTGGTCCGGACCTCGATTTCCTTCGGCACGAGCGTGTCGAGGACTTCCATGGTGTCCGCGACAAGGCGGTCGTAGCCGACGAGATTCGAAACAACGTGCGAGACGGGGCGTCCGACGTCGCTGAGGATGAGGTTGATGATGGTGCTGGCCGCGGGGGTAAAGCGCATGATGCGCAGTTGTTGGTCGACGAACACCGTGCCGATGCCGGTGCCGGCCAGCAGATTGTTCATGTCGTTGTTGGCCTGGGTCAGACCGAGCACTTTGCTCTGGAGTTCGGCGTTGACCGTGCTGAGTTCTTCGTTGACCGACTGGAGTTCCTCTTTGGATGTCTCGAGCTCCTCGTTGGTTGATTGCAACTCCTCGTTGACCGATTGCATTTCCTCGTTGGCCGACTGGAGACCCTCGGTCGCGCTCTGCAGCTGCTCGTTGGCGCTGCGCAGATATTCCTCCTTGGCCTGCAACTCCCGGCGCAACGCGGCGATGCCGGTGCCGTGGCCGCGGCGGGCGCGGACCGCTTTCTCGGCGACCGGCGGCGACGGCTGGAGAACAACCATGAAGAGCGATGGTTCGTCCTTATTGCCTGCCGCGACCGGGCGCACCGTGAGGTCGGCCTCGAGGGAATGTGCGTTGCCGACGATGCCCACGCGCGGCAGATGAACGGCGGCCGAACCTTTGGCCGCTTTGCGCAAAGCCGAGGTCACGGCAGGACGCAGTCCTTCGCGCGCCATGGTGAGGATGTTGCTGACGCCAGGTTCGCCGGTGGAAGGCTCAAGGTAGAGTCCGGTGCGTCCGTGCAGGTAGAAGATGTCGCCGCGGGCGTTGACCAGCGCACCGAACATGGCCGCATGGGCGAGGAGTTCTCGTTCCACGAGTTCGCGCACGGGGGTTTTCGTCGGCGCGCCGCGGGGCGTCTGCGGGAGATGCGGAAAGACGCGATCGCCCGACAAGGCCTGGGGAAAAGTCGTTTTCCCGTGTGCGGTGAGTCCGGATTCTTGGCGGCGGTAGAGCTTGGCTTTTTGATCGATGGCCCGGAAGAGGGCGGCGGCTTCGCCCACGCTCTCCGAGTTGCCGAGGAGAAGGACGCCGTCCGGATTGAGGGCGTAGTGGAAAAGCGGCACGACCTTCTTTTGCAGTTCGGGCGTGAGGTAGATGAGGAGATTGCGGCAGCTGATCAGGTCGAGTTTGGAAAACGGAGGATCTCTGGTCACGTCGTGCTCGGAGAAGACGAGCATGTCGCGGATGCTCTTGTTGATGCGGTAGACGCTGCCGTCGGTATCGAGGGTGAAGAAGCGGGCAAGGCGTTCCGGCGAGACATCGACCGAGATGCTCGACGGATAGATTCCGGCGCGGGCCATGGCGATGGCGCGGCTGTCGATGTCGGTGGCGAAGAGCTGGATCGGGGTGCTGCGCTTGAGCGTCTCCATGCGCTCGGCGAGAAGGATGGCCAATGAGTAGGCCTCCTCCCCGGTCGAGCAACCAACCACCCAGAGGCGCAAGGATGCGCCGGGCGGACGACGCTCGAAGAGGCCGGGGATAACGTCCTTGTTCAGCACGGCAAAGGCCTCCGGATCGCGGAAGAAGCGCGTCACGTTGATGAGCAGGTCGCGGAAAAGGGCTTCGACTTCGTCGGGGGTTGTATTGAGGTAGGCGACGTAGGACTCGAGGCGGTCGATCTGATGGAGCGCCATGCGGCGCTCGATGCGGCGGTTGATCGTGCTCGGTTTGTAGAGCGAGAAGTCGTGGCCGGTCTGGGTGCGGAGAAGGACGAAAAGTTTCTTCAGGGCATTCTCCGTTTCGGTCGTGGCCACGGTCTCGAGGCGGGGACGGCCGGTGAGGTGCTCGGCGTAAGCGATCAACTTGGCCGGCATTTCCGCCGGCGGCATCACGTAATCGACCAAACCCGTGCCAATGGCACTGCGTGGCATGCCGTCGAATTCGGCGGATTCCGGATTCTGTGCCATGACCAGGCCGTTCTCGCCTTTGATGGCGCGCACACCGAGCGTGCCGTCGGTGCCGGTGCCGGACAGAATGATGCCGATGGCGCGCTCGCGCTGGTCTTGGGCGAGTGAGCGGAAGAAAAAATCGATGGGCAGGCGTTGTCCGCGCGCGGGCGAGGGTTTGAGGAGTTGCAGCGTTCCATTGAGCAGCGCCATGTCGTGGCCGGGCGGGATGATGTAGGTGCAATTCGGTTGCACCACCATGCCGTCGCTCACTTCATGCACTGCCATGCGCGTGCACCGCTGGATGATATCGCCGAGGATGCTTTTGTGGTCCGGGGCGAGGTGTTGGACGAGGACGAAAGCCATGCCCGGATCCCGGTCGGCGGGCAGGCCCGCGAAAAAGGCCTCGAAAGCGGCCAAACCCCCGGCTGAAGCTCCAATCCCCACCACGGGGAAGCTCGGGACCGAAGCGCCGGAGGGCTTCTCGGGAGCCGTCTCGCGCCGCGGTGTGCTGCGGCTGTTCTTCAACAGAGTCATGATCGTGCGCGCTGTCCGAACCTACAAGGGGCAAATGGCGCGCGGTGGTAGGTGAACTCCTCCTCGCAGCAAGTGAGGCGCACGCGTTGGCTTTCCTCATGACCACACTTCGACACATCAATGCGAACACCGTCACTGCGCATCACGCGACGCAACCCTCGCGGGATCCGGTCAAATGGAGCAAAGCGGCCCCGCCGAAAATCCGGGGAAAGAACGGCAAATTGGCGATGAAGAGCTTCGACGAATGGCGTCCGGGGGAAACAGCCAAGCGCGGCTACGAAAAAGCGGTGGAGGATTGGTGGTGGCTGTGAGGGAAGCGGGGAGCGGGGAGCAGGGAGGGTGGAGTCAGAAAAAGACAGGCCACGGATTAACACGGATAAAAGACAGGATTTATTTTCTGCCGGGTGACCCCGGCAGAAAATCGTCAGCCGTCTGAGATCTTATCCGGTTTTTATCCGCGTCTATTTGCCTGCGGCCTGGCGGCCTCGGCCGTCTCGCTATGCTCGGCTGTGGCTGGTTTGGTCTGTCTTCGCCTCCGTGGCTTGGTGGCGGACTTTGGTTTCGGCGTTGTCTTCGAGCGCGGCGAGGTGACGGCTCTCGCTGCGGACTTTGCTGTCGGCGGTTTTGCCGGCCCTTGTGCGGGCGCGGTCGTCGCGGGATTCGTGGACGCGGGTCGTTGGTTGCGACCAATGCTCGGGTTTTTTCATCCCGATAACGTGCGCTGCCGGACGGAGAACGAAAGGCAGGTGTTTATCCCATGGCTGACGCGGCGCTGCGCTGCGAATGTTTCCTTGCGATGGAATTTTCCAAGATGCTCAACGAAGGTGCCGGCGCGGCGAATGAAGGTGCGGCCGGCAACGCAGCGGACGAACCCTTGTTCGGTGACGCGCGATGGATCGAGGAGAGGCTGGAGGCGTTGCGGATCCCGGATGAAGCCGGGGCGCGGCGACAGGCCGATTAACTTATGTCGTCGCTGCTTTCCATGACATGCCGCTCGATGATGTCTGCTGCTTCGTCGGCAACGTCGCGATCGTGCGCTTCGGCTCGTTCGGCCAGACCTTCCTCGACATGCGGCGTGAGCCCATGGAGCAAGATGGTTTCTTTATGCGGACCTGATTCTCGTGAAAGCATATGCTGTATCCCATTTTTATATACAACTGATACAGGCGGCAATGGTTTTACGATGCGGCATAACATTTGCCTATCGCTCGCGAAGGAATTAGTGTTGTTTAAACGACCCTTAATCCTGTGAAGACTGAGAGAAAGACACGCGCCATTGCGGTTCAATTGTCCCCGCAAACCGTCAAGCGTTTGGATGAGTTGGCGGCAACCTCCCGCATGTCGCGCCATCGTTACATGATCCTCATCCTCGAGCGGGCCGTGAAAGCGAATGTGGTCGTTCGGGAGGAAGTGGCGTTCTCCAACGAGCGTCCCTGAAGCCCGCGACGAGCCCTGGGTCGGCGGCGACAGGGGTGATCAGTTCGCGCGCGACGACGATGCGGGCGAGGCGTCGGCCAGATCCCGGTTGGTGCCGCGGCGAAGTTTGATGAAGCAATTGTTTTCCCCGTGCAGGGCCCATGGCCCCATAGGGACCTCGGAGAATTCGACGAAGCGCCAGTCCACATAGTCGTTGCTCTTCATCCCGAGGTAGTCGCGCACCGCGGGCGAGATATCGAGTCCGGCGCCCTTGTTGCGGTTGGGTGAGGGCCGCTCGTCGCCGAAGACGTATTCCCAGTGGTCGGTCCGGAAAGGTCCAACGTCCTCCCACTGGGCGAAGGCCACGCGTCCGCGGTAGTGGATGGCAAGCCAGCGTCCTTTGAGAACGCTGCGTCCGGAGCTGACGAAGGCGTCCTTGAACCACGGAACAACCTCGGCGGCTTCGGATTTGGTGCCGCCGCGGGTGACGTCGTTGTAGGGCAGGGCGATGTAAAAGGGATTTTGCTGCGGGATGAAAGCGGCAGGCAAGTAACCGCGCCGGTCGCGCGGATCAGGATTGTCATAACCTCCGTAATTGTCGGCCCATCGTGTGTCCCAAGAGCTTTTGTCATTCGGCACCGGATTGTTTTGGGCGGCGGCCTCGCCGATCCAAAAGACGGTGGTCATGATGTTGCGTTTCCACGGATAGGGCGAGCGGGGCGTGGCGCGGCGAACGGGCGGGGGTTCGTGGCGCCGCATCTCGAGAGTCCGTGCGGCGTGCTCGCGCCAATCGGACTCTTTGGCGGTGGCGAGGGCGGCAAGGGCCGTGCCGCCGGGAAAACAGACGGCGACAGCAAGGGAGAGTAGTCGGTGCATGGGCATGTGCGGGATGACGGCGGAACGTTGCACTGCTCCGGACCCCGCGCAATGGGTCGGCGCGAGTTTTTTCTCGAAGGCCGCTTTCCAACAGAGTCGAACGGGTTTGGCGTGGTCCCTGTTTTCCAAAATCGTCTTGGGGCGGAGACCCCATGGTGCGCTGCGGCGAGTTGGGCGATTGTTGGCGAGTATGAAAAAGATGATACTGCTGATTACTTCGTCGTTGCTCCTGGTGGGCTGCGCTGCGTGGTGTCCGTCGTCGCCCTTGGCCAAGCGACAGGCTGTGATGTGCACCGGTTGCCAATCTGTCTGGGTGGCGTCGGATTCGCCTGCGGGCAAGCCGGGTATGTTCACCATGGGGCCCACGCATCAGCATCGCGCCTGCCCGTATTGTTCCGAGATGGCCCGGAAGTATTTGTCGACCGGCGAAATGGCGGGAACCTGCCCTAAATGCGGCAAGAGCATGCGCGCCTGCATGGTGGAACTGCGTCCGGCTCCGCAGAAAAAGTCCTCCTGACCTCCTGCGCGCGAGTCATCGAAACAAAAGCAAACACATCTTCGTGAAGCCGCATTATTTCACGCTGCTCGGCCTCTGCGCTCTGCTCGCCACGGCGCAGGCGCAACCGCAACCGGCTGCGCCCGAAACTGTGGGCAATCTTAAGGCGGCCTACAGAGGCGAGGCGCAGGCCTCGAGTTTCTACACAGCATGCGCGAAGCAAGCGATGCGCGAAGGCTATCCTGATGCGGCCAAACTATTCCGGGCGGCGGCGTTTTCCGAGGCCATCCACCGCGACAACCATCGGCGGGCTCTGCGCACCTTAGGTGTCATGCAGGATAAATTGCCCTACACGCAGACCAAGGTGAAATCGACGCGGGACAATCTCGCGGAGTCGGTGGCCGATGAGCAGCAGGAAAGCCGCGTGATGTATCCAGACTACATCCGCACGGCGCGCCGCCAGGGAATTCCCGCGGCGGAGCGCGCGTTCCGTTTCGCGCGCGAATCGGAAAGGGCGCATGCGCGTCTCTTCCAAAGGAGTCTGAACCGTCTCGGCGGAAAACCGGCTGCGGATTACTTTGTTTGCCAGACGTGTGGGATGACCACTATGGACGCCGTTCCGGCGGTTTGTTCGGTTTGCCGCGGTTCGGGTATGAATTACAAGAAAGTGGAATGATTCCTTTTCCCGATCCTCTCCATCCGGCCACGGTTCATTTTCCCATCGCATTTCTGCTGCTCGGTGCGGCGATGGCCGTGATGGCCGTTTTTGTCAGGCGCTGGAACTTGCCCCTGTTTGCCGCGGTGCTCCTCGTTGCAGGGGCGGTTGGCGCGGTTATTGCGGTGAACACGGGCAAGGAGGATGAAGAGAAGGTCGAGCATGCTGTCCCTGCGGCGGAAAGTCTGCTCGAGAACCACGAGCGGTGGGGCGAAAACGCGCGCAATGCAGGCATCGTGGCCGCGTTCCTTGCCGCCATCGCGGTCTATTTTGCGGACAGGCGCGGATTCACCGGCCGGGTCTTCAGCGTTCTCTCGGCCATCGCGGCGCTCAGCGCTGCTTACTGCGTCGTCCAGGCCGCGCACCTCGGCGGACAACTTGTTTATCGTCATGGGGCGGGTGTAACGGCGGGAAAACCAGCAACGGCCGGCGCGCCGTTGGAAAGCGCCGGGCAACGCGGTCGGGGCGGCGATGAGCAGGAAGAGGAGTAAGGACAGTAGTTCGCTGCCGGGCAGTCGTTGCAATGCTTCCGGCCGAAGGGCATGATCCGCAAGTGACCCTTTTGATCACGAAGTATGCGGTGACCGCCTTTGTCATTGTGCTGGTCTCCGAATTGGCCAAGCGCAGCGACCGGATCGGTGCGCTCGTTTCCTCGTTGCCCTTTGTCACCATCATGGTGCTCGTCTGGCTGCACCTCGAAAAGCAGGGCGCGTCCAAGCTGTCGAATCACGCTTTCTACACCTTCTGGTATGTCATCCCGACGTTGCCGATGTTCCTGCTCATGCCATGGCTGCTGAACAAAGGGGTCGGTTTTTGGTGGTCCTTGCTCTGGTGCGCTCTGCTCACCTTTGTCTGCTTTGTCATCACCGCATTGATTGCGAAGCGTTTCGGGGTGGATCTTTTCCCGTAGAAAGTTGTGCTGGAGAGACATTGGGGTTGGTTCCGCTGGTCACTCCGAGCCGGAGACCCTATCGCGGTTTTCGGGCTGAAATATCGCGCCGTGACGGCGCGATCCACCTTGCTGGCGTTCCAGGGCGGCCGTGAAATGCACGTTGAGGCCCTAATCTTGCTACCCACGGTTCGTGGTAGGGCGGGGCCTCCGGACCCGCCACGCACCAGCACCGGCGCGCCGGGGACGTCGCGCCCTACCGTCGGGCTACCTCCATTTTACTACGTCAGTGCCGCGGCTATACCAAGGGGTGCCACACATTTCCGAAACTGCTCCAATCTTGGTCAGCGCGCGCGCAGGCCGGAGAGAAGCTCGTTCAGGTCGATCGAAGCAAAGCGCGTGGCGGTGTCGGAGACGGCGTAGGGAAGAATGAGGGTGTCGCGGTGAATGAGAGCGCCGCAGGAGTAGACGACATTCGGCACGTAGCCCTCGCGCTCGTCCGGGGCGGGGCCGAGGAGAGGCTCTTGCAGGCGTCCGATGATGCGGGAGGGATCGGCACGATCGAGGAGGACGGCGCCGATGCAATATTTGCGCATGGGGCCGACACCGTGGGTGAGGACCAGCCAACCGGCCTCCGTTTCGATGGGCGAGCCGCAGTTGCCGAGCTGGGTGAATTCCCAAGGCTGCGAGGGGCGGACGATAACTTTGGATTCATACCAGAAATACGGGTGATCGGAGAACATGAGGTGGATGTTCTCGCCGTCCTGGCGTCCGAGCATGGCGTAGAGGCCGTTGATTTTCCGCGGGAAGAGGGCGAAGCCTTTGTTGGTCACGGCGGGGCCGTTGAGGGTGCTGACGCGGAAGGCGCAGAAGTCGCGCGTTTCCACGATCTGGGGAAAAATCGTGCTGCCGTTGTAGGCGGTGTATGTCGCGTAGTAGACGAAGGAGCCGTCGTCGTTTTTGAAGCGGACGAAGCGCGCGTCTTCGATGCCATTGCTCTCCAGCGGGGAATAGGGAAAGAGGACTTTTTCAGCCATGCGCAGTCCGTCTTTGAAACGCACTGTGTAATTCGCTTCGGCCAGGTGGAGGGCCTGTTCCCCGGCACGGATGACATCGGAGGGCACATCCTCGCGGCGGAGGCGCACGACGCGGGCGACGAGTTCGCTCATTTGGAAAGTTTGAGGCAACTCGGACGTGGCGCGCTTGGCCGCGTCGTGTTCGATGCCCATTTCGTGGAGTTTGCGTCGGACGAGGGCGAGGTCGTAGCCGGCCGCGGGTTCGGGACGGGGCGAGTGGACGAAGCGGGTGACAGGATCGAGGCGCACCGTGCCGTCCGGCGCGGCGATGCCGGAGCGGAAGGTGATGGACGAGATATGGCCTTCGCCGGTGGCGCGGAGGCTGAGGATGATGCGCAGCTCTCCGGGGCCGAGGCCGGACTGGTCGGGCGCCGGAACGATGCTGGGGTTGAAGAGAGCGCTGGATTCGAGCGAATACTCGTTGGTGAAATACGAACCGATGAGGAGTTTGCGCGGTTCGCTTACCGCGCCGTCGACCGGCAGGAGCGGGGCCATCTTGTTGTAGCGGTCGAGGAAGATGGCGCGGATGTCCTCGTGGCGGTCGTGGAATTCGTGAAGGACATTTTCGAGGGTCGCGGTGACGGTGGCGTCGTCGAGGAGAAGGACGCGCGCGAGGATGTCGAGCAAGCGGCGGCTCGGCTCGGCGTGGCCGGTGGGTTTGACGATGACCGAGGCCATGAACGGACGCAGAAGAACACGTCGGGCGTCGGGGCGGAGTTCGAGCGTCTGACGGCGGAGGTTCATGAATCGCTATGCCGGTCTGCTTGGAAGGCGGCGCTGGCGTTGTCGAGGGCCTTCATCTCGGCGAGGGCCAGCCAGAACGAGAGGGTGGATTCGGCGCCTTGGTTTTGGTTGGACCGGTTGGGATGCAGTCCGTCACGACAACCGCCGGACGCCGCGTCGTAAAGACTTTCTCCGAGGTCATTGGTGCCGAGGAACCAGTCGAAGCTGCGGGTGGCTTCGGCGCGCCAATGGCGGTCACCGGTGCTGTTGAAGGCTTCGATGCAGGCGCTGACCGCGGCAGCTGCTTCGATCGGTTGTTGGTCGAATTCCGCGGGTGCGCTTCCCTTGAGCCAGAAGCCGTTGGAGCCGACCGGGCGGAAGCAACCGCCTTCGCCGCGTTGGTGGTCCATGAGCCAGCGCAGGGAACGGAGCCCGGCGTCGCGCATCTCGTGATTGCCGGTCCAGCGTCCGGCCAGAATGAGGGCGTGACTGAGGCGCGGATTGTCATAAGCGACAATGCTCTCGAACCACGGCCAGTCGTCCGTCGCGGTGCGTTGCCAAAGTTCGAAGAGGCGGGTGGCAAGTTCTTCCCGGAGGCGTGCGGCGAGCAGGTCGCCGTCGAGAGTGCGGAGGTATTCGTGCAGTCCGAGAACGGCGAAGGCCCAGGCGCGCGGGGAACTGAAGGACTCGACGGCGGGAAGGGCTTCTTCGAAGAGCGGTGCGGCCCAAGCTCGCAGGCTTTCGCTCCGGGTGCGGCCGACGACGGCGCCGAGTGCCCAGAGGGCGCGGCCGTGGCTGTCCTCCGAACCGTGCTGCTCGAGCCATTTGCGATCGAAGCTCATGAAGTTGCGGAAGCGGGCAGTCTCGCGGACGAAGGCGTGTTGGATGAAGGCGGCATAGGCCGCGCGGGCGAGGCGGACTTCAGTCGGGCATTCGTCGAGTTCCTCGAGCAGGACGGAGAGGAGGAGCGCGCGGGCGTTGTCGTCTGTGCAATAACCGTGGTCGAACCAAGGCACGGTGAAGATGGCGTGCTGGAAGATCCCGGTGCTGTCGGTCATGCGCAGGAGGTGGTTGAACCGCCAGGGTGGGAGGTGAGAGTGCTCGCCGAGCGCGGTGGCGGCTTGCGGTTGGTGGTTGCGGTAGATCTCGTAGTGCTCGCAGGCTTTTTCAAAGAGTCCGGTGTAGGCCTTGGCCACTTCGGGCCAGACCATGTGTCGTCCGGAGAGGTAGGCCTGCTTGCGCATGGCATTGAGACTTTTCTCGTCGTCGAGCAGCGCGTTGACCGCGGCGGCCGCGGCGGCGGCATCGCGGAAAGGGATGAGGGACCCGGCGCCGTCGGAGAGGAGTTCGGCGGCGTGCCAGTAGGGGGTGGAGACGACGGCTTTGCCGGCACCGTAGCAGTATGACAGAGTTCCCGAGGTGATCTGGGCTTCGTTGAGGTAGGGTGTGATGTAGATGTCGGCGGCGCCGATGTATTCGACGAGTTCCTCGCTGGAGACGTAGCGGTTGACGAAGATGACGTTTTTTTCCACCCCGAGCCGGCGGGTCATGCGTTCGAGTTGCAAGCGGTAGTTCTCGCCCTCCTCGCGCATGAGATTCGGATGCGTGGCGCCGAGCACGATGTAGACGAGACGGGGATGGCGCGCGACGATGTCGGGCAGGGCTTGGATGATATACTCGATCCCCTTGTTTGGCGAAAGCAGGCCGAAGGTGAGCATGACCGGTCGGCCGGCGACTTCGAATTGGTCTTTGTAGAAACTGGGATCGGTGAAGGCGGTGCCGGGGATGCCGTGGGGAATGACGGAGAGTTTGCCTTCATCCACGCCGTAGAGGCTGAGGAGCATACCGCGGGCGCGTTCGGCCATGATGACAATGCGGGAGGAAAGATCGAGGAGTTCGGTGAACACGCGGCGTTGGTCGGCGTCGGGATTTTCCAGCACCGTATGCAAGGTGGTGATCACCGGCATGCGCACGCGACGGAGGAGGGCGAGCAGGTGGCTGCCGGCCGCGCCGCCGTAGATGCCGAACTCGTGTTGCACGCAAAGGGCGTCCATGTGCGCGAGGTTGAGGAAGTTGGCCGCGCGGACATAGGAGGCGACGTCGGGTTGGGGAATTTCGAAGCGGACGGTATCCGGGTAGGCGTAGGCGCCGGGGCGGTCGGACACGGCGATGACGGGGCAGTTCCAGTCCGGGTTCACGGCAACCACCGAATCACGCAAATCGCGCGTGAAGGTGGCGATGCCGCACTGCCGGGGCGGATAGTCGCCGAGAAAGGCTACTTTGGTTACAGGAGACGGAGCAGCCATTCGTCTCCCTTCTGGTCGGGTGATCTAAAGGGCCAGTGGTAAACTTTGTTGTGGTAGGAAGGCCCGACTTTGCTGACGGACGAAAACGTAGGCATGCACCCCATTCTCACCGCTCCATCTTTTCCGCCTATGGATAGTTCTACCCAGACGACTTGAGCCGCATCGGCAAGCGTGCCTGCCTCGCATGGAGCGATCTTTCCCAGGATGGCTTCGCGTCTTGTGGACTTGAGTTCGCCATGCTGCGCATGGCTGCCTCGCATGGATTCGAACCATGACAAACAGATCCAGAATCTGCAGTGCTACCGTTACACCACGAGGCAATGAATACATCGCAACGATAACCGGGCCCGGATTTTTTTCAACCGCGCAGGTTTTTACTGCTGGGCCTGCTGTTGCTGGAGGTGGGCGAGGACGGCTTCGGCGGTTTGGCGGTGGGTCAGGTGGGTGGAGTCGATGCGGAAGTTGGAGGTTTCGCGGTAGAGAGGTTCGCGGGCGCGGTAAAGTTCGTCCACCGTGCGGCGGGGGTCGTGGGTGCGGAGGAGCGGGCGTTTGCTGTTTTTGACGCGCTGGTAGAGCAATTCGGGGTTGGCATCGAGCCAAACGACGGGGCCGATCTGCGGGAGGATGGCCCGGTTTTGTTCCACGGTGATGATGCCGCCTCCGGTCGCGATGATGAGACCGATGCGTCCGACGAGGCTTTGCAGAACTTCGGTTTCGAGGGAGCGGAAATGTTCCTCGCCGTGCTGCTTGAAGACGGCCGGGATGGATTGTCCGGCCTGCTGCGCGACGAGTGTGTCGGTGTCGACGAGAGCGAATCCGGTGAGAGACGACAAAATGCGCCCTACGCTGGATTTGCCGGATCCCATGAATCCGACGAGAACCAGATTGCGAAACACGTTCAGATTTTCACCACATTCAGGGCTTTGGGACCGCGTTCGCTTGGCGAAAGCTCGAACTCCACGGTGTCACCTTCCTCCAACGTTTTGTAGCCATCGGTCCGGATCTCCGAATAATGAATGAAGATGTCGGCACTGGCTCCGCTGGGGTCGGCGATGAAACCGAAGCCCTTCTTGTTGTTGAACCATTTGACTATTCCTTGGGGCATGCAGGCGAGGCTGGTTTTGACGCGATACTCTGCGCCCATCGGTGTGTATGGGGGAGGGGTTGGAATTGGTCAATTGCTTATTGGAATGCCGTGGCCGATGCGGCCATGATGGTCTCGGTTGAGGCTGCGGTCTGCCCTCAGTCCGAGCGACCCAAGACGAATTCTCAAGTGATTATCCTGCAAGTGCTTAAGTTGGACAAGGGTCCGGGGGTTTATCCGTGACGACGCGCCTCTTGGCCGCACACACGGCGGATGAAATCAAGCAGGCTGCCCGCGAGGCCGCCGCGTGTCTGCGCGCGGGCGACATTGCGGCGGTGCCGACCGAGACGGTTTACGGATTGGCTTGCGATGCGCTCAACGCCGGTGCGGCGGGCAAGGTTTTTGCCGCGAAGGAGCGTCCGTCTTTTGATCCACTCATCGTGCATGTGGCCGACGCATCGTGGATCGAGTCGTTGTCCGATATGACCGGTCCAGTCGGATTGCTCGCGCAGGAATTGGCTGCCGCGTTCTGGCCGGGACCATTAACCATGGTGCTCTCGGCCAAAGATCTCGTGCCGGATCTGGTGCGTTCCGGTTTGCCGACCGTTGCCTTGCGTTGCAGCGCGCATCCGGTGATGGCTGCGGTGATTGACGAACTCGGCCGTCCTATCGCGGCGCCGAGCGCCAACCGTTTCGGACGAATCAGTCCGGTGACCGCGGAACATGTGGTGGAGGAGCTTGGCGGGCGCATCCCGCTGGTGCTGGACGGCGGTCCGTGTCGGCATGGGTTGGAATCCACGATTGTTGCGGTCGAAGACCGGCGTTTGGTGTTGTTGCGTCCGGGTCCGGTCACGGCCGAGGTGCTGGAAAAATTCGCGCCGGTGGAGCGTGCCGCAGGAGGCGTGGTTGTGTCCGCGCCGGGCATGTTGGAGAGCCACTACGCGCCGCGGACTCCGTTGAGATTGTGGCCGGAAGGCGCGCCTTTGCCGGACGACGCGGCGACGAGCGGCGTGCTCGCCTTCGGGGCGGTTGGCCCGGGGTTTGCTGCGGTCGAAGCATTGCCTTCCGATCCCGCGGATGCCGCGCCGCTGTTTTTCGCGGCGCTGCGCCGACTCGATGCCGCAGGGGTGCGCCGCATCTATGCCCGCGAAATTTCCGAATCGGGACTGGGCATGGCTATCATGGATCGGCTACGCAGAGCGGCGCATGGCTAAGGAAAAGCTCAATACCCGGGCGGCGGGCATCGTCGCGTTGGCCATCATGCTCAGCCGCGTGCTTGGTTTGGCGCGCGAACTGATCTTCGCGGGATTGTTCGGCGCGGGGCGCGGGATGGACGCCTACATCACGGCTTACCGCGCGCCGAATCTGTTGCGAGATTTGTTTGCCGAGGGGGCGCTGTCGGTCGCCTTCGTCACGGTTTTTTCCAAGCTCGGGGTGGAGAAGAGCTACGAGGCGGCGTGGGAGCTGGCGCGCAAGATGGCCACGCTGGTGCTGGTCTTCATGTCCGCCGTGACTTTGCTCGGCATTATTTTCGCGCCCGCGCTCATTTCCGTGCTGGCTCCGGGCTTCGACGCGGAGAAGTCCGCCTTCGCCGTCGAACTGACGCGCATCATGTTCCCCTTTATTCTCATGGTGTCCTTGGCTGCGCTGGTCATGGGCATGCTCAACTCGCGCAATATCTTCGGCGTGCCCGCGCTGGCCTCGAGTTTCTACAACTTGGGTTCGATTTTCGGTGGCGTGACCATGGCGTGGCTCATTGATCCGACCTTCGGTCCGCGCGCACTGATCGGCATGGCCATCGGCACCCTGATGGGCGGCTTCCTCCAACTCGCGGTGCAAATCCCGAGTTTGAAAAAGGTCGGATTCACCTTCCATTTTGATTTCGGCTGGCGCGATGCGCAGGTTAAGCGCGTTGTCTGGCTGATGTTGCCGGCCGTGATTGCCGCCAGCGCGGTGCAGGTCAATGTCATGGTCAACAGCATCTTCGCCTCCTACCTCGGCGACGGGGCGGTGAGCTGGTTGGCCTACGCCTTCCGCCTGATGCAATTGCCGCTCGGGATTTTCGGTGTGGCCGTGGCTACGGTAACCTTGCCGGCGGTTTCGAAGATTGCCGCGGGTGGCGACATGGCGCACTTCCGCGAGACGCTGGCCAAGGCGATCCGCCTCGCGCTGTTCCTCACCCTGCCGGCTACCGTCGGGCTTGTTTTGCTGGGCGACCAAATCATCGGGCTGATTTACCAGCGCGGAAAATTCACGCTGAACGACACTCTGCAGACGGGTGGCGCGCTGAAGTTTTATGCCGCGGGACTGATGGCCTACGCGTGCATCAAGGTTCTTTCTCCCGCGTTTTATGCTCTCGACCGCAGATGGACACCGATGACGGTGAGTTTTGTCTCCATCGGGCTCAATATCTTCCTCAACTGGCAGCTGACCTTCCGTCTCGGCATGGGGCACCGCGGTCTGGCTCTTTCGACCGGCATATCCGCCATCGCCAATTTTCTGCTTCTCTATTTTTTCATGCGCCGCGCCGCCGGTGGCATGGAAACACTCAAAGTGCTCGGTTCTTTCGCGAAGATCCTGGTTGCGGCGGCAGGATTGGCGGCGGTGTGTTTGCTTGGATGCGAGTGGTTGGCGCCGTGGTTGGGAGCTCCGTCGTTGGTCGATCGGATTTGGTCCTTGCTCGCCATCATCGGAGCGGGGGGTGCAGTTTATTTCGCGCTCTGCGCGCTCTTGCGGGTCGATGAAGCGCGCGATGCAGTGTCCTTGATCAAACGTAAAATCAATCGCCGGGCCATTGCGCCGCCGGGAGCGTGAGGTTTGCCTGGCGTCTGGCCGGGCTAGCCGGCTTCACCGGGGAACAAATCGCGATGGGGACATCGCGATCCACCTCGGGTGGCAACGCTACACGAGGAGCTTTTGGCGGACCCAGCGGGCCATTGTTTCGGCGTCGTTGACCGAGGGAGCGATGCTCGGGGCGGAAGAGCTGACCGGATCCAAGGCGGAGAAGAAGTTACGGGCTTTCCAGACATGGGCGCCAGGGCGATAGGGTCCGACTCGACAGGGATCGCTCCATGTATGGATCGCGAGCAGTTGGTCGGTCACCGCGGCGGCGAGGTGCATGGGTCCGCTGTCTACGCTGACGACGAAGGCCGCGTGTCGGAGTAGCCAGAGGAGCTCGCTGAGGCTCGTCTTGTTGAGCAAGCTTGTTGTCTTGGCGGGCAAATCGCGCAGCGACTCATCCGTGCGTCCGACGACAACGACTGGACAATCCAAGGCGCGGCAGAAAGCAGCGACCGCATCCGGGGAGAGCGACTTGCCCTTGCCGCGGGAAAACGGATGGAAAAGCACGAATGGCTCCCCGGGCAGATGTCCGGCGGGGCGGTCGCCTTGCGGAAGATCGAAGACAGGAGGTCCGGGGAGAGTGGCGCCGACTGCGGCGGCGAGGGCGAGATAGCGTTCGACGGCGTGGGCCTTTTCGTCGACGGGAACGGTGTGGGTGTGGGCGAGGCGTGCGCCCTCGCGCGCATCGGAAAGTCCGTAAACCGGCACACCACGAAAGGCGCGCGCAACGAGCGCGGTGCGCAGGAGTCCCTGGAAATCGAGGATGAGGTCGGGTGCGGGTTGTTTTTTTAGTTCCTTGCGCCAGCGGTGGAAGCGGAGCCATCCGGCCGGTCCGCGGAAGTCGGCACGGGGAAAAAGCAGTGTTTCGTCGATGTGCGGGTTGCTTTCGAGCAGCGGGGCCCATTCCGGGTTGACCATCCACGTGAGGTGCGCGGCGGGAAATTTCGCGCGAAGCCCGGCCACGGAGGGCAGGGTATGCACGATGTCACCGAGCGAACTCGGCTTGAGAACAAGGATGCGCGCGGGATTCATTTGCCGAGGGCAAGACGCTCGGCCAATTCGGCAGGGAGACCGGCCTCGATGATTTTGCGCTGTGTGGTCTCGATGTCGTAGGGAATGCGGCGAAGCTCCACCTCGAGAGTATCCGGCTGGTAAATGACATAGGCAGCACGCCAATCGCCGTCGCGCGGCTGGCCTACGCTGCCGGCGTTGATGAGATACTGCACGCCCGGCTTGAGGGTCAATTTGTCATAAGGCTTCTTTTTCACCACAATGCCGGTGGAAAAAAGGAATGGTTCGTGGGTGTGTCCGAAGAAGCAAACCGGCGTATGCTGGTAGGTAAAGCTGGCCGCCGCATCGCCGGGCGTGACGACGTAACCCCATTTGTGCGGCGTATCGAGCGTGGCGTGGACCACGGTGAAATCGCGGATGACGCGCTGGAGCCGGAGTGAGCGCAGCCATTCCTTGTCCGGCTCCGAGATTTGCTCGCGCGTCCAAGCCATGGCGGAGGCGGCAAGTTCGGTAAATCCGGCGAGTGAGCCGGCCATGGCGGCTTGTTCGTCGTGATTTCCTTTGATCACCGGGCAGTCGAGCGAACGGACCAACTCGATGCAGGCGGCGGGATCCGCGCTGTAGCCAACCAGATCGCCGAGACAGATAAAATGCGTGCACCCTTGGATCTGCGCGTCGGCGATGACCGATTGCAGGGCCTCGAGGTTGCTGTGGATGTCACCGAAGATGGCGATGCGCATGGCGGTGGGTCATTGGGTCAGATTCCGACGGATGCGGGGCGATGGCAATACCGTTCGCCGGACTGGTCGCGGGAGGGGATGACTTCCGACCCAGGTAGGACGGATTGCGGTGGGCGGGTAGCAAAATCGCGCCGGGACGGCGCGATCCACCTAGAGTGTCGGCCTCAGTCGCGTTCGGCCGGGGCGAGGCGATCGGAGGGCGGGATGTCGAGTTTCTCCTCGAGTTCGTTGATCAGCGTGATGACGCGCGGGAGTCGTTCGTCCTCGCCCAGCAGGTAGATGGCGCGCAGCCGTTCGTAGGCCTCGCGCTCGCGGCCCTCGCATTGGGACAACTCGTAGGCGGCGAGGCGTTTGACATAAGGCGGTGCTTCCGGACGTTCCGCGGCGGCGGCAAAAGCATCGGCCGCGCCGCAGTGATCGGAGAACTTGTCGCGCAGCATGATGCCCATCCGTTCGCGCAGCAGGTAGGCGTCCGGGTTGTTGTCGATGCCGCGCTGGAGGAAATCGCGCCCGATTTCGTGGTATTCGCGCTCGGCCCGGCGGCGCAGAAATTCGCTGGGCTCCTTCGGGTTGTCGCGGGCGGCAATCGAGGCATTCCATGCCATATGCCAACTGGCCAAGTCCCAATAAACGAGGGAGCGCGGCTGAAGGCCGGTCACGCTCTGGAATAGTCCGGCCATGCGACCCCACGCGGTTTGCTCCCATGCGGTGTGGGCCTCGATCCAGAGGAAGGCGGCAACGAGCGAGCGGAATCCGCTCAGGGCAGCTGCGTAGGCGAGTTGTCCGATTTGCTCGCGGAGTTCGATGTTGAGTGCGGCGCTGCGCAAGCCGGCTTCGCGATGGGCTGCTTCGAGGGATTTCTCGAAAGGAAGCCGGGCCGCACCGAAGATCAGCAAGGCGGCGATAACAACTGTCCAGAGGGCGGCGCGCCGCATGGGTCAGAGCTCCTTGTGATGAAAGACCGCGGCGGCGAGCGCGGTGTAAACGGCGATGTAGCCGGCGCCGAGGGCGAGCGTCTTCCAAAAGATGGCTGGGGGAATGGCCGCGCCTGTCACGATGTCATCGACGAGATTGAAAGCCTGCAGGTCGGGAAAGATGAGCGCGACCACAGCGAGGGCGGACTTGCTGAAGAAGCCGGTTCCGTCCGCGGCTTGCCAGTATTCCCGCGCCGTGGCCTGAAGGTGGCCGATAAAGTAAACGGCGAAAGCGGTGATCGTGGTGAAGATTGTCGACGTGGCGAAGGTCGAGATGAACATGGTCATGGCCGCGAGGAGCCAGGATTTGACGAGGATGACCGCACCGCCGGCGAGTAGGTTGGGATCGCGTCCGGCCGAGCGAATTTTCTCCAGCGCGGTCTGCAGTTCCCCGGCGGGCAGCCCGGCCATTTCGACCGATGCCTGATGCAGAAGAGTCTGGGTTCGCAAAGTGAGCACGACGGCAAAAACCGCGCCCATGAGCAAGACCGCGAGGGTGAGGAGGAGGAAAACCCCGGCCAGTTTTCCGAGCAGGTATTCGACGCGCGAGACAGGCTTGGCGAGGATCGTGTAGATCGTCCGGTCTTCCATGTCCTTAGGCAACAGCGTGGCAGTGGCCAGGATGGCGAGCAACGAACTGAAGATGCTCATCGCGCCGAGAGCGATGTCTTTGAGCATTTGGAATTCTTCCTCAAAGCTGAAGCGCGCGAGGAAAAATGAGTTGCCGATGATGAGCAGGGCGAAGATGACGAGGAAATAGAAGACCTTCAAGCGGACGAGCTCGGTCCAGGTAACGGCGGCAATGGCGGTGGTGCGGCGGATCATTTTCGTGCGGGGAAACGGGTGCCGACGTCGCCACCGGCCACGGCGGAAGCCATTTGTCCGGGCCGGCGTCCGTCGAGAATCCAAGTCTCGATACCCGCGCCGATGGCCACGACAACGGCGTCCAGCTTGCTACCCATGCCGCCCGTGCTGTGCTGTCCTTTTTCGCCCGTGACATGGCGGCGCGCCTCCACGGGGTCGGTGACGACGGGCAGACGTCGTCCACCGCCGTGCAGTCCGTCGCTGCCGGTCAGGATGAGAAGCAAGTCGGCGCCGCAAAGCTGTGCCACCTCGGCGCCGAGCGTGTCATTGTCGCCGAACTTCAATTCCTCGACGGCGACCGAGTCGTTCTCGTTGATGATGGGGACAACGCGCGGGTAGGTGAGAAGTTCGCCCAGCGTGTTCTCCGCGTTTTGCCGGCGCTGGCGGCTATCGATGTCGTCGTGGGTGAGAAGGAGCTGTGCCGCGACCAGTCCGTGCGCGGCGAAAGCTTCCTGATAGGCGCGCATGAGTTGGGATTGGCCGACGGCGGCGCAGGCTTGTTTGGCCGGGAGAGTGTCGGGGCGTCCGGGCAAACCGAGTGCAGCCACCCCTCCCGCGACTGCCGCGCTGGAGATAACAACGACCGAGTGTCCGGCGCTGATCAGTGCGGCGATTTCCGCGGCGAGCCGCGCGAACTGCGCGGCATCGAGTTGCAGGCCACTGGCGTCGGTGGTGAGGACGCCGGTGCCGAATTTGGCGACGATGCGTTTTTTCATGAACGGACAAGAGCGAGGCATCCGGCCTCGAGGGCGAGATCTTCCTTCAAATTCCGGTCGAGAAAAAGGCGCAATCGCGCCGCGCCGTCAAGGACACGCAGCAGCGCGGCGTCATCGAATTGCGCCGCAAGGCGCCGGGACTCCGCCTCCAAGGCGGGAAATTGGAGGGCGGCCACGCCGTGGCGCGCGCGGAGGACATCGGCCGTGCGCTCCGCCACTACGCCCGCGAGGTGCTGCCTCGTGGCCAACACGCGCGCTTCGACAAGGGCTTTGAGGCGGGCTTCCTCGTCCTTCAACCACTCATCTTCCGCCGTGTCGCCGAGACGCTTTTTCTCCGCCTTGAAAGCGGCGGTCAGTTCCTCCTCCACATCCTCGCGTGCCTCGCGCAGCAAACGCTGCAAGCGGCGGGCCAGACGGAGCGCCGCACCGGTGCGGGAGGAAGATCCGGCTGAAAGTATCTCGCCGGTGGCCTCGGCGATTTCGGCCGCGGGTCCCTCCAAGGCGGGCAACCCCGCGTCACGCAGAGGGAAGTGGGCGCAACGGGAGACAACCGTCACGGGCAATTGTCCGGGATTCGAAGTGACAAGGATGAAAAGCGTGTTGGCTGGCGGTTCCTCGAGGGTTTTGAGGAAGGCGTTGGCCGCGTTCGGGTGAAGGCGATCGGCTTCAAGGATAATACCGGTCTTGGTCGCGCCCGGCCGGAAGCTGGTGGAGAAAAACGGCTCGCAGAATTGGCGGAACGGCTCGATGAGAATGCGCCGCGATTTTGATTCCGGTTCCAATTTGTGCACGTCGGGGTGCGAGGCCGCGCCGGCCGCATCCGTTTCGTTGGCCATGCCGGCGATGCTCATGGCGAGCTCCGCACGACCGCTGCCCGCCGATCCGCTGATCAGCATGGCGTGGGGCAGGCGTCCGCCCGCACGGGCGCGGCGTAGCCGCTCGAGGATGTCAGCGGGCAAAAAAGCCATGGAATTTTTCGGTCAGGACCCCGCGGATTTCGTCCGCGATCTGTTCTTCGGGCCGGGTGGCATCGATCAGGGCGAAGCGTGCCGGCTCTGCTGCCGCCGCACGCAGGTAGCCCTGACGGACAGCTTCGTAAAAATCGAGCGGCTCGCTTTCCATCCGATCGGCCGGCCGCTCGCGCTTTTGCAGGCGCGCGAAGGCTTCACGCGCGTCCATATCGAGGAGAAAGGTGACATCGGGGAGGGTCTCGCCGATGGCGTAGCCGTTGACCGTGCGCGTCATGGCCGGATCGAGCCGGCGGGCAACGCCTTGGTAAACCTCGGTCGAATCGTGGAACCGGTCGCTGATCACCACATCGCCGCGAGCCAGCGCGGGGCGGATGACTTCGCGAACGTGCTGTGCGCGGCTCGCAGCGAAAAGAAACAGCTCGGCTTCCGGCACGAGGCCGTGGCCTTCCGGTGCATGTTGCAACAGGTCGCGCATACGGTCTCCGGCGGCCGTGCCTCCCGGCTCGCGTGTGGTCAGGCAGGGGTGACCAGTTTCGCGCAGCCATGCGGCGAGCCGGCGGATTTGCGTGGATTTGCCGCAGCCCTCGGAGCCTTCGAAAGTGACAAATAGACCTCGTCTCATGCGAACAGCGCATTAGACTCATTCGGCACCGCGGGGGCAAAAGCATTTCGCGGCGTTCACCGATGAAAATTGTTTTTGTCGAAACGCAGGACGACGAGCAACCGTTCTTCGCCGGCAGTCTGGACAGCCACCAGGTCGAGTTCGTCGATGAATTGGACGATGTGCCGGCCGATGCGGAGATCGTTTCGGTGTTCGTCAACTCGCGGGTCGGGGCGGGCTTCCTCCGGCGCCACCCCAAAGTCCGGCTGATCGCCTCCCGGTCCTCGTCTTGCGACCACCTGGACACCAAAGCGGCGGAAAAGCGGGGAGTTTTGCTGGTGCATGTTCCCGATTACGGGGCGGCTACTGTGGCGGAACACACCTTTGCCCTGATCCTCGGCGTTTCGCGCCGGTTACGCTCCTGTCTGGAATCAGGCAACCGCAGCCGCGGCTGGGCCGGTCGCCTGCGCGGGCGCGAGCTGCGCGGCAAAACCCTGGGCGTCGTCGGCACCGGGCGGGTCGGGCGCATGGTCATCGATATCGCCAAGGCCTTTGGCATGGAGTGCCTCGCCTTTGACAGCCACCCGGACGAGGAATGGGCCGCGCGGACCGGGTTCCGTTATGTTTCTTTGGATGCCTTGCTGCGCCATTCCGATGTGGTGACATTGCATGTTCCGCTCAATGTGCGGACGCGCCATATGCTGAGCGCGCGGCGTCTGGCCCGCTGCAAACCCGGTTGCATCCTCATCAACACCGCGCGAGGTGCGTTGATTGATGTCAACGCCTTGCTCGCCGGTCTGAAAAGCGGGCACATCGGCGGGGTGGGTCTCGATGTGCTGGAGGATGAGGAGGCCTTCCGCGCTGACGCCTCGCGCATTATCGGCGCGCAGATCGTCCAGAAAATCCATTCCATGTCGACACCCGGCGGCGACGAGAAGCGGAGGGCACAGCGCTTGCGGGAATTGCAGGGCATCATGCTCAACCGCCAGCTCCTCGCACACGAAAACGTCTTCTTCACGCCGCATGTCGGCTACAACAGTGTCGAAGCGATGGAGCGCATCAACCTCGGCACGGTGCAGAACATCCTCGATTTCATCGAAGGCCATGTAGCCCGGGACGCCATCATCCATTCATGAAACACTGGCTCGTCAAACAGGAACCCGACACCTACGCGTGGGAAAAATTTGTCCGCGACAAGGGCACGGCTTGGACCGGAGTGCGGAATTTTCAGGCCCGCAACAACCTCCGCGCGATGAAAAAGGGGGACGAAGTGTTCTACTACCACAGCGTGACCGGCAAGGCGGTGGTAGGAGTGGCGCGCGTGGCCCGCGAGGCCTATCCCGACCCCACGGCGGAGGAGGGCGATTGGTCCTGCGTCGATCTGGTTCCGGTCAAAGCATGCCGCACGCCGGTGACGCTGGAGGCGATCAAAGCGGATCCGTCGCTGCAAGATATAGCGCTGCTCCGCCAATCGCGGCTCAGCGTGATGCCAGTGGACTCGACCGAGGCGAAAACTTTGCGCCGACTCGGCGGTTTGGCATGAAATTTCTCCTCATCCCCGCCGTCATCCTTGTCATTTCGGCACCGGGGGCGCGGGCCTTTGCCTCGAAGCCTGATCCCAAAGCGTGGCAGGACCAAGCCGTGTGGTATCAGATTTTCCCGGAGCGCTTCCGCAACGGCGATCCGACCAATGACCCGGTGCGCGACAGCATCGGGGGCAAGGAGTGGTTGCCCGCCTCGTGGCAGGTGCGGGCGTGGACGTCCGATTGGTATGCGCGCGACGCGTGGGAGCAGGCCAAGTCCGACAGTTTTTACTGGACGGTGAGCGACCGCCGTTACGGCGGCGATATCCAGGGGATCATCGACAAACTGGATTATCTCCGCGACCTCGGCATCAACGCCATCTATCTGAATCCCGTCTTCTGGTCGGGTTCGCATCATAAATACGACACTTTCAGTTTCCATCACGTCGACCCGTGGTTCGGTCCTGACCCGCAGGGTGACTTGGCCATCATTGCCAAGGAAACCGAGGATCCCGCGACGTGGCAGTGGACGTCGGCGGACAAGCTTTTCCTCGAGATGCTCAAAAAAGCGCGCGAGCGCGGGATCCGTGTCGTGATCGACGGCGTCTTCAACCATGCGGGCCTCGGCTTTTTCGCCTTCGAGGATGTGCGGGCCAAGGGGCAAGCCTCGCGCTTCAAAGACTGGTTCATCGTCGAAGCGTGGGACGATCCTGCCACCCCGGAAAACGAATTCCGCTGGCGCGGATGGCACGGGATCAAAGAGTTGCCCGAGTTTGCCGAGACCGCGCCCGATGGTCAGGGTGATCTCGTTCCGGGTGTGAGAGACTATGTCATGGCGGTGACGCGACGCTGGATGGCGCCGGACGGCAATATCTCGCGCGGAGTGGACGGATGGCGTCTCGATGTCGCTTGGATGGTGCCGAATAACTTTTGGCGCGATTGGAACGCGCTGGTGCACGAGATCAATCCTTCCGCGTATACCGTGACGGAAATCTGGAAAGACGCGCACACGGTGACGCTCGACGGCAAGTTCGACGCCACGATGAACTACGAGGGCTTTGCCATGCCGGTGAAGGGGTGGCTCTTCGACACCGCGCTGAAGCCTTCGGAATTCGCCGCGTGGCTCGACCGCACGCGCGCCACGTGGCCCGCGCCCACGGCGTTGCGTTTGCAAAACCTGCTTGATTCACACGACACGCCGCGGGCCGGATCTGCCGCTTTCGATGGCCGTCCGGGCAAAGATTACAAAAAGAGCCACGAGTTCGACCTCGCGGTCGGCGCCAAGGTCTCGCCGCAGAATAATCCCGATTACCGGTGGCAAAAGCCCGACCAGCGCGCATGGAAACTTGTCCGCATGGCGGCCGTGCTACAGATGACGTATGTCGGCACTCCCTTTGTTTACTATGGCGGAGAGGCGGGGATGTGGGGGGCGAACGATCCGGACTGCCGCAAGCCGATGGTGTGGGATGACATGAACTACGACGCGGAATTCATCGGTCCCGACGGGCGGCGGGTCGGACCCCATGAAGTGAAGTTCGACCGGGATCTTCACGCTTTCTTCCGTGCCGCCATCTCGCTGCGGCGCAACACGCCCGTGCTCAACACGGGGGACTTCCGTTGGCTGTCGAAGGATGATGCGGCGAACACGCTGGCCTTCGAAAGGTTCGAGGGTAATGCGCGGGCCATCGTGGTTTTCAACCGCAGCGAAGGCGGGCAGACCGTGCGCCTCGCCGCGCCGGATGGTTGGCCTGATGCGGCGGTGAGCGCGGATTTTGTTTCCGACGGTGGATCCGCCGTGCTTCGCCGGGTCGGCGGGGAGTTGCTCGCCGAAATGCCGCCGCTGACCGCCGCGGTCTTTTTGCCGTGAGTTGGGGCTGTGCTGTGGAATGATGTCTTCCATGAACGAACGCGCGGCGATTCTCTGGACGGCGGGGCTTGCCGTGGTTGCCGTCCTCCTTACGGCACTTGGTTTTGCCCTGTGGGATCAACCGGTGCTCGAGGCCATTCGGGCCGGTGCGTGCCAATCGTGGGTCGAAATGGCGCGTTTCCTTTCGCGTTATGGTGATTTCCCGTTTCTCCTCGCCGCGGGCGCCATCGCCCTGGGCATCAGTCTTCGTCTTCGCGCCAAAGCTTGGTCGCGCATTTTCACGGCGATGATCCTTGCCGGAATTCTGGCCGGGCTGGCCTCGAACGCGACGAAACTGGCCACGGGCCGCGTGCGGCCGAGGGTGGAGCACACCGAGCATGGATGGTATGGGCCGAAGCACGAGGACCGCTGGGTGTCCGTGCGCCACGATTTCCAAAGCTTTCCGTCTTCGCATGCCGCCTGCGCGTTTGGTTTTTTCTTCCCGCTCTTTCTCTCGCGGCGTGTCGTCGGAACAGCCGGTCTGCTCGCCGCTGCCGCGATCGCCTGGTCACGCGTGCAGTTGAATGCGCATCACATTTCCGACATCGCCGCAGGGGCTTTGCTCGGCGTGGTGGCGGGATGGCTCGTTTGGCGCTGGATTGTCGTCCGCGGAGGCCTCGGGCGCTGGCTCGGGCCCGTTTAGGTGTATTTGAGGATTTCCTCGACGCTGGTCTCGCCGTCGAAAATCGCCTGCAGACCTTCCTCCCGCAGGGTGCGCATACCGAGTTCGATCGCCTTCTGGCGGAGAACGACCCCGGGGGCGCGCTGGTTGATCATCTCGCGCAGCGTGTCATTGAGCCGCAGGGTCTCGTAGATCGCGCGCCGGCCCCGGTAGCCCGTGTTATTGCATTCGGCACAGCCGTGGCCTTTGTAGAACTTCTTGTCGCCAATTTCGTGGGCGGAAAGACCGAGGAGCGTCAACTCGTCCTCGGAGGGCTCGTAGGGCTCGATGCAGCTCGTGCAGATGCGGCGGACAAGACGCTGCGCCACGACTAGTTCGAGCGAGGCGGAAATGAGGAATGGTTCCACGCCCATATCGACAAGCCGGGTGATTGCGCCGGTCGAGTCGTTGGTGTGGAGCGAGGTGAAGACCAAGTGGCCGGTGAGGGAGGCTTGGATGGCGATCTGCGCGGTTTCCAAGTCGCGCGTTTCGCCAACGAGGATGCGGTCGGGGTCCTGCCGCAAGAAGGCGCGCAGGCAGCGCGAGAAATCGAGACCGATGCCTTCGTTGACCGGAACCTGCATGATTCCGTCGATGTCGTATTCCACCGGATCCTCGGCGGTGAGGAGTTTGGCATTCGGCTCGTTGATTTCGCGCAGGCACGCGTAGAGCGTGGTGGTTTTGCCCGAGCCGGTCGGACCGGTGACGATGATGATGCCGTTGGGCAACTGGATCATTTCCCGCAGTGTTTTTTTGACGCTCTCCGGCACGCCGAGTTTGTCGAGGTCGAGTTGGACGGCCGACCGGTCAAGGATACGCAGCACCACGCTCTCGCCGAATTGGGTCGGCAGGGTGGACACACGCAAGTCGATCCCGAAGGGGCGACCGTCCCGCATCACGCTGCGTTGGATGCGGCCGTCTTGGGGCAGGCGGCTCTCGGCGATGTTGAGATTGGCAATGACCTTGATGCGCGAAATGAGCTCGCGGGCGATCGAGTGGTAGGCCTTCTGGTCTGTTTTGGTGAGGAGAGACCGCAGTGTGCCGTCGACGCGCATGCGGACATCCATGAATTCCTCGAAAGGTTCGAAATGGATATCGCTCGCCTTCGCCTGAATGCCCTTGTCGATAAGGCTGTCGATGATCTGGGTCACGTATAGCGACCGCTCCTGTTCGGAAAGATCACCCGACACCCGTCCCGAAAGTTCCCGCAACTGTTCTTCGAGTTCCTTGGTGCTGGCACCCGCGGCCAACATGGCGGCGTCGTAATATTTCTCGATCAGCTCCTCGATGCGGCGGACGGGTGCCACGCTGACTTGGAAGTTCTGGGGCAGGGCAAAACGAAGCTCGGAAACATTTTCCGCATTGAGCGGGTCGCTCAGCGCGACAAAAAGCATACCCTCGTGATCGGCCACAGGCAGGGCGCGGTGCAGCAGTGCGCGACTGACGGGCATGCGGTCGCGCAAGCTGTCTTCCAGGACAAAGTCGGTCAGATCTATGTAGTTGGCCCCGATCGAGTCGGCGATGGTTTGGTAGAATGTGTGCTCGTCGACGTGGCCTTCCTCGAGGAGGAAGTCTTCCGGTGCCCGTCCGCTTTCGACGATAGCTTGAATGAGCGTATCGGCTTGGTCGGCGGCAATGACGCCCTGATCAGCCAATGTGGTGATGACAAGATGCGGATCCATATTACTCGGAGTCTCCCATCGTGACCGCAAGCACCTCGTCGAATGTGGTGAGTCCGGCAAAAACCTTCTGGAAGCCGTCTTCGCGCAGGGTGCGCATGCCTTGTTCGCGGGCACGCTTGCGCAACTGCACGGTGCTGACCTGCTCCGAACGGTCGCCGCCATCGCCCATGCGATTGATCATCTGGCGCATTTCGTCGTCGACTTTGAAAATTTCGAAAATACCGAGACGTCCGCGGTATCCGGTGAAGCGGCAGCGTTCGCAGCCCTTTGGTTTGTAGAAGGTGGCGGACCCGAGTTGCTCGGGGTCGAGGCGCAGGGTGGCGATTTCGGCTTCGGTCAGGGTGGCGGGCTCCTTGCAGGCGCAGAGCTTGCGGCAGAGGCGCTGGGCCATGACAGCGCGGACGGCGCTGGAGACGAGAAACGGCTTCACCCCGATGTCGATCAGGCGCGCGATGGCGCTCGGCGCGTCGTTGGTGTGCAGGGTGGAGAGCACGAGGTGGCCGGTGAGGGATGCATTGATGGCAATGCCGGCCGTTTCGAGGTCGCGAATTTCCCCGATCATGATGACGTTGGGCGCCTGACGGAGAATGGACCGCAGCGCGCGGGCGAAGGTCATGCCGATGTCCGCTTTGACGTGGACCTGGTTGACGCCGGGCATGACGTATTCGATCGGGTCCTCAACGGTGATGATTTTCCGGCTCTCGTTGTTGATTTCGGAGAGGCAGGCGTAGAGCGTGGTTGTTTTGCCGGATCCGGTGGGGCCGGTGACGAGAATGATGCCGTCGGCCATTTTGATCAGGCCGCGGAAATATTCCTGATCGTCGCTCATGAAGCCGAGATCGGGGAGGGTGATCGAGAGCGTCGACTGGTCGAGCAGACGCATGACAATCGACTCGCCCTGGGAGGTGGGGACGGTCGAAACACGCAAGTCGAGATCCTTGCCGCGCACCTTGCACTGGATGCGGCCGTCCTGCGGGACGCGCTTCTCGTCGATGCTCATGGTCTCCGTCATGATCTTCAGGCGGCTGATGACGGCGCTTTGCAGCATCTTGGGCAGCAGGCGGAAGAGTTCCAGTTCGCCGTCGATGCGGAAGCGGACGCGGAAGCCTTCCTCGACCGGCTCGAGGTGGATGTCGCTGGCCCGCATTTCCTGCGCTTTCTCGAGGAACTCCTGGACGAGTTTGATGACGGAAGCGTCATCGTCGGACGTGCCCGATTCCTTTTCCTCCTCTGTGCCCGCGGCAAGAAGCGAGTCCTGAAGCGGGAAAATCTCGGCCAGAAGGGTCTCCACGAGCTCCGGATCGGCGTAGAGGAATTCGACCTCTTTCTTGAGCAAGAACGGGACGCTGTCGAAGGCATCGAAGTTCAAGGCGTCGCCGATGGCGACCTGCAGTCCGTGGTCGGTCTGCTGAAGCGGTAAAATCCGGTGCCGCCGCGCTATTTCGCCCGGAACTTCAGTGTGCAGTGAGCGGAGTTTTTCAACGGTTGCCGCATCGGTGAGGTCGGCGAAACTTAAGCCCTCCTTGGCCGCCTTCGCCTTGTGCTTGTCGCGTGGCTCGATGACGCCATCGAGCAGCAGGGCCTCCAGCTTCGAATGCCCAGAATGGTTCTCCGCAGCCTGATCGACCTGTTCTTGCGTGACAAGATACTGGTCGAGGAGAATTTGGAGGATTTCGTCGTCTTCGGACACAAAATTGGGCGGCAGGACTGGTTACTTCTGTGAGGACGCTGTGTCAAGGAGCAGCGGATGCGCAGTGCCGCGTTGTCAATTGGCCTGCGACGCATAGAATCCCATTTTTCGGAATTCCCGCAATCCATGAGCAAATACCAAACCTATCTCATCTTCGGCGCACCCGGCAGCGGCAAAGGAACGCAAGGCCGCGTGCTGGGCAAAGTTCCCGGTTATTACCATTGCGCCTGCGGCGATGTTTTCCGCGCGCTCGACTTGCGGACCCCGCTCGGCCAGCAGTTCCTCGAGTATTCGAGCCGGGGAGAACTCGTCCCCGATGAAATCACGGTCAAGCTCTGGAAAATCCGCATCGACCAGAGCGTCGAATCCCACGCCTTCCATCCCGATCACGATTTCCTCGTGCTCGACGGGATTCCCCGCAATGTCCACCAGGCCCAGATGCTCGAGGACACGGTTCGCGTGCGGAAAATTTTCCATCTTTCCTGCCCCGACCGCTCCAAGCTGGTCGAACGCCTCAAACGCCGCGCGCTGCGCGACAACCGTTTCGACGATGCCAACGAGGAAGTGATCAAGCACCGCCTCGACACCTACGAGCAGGAGTCGCGACCGCTGCTCGAATACTACGGCGAGAACATGATCGAGCACATCGACGCGACACAATCGCCGGTCGATGTTCTCGGCCGGATCGTCGACGTTCTCACCGCCGACCGTCGCAACCACTTCGGCGAGGAGGGGTTCAGCGCGGTGACATGAGCGGTCAGTTCGAGAGTCTGCGTGCGAGCAGTCTTTACTGTCGGCGCTGCGGACAGGCCATGCCGGTGCGAGAGCGTCTGTTGCTCGTTTTGCCGGACAAAGAAATCTACGACTATCTTTGCACCGGTTGCGCCGATTCTGTTGGCCAGCGCGAGGTGACGGCTGGCGAGTTGCTTCATAGGCGCGTGGCGCCAGGCCCGCGGAATCCTTCGCCGCACCTGCGATGAAAGTCGTCTTCATGGGCAGCGGGGACATCAGTGTCCCCACGTTGCAGTGGTTGACCTCGGCTCCCGGAATCGAATTGGTCGGCGTGGTGACGCAGCCTGACCGGCCAGCCGGCCGCGGATTGCAGGTCGTGCCCTCCGCCGTCAAACAGCTGGCAGTCAGCCGCGGGATTCTGATCATGCAGCCCGCGCGAGTCCGCACACCGGAAGCTGTGGAGCAAATCGCGGCGCTGCAACCGGATGTCCTTGTGGCCATGGCCTACGGGCAAATCCTCCCGCAGCAACTTCTCGACGTCCCGCGTCTCGGCGCGCTCAACCTCCACGCCTCCTTGCTCCCGAGGCACCGCGGTGCTGCACCCGTGCACGCGGCGATCCTTGCCGGTGATAGCACGAGCGGTGTCACGGTCATGTGGATGGACGCCGGACTCGATACGGGGGACATGCTTCTGAGCAAGGAGTGCGCCATCGACTCGGTGGAAACGGCAGGGACATTGCACGACAAGATCGCGGCATTGGCGCCCGCTGCTTTGGCCGAAGCCATGTCATTGATCGGCGAAGGACACGGTCCGCGTGTCAAACAGGAGGAATCGCAGGCCACCTATGCTCCCAAGCTTGATCGGAGTCTGGGGCGACTTGATTGGACACGCTGTGCCGACGAGGTGGACCGGGTGATTCGCGGGCTTTATCCATGGCCCGGCTGCACCACGACGGTCGAACTCGAGGACGGACGACGCCTTGATTTGAAAATCCATCGTGCGGAGATTTCCCATCAGCCGACCAATCCAGCAGAGCTGCGCTTTTCGTGCGCGGGCGGTGGGGTGGTCAGTCTGCTCGAGGTGCAGGCCCCCGGTGGCCGCCGCATGAGTGCCGGGGATTTCGCCCGCGGGAATAAGGTGGTCCGTGGTGGCTCGGACATTTAATCGCGGCGCATCCTGCGGAGCAAAAAAGCGAGCAGTCCGGCCAGAGCAAGCAATACGATGTTGCGCAGTGTCGCTCCGCCCGGCGTGCCAAGAGCGGCGAGTGCGGGGTGCAAAGCGGAGAAATCAAGGCATCCGCAGTCGATTTCCAGGCCGCGCCACCAGGCCTGCGAGGTGAGAGCGGTGAAAAACAACAGCACGATCGCCGTGGCGGCGAGGGTGAGAGGCATGACCAAACCGGCGATGAGCGCGAGGCCCAGTCCGATTTCCACCCAAGGCAGCCCATACGCAATGGCAGTCGCCAGCCAATCTGGCAGGACGATCTGATAGGAATAGACAGCGGCGAGCGTCTGCAGGGGCGCGCCGACTTTGGGGATGCCGGCAGCGAGAAAAAGCAACCCGAGAAAAGTCCGGATGACGATGATGGCGATCCGGTTCATGGTGCGGTCACTGACAGGTCTTGGTTGAGGGAGGTTGGCCGGATTCAAGTGGGCGGAGACCTGGGCTTGGAGCCCCCGCTTGGCGTCGAGCCTGCGCTTGAGATCCTTCATGAACCGGTCTTGTTCGCGGAAGAGGCATGAGGTTTTCGTAATCGACCTTGCGGATTCCTGCAAGTTGACACGGATCCAATAAGTAGAATGAAGGATCATACAATTGCCGCTAACCATCGTCCGCCGTTTGAAGTCTTGTTGGACTACTGCCGCGACAACCAGATTACCCACCGCTCAAACATCGAGGTGAAGCTTGTTGCTGTCTCGGTCAATGGTGCAGCCGCTCTCTACGAGCTTGGTCTGCAAGTGACGCCGAATGATCAGGTTTTGCAGGTCACTTTGGAGATTCCAGTCGCGGCGGCTCATGAGGAGATGCGTCCGCTAGTCGCCGAGGTAGTGGCGCGTGCCAACTATCGCCTCATCATCGGCCATTTCGATCTGGATATGGACAATGGAAGGCTCCGTTATCGCGTTGGCCACGTCATCGGTTCAGCCTCTCTCAGCAACGAGACGATCATGGCTCTCATCGGAATGGCGCTCGAAATGGCCGACCGCTACTTCCCCGCACTCATGACGGTGATGTTCGCCGGCCACACCCCCTCGGATGCCGTTTACCTCTCGGAGCTAACGAGCGACTTGAATGAGCAGGGAGAGGATGCTCCGCGGTCTTGTGGAGAGTCAGCCGCCCATCGGAATTTGCCGATGGAAAAACCCGGCGGAGCGCAAAGGGAGGTGCCATCAACACCCCACGTTAAGGGTGCGGAAGATCCCGACGAGAAAAGCCGAGGAGATCGTTCGGGCTGAGTGACCGAATTGCACGCCCTCGACTTTATGGGCTTTGCTTGGTCATGACAAAATAGTGACAACTGCGGGTCTGCCTCCGTCAGTGGTTGCCGTGGCGGATCTCGTGGCGGCGTTGTTCGTTGAGCGGGTAGAAGCGGACGAGCAGGAGTATGCCGGTGGCCACGACGATGGGGAAGAAGACGAAGAGGGCGCGCATTTTGAAGAGGGTGTCTTTGGCCTGCGCTGCTTCGATTTTCACGTCGAAGCTCGAGACATCGGGAATGTCGCCGACAAAGGACACGGAAAGCGCGGCCGAGGTTGATAGCGAGGTTAACGGTTGACCGTGCGGTTTGTGGCGAGGTCGTCACACAGCGCTAAAAAGATAATTGTGTCGATAGGGGTTTTTCCGCCAAGGCGGCGAGGCCCATACCGACTACGCAACCCCTGTTGGTAACTACTTACTCCCCATGAATACACTTTTTCCCTCTGGCGGGCGCCGTTCGCTTTTTCCTAGCTTGGCGATAGAACGCGTAGCTCTCAGCGCATTTTTGGTCGGTTGTTGGTCGTTTTGGCCAATTAGCGACGCGAGGGGGCAATTTACCTTCGCCGCGGACAGCGCCGCCAACTACGGCGGCGCGGGTGAACCCGGTTGGACGAATGGTTCTTCCGCGGGCGCTGGTTTTAGTGCTTGGTCATTTTCAACGGGAGGGAATG
>CAJBKE010000069.1 GCA_903953565.1 uncultured Verrucomicrobiota bacterium | reverse complement strand
CTCGTCGTTCCTTCTAGCCAAGCGGCGAGCAAGGAAGTCGATCCCTCGAAGGTGACGATCGTTTCGATCGACCGGAACGAGGTGCTCAAGCTCAACGAGGTGCAAATGACCGAGTCCGAAATCGGACAACGCCTCGCCGCGCTGCGCAAAGAGGACCCGCAGGCCGCCGTGGTGGTGCGGCCGCACCGCGAGCTTTCCGTGCAGAAATTCGTCTCGCTCATGGACGTCATCCAGAAAGCCGGCGTGATGAAGGTCGGCGTGATGACGCGGCCCGAGGAAGACTGAAGCCGCCATGGGGAAACCGCGTTTCCGGCGCACGGTGGTCGCCGTGGCCCTTTTGCACGGGCTGCTCATCGGTCTCCTTTTTTACTGGAGCACGCGCGAGGTGCGCGTGCAGCAGGCGAAGGTCACGTGGTTGAACACATCCGACTTTCTCCCGCCGGAAATGGAGGAAGAGGCGATCGATCCGAAAAAGTTCGATCCCTTGCCCGAGACCGAGCCTGTGCCGGCTTCCCAGTTGTCGTCGAATCCGAGCGAGATCGCACTGCCGACGCCTACACCCACGCCGACTCCCACTCCCGCCCCGACACCAACTCCGACGCCCACGCCGACTCCGACCCCGAAGCCATCACCCAAAGCAACTCCCAAGCCCACGCCCAAACCGACGCCCAAGCCATCGCCGAAACCTTCTCCCAAGGCCTCGCCCAAAGCCTCACCGAAGCCGTCACCCAAAGCTTCGCCCAAAGCTAGTCCGAAGGCTTCACCCAAACCTTCGCCGGCCAAATCGGAGAACGCGGACAAGAAGAGCGAGAGTTCCGTGCCGAAAGCCGAGGCGGCGGGCACCCAGAAGGCGGGAGGGTCCGCTGGCGCAACCTCCGGCGGCGCGGCGTCCGGTTCCGCTAGCGGCGCGGCCGGCGGGAACGGGGACAGCCTGTTCGGCGTTTTTCACGAGCACATCCACGACCGCTTTTTCAGCGTCTGGGACCAGCCGACGAGCATCGCCGGGACGGCCAACTTCGTCACCGGCTTGCGCATCAAGATCGAATCGGACGGCCGGATCTCCGATTTCAAAGTGGTCCGCTCCTCCGGTAATGTGATCATGGACGAGAGCGTCATGGCCGCCGCCCGCCGCGTCCTAAAGGTGAACCCACCCCCCGCCGGCCTTCTGTCGGGAGGGGCTTATCAGGTCACGATCAACTTCGAGCTGGAGTAGGGGGTTATTCGTGGATTGACCCCCGGGCGCGGGGATTCTTAAATAGACGGTTCCTCCCGAACCCATCCAAAAAACAAAAATAACAGGCAAAAACATGACTAAAATCGGCATCAATGGTTTCGGGCGCATCGGGCGCCTCGTCTTCCGCGCAATCGCGGAGCAGGGGCTCCTTGGCAAAGACTTCCAGGTGGTCGCGGTGAACGACCTCGTCCCGGCTGACAACCTCGCTTACCTCGTCAAATACGACTCCACCCAAGGCACCTTCAAAGGCACCGTCTCGAGCGAGAAATCCTCGCCCTCCGCTGCCGAGGACGACGTGCTCGTGGTCAACGGCCAGAAGATCAAGTGCTTGGCCGTCAAAGAAGGCCCGTCCGCCATTCCGTGGAAAGATCTCGGAGTCGACATCGTCATCGAGTCCACCGGCCTCTTCACCGAAGCCGCCAAGGCCAAGGGTCACCTTGATGCCGGCGCCAAGAAAGTGATCATTTCGGCTCCGGCTAAGGATGAAGACATCACCGTGGTCATGGGCGTCAACGACGAGAAATACGACGCGGCCAAGCACAACATCATTTCCAACGCCAGCTGCACGACGAACTGCCTCGCGCCGGTCGTCTACGTCCTGCTCAAAGAAGGCTTCGGCATCGAGGAAGGTCTCATGACCACGGTGCACAGCTACACGGCGACGCAGAAGACTGTCGATGGTCCGTCCAAGAAGGACTGGAAAGGCGGACGCGCTGCCGCGATCAACATCATCCCGTCGGGAACGGGCGCGGCCAAAGCCGTCGGCCTGGCCATCCCCGAGATCAAAGGCAAGCTCACCGGCATGTCCTTCCGCGTGCCGACCCCGACCGTCTCGGTCGTCGACCTAACGGTCAAAACCGTGAAAGAAACCAGCTACAAGGAAATCTGCGCGGCGATGAAAAAAGCCAGCGAGACCTACCTCAAAGACATCCTCAAATACACCGAGGACGAAGTCGTCTCCTCCGACTTTATCCACGACACGGCCTCGAGCATTTTCGATGCCGGTTCGGGCATCGAGCTGAACAGCCGCTTCTTCAAGCTGGTCAGCTGGTATGACAACGAGTGGGGTTACAGCAACCGCTGCGTCGATCTTCTCAAGAAGGTCGCGGCTAAACTCTAAAAGCCAATCTGCTACGGCGCCCGGGACAACCCGGGCGCCGTTTCCATCTCCAGCACCGCCATGGGCAAATTCTCATCTCTCCGCGATCTCGACTTCGCCGGCCGCCGCGCGCTCATCCGCGTGGACTTCAATGTCCCGCAGGACAAAGCCACCGGCGCGATCACCAACAACCAGCGCATCGTCGCT
>CAJBKE010000068.1 GCA_903953565.1 uncultured Verrucomicrobiota bacterium | reverse complement strand
TCGTGCAACGCGGCCCAAGAATGTGCGATATCCGAGCCCCATTCGCCCTCGAGTCCTTCGAGTTTGGCGTTGGGCGAGGGGTGGCAGGCGAGGTTTTCCTCGATCAAGCACGCAATGGTCCGCAGGGCGGGGCCGTGATAGGGAAGGTGCAGGTCGAGACGGTGCGAGACCTTTGCCGGTGTCGTCATATGGGCAGGAATGTTTCACCGATCCGGCCACCGCGCAAGCGAACCGATGCAATTTTTTTACGATCCGGCCAGCGAGGCAAGTTGCCGGGGTGTGATGTCGGCCATGCTCGGCACGGCGGTATCGGCTGATCCGAGAACGTCGATGGGGTTGGTTGTGGCCACGGCGATCACCGGCATTCCGGCGCGCTTTGCCGCCTCGATCCCGACGAGGGCGTCTTCGATCACGACGCACTCCGCCGGCGCCAAGCCGAGGCGTTCGGCCGCGAGTAAAAAAACCGCAGGGTCCGGTTTGCCGTGGACGACCTCCTCGCCGGAGACGATGACCCGGAAAAATTCACGCAGTCCCATCAGGTCAAGCGGGAGGTCGAGGTTTGCTCTTTCGGTTGATGAGGCGATGGCACAGGGAATTTCGCTTTCACGCAGTGCCTCGAGCAGAGCGCGCACTCCGGGGAGCGGTTCGATGCCTTTTTCCCGGACCAGTGAGCGGTAAATCTCCTCTTTCTCGTGCGCCAGTGCATCCACCTCCGCTGCATCGTTTGCCCATCCGAGATCGGGAATGATCACGTTGTTCTTTTTGCCGAAGCCGCGTTTGAAGTGGTCGGTGGGAAGGGGAAGTCCACGCTTGGTTGCGAGGATTTCCCAACTGCGCTCGTGGTGCGCGGAAGAATCAACGACCACGCCGTCCCAGTCGAAAATGACTGCGCGAAGCATCAAAGTCCCGAGTCAGTCACCGCGCCAGTTGACGCGCTGGTCGCCATGGCCCCGAATTTGGCCAACACGCCACGCCGGTAACGCGGTGCCGGCTTCTTCCACTTCGCCTTGCGGCGTTTCAACTCGGCCGCCGGCACTTCGATGGTCAGTCGGTGTTTTACCGCATCGATCTCGATCGTGTCGCCGGTTTTGACCACCGCAAGCGGACCGCCATCGAACGCCTCAGGCGTGATGTGTCCGACAACGAAGCCGTGCGTGCCGCCGGAGAAACGCCCGTCGGTGATCAGTGCCACTTCCTTGCCGAGGCCTTTGCCCATCACGGCCGAAGTGGGCCCGAGCATTTCGCGCATGCCGGGTCCGCCGCGGGGTCCTTCGTAGCGGATGACGATGACGTCACCTTTCTTGATCACTCCTTTGAGGATGGCGGTGAGGGCGGCTTCCTCGGAATCGAAGACGCGGGCTTTGCCGCGGAATTTCTCGCCTTCTTTGCCGGAAATCTTCGCCACGGCGCCGCCCGGAGCGAGGTTACCGTGGAGGATGACGAGGTGGCTTTCCTTTTTGACCGGGTTGTTCAGCGGGCGGATGATCTGCTGGCCTTTGGGGTAGGGTTTGAACGGCGCGAGGTTTTGTTTGAGCGTTTTGCCCGTCACCGTGAGGCAGTCGCCGTGGAGCAGGCCGGCGGAAAGAAGTTCTTTCATCATCGGCACGATGCCGCCGATGGCGACAAGTTCGGACATGAGGTATTTGCCGCTCGGTTTGAGGTCCGCTAGGACGGGAACGCGTCGGCCGATTTTGGTGAAGTCGTTGATGTCGAGTTTCACGTTGGCCGCGTGGGCCATGGCGAGGAGGTGGAGGACGGCATTGGTCGAGCCTCCCAGCGCGATGATCATGGTGATGGCATTCTCGAAGGATTCGCGCGTGATGATGTCCGAGGGAAGAATCCCGCGCTTGAGCAAATTGACCACCGCCGCCCCGGCGTCCCGCGCGTCGGTTTTCTTGTGGGCCGAGACGGCTGCTTGCGCCGAGCTGTTGGGTAAGCTCATGCCCATGGCTTCGATGGCGGAAGCCATCGTGTTGGCCGTATACATGCCACCGCAAGATCCCGCACCGGGAATGGCGCAGGATTCGATTTTTTGCAACTCTTTGTCGTCGATCTTTTTTGCCGCGTGTTGTCCGACGGCCTCGAAGACGGAAACGACGTCGAGATTCCGTCCGTTGAGGCAGCCGGGAAGAATCGTTCCGCCGTAGACGAAGACCGCGGGACGGTTGAGTCGCGAGATGGCCAGCATGCAGCCCGGCATGTTTTTGTCGCATCCGCCAATGGCGACGAAACCGTCGAAGCCCTCGCAGCCCACGACGGTTTCGATCGACTCGGCGATGACCTCGCGCGACACGAGCGAATATTTCATTCCCTCGGTGCCCATGGAGATGCCGTCGGAAATCGTGATGGTGTTGAAGATGACCGCCTTGCCTCCCGCCGCGTTGGCGCCGCCGACCGCTTCGCGGGCCAGCACGTCGATGTGCATGTTGCAAGGGGTCACCATGCTCCAAGTCGAGGCAACGCCGATCTGTGGCTTGGTGAAATCTTTCTCCCGATAGCCGACCGCATAGAGCATGGCGCGGCTGGGGGCGCGTTCCGGTCCGTCGAGGACCTGGGAGGAATATTGGCGGAGGATGTTCCTTTTCGGGCGTGCGGATTTCTTGCTCACGCCGCAAGCGTAGACAGGCCCGCGCCGCGGGTTAAGCAGAAAGCGGTCCTATTGCGTTGCGGGGTTGTCGCGGATCCGCTTTATCTCGTCTTCAAGTTCGCGGCGCTGCTCCGCGCGGATGCCGGGTGCGGCGGCCGCCTGCTCCAACTCCCGCAGGGCAGGGCGAGCGAGGCCTTGTTTTGCATAGGACTGACCGAGATAGAGGCGGTAAAAGCTGCTGTCACCCCCGCGTGCGGTGGTCAGTGCGACGAGGTGCTCGAGCAATTCCGCCTCGGTCTGAAAAGCGCGAGCCGCATTGGCCGCCCGCGCGGCCAGCCACAAGGCCCCCACATCGCCCGGGGCCAAGGCGGCGGCCCGCTGCGCCGTAGCGTAGGCATCGTTCACCTGGCCGGCGTGGAGCAGTGCTTCGGTCCGCACCTCCCAAGCTAGCGGCAAAGTGGAGTCCAGATCCAAGGCACGCTCGCTCTGATCCAACGCACCCCGGACATCGCCGAGCGAAACAAGGACCCGTGCACGCGTGGCCGCTGCCGTGGCGGAAAGATCGGAATTTCTCACCGCCGCAACCGACAACTCACCGGCCTCGGGCAATGCATTCGCCGCGAGACAGGCCAAGGCGGAACTGCCGAGATAAGCCGAACGATTCGCGCCGCCCCACATCTCGCGGGCGGCTTGCTGTGCGGGTTCCGTGGCGAAGGGTTCGACGCGCGGCGCGCGGACAAAGAGCATGCCTGTGGCATCGACCGCCGCGAGGCGCCAGTCTGGAGATTCACCGAGATGACGTGCCAGCGGGGCGTAGTCGGATTTGTCACCGAGCAACCATGCCGCCGCGTAGCGCGTATCGCGGTCGTGCGCCCGCCAGAGTGACGGCTCACGGCCAAGTTGCGTGGGCCGCTCGGAGTCTGCGCCCTGCGGCAATGGTCCGCTCAGGCGTGCGACTGGCAGGCCGAGCGGATTGATATAAACCTGCCCGCTGGCAGGTATTGCCGCCCGGGTAAGGGTGGGACGTACAACAGCATCTGTCATAGCCAGCGAATACCAGCGCGGCATGGCGTCCTTCGCGGGCACGACGAGAAGTGTCGCCGCGAGCAGGATGGCTGCCGCTTGCATCCACCAGCGGAAACGAAAACCGATATGTCGCCACTGTTCCACGGCGGGAGCCCACAAGGGGATGAGCCATAGGGCGGCCGGCCACAGGAAGGCGGTCTGACCCGCCGATGCGCCAAGCAGCAAAAGAGAGGGGGCCACCACGGTGCCGCGCGCCTGCGTGCGCCATGCCGCGCCGGCTGCCAGCGAGAGGATGATGAGGGCAAAGAGGAGCCCGGTGACGGTGGAAATATCCAGACCGGCTTGCGGAGACCAAAAAACAAAATTGCGGGCTTCCACCCACGCGCCCAACCCGTGCGGCGTGAGCATCGATACTGCCAAGGCGAGTGTGCCGGCAAGGATTGCCATCTTGCGCGGCAATCGTGTGAAACACTCGGCAATCGCTGCTGCAACCACAAGGAGTGCCCCGGGAGACATCCACACCGCGAGCCACGAGGTCAGTGCGAGCGTGGCAACAACATCGCGGTCAGTGCGCTTCACGGTGGCGGTCCTCCATAACGAGAGCAAAAGCACCGCCAACCCGAATCCGCTCCATCCACTGGCCGGGCCGGAGAACACGACCGCCAGCAATCCCGGCACCAGCGGACCCAAGCCCCGCCACGATTTGTCCGGCAAGGAGAGAAACCAACTCACCACCGCCAACCACGCGACGAGAATGTGGGCGTTTTGCCATCCCCGCGGACCGGCCGCTGCAAAAACGGCGGCGGTCGGCGCGCCGCTCGCGGTCAGTGGATGCCAAACGGACGGCCCCGACACCAGCCATGACCCCGCCAACTCGGCCGCCGCCGTGCTGATCTGATCCGGGCCGCGCAGCGCGACGAGCGCGCCGAGCACGAGCAGAGACGAGACCACGACGGCTGCGAGTCGGCGCCAGTTGTTTTGCCCGGTGGTTTGGTTCACGCGAACCGCATGATTCGGACAGCTTTGCGCGATGGCAAGGACAAGGAGGCGTCGGGCTTGTTTGCCATGGGGGAGGAAAGAGTTTAATTCTGGCCCATGCGCAATTCATTCCTGATTATGGCGGCCATGCTTTCCTTCCTCGGTTGTTCCCGCGATGCCGGCGCATTGTCAGTCGGCGATGCGGCACCAAACGTCACCGCGCGCGACCAAGACGGTCGCGATGTGAATCTCGCCGATGTTTACGCCAAGGGTCCGACCCTGATTTATTTTTATCCCAAGGCCGGCACGCCCGGTTGCACGGCGCAAGCGTGTTCCCTGCGCGATGCCTTTCCCGATTTTTCCTCCGCCAATATCCAAGTGATTGGCGTGAGCGCGGATACCGTCGAAGCGCAGAAAAAATTCACCGAGGAGTTCAAACTACCCTTCACCCTTCTTGCCGACACGGACCTTGCCGTGGCCAAAGCTTTCGGCGTCCCGACCATTCCCGTGCTCGGCGTGCCGAAGCGACAGTCGTTCATCGTCCGCGACGGAAAAATTGCCTGGATCGTCGAGAGCGCCAAGACCGGTGATCACGCGGCCGAGGTGAGGGAGGCGTTGGGAAAGCTGGAGGCTAAGTAGCTTTCAAGAAGTGGGTCGGGTGGGATTCGAACCCACAACCAACGCCTTAAAAGGGCGCTGCTCTACCATTGAGCTACCAACCCCTCGGGAAGAACGCGTAAACTAGCCTGTGCGGATGCGTGTTCAAGCATTTTGGCCGCGCGCGCGAGGAATTGTTTGCGTGGCTGAATGACCGATCATCTTTCCCGCACGCGGATGGCCAGTGCGGTGGCGCTTTTGACCGGCGCAGGGACACCAACCGAAGCGCCGAGGCCGTAACCCGTCGGGTATCCACCCCAACCATAGGCTAGACCGGTGCCGAGCACCGGCGCGGCGCCCCATGGTTCGCCGAATGAGAGATTTAGTAGTCCGTTGGCCCCGAGCTTGGCGGCTTCCTGCTTCAATCGCTGCAGCGCGAGGTCAGTGGCGCCTTGCAGACTCCAGCTGAACGAACCGCGACTGTTGGCGCTGACCATGGCCACTTCCTCGTAGCCGGCCGGAGGACGCAGGTAGATCTGCACCTGCTCAGGTGCGATCGGTGTCGCGGCGCTCCCGATCATGACGTGTGACGAATGGAAATTCGCGCACCCCGCGCAACCGACGGCCAGAATCAAAGCGATGTGCTGCAACACACGAAAAGAGTGGCACATTGACGTTGCGGCGTCATCTGTTAGCACTGAATCATGCTTACGGGCCACCGTTTTGCCCTTTTCTTGGTCGCATTCCTCTGCGTCCTTCCGCTCACGGGGTGCGTCACGTCGAAAATGAAAATGCTGGCCGAGCCGGGCCAGCCGATCGCACCTGAATCGGTGGCGCTCTACGGCAGTTTCCCGCCGCGCTACCGCCAGATAGCCTTCGTCGAGGCGCATATTTACGGATCCTACTTCATGTCCGACCAGGCGCGACGGCGCCAAGCGGTGGAGAGTCTGGCTGCTTCGGCGGCAAGCGTGGGTGCCAACGGTATCCTCATCCGCAATTTCCACCCCGGTTCGGTTCAGCCCTTCGGATCCGGTTTCCGCGCCTTCCGCATGGGAACGACGGACAATTCGTTTTCGCACATGACTGTCATGCACGCGCTGGCCATCGAAGTGCAGTGATCGCTTGCGTCTCGCGCCAAGGGTGGGGCGCTTCATATCTGAGCTGAACAGGTGGATTCGTGGTCATAATCACGCCCCGGCCAGCGGTGAATAACTCTTTAAATTCAGAGAGGCACCCGATATCAAATAGGGTTGTCTCCTCCGACTCGCACCTGTGTCCTCTGAAAAGTCCAGAGCCGGCTCTCGCCGCAATATCTTCCTGCAAAGCGCTTTGTGGGTCATTGCCCTCTTTTCGATAGCTGGCGCCTCGGCGCTCGCGCAAGACGCTGCACCGCAGCCAAGTCCGACCGCCGCGCTCCAAGAAGTGATCCAAGAGGTCGTGGAGGCCCCGCAATCCTTGCCTGTTCCCGATCCGACACCCGAGCCCGCGCCCTCCCCGTCAAAGACCCCGGATTCCGCAGCCGCGGGTTCCACGTTCCCGGAAAGCCCCGCCCTCAACCCTGTCGCCCCGTTGCGCGCGGCCGATGTCCAATTTCCCACGCCTCCCGGCGCCCCGACCAACGAACCGCTGGTCATGATCGGCCGCCCGGTGGCCAAGACCGACTACGGCAGCGGCGGCAATCTGCGCGCCTCGCAGTTGCGCAGCATGCCGCCACAGAACTTCACCTTCGACCGCTCGGCGCTGCGCGACGTTTTTCGTCTTCTCGCGGAGGAGGCCGGCATCCCTTACGTGGGGATCCCCGAGCATTCGCCCAAGGCGCAGCGCTTGGTCACCTTCAAGATGACAGCGAGCCCCTTCGCTGCGCTCGAGAGCCTGGCCCGCCAAAACGACATCCAACTCACCCACGAAGACGGTGTCTGGTTCATGCGCTTGCGCGACGCCAACCTTGAGCGCGCGCGCAACGCGGAAAAAGAAAACGAACTGATCGGAGTCGTCTACCAGTTGAAATACGACCCCGTCGACGTGGTGGACTTCAAAGGCGGCAGTGGCGGTGGCGGCATCAGTGGTGGCGGCACGGGAACGACGGGTCAGACATCAGCCACTGCTCCGCAGTTGCCACTGCAAAACTCGCAACGTGTCTTCGAAGCCAAGGCGCCGCGCATTGTCAACGAGATCCGCGTCATGCTCGGAATGAAGCCTCTCGAATACGGTGAGGCCGGGGTGGTGACCGATCCCGAAACGGCTGCCGGGGCCCAGGTGCAAAGCGCGGGCATTCCTCCCTTCGACGGGGAATTGGGCGGTGGCGCTGGGCAGGAAGGTGCTGCTGCGGCAGCCCAAGAGCAGTCCATGTTCCCGGTCTATATCCCCCCGCAAAAGCCGCAGGTCATTTACAACTCGGACACAAACATTCTCTGGGTTGTGGCCACCCGCAAGCAGCACAAGTGGGTGGGGGATTACCTGAGCCGCGTCGACAAACCCCAGGATCTCATCGCGATCGAAGTGAAATTTTTCGAGACGAACAAGAATCCGCAGACCGACTTCGGTATCAATTGGGAAAACACATTCGGCGGCGACGGCCTTACTTTCAATGCCACGGCCGAGGCACAACCGGCTGGTGTCATAGAAAATGGCAGCGCCACTTTTTCCGCGCCTTACTCCGCCGTGCTGACCATGAACCAGGCCTCGGTTGCGATCCAAGCCTTCGCGCGCGACCGCGAAGGATCGTTCGTCCAATACCCTCGCGTGCTCACGATCAATAACCGCGAGGTGGCCATCACCTCGGCGGAGAACACACCGGTGAATTCGGGTGTCCAGAACGTCTCCAGCGGGAGTGTCGGCGGACAAAATGTCGGATCGCTGTCCTATGTTCCCACGGGAACGCAAATCAACATTCTTCCGAAGGCGGTGGGCAAGGACGAGATTGCGCTGACCGTGGCGATCACGATTTCCTCCATCATCGATTTCGTGCCGATCAATCTGGGAACGGGAGTCAGCGAGTATCCCAGAACGACGGAGCGGGTTTACAACGCATCCCTGCAGGTTGATTCCGGCTACACCTTGGCGGTCGGGGGTTTGGAAAAAAGCACCGACCTCCGCACCACCGGGGGTATCCCGTTGCTCAAAGACATTCCGGGTGTCGGATATCTTTTCAAAAACAAGGGACGCAACCGCAACCGCTCGAATCTGATCATCTTCATCACGCCTTACGTAATCGATGATCCTTCGCGCACGCCGGGAATCTCCGAGAAGCCCGAATCGACCCTTCCCGTGCGCCCGGGCGTGCCGCCGCCGGCTCCGACGTTTGCACCGGATGGACGCCTGGTCGGTGGAGCGGGCGCGTTGCCTGGTGCGTTCAGTTGGCTTGAATACCAATTGAAATACTTCCGCCAGATAAACAAAGAGGCACGTGACGATGCGAAAACCAATTCCGAGTTGCGTGCCGTGATCCAGCGGGCCAGGGCCTTGTCCAACGACTTGCAGCAACAGGTGCTGGACGGAGCCGGCTATGCGCCGACCATACTGCTCGACAATTCCGCCCGGGCCGATGCTCTCCTTCTCGAGTTGAACAAGGTGCTCGCCGCAGCGCAACTCGACCAGTTCCAGCTTAACGAGGGCCTTCCATGAGGCGTTTGTGCCGGGGCGCTCCTGGTGCTATGTTTTCCTCGGAAAGCTGATCACTTTTATGAGCACCGACTCCGGACTGACCCGCGGATTCTCGCTGGTGGAGATCCTTGTTGCCGTTGCCATCATCGGGATTCTGGCCAGCGTCACCGTCCCGCTCGTCACGGGGGTGCCGGATGCGGCGAAGAAGGAGAAACTCGAGCAGGATGTGGCCGTGGTGAACAACGCCATCGATGCTTACCTTGCCGCGGGAGGGGAGGCGGACCAATTGTCCGCCAACAACGTGCTTTCGGCGCTGAAATCGCGCGTTTACGGCGGTATGCCGGCTGAAATGATGGGGCCACAGGGACCTTTCCTTGATCCGGTTGTTACGACCAATGCGACCGACTTTGCGTGGAGTGCGCTGTACACCACGGATCCGCGACCGCGTTTCTTTGTCGCGCAAAACACGACCGGCGTGGTCTTCGGGAAAGGCCCCGCCACATCTGTTGGTGGCGTCGCCGAAAGACCGGATGAAGCAAGGCCTAGTTGGCTGTGGAGTTATGCTGAGGCCACACCGCCGCCCGAGCGTGAAGCTTTCACCCCGCTGGCGGTCGATCTCGGCACTTCGTCAACCAACATTCCGCTCGTCGGTGTCACTCTCGGACCGCCGCTGGTCACTCCTGCAAGCATGACGACCAACCTGTGGCGCTTTCCTTTGCAGATCGTGATGACCAATACGAACCCGGTCGGGAGTTCGCGCGTTTATTACAAGGTCGGGGCCGGCAACTACTCTCTTCATGACGGCTCTCCTTTCAATGTCGACCCCGGCGCGACTCTCGTTGCAGTAAGCGTCAGCCTCGATCCCAGTCGTTATTACAACAGTATCGAAGTGACCAATGTCTACGGCGTGGTCCCTTTGCCTCTGGCCGTGCGCATACAGGCTCCGTCTTCGATTACCTATGCGGAAGCGGGTGGAGTGTTGCAGGGGGCGGTGCAGTTGAGCCCTTCGCAAGCCACTGTCCTTCTCGAGGACGCGGCGAATCCCGTGGGAGGCGCGCCTGATAACCTGCTGGTTTCGGAGACCGGCAACGACAAGTTCATCCCGCCTTCCTACTTGCGCGATGCAAACTTCATCGTGAGATACACGATTGATGGAACCGATCCCCTGGTTTCCCCCTCCGCGCAGACCGGTCCGTCGTTCAATGGTTTTTACAGTCCGATTTCGATCAGTTTGGCCCTTGCCAGCTGGGGAACCAACGCATCGCTGCCGTTGCGGGCGGCGGCGATTTCCTCGCGCCCCGACCTCTTCATCAGCTCCGGGTCCGTCTCCAACTCGGTTGCGGCTGCGCGGACTGCCCTTGATTCCCCGGTTGTCCTGCCCACCAACCAAGTTGTCACTTTCGCCGTCACGGTCACGATGAGCAACCCGGCGACGGGGCCGTCGGGAACCTCGATTCGATATACAACCAACAACACACAACCGAGCCTGGCCAACGGATTCACCTACAGTTCGCCCTTTTCCCTCTCCTCCTTCGCGGTGAACGAGAACAAAACCCTCCGCGCCACAAGGACGGTGAGCGGCAGCCTGACCAACTGGTTCGACCAAAGCCCTGACGTGGTGCGGGTTTACACCGGCCCCGCATTTGCCGGTTCGGGCATCCCCAGCGGTGCGCTGGTCGGGTCTGCCACCCTGAACAGCACGTTCAATGGCAGTGTCACCATTGCGTATCCAACAAATGGCGTGGTGCCGAGCATCACCTACAACGCGAACGCGGTAATCAACGGAAGCCTCTACGTCCCGGGAACGCCCAGGGTCGCGCAAAACTCGCCATTCATCCCGCAATGGACTCCGACGAACGACCTTCAATTTTCCAATCGCATTTACGGCATCGTTGAGGGTCAAAGCCCGAGTCCCCGTGTCGTCGATCTCACCGGGCCGGTCACACCGACGAACTACGTCATCACCTTCAACAACAACTCTTACATCACGGGTAAGATTTTCCGCCGCAGCGAACGCTACACGCTGACCCCGCTCAACGTGGCTACCTTTCCCGCAAAAACTTCCTCCGCCTCTCTCAGCTTGAGCGGGCCCGTAGCCGCACCGCTCAGCGCCAGCAACGTCGCCAATGTCACCCTCAACACGACCAGCGTCGGTTCGGTCGTGTTGCTCCCGGGCACCTACGGCAACATGACAGCCAACAACAACAGCAAGTTCGTCCTCGGCAACGCCGCGGACCCGGAGACTCCGGTGGTCTACAACTTCGACAGCCTCACCCTCAACAGCGGTGGCGACGTGGTCATTGTCGGCAGGGTCATCCTCAATCTTCGCAACGGATTCAATCTCAGCAACGGCGCGATTTTCGGGAACTCTGCCAACCCCGACTGGCTGCAGATCAACGTGTGGAATGCCAACGTCAACGTCGCCTCCGGCAGCAGTGTCTATGGTCGGATCTTTGCTCCCAACAATACGATTGCCTTCAACAACGGGAGTGTCTTGAACGGCTCGGTCTCGGCAAAGACATTGGAACTCAACAGCACCTCCGTGGTCTTTTCTCTCTCGCCCGCCAACTCGCCCGGTCCCTGACCGCGGTGGCTTTGCGCTTGAATTGAGCGGCAACTGTTCCACCCTGAAGTCCCGCGCATGAACCTCCTGCAGATCGACCCCGAGTCTCCGACCGGCCAGCGCTTCAAAGAACTCAGTCAGGACCCACGGGTCAGTGATTTTTACCTCACGGCCAACGAACCGCTCGCCTACAAGAGCAATGGGCAGATGGTCTATGACCACGTTGTCTACGACTTTGCCGTTCCGGAGTTTCTGGAGCCCGGCTGCGTGGACAGTGCGATGGATTTACACGGCCGCCGCTATCGCGTCAGCCAGTTGGTGACCAAGGGCAAGCTGCGCTGGGTCTTGCGATTGCTCCCCAATGTGATTCCCGAGCCCGCGGCGATCAAAGTGCCGCCTCCGGCACTTAAGGCGTTTCTCGAGGCCAAGAACGGTCTGTTTCTCATTTGCGGCCCGACGGGCAGTGGCAAATCGACAACCATTGCCTCCATGGTGCTGCACCGCGCCAAGCGGCGACGCGAGCACGTCATCTCGTTCGAGGACCCGATTGAGTTTGTCTACCCCGAGGATCTGCCGGCACTGATGTCGCAGCGTGAAATGGGCACGGATGAAATTGATTTCGGCAAAGCCCTGCGATCTGCCCTCCGCCAGGCCCCGGACGTGATCATCATCGGCGAGATCCGCGACGGCGAGACGGCCGAGATCGCGCTGCAAGCCGCCGAGACCGGGCACGTGGTCGTTGCGACGTTGCATACTTCTTCCGCGGCCCAGACCGTCCAGCGCTTTTTGAAACTGATCCCGAGCGAGCGTCTGGAGAGTGCTCAGGCCAGCTTGGCCGACTCGCTTCGCCTCATCATGTGTCAGCGTCTCATGCTCGACGACAAGCAGGGGAAGCGGTTTCCCATCCATGAGGTGCTGCTGCAATACGATGGTGTGGTCAATATCATCCGCCGCGGCGACTTCAAGAAGCTCGATCAGGAATTGGAGACCGGATTCAAGCGCGGCATGTTCAACTTCGAGAAGAGCCTGCAGCTCCGCGAAGAGGAGGGCTATGTCAGCTCGGTCAAAGTGGTCAGCTCCGGCTTCGGAGAGGAAGAGGTGCGCGAATACCTCGAGCACCAACCGGAGGTCACGCGGTAGATGATCAAATACGTCAAAAGCGTCCTGAATTTCTCCGCCTTCCGCCCGGAAGAAGATGATCCCCAGGCGCCCTGGAAAAGTCGTTTTGCCGGTCGCAACACCGTCTTGGTCCATGTCGGTCGCAGCCATCTTTCCTTCGTCGTCATCGGCAAAAAAGGCGAACAGTTGGCGGGTGAGGGAAAGCACGGCGAACTGAAAGAGCTCTTTGCCGAGTTGGGCCCGGCCATCAAGAACGACACGGCCGACGGATGGTGCATGGTGTCGCTCGATAGCCGCTACGTCATCAGTGTGGAGAACAACCTTTCACGGAAAAAAGGCTCTGAGGACGCGGTGAAGAAGGATCCCCGCAGCGTTCTGCACGCCCGCTTTGAACGGGGAAAAAGGTATGCCGTGACCCACAACCCCGAGACCAACTCCAGCATTCTGCTGGCCATGGACGAGGAGAACGTGAAAAAGACGGAGGCCTTCTGCAAAGAGCAGGGACTCAAGCCCGGGCGCATCTGCTGCGGGACCTATGTCCTCTTGCGCCACGCGCTTGGTGCAACGAACACCAAAAAAGGATCGGAGAATCCGGTCAGTGTGCTCTACGTCGCCTGTTGCAGCGGTTCCGTCTGTGCGCTCCTGCAGGAGAAAGACAACTGGATGGAACTGCGCTCGCGGCCCGATCTCTTCGAGCCCGGTGGGGATATTGCGCCGTTTATCGAACTGTTGCGGCCGTTCCAAGAGCGGTTGGGCCCGGACCGCGGTTTGGTCGTGGCCTGCGACGAGCCGGTCCCCGGGCTCACCGAAAAACTTGCCGAATTGTTTCCCGGGCGTCCGATCAATGATCTGACCGAATCCGGTCTGCTCGCCCGCCTCCTTTACCGCAACTGACCATGCAAATTGTTGCCGATCAAATCGACGACCTGAAGACGGACCGCAAGGATATCATGCCGGCCTTGCCCATGGTCTTCCGCATGGTTCCGATCCTCTTTTATGGTGCGCTTGCCTTCCTCGTCGTCATCGGCTCTCTCGCTTTTTGGAATATGCGCGTGGCCACCCAGAAGCGGGACGCCATCAAACAGCGGATCACCTCCCTGCAGACGGAAATCGCCACGACCAAAACCGATCGCGCCGCCCTCGAGGCGAAGATCCGCGAGGCAACCGACTTGGAAGGATGGGTTCTCGCCTCCATGCCGCTTCAGCCACTCATCGTGGCCATCGTCCGCAGCATGGATCCCCAGTCGTCCATCGTGGACTTGAAACTCGAGCGCGATACGGAAACACCCTCGCAACTGCGGCTCGGGTTGCGGTTGAACACGAATTCCGACCAGCAACTGGAGGACACGCTGGAGGTTATCCGCCGGATGAACTACCGCGAATTTTCCCCGACGCAGACCAGGGTGAGGGGCGACTTGGACTACAGGGCCAGCTTGCTCTGGCAAAACCCGCACGCCAAAGCACCGACCCCGGCGGAGCGTTCCCAGGAAATCGTCCAACCATGAACCCCAAGCAACTAGGAATGGTCGTGGTGCTGGTCGGCATCCTCCTGCTCGTACAGTTGGCCCAGTCGTTCCAGGGCAAAGCGAAAACGCTCAACAGTGAAGCCGAGGCTGCGGCCAAGGAAGAGGCCGGCTTGGTCACGCAACTCGAGGCCGAAAAGGGGGTTTACGAAGATCTGCAGCGCCAGTCGAAAGAGTTGCTCGAATTCGTCGACAAGTGGGAACCTTTTTTTGCCGTGATCAAGGAGCAGCAAGCGGCGGAGACGGGCATCAGCATGAAAGTGCGCGAGGCCAATATGCTCAATCTCTCGCAGCGCTACCAGCAGGTGCCGCACAAGATCAGCAATGTGGACAACAAGTCACTGCCCATCCTCATGCAGGCCTCGCTGGTTTTCGATGACAGCTATGCCAAGCTGCTCAACTGGCTGGGCATGATGGAAAAAATCAAACCGACCATGCGCGTCGGACGACTCGAATTGGCCAAAGGATCGCGCGGTGACGATCTGCGCATGGATGTCACCTTGGAAGTCCCGCTCCGCTCCAACAAAAAGCCATGACACGGATCGCATTCATGACAATCCGGCGCAAAGTCACGCTTGGTCTGCTCCTCCCTGTTCTTGTTCTCACCATTCCTGCACTCGCGCAGGAAAGAGAGCTGACACCCGCGGAGCAGAAAGCCGCAGATATGCGGATCCCGGAACTCGATCGCTCCGCCATGGCGCCGGAAAGGCGCGAGCCGGCCACGGTGGTCGAAGGAGAGCGCAATCCCTTCGGTCTTGTGTCCCTGCCGCCCGAGGAAGTGCAGGAGGTTGAGCAGATCGCATCGGAGACCGAGGAAATGCGCATTCGCCGCATCCTCGCGAACATGCGCATCAGCGGCGTTTCCGGGTCCCCCGGATCCTACCGCGTCGTGCTTGGGTCCATGCAGCTGAAGGATGGCGAAATATTGCCCAAGCTCTTTGCCGACCAAGCCGAGGTGCTTCGGGTGCAAAGCATCGGGGAGCGTGAGATCATCCTCGCTTTCGAGGAGAAGGCGCCGGGGCTTCCGGCTCGGACCATCGGGCTGGGCTATGACTTGACGCCGCGTCCCCAGTCGCTGCTTTCCGGCGAGCTTTTCAAGAAACTTGTCCCGTTCACGCCGAAGGGCGCGCCCGACCTCAAGCCGCTCGAAGTTCCCGCGGTCAAAGCGATTGCCGAGGGTGCGGAGAAATCCGGGTTGCAGGGGTTGACCGAGCGCTCCCACGAGCTGATGGGTGAAGCAGTCCCGCGTTCCTCCGATGAATCCGCACCAAAGAAAAGCGACTAGCGGCTTCACCCTGGTCGAGTTGCTCGTGGCTGCGGCCATCGGCGCGGCCCTCATCGCTTCTGCCGTCATCGGCTTCGGCGTCATCTCAAGTTTACCCCTTCGCCAGGGCACGGTGAACGTCTCGCTGCCTTCGGGGGTGATCGGGAATTTCTATGGCACGAACTTCGCCTCGCTTACCCTCGGTCCGAATCCCAATTATTTCCAAGCGGCCCAGGCGCGCCGGATGAAGGATCGGCTAATCTCCGATGTCTCTGCAGCCTCGGCGGTTTTTTGTCTGGGGCGCAACGTTTCCGGCAGCCCTTCACTCCGGCCTGCTGATATCGCCGTGCCGCCGAACACGGACTTTCGCAGTCATGCCACGCCTTCGACCTTCCGCGATTTTCTGGCCTCGGCGAGCGGTGCGTTGGGAGCCGCTTTCCCGGAGAATCAAGACGGGGCGCTGCTTGGTACAACCAACGCGAGCATTTATGTCGTCGGCACCCTGGCCAGTGTCTCCGACTACACCAACCGGCTGACGGTCCTGGCCACTTACGAGATGGATTTCGTTCCCTCCGTGGAACCGGCCGGCGGCACCGTGGCCTCCGTGAGGCGCTACAGCGGCACGAACACCTCCGTGCCGACCGACTATTACCATGTCTATTACCCCGGCGCCGCGAACGGCTCGGATGGCTTCCGCCCGCTGGCCGCTTTCTTCGGTCGTACGGCGGCCGACGAGGACGGAGATGATCCTTTCGCTGTCGCGGTGAACCAGCCATTCACCTTTGTTTGGTGGCCCGATCCTCTCCTCTCCAGACTCGGGGGAGGTGCTGTGCCTGTTTCATCGACTGATACGCGGGCCAACTATTCCAACATGGCCGGCCGCACATCCCTCTTTTTCGTGCTGCCTACTTTTCCCTCGTTATGAAGAACGCATCGCAGCGTGATTCCGCGGCCGTCTTGGTGTTCGCCGTGCTCTTGCTTGCCGCTGGAGTCTTTGTCCTGGCCGGTATCGCCCAGCTCGCGGCCACACAGGCCATCGTTGGGCAGAATGAATGGGATGCATTGGATCGACGCATCATGCAGGAGAACAGTCGCGCGATGGGCCGGCAGTTCATGCTGGCCAGGATGTTCAACGGTGTGGTCGGAACCAACACGAGCCACACGAATGCAGCCATTGGCGGCTTTTCTGTATCGCCGGTCAGCGAGACCAGCATGGGCGGCGACTATTGGACAACCCTCTCGTCGACGAACACCAACGTGAATCTCAAGATCAATCCGTTCACCTTGATGGAGCGCGGGGGCTTCTACCGCGTCGTCGTGCCGGGAACCATTTATGACGGGGTGGGGGATGTGCCGTGGAATTTTCAGGTCCGCACGCGCAGTCCCATCGCCGCCGGGTATCCCCTCACGCAGCATCGTCCGGCCAGCAATGCCATATCGGGGTTCCTCAATCCCCCTTACATCGACATGAACGATCCCGAGCAGTTCGTGGGATTTTACGAGATGGCGCGGATGAGAGTCAGTTCAGTGACCAACACCAACGTCGATCCCACAGGTTACGAAGGATACCTCGGGGTGCCCATCGGCGTGGCCTCGTGGGGTCCTTTTACCAATTCGTCCTTCGTGCCGGCCAACCCATCCATCACGGCCCTGCACCTCGTTATCGATCTCGGAGCGAGCGATCCCCAAGACCTCAGTCAGGTTTTGCTTTTCCGGGTCGACGAAAGCATGGACCGCGCTGGTTTCACCACGAACGGCACAAACTACGTCGGCTTGCCGGTCACCGGCCTCCGGCTGATCGGAACTGAAGTTTACGGCTTGAAACCGCTGCAAGTTGTCATTCCGGCGTCCCGGACCAACCTGACCACTTTGTTCCTTCAAGGCAGAAACCCTCTGGTTACCGGCCGCGAGGTCTACGTGAATTATCAGCGCACGGCGGGCGCCGGGGGCAATCTCGGTGTGATCGCCACCAATGCCACGGGCAATTGGCGCGTCGGCATCTCCGTGGCGAACAGCGCTGTTTCCTTCTCAACGGCCGGCATCGATATCGTCGGCGGCATCAGGACGGACGGCGCCATTACCGGCAGCCCGGTGCTTGAACCGGAACTGGATCCCGGCGGTTTGGATTACGTTGCCGATCGCATGATGTGGCTGGAGGATTACAAAACACCATGAGCACCAAAGGATACAGCCTGGTCGAGGTTATGGTTGCCGCGGCCATCGTCGCGGTAGGTTTGACCGCAGCGGCAGTCCTCGCCTCGACTCTCATGCAGCAGCAGGAGCTCAACGCGGCCACCCTGCGGGCCGCCAACCTGCACGAACAGGCGGCCAAACTCTACCGGTTGGATTTGCGATCCGGCGATATCTACCGGATCCTTCCGGAGAACTGCGCGGGCGGCAGCACGCCGCCATCCAACGGCTACGCGCTTTCTTTCAGCCGCGCAGTGGCCACAAATATTTTGGTGAGCGGAACCACAGTGGCTCTTGAGCAGACCAGCTGCATCATGGTCTTCGCCAGTCCGGGCGGCAGCGGAGGGCTCACTACGAATGGCGTGACCATCGTTCGTCCCAGCATCAGGGTGAAATACAACCAGAACTAAAACGGTTCGTCCTATGCTCAAAAAGGTTAAGCTCACCAATATTTACAACGCCCAAATGTCCGAGGTGATCGTCGATACCGACGAAGATGCCAAGGCGGTGTTCGGTGCGGGCAAAGCTCCGAACGAGACGGCGGAAGTGACGGATATCAGGGGCGCCGACGAATTCGTCAACCGCATCACGCAAAAGAAGCCCTCGCTCGAGGAGTCCGCCCAGTTCTTCAACGGCATGGCGCGTTGCTTGCAGCGGAATATCTCGATCAACAAGGGGCTCGAGCTCATGACCGGCCGGCTGAAGTCTCCGCGCTTCCGCGGAGCAGTGGCCGACATCAGTCGCAGCATCATGGGTGGCGAGAAAATGAGCGATGCCTTCGCCCAGCACCCGGATCTTTTTACCGAGGACGTGCTTGCTCTGATCAAGGCCGGCGAAGAGTCCGGCCAAATCGACATGGTCTTCCAACAGATCACCAGCGGCCGCGAAAAGTCGCTGCGCATCCTGCGCAAGTTGCGGGCGGGGATGATTTATCCTGTCATTGTTATTCTCTTGGCGGTGGTCGTTGTCATCGTGATGAGCTTCACGCTCATTCCGGCCGTTTCGAAGCTCTATGCCTCCATGAATGTTGCTCTGCCGCTGCCGACTCAGGGTCTTATTTGGTTTTCCGACCTCCTCCTTCACCGGCCCTATATGGCCGCGCTGCCGATCATCGCTTTGGTCGCTTTGTTCAAAAACTGGGGCAAAATCTACCGCATTCCGAAAGTGCAGATTGCGCTCTCGCGCATTCCCACCGTCGGGAATCTGATCAAGAAGACCGCAGCCATGGTCAGCTTCCGCATTCTGGCCCTTTTGCTGCAGGCCAATGTCCGTGTGGCCACGGCCTTGGAAATCGCTGCGAAGAGTGCCAATCACGTTGAATTCGAAGCCTTTTTCCTGCGCGTGCGTGACCACATCGTCGACGGGCTATCTATGCCGGAGAGTTTTCTTATGGAGGCTCACCTTCTGGGAGCTGATGGCAGGGGAATAGCGTCAATTGTCCAGATGGCCGGCGAAACGGGTGGCATGAACGAGGTTCTCGACCAGATTGCTTCCGACTACGAGGAACAACTCGATTTGATGTCCGCGCAGATCGACAAGCTACTCGAGCCTTTTGTGCTCATCATTCTCGGCTCGGTGGTGGGCGGCATCATCTATGCGATCTACGGCCCCATCTTCGGATTGAGCAAAGTCATCCTGCCTAAAAAAGAGGGCGAGGCGCCTCCGGGGGCCTCGGCACCTGCTGTTCCCGGTCGCTAGCTGCATGATCCGCTTTGTTCCGCCGAAAGATTCGTTCTCGGGGCGCACCCTCGCGCGGTTGGGACACGCCCTTGGGTTGCGATCCGAGACGGTTTACTCGCGCGCCATTGTCCTCGCTGCGCTGGGATTTCTCGCGCTCGGTGCCATTGCCGCGGTTGTCGTCTGGATCGCCGTGTTCCGGCAGTTCGAGGTCGCCGACGACGAGGAAGCACGCGCCACGGCTTCCGCTGTGCGCGACTTTCTCGCCGACAAGGCGCAGCGCGAAAACCGCACCCCCGGCGAGGCGGAGCTTGCCGAGGCAGCCGCATTGCTTGGCCGGAAAGTGTCCTTTCGCGACCGATCCCCGGACGAGCTTTCCGGCGGACAAACCGGGGGCATTCTGGTGCGCAAGCTGCCCGAGGGCATGGTCGAGGCATCCTTCGCCGAGCCATCCGGCTCGAGGGACGTTGTGGTTTCGGGCCGCAGGTCGTTTTATGAAACCGGAGCCAAGGCGGCGCGCTATTTTCTCGTCGGGCTCGTTTTGGCCGCGGGCCTCATGCTTTTGCTCATGCTCTTCATTGTCGACCGGACCATTCTGCGGCGCATCCAAAACTTGGCCGACGAGGTGGAAAGCGAGAAGAACGAGGAACGCTTGCCGGTAAAACTCGAATTCACCGGAGATGACGAGTTGGCCGGCTTGGCCCGCAGTATCGAGGAGCTGGCCACGCTGGTTCAGTCCGCGGAGCGCGAATACCGCCACGTGGTCGAGGATCAGATGGAGTCGATCTGCCGCTTCAATAGCCGCCGGGAAATCACCTTCTCCAACCGCACCTTCGAGGCGCTCTGCGAGCGTGCGCCGCAAGGACGCAGACCGCTGCTCTCCGATTGCCTCGATGTATCCACCTTTACACTTCTTCATGACCAAATGGCCGGCCTTAGTCCGTCGTTGGGCGCGGCCTCATTCACCCATGTCATCCGCAAAGGCGGGTCCCCCCCTGTTTGGCTGCGCAGCACGATCCGCGGAAATTTCGCCGCCGATGGGAGCCTTTCCGGAGGCCAGTGGATAGCGTCGGATGTCACCACCGAGGTCCGCGCCCAGCGAAAGCTGCAGCACTCGGAGCGTCAGTTGCAGGCGCTTTCCGCGCGTCTTATGACCTTGCAGGACGAGGAACGGCGCCGCATAGCGCGGGATCTCCATGATTCCACCGCCCAGAGCCTCTCCGCGCTCGAGATGAACACAAGCTTGTTGGAGGCAACGGCAACGGACGAGAAGGCGCGTAAAGTCGCCGCCGAAACCGCGGCCATCAGTCGTCAAGTCTGTCAGGAGTTACGGAACATTTCCTACCTGCTTCATCCACCGCTTTTGGAGGAGGAAGGGCTCATTTTCGCTATACGCTGGTTTGTCGACGGCTTTACCAAACGCAACAGCATTCCGGTGTTCCTTGATTTGCCGGAGGGTTTCCCGCGGTTGGGAACAGATGAAGAGACAGCGCTGTTCCGCATCGTGCAGGAGGCGCTGGGCAATATCTACCGACATGCGGGTGCGACAAAGGCGTGGATTAATCTGTGGCACGAGGAGGACGGCAAAATTTCCTTGGAGATTCGCGATAATGGCGCGGGATTGCCCGAGGGATTTTCTTTCAATACTTCGGCAGGGGTCGGTTTGGCCGGTATGCGCGAGCGGATGAAGCATCTTGGAGGCACACTGGAATTGGATTCGTCGCCGTATGGGGTGTCCGTGAAGTGCAGGTTGGGCGCCACGGACAAAAGCAAAGAGTTAGCCACAGCCGAGTCTACGAGACAGCCGAGGCCGTGGGCCGCAGGCAAATAGACACGGATAAACGCGGATGGGCAGGATTTGTTTCCTCCCGTCTGACAACAGGAGGAAACGGTTCCCCCGGGAAAATCTTGTCGTTTATCTTCCCTCATCAGCGGCTAGGCTTTTGGCATGGCTAAGAAGAAGCCCACGGTGTTGATTGCGGACGATCATGAGATCGTGCGGGCGGGGGTGCGGAATTTGATCGAGAGCGGGGGGTATGCTTGTTGCGGAGAGGCCTCCAACGGGCGGGAGGCTGTCAAGATGGCGGAGGAACTTCAGCCGGATGTGGCCATTCTCGATGTGACCATGCCGGAGCTGAACGGGATCGAGGCGGCCAAACAGGTGCTGAAGCTGTGTCCGAATACGAAAGTGCTCGTTTTCACGGTGCATGATGCGGAGCAGGTGGTGGTGCAGATTTTCCGCACCGGAGCGCATGGATACATTTTGAAGTCGGATGCTGGACGGCAACTGGTCGACGCGGTGAAGTGTGTCCTCGGCGGAAAGCACTACTTCAGCTCGCAGGTTTCCGAGGTCATTTTCGACAGTATGCGGGAAATCGGCTTGCCCCACGCCCCGTCAAAAGATGAAGACAAGCCGACCACGCGGGAGCGGGAGATTATCCAGTTGCTAGCCGAAGGCAGCAGCAACAAGGACGTTGCCGACAAGCTGGGTATCAGCGTGAAAACGGTGGAGACGCACCGAGCGGCAATTATGCGCAAGCTGGGGCTTCACTCGATAGGGGAGTTGGTGCGCTATGCCATTCGCAACCACATCATCGAGGCGTAGGCCCGAGGTGCATGCCTACGCGGCAGGGAGTGTGGAGCGCACAGTGAAATGGCCACCGATTGGAGAAGATGACGGAGGATTATTTTGCGCCGACTGACATCGGCGCAAAAAAGTGATCGCACTCAGAGAGTCCTGCTGGCTCCTAGCTCCCGGCTCCGCGCTCCCTGCTCACTCAAATCTGCGGCATGCTATCGGCATTCGGCGCGGCGCTTGTTGTATCGCTTGCCGCTACTCCGGTGTAGGCGAGGCAATTGATTTCATCGAGCGACGTCAGGCCCTCGGCCACGGCATGCAATCCCTCTTGGTAAAGCGTCCGCAAGCCCTGTGCGCTGGCAATCTTTCGCATCTGGCCTTGGGGGGCGTTGATCGCGATAAGATCGGCAATCTCGCGGTCGATCGGACAAAGCTCCATCAATGCGATACGACCACGATAGCCGGTCTCGCGGCACTCCGGGCAACCTTCCGCTTCGTAAAGATGAGTGACCTCCGGTGGCAGGGGAACTTTGTTTGCCGTGAAAATGCTCCGTTGCTGCGGCGTGACCGCAACCATGCGCTTGCACTGGCCGCAGAGGCGGCGAACGAGACGCTGCGCTTGCGACAGAGCCAATGAATCGGCCAGCAGGTAGGGCGGGACGCCCATGGAGATAAAGCGGCTGACCGCGCGCAAACAGTCGTTAGCGTGCAGGGTGGTGAGAACGAGGTGGCCGGTCAGTGCGGCATTGACCGCGGCGCTGGCTGTTTCCTCGTCTCGGCACTCGCCGATGAGGATCACGTCCGGATCGGCGCGCATGAGCCGGCGCAAGCCTTGGGAGAAATCGATGTCGTGAACCGGATCGGTCTGGGTCTGATTGAGGCCCTCGACCTCGTATTCGATCGGATCCTCGATCGTTTGGATGTTGAGATTTTCCGAATTCACGCTGTTGAGCAGGGCATAGAGCGTGGTGGTCTTGCCGCTGCCGGTCGGTCCGGTGATGAGAATGAGGCCCTGATCGCGTGACATGGCGGCTTGCAGGAGTTCGAGATTGCGCTTGGAAAGGTTCAGTTCGCTCAACTTGCGCACGCCACCCTCTTTCTCGAGATAGCGGATGGTGATCTTCTGCTGGTCCTTGCGGCAGGGGATGGCCGAGACGCGGCAGTCGACGCGCCGCTTGCCGACGCGCAGGGAAAAGCGACCGTCCTGGGCCGACTGCCGCTCCTGACTCATGTTGGAATAGTTCTTAATCAGGCTGACGTAGCGCGGGAGCATTTCCTCGGGCGCGGAGAAGAGCGTGACCAATTCGCCGTCGATGCGGCCGCGGAACCGCGCCATGTTGTAATACTTCTCGATGTGCAGATCGCTGGCTCCACCGGTGATGGATCGGTGCAAGACCCACTGCAAAGCCTGCTCGGCGGTCGTGTTGATGCTGGCCGGATTGACCCGGGCCATTTCCTGCGGATCGATCTCGACCACATTGGCCACACCCGATTCCGCCAGCTCTCCGACAAAGGCCTCCGTTCCGGTGGCTGCCGCCGTGCTCCGGTCGCGATTGATGACGCGGACGATGGACTCCTTGTCGGCCAAGACCGGTCTGAATTCCCGCGTGTCCTCCGTGGATGACAGCCACTCGTCCTCGAAGCTGAAAATTTCTTTCTGCGAACTCAGCAGGTAAACGGTGTGCGCTCCGACGAAGAGAGGAAAAACAGAATGCTTTTCCAGCAGAGTCTCGGGGAAGGTGGTCTGGCGCGGGGCGAGAGACGCATTGAATACGGCTTCACCCGTGCAGAGGTGGCGCAGTGCGGCACCATAACCCGCCGGCAAGGTCTTGACCGGAATGACGTGGTTCGCCGCCACGCCGGAGAGCGATTCCAGTGCGCTGGTCAACCGCTCCCGTTCTTCCCCGCGGAAAGGATACTCGGTCAGAAGCCAGCGCAAGGCGGCCTCGGGCGAACTGCCGCGTTCCAGCTCGTTGGAGGGTTGCTGCGCAGGTGCGGTGCCGAGCGGTCGTGCGCCCAGTCTTTCATCGAGCAGCGCGCGGAACTCCGCATAGTGATCCTGACCGACCAACACCTTCACGCAAAACGCCTCCGGGATCCCCCACGTGTCGATGGCAGCTGGATTGTAATGGGCCAATATAACCAAGGGTCCCAAAGGACCGACGGGTAGCCACGGCTCGGGCGCGTCCGTTGGTCCAGCCAGGGACCGGAACAAAGCTTCTGTCTGGACCGAGAACGAGGGACGAATCGGCTGGTAGGGCAGCATTTGGAACTGCTTGGCCAACCATTCGAGCGACTGCTCGGGCGGAACCGCGTTGGCTTGGGCCAAAGCATTATGGCAATCGGCCGAGGTCTGCGTAGTGTCCAGAGCGGATGCCAAGTTCCGCGACCTGAGGGCCTCATGGAGGGCCTGCTGGTCTGCTGTCGTCATGTAATTTAACCTACCACCTCCTTCCTGGGCGGGTGAGCCAAAAAACAGGCCCGAGGCCAGGTCCAGGTCAGTAGGGGATGTTGGTGCTGCCCGGGCCCATGAGTGTCGCTTTGACTTTATGCGGCGCCGAGTCGTTGAACGTAATGCTGTAATCGGAGCTGGGCAGGAAGTTGCTGAGAGAAGCTGCAGGGAAAGCTATGTAGGGAGTGATCAATTGATAGCGCTGTTCGGCGCTTTTGCCGGCCCAGCTCGTTGCCGCAACGTTAGCGCCAATCGCCTGGAAATAGGCTGCCGAAGCGAGGTTCAAGGTTTCTGCCCGCGCCTTGGCTAAGTCCTTTTCGCTGTCACTTTTGACTTGGATGATGTTCGGGAAGGCGAAGAAAAGGACGATGCCCAAGACGGCAATAACGACGAGTAGTTCGACCAAGCTGAAGGCGCGGTCCTTCCAGTTGCTGTTGGAATGTTTCATCGGTTGACCCATTGCACCGTTGGTTGTCCATCGGACGCCCAATCTGAGAATTGCAGGTAAGCGTTCATGCTGTCCAGTGCAGTGCTTGTGACCGCGCCACCGTCAACCGAAAGCAATGAATAGGTGGCCGCCTGCAGGTAATTTTGCAGCAATTGCAGCCTTGACCCGGCCGCGCTGTTATAGGTCGCCCTCGCGGCGGCCAAACCGCCCGGTCCGCCGGATTGGGCTACGACCCAGCTGCTAAGTGCAGTTTGTAACTCGGCTTGCTGCTGCCGGGCAACCTGTCCGCTGGCTGCTCTCCGTATGGGGGAAAAATAGGGTATCAGGATGCTCGATATGACTGCGATAACGGCGATAACCAGAAGAATCTCCACCAAGCTAAAGCCTGCGCGGGAGCCAGGCACCTTGGAGGGGATCCGGTTGCTTGGAGAGATCTTCATGTACGTTTAGAACCTCAAGCCGCAGCGGACTCAGGTCAAACGGAAATCATGCCCTCCTCCGTTGCGCCCGGACGTGAGAAGGGCCCCGGCGAACCGGGGCCCTGATTCAAGCGTGACTCGTATGAGAGTCGACACGTCCTTAGTCGAGCCGGAACGTGATAGGATTTGTCCCGTTGGTCACTGTGATGCCGCCGGCCAGCGTTTCTGGGGTTATGCTGCCAGCGTATCCGAGAGCAGTCAGCTGATTCGACATCTGATTGAATTGGGCGGTGTCATAGCTTGCCTGAGCTGCTTGCGCTGCCTCGCGCGTGCCAGCGATGTTCGGAATCGCGATAGCCGCAATGACGGCGATGACCGCGATGACAACGAGAAGTTCGACCAAGCTGAACGCCGAGTTGAACTTTGATTTGAGTGTGGTGTGTTTCTTCATAACGAAGCCAAGTTAAGCGCGCCGGCCCAGACCCTCAATTTCCCCGATTTGGTGTTTTTCGCTAGGGTTTTCCTGTAGGCGCCCGGCGGGGCCGCCGGGCAGTGTTCGGTGTTCCGTGTTCAGTTTTCAGCCAGAGAGACGGATGCGATCCGTTGGGCCGGTTACCTGCGCTTGCTGGCTTGAAGGACCGCCGGGGGGATTTCCTTCACGCCGCCGCGGCGGATAGTGTCGCGGTAGGCGTAGGCCGAGGGTTTAAGTTCGCGGGCGTAGGTTTTCGGATTCATTTTGCCCAGGCCGAAGGTGTCGGTGAAGCCGCCGTGCCACTCGTAGTTGTCGAGGAGCGACCAGACAAAATATCCGCGGACGTCGTAGCCGTCCTTTTTTGCCTGCTCGATCGCCCCGATGTGCTCCGCGAGGTAGCTCTCACGCTCTTTGTCGTCGGTGGTGGCGACGCCGTTTTCCGTGATCATCATCGGCTTGCCGTAGCGTTTGCCGACAAGGCGGATTTGTTTGTAGAGGCCTGCAGGGTCGATGTCCCAGCCCATCATGGTGAAAGTTTTCCCGCGCTGGGAGTTGGCGGTCAGCGCGGCGATCGGGCTCGCATGCTGGCTGTAGTAGTAGTTGAATCCGATCACATCGCATTTGTCGGCGATGAGATCGAGGTGGTCGAAGTTCATGCGCAGCATGCCGTGGAGGCAGGCACGCGTCGGATCGAGCAGTCCGCGTTCCCACCACGGCAGGGCTTGCACGGACATGACCACCGCATCGGGGCGGACCGACTTGATGATGTCGGCGGCCTGCCGGAATTGGCGCGCGCTGGCGCGGGTGGCTGCCGCGTAGGTGCCGAAGGCGGCGGTCATGGCCGGCGGCCATAGTCCGTTCAAATACGCGGTGCCGATTTGTCCGTTCGGCTCGTTCTGCGGCGCGAAATAGCGCACATGCGGAGCGAGGGCGGGGACGACCTTGCGCACGTAGGCATCCCAGCGCGCATCCGCCTCCGGGTGCAGCCAGTTGGACTTTTTCGGGTTCGCTTTGTCATAGAGCCACTGGGGAAAAGTGAAATGCCAAAGGCAGGCCACCGGCTCGATCCCGGCCGCTTTTAATTTGCGCGCCATGCCGACATAGCGGCGGATGGCTGCTTGGTCATATTTCCCGGGTTCGGGTTCGATACGGGCCCATTCGAGGCTGAAGCGGTAGTGCGTCACTCCGATTTTTTTCAGCGCGGCCACGTCCTTGTCGAAATCGCTCCAACTGCGGACCACGGTGTTGCCGCGCGCGGGCGCTTTGCCGGCATCCATCAGAACGTCCCAATCCGTGCGGAAAACCGGTGTGCCGTCTTGGTCGGTCTCGCGGTCCTCGTATTGCCAACTCGACGTGGAAATGCCCCAAGCAAAAGGTCCGGTTTTCACTGTGGCGGCGTTTGCCCGTTGCTCGGGACTGACCGGCGGTGTTTTGGGGTAGGTGATGCATCCGGCGAGGAGCGCGCAGGTCGAAATCAGAGCGAGGCGGTGAGGGATGGACATAAGAGAGTTGTTGAAAGATTCGGCCTGTGCAGCACTTTAGCCGCATGGCGGGAAAGTCCGACAAGAAAAGCGCGGCCGGATGGCGTTTCGACAACTCGTACGCACGGTTGCCGGACGCGCTTTTCGCGCGCGCGGTTCCGGTTCCTGTGGCGCAGCCCGGGTTGGCTGTTCTGAACGAGAACCTCGCCGCGGAAATGGGACTCTATGCTGCCGCGTTGCGCGAGACAGGAACGGAAGTTTTTGCCGGCAGCACTGTTCCCGCAGGTGCCGATCCGATCGCCCAGGCCTATGCCGGCCATCAATTCGGTCATTTCACCAATCTGGGCGACGGGCGGGCTATTTTGTTGGGCGAGCATCTCACGCCCGCTGGTGCGCGATTCGATGTCCAATTGAAGGGTTCGGGACAGACACCCTACTCGCGTCGGGGTGATGGTCGCGCTGCGCTCGGACCGATGCTGCGGGAATACGTCATCAGTGAAGCGATGCATGCGCTGGGGATTCCGACGACGCGCAGTCTGGCTGTGGCTACCACAGGGGAGCAAATCGCGCGCGAGGAAATGTTGCCGGGGGCGGTTCTGACGCGTGTCGCCGCGAGTCATATCCGGGTGGGCACCTTCGAGTATGCCAATGCGATCGGCGACCGCGCCACGCTGGAGGCTCTGACGCGTTACACGTTGGAGCGGCATTATCCGGAGTCGGTTGGCGTGGAAAATCCGGCGCTGGCTTTGTTCGAAGGCGTGCTCGAGCGCCAGGCCAAGCTTGTCGCGCAATGGGTCTGCGTGGGCTTTGTCCATGGGGTGATGAACACAGACAACATGGCGTTGAGCGGGGAGACGATCGATTACGGTCCTTGCGCGTTCATCGATACCTATGACCCGGCAACGGTATTCAGCTCGATCGACCGGGGTGGACGCTATGCCTACGGAAACCAGCCGAACATCGCGCATTGGAATCTGGCGCGTTTGGCCGAAGCGCTTTTGCCGCTCATCGATGAGGAGAAGGACAAGGCCGTCGCTGCCGCGGAAGAAACGCTCGGCAAATTTCCAGAACGTTTTCGTTCCCATTACACAGCCGGATTGAGAGCGAAGCTTGGCCTGTTCTCGGAGGAGGATGGTGATCTCGAATTGGCCAAGGAGTTTCTTGATTGCTTGAAGGGTGCGGAAGCGGACTTCACTGGGGCTTTTCGTTCGCTCGTGCGTGCTGCGGAGACATCCGAGTTGCAAGACGCATTGTCGTTCGGCGGCACTCCGCTGCGCGCTTGGCAGGCGAAGTGGATGGCGCGTCTGGAGCGCCAGCAGAGGAGTCGTGCCAAGGTTGTTGCGGCGATGAGCGCGGCCAATCCGGTGGTCATCCCGCGCAACCACCGCGTGGAGGAAGCTCTTGCTGCCGCGGTCGCTGGCGATCTTTCGGTCATGCACCGGCTGCTCGATGCTTTAGCGCGCCCTTACGAGGCAACGTCAGCCAACGAAGCTTACCGCGATGGCCCTTTGCCCGGCAGCGGGCCTTACCGGACGTTTTGCGGGACGTGAGAGGAGAGGGCGAAAACCTGAGTGAAGGGCGCGGCTGAAGAAAATTTCGGATTTGAAATTGGAGATTTCAGACGGCAACCGGATGGGGTATATTTTCGCTTTCAGGAAGGGTGGCTGAGTCCGGTTTAAGGCACTCGACTCGAAATCGAGCGTTGGGTTAAACCAACCGTGGGTTCGAATCCCACCCCTTCCGCCAGTCCGCCGTAGGCGGTCTTGAAACATTCCGGTGGGATGAGAACGCAGTTCGAGCCGAAGACAGATCGCCGCAGGCGATCAATCCCACCCCTTCCGCCAGTCCGCCGTAGGCGGTCTTGAAACATTCCGGTGGGACGAGAGCGCCGCGCAGCGGCACAGACTGACCGCAGGTCGGCCCCGCAGGGGTGAAGGCCGAAGGCCGAAATCAACATTCCGCAGTTCGAGCCGAAGACAGGTCGCCGCAGGCGATCAATCCCACCCATTCAGTTTGATGTGGTGGATCGTTTCCTCTGGGCGCGATGTTGGTTGGGTTATCGCGATGGGGACATCGCGATCCCCACCTACAGGCCGGCGGAGAGGAAGCCGCTGTTGTAGGGCCAACCGGCGGCGGTGAGGGTCGCGTGATCCTCGGGGCTGAGCATTTCGACGAGGTCGAGGGTGGTGAGGTCGGATGGTTGGGTCATGACAGCCGGCGTGGAGTCGGGACGGGGCAGGATGGCTAAGAACAGAAGCGTGGCGACGGCGGCGGGCGCGAGCCAGCGCAGGACGACGGTGCGCCAAGACGGGCGCGCGGCTGTGCCGATCTGCCGCATGACTTTCCCGGCGAAGAACGGCGGTGCCGTTGGGCGCGGGCTGCGGCCGAGGAGATTCCAGAGCTTTTGGTCGTCCATGGAATGCTAAACCCCGGCCTGCCTGAAAGGTTGCGGGGATTTTTTTGTGGTCCGGCGGTCGTAGACCGCCGCTACAAAACTGACGAATTAGACGTCGCGGGGCTCGAGGTAGCCTTCGAGTTGGCGCAGGCGGGTGGGGTGGCGCATTTTGCGCAATGCCTTCGCTTCGATCTGGCGAATACGTTCGCGGGTGACTTTGAACTGGCGTCCAACTTCCTCGAGGGTGCGCGGGTAGCCGTCGACGAGACCGAAGCGTTGTTCGAGGACGCTGCGTTCGCGGTCGGTCAAAGTTTCGAGGACATCTTTGATTTTGTCCTTCAGCAGGATGATGGCGGCGCTGTCCGCCGGGTTTTCCGCCGATTTGTCCTCGATGAAGTCGCCGAAGCTGGTGTCGTCGCTGTCGCCGACGGGCATCTGGAGCGAGATCGGGGTCTGGGCCATCTTGAGGACGGCGCGGACGCGCTCGACGGGAAGCTGGATTTCGTCGGCGATCTCGTCGGGGGACGGTTCGCGTCCGTATTCCTGCACGAGCTGTTTCTGCACGCGGATGAGCTTGTTGATCGTTTCGATCATGTGCACCGGGATGCGGATGGTGCGGGCCTGGTCGGCGATCGAACGGGTGATGGCCTGGCGGATCCACCACGTGGCGTAGGTGGAGAATTTGTAGCCGCGGCGGTATTCGAATTTTTCCACCGCTTTCATCAGGCCCATGTTTCCTTCCTGGATGAGATCGAGGAAGGAGAGGCCGCGATTGGTGTATTTCTTGGCGATGGAGATGACGAGGCGCAGGTTGGCCTCGACCATTTCGGTTTTGGCTTTGTGGGCGGCGCGGTGCCATTTGCGCAGGTCCCCGTAAGATTGCTTGAAGACCTCGGATGTCATCCATGCGCGGTCGGCGAGTTCGTTGATGCGTTTCTCGAGTTCTTTCGCCTTCTTCTTGGCCTCCTCGTTGCGTTTGGCGCGCGAGTTGGCTTTGGTGTGCTCGCCATGCAGATGAAGGAGGGTGCGGTGCGTATCCTCGGCGGCCTGCACGAAATCGTCGGTGATCTTCTGTTTGTAGAAGAATTTCGGATAGTGGGCGCGAATACCGACAAGGGCTTTGTCGAAATTTTTCAACTGCAAGGTCGAAGGCTTTTTGACGCGCGCGATGACGACGAAGAGGCGGTCGATTTTTTGCGCGGCGGTCTTGATTGTGGCGCAAAGACGCGGCAACGCCTTCATGTAGCGCTCCCGGCTTTCGATCTTCTTGTCCATGATTACGCGGTCGAAGCGCTCACGCTGGTCGAGAAGTTTCTGCGCGAGGTCGAGGTGTCCGCGCGCGACGAAGCCCATGCGGTAAACGATGTCCTGAACTTTCAATTCGGCGTCTTCGATGCGTTTGGAAATTTCCACCTCCTGCTCGCGGGTGAGGAGCGGGACCTGGCCCATCTGCTTGAGATACATGCGGACGGGGTCGTCGAGGATGTCGAGGCGACCGTCGGCTTTCTCATCCTTCTCGGCTTTTTCCTCCTCCTTGCGGGGGGCTTTGTCCGTGTCGATGTCGCTCTGCTCGATGAGTTCGATTTCGACCTCGCGCAGGCGGGTGATGATTTTGTCGATGACGTCCGGGTCGTTGACCGCGGAGGGCAGGTTCTCTTCGAGGTCGTCGAAGGTGAGGTAGCCCTGATCCTTGGAAAGTTTGATCAGTTCGCGGGTTTTCTCCGCGATAAATTTATCCACATCGACCGCAGGCGCGGCTTCGTGCAAGGCGCTGTGGTGCGCGCCGTTTTTCCCGGCGAGAGGTTTGGCTGCGGCTTTTTCCTGCTGCGCTTTCACCGGCGCTTTTTTGCCGGAGGCTTTCGGTGCGGGCGCTTTCTTGGCCGGAGCTTTGGGTGCCGGCTTTTTGGCAACCGTCTTTTTCGGTTGCGGTGCCGGTTTGGTGGCGACCTTTTTCTTCGCGGCAGGTTTCGCGCTTTTCGGCGCGGGCTTGCGGAGCGGCTTTTTGGGCTTGGAGAACTTGACGGGCTTTTTCTTCGATTTGGTGGCCATAGACAGGTTGGTCGACAGAGTCGCGCGGGCTGGAATCTGACGATTTTGCGCCGGCGCTGGTGGAGTCAGTGCGACCCGCTAACCTGACTGATCTCCTGCATAATGTCAACCACCTCGGCCTGCAAACGGGCCACTTCGGCGGGGGGCAGGCCGGCTTGGCGGAGGCGGGCGGTCAGGGCGTTGCGTCGGGCCTCGAGTTGCCGGCGGCTCAAGGAGCGGAGGGTGTCCCGGGCGATGGCGACGGGCTCGGTCGGGGCTCGTTCCATAAGCAGGGCCGCTAAAATCGACTGAGCCTCCGGAGACTGGGCGGCGAGGAAGGCCTGGGTCGCTGCTGGTTCGGCCGGATCGAAGGACGCACCAAGGCATTTTTGCAGAAGGGGCAGGCCCGGGCGTCCGGCCAAGATAGAAGTGTCCTGCGCGGCGAGCCACTGGCGCGTTTCGCTGCTGACGAGCGAGGCATGGATGAGCAGGCGGATGGTCTGGTCGGGTTCCGCGGTGGCTGGGGGCTCGTCCTCGCTGATTTCCTCGGGTTCGTTGGCTGCGGGCTTGTCCGGAATGGCATCGATGAACGCCTTCGGTGAAAGGGCAAGGCGCGGACCGAGGCGCGCGGCGAGCGATTCGCGCGCGACGGCATCCGGCAGGTTGGAGGCGAAGCCGGCGAGTTTGCGGATGAGTGCGGCTTTGGAGGATGCGTTGTCGAGTTTTCCGGCGGAGGCCGCTTCATCGAGTGCGAAGTCGAAATAGTCAGGTGCGTTGTCGACAAGAGCGCGGAAGGACTCGGCGCCGTTTTTGCGGATGAGCGAATCGGGGTCCTCGCCGGCGGGCAGCGGGGCGACGCGCACGCCGAAACCGGCCGCGAGGAGGATGGGCAACGAACGCTCGACGGCGGTGCGACCGGCGCGGTCGGAATCGAAACAAAGCACGACTGTTTCCGCGTAGCGCTTGAGCAAGCGCGCCTGCGCGGGAGTGAATGCCGTGCCCTGCGGCGCGACGACGTTTTGCAGTCCGCTTTCGAACACGCGGATGAGGTCGAGCTGTCCCTCGCAGACGATGGCGAGTCCGGCATCCGCCAACGGACGCCGCGCTTTGTCCAGTCCGTAGAGCGCGCGGCCTTTGGTGAAGAGCGGGGTCTCGGGCGAGTTGACGTATTTGGCCGGATCTTCGGATGGCGGGAGGACGCGTCCGCTGAACGCGATGACTTCGCCGTAGTCGTTGCGGATGGGAAACATGAGGCGCTGACGGAAGCGGTCGGCCAGAGGTTTGTCCTCGCCGCCGTGGAAAAGCCCGCTGGCCCGGAGTTCGTGGTCTTTGAATCCGGCGGCGCGTGCGTGTTTGAGCAACGCATCGCGGCTGTCGGGCGCATAGCCGAGGTGCCAATTTTTCGCGATTTCCGAATTGATCTCGCGGGACTTGAGATAATCGCGCGCGGCGGCGCCGGCGGGGGAGCGGAGGAGATTGGCGTGGAACCAGTCGGCGGCAACTTTGTGGAGTTCGAGGAGACGTCCGCGCAATTCGCGCCGATGATCGTCGCCGGGAGCGGATTGCTCTTCAACGATGGTGACGCCGGCCTTTTGCGCGAGGCGCCGGACCGCGGTGGCGAAGTCGACGCGTTCGTATTCCATGACGAATTTGAAGAGGCTCCCGCCGGCGCCGCAGCCAAAGCAGTAATAGGCCTGTTTCTGCGGGCTGACGTGGAAAGACGGGGACTTTTCGCGATGGAACGGACACAGCGCGCGCCAGCTGGTGCCCGCGCGTTTGAGCGGGAAGTATCCGCCGATGATTTCGACAATGTCGCAGGCGGCGGCGACGCGCTCGATGCTTTCCTCGGCGATGCGGGGCATGGCCGGAGTGTAGCGGAGGGGGCAAACCGGTGCGCGGGAATTCGTTCGATTGGACTTGAGAGCGGCGCGCATGCAGGGAAGATCTCCGGTATGAGATTCGCACTGCTCTTGGCTCTCCTCTTCACTGCTCCCAGCGTTTGGGCGCAGCGAACTGATGCGGAGGAAAAGACCGAAGCGGCCGTGCCCGAAGTGCGTAAACTCGAGGGCGCGATTCCCGAGGGTGCGGTGGTCGTTGTTCCGCTGAAGGGCGAGGTCTCCAAAGCGCAGTTTTTCTTCCTGCGCCGAATTCTCAAAGCCGGGGAGGCGGCCAATGCCTCCGCCTACATTCTCGACATGGACACGCCGGGCGGGGAACTCGGCGCGGCGGTCGACATCCTTCAGGCGTTGATGAAGGTCAAGGCTCCAACTTACACCTACGTCGATCCGAATGCCGGCTCGGCGGGTGCGTTGATCGCACTCGGAACGAAACATATCTGGATGGCGCCGGTCAGCGCAATTGGCGCGGCTGCACCGGTTATGGGTATGGGGCAGGAGGTGCCCGAGACGCTCAACGCCAAGATCGTCTCCTATTACTCCGGCTACTTCCGCAGTGCGGCGGACAACAACGGCCACAATCCGGAGGTGGCCGAGGCATTTATCAACAAGGAGAAGCAAGCCAAGGTCGGCGGCAAAGAGATCAACGAGAAAGGCGAACTGCTCACCTTGAGCGCGCAAGAAGCGGCGGAAAAAATCGGCGGCAAACCGCTCCTTGCCCAGGGGATTGCCGGATCGGTGGCGGAGTTGGTGCGGGACGCGGGTCTGCGAGGTCCGGTCGTCGAAGCGGAACCGAGCGGATTCGAGCGGATGGCGTTGGTCATCACCATGCTCGCCCCGCTCTTCCTCCTTGGAGGGATCATCGGCACCTACATCGAATTCAAATCGCCCGGCTTCGGCGTGGCTGGTGCCCTGGCCGCTGTTTCTTTCCTGCTCTTCTTTGCCGGACATTATGTGGCCGGGCTGACTGGCATGGAGGTGATCGCGTTCTTTGTGCTTGGTCTCATTCTGGTCCTGATCGAAATAATTTTTATTCCCGGCATCATCGTGCTCGCCTTGGCCGGAACGCTGCTCATGTTCGGCGCGCTGCTTTGGGCCATGGTCGATTACTATCCGAGTGCCCCGGAATGGCCGTCGCCCGAACTTTTCCTGCTTCCGTTGGCCAACCTTGGCGTGGCTATCGGCTTGTCCGGAGTAGTCATCTTTTTCCTCGCGCAATTTTTCCCGAAGATTCCGGTTCTGCGGCGGTTGGTGCTGACCACGAGCGGCCCGGCTGGTGAGTCTCTGACCATGGACGAACCGGGTGCCGCGAAGATGTCCGTGCGCGCGGGTGACCGCGGCAAAGCTCTTTCCATGCTGCGTCCGGTCGGGCGCGCGGCATTCGGCGGCGAGGTCTTCGACGCACGAAGCGAGGGCGATTTCATCGCCCCCGGCGCGGAGGTCGTGGCGTTGCGCGTCGAGGGCAGCGAGGTCGTGGTCGAGAGGGCTTGATGCTTGATGTGAGCGGGGAATTTCTCCTGCTCGCCATGGTGCTGGTGATCGCGGGGACGAAGTTCGTCTTCGCGCGAAGCCTTAGGTCGGCGGACGGTCGCGGCGACGACCGCCCCTACCGGGGATAGGCGGATCGCGCCGTCCCGGCGCGATGAGTTGGAGGAAAATCGCGATGGGGACATCGCGATCCACCTTTGCTAACCGCCCGCGACCATGCGGATGATTTCAAGGCGGTCGCCTTCTTGGAGATTTCTTCCCGCCCATTCGGAGCGGAGGAGGGCGGTGCCGTTGTGTTCGACCAGCGCCGCAGCGAGGGGAAGTCCGAGTTCGGCGACGAGAGTCTCGACTCGGGTTGCGTTGACTTCGCGGTCTTTGCCGTTGAGGACGAGTTTCATGCTCCGAGGATGGCGCGGTCCCAATCTTTCCAGACCGGATCGAGTCCAAGTTCGCGCAGGCGCAAGGCAACCTCCTGCGGAGAGCGCTGGTCGGATGTGGAGAATTGCTCGGTGGCCAGCGCGTCAGCCGGAGTGTCGCAGGCCATGGCCCGTCCGCGCACCGTGAGGTGGAGATTGTCGTGTCCGAGTCCGGTGTAGCCGCCGGGTTCGGTGTGGCTGCCGGCACTCATCATGGTCACGCCGAGCGGGGCGACGGCATCGCGCAGGGCGGCGGGTTCGCGCGTGCTCATGACCAGCCCGACGCGCGGGAAATGGAGGCGGAAGGCGCAGAGCAGTTGGACGAAATCACGGTCGTCGACGGGATGGGTCGGATGGAATCCCCCCGCCGCGGGACGAAGCCGCGGGAAGCTCACGGTGAAGTGCGCTTTCCAGCAGGTGCGCAGGAGATGATCGAGGTGCGCGGCGAGGGCGATGGCCTCCTCGCGCCAATCCCACAAGCCGAGAAGCACACCGATGCCGATGCGACGGAAGCCGGCGGTGTGTCCGCGTGCCGGACAGGCCAGTCGCCAATCGTAATCTTTTTTCGGTCCGGCCGTGTGCAGCCGCGCGTAGGTCGGGCGGTGGTAGGTTTCCTGGTAAACGATCAATCCTTCGGCTCCAGCGCGGACCAGCGGGAGATAATCGCGAGTTTCCATTGGCGCGACCTCGATGGAGAGCGACGGGATTTCCTGCGCGAGGGTGCGGAGGATTTGTTCGAGGTAGCCGTTGGAGACGAACTTCGGATGCTCCCCGGCCACCAGAAGGATGTTGCGGAAACCCTGAGCGGCGAGGTGACGGGCTTCGGCGCGAACCTCTTCGGCTTCCAAAGTGACGCGCAAGATGGCGTTCTCGCGGGAAAAGCCGCAGTAGGTGCAGCTGTTGATGCACTCGTTGGAAAGGTAAAGCGGAGCGAAGAGCCGCACGGTCTTGCCGAAATGCCTCCGGGTCAGCGCGCGCGAGCGCCGGGCCATGTCCTCGAGTTGTTCGTCATCCACCGGCGCCAAGTCGCGGGCAAATGCCGCCACGGCCGGGCTGAGCGGCAGGCCGAGCGGGGCGAGAGTTTCCGCGGGATCGGGCGGCGGGACGTGCGGCGCATGCATGAGAGGCCGATAGTTCACCGCGTTTTCCTTTTTTGCAATTGCAAGACCTGCCTCCGTTCGGGGAACCTCGCGGCTTATGTATCACGGCAAAGCAGAAATGAGGCTCCTCACGGGAACAGCGCACCCGGAGTTGGCCAAAGCCATCGCGGATTACATCGGCGTTCCCTTGGGCGATGCCACAGTGAGCTCGTTTCCTGACGGCGAGACGTTCGTGAGGATCAACGAGAACGTGCGCGGCCGCGACGTCTTCATTATCCAGCCGACCTGTCCGCCGACGAACCAGAACCTGATGGAATTGCTCATCTTGGTCGACGCAGCCCGCCGCGCCAGTGCCGCGCGGATCACGGCTGTGATTCCGTTTTTCGGCTACGCACGCCAAGACCGCAAAGACCAGCCGCGTGTGCCGATCACGGCCAAGCTCGTAGCCAACCTTCTCGTGGCCGCGGGGGTGAACCGTCTGCTCACCATGGACCTGCATGCGCAGCAATTGCAGGGTTTTTTCGACATACCCGTCGACCATCTCTACGCCTTGCCGGTGCTGATCAAGTATCTGCAGCAGAAGAAAATTCCCGATCTTGTCGTGGTCTCGCCCGACGTGGGCGGCGTCAAAATGGCCTCGGCTTACTCGCAGGTGCTCGGTGCAGGTCTGGCCATCGTGGTCAAACGCCGCATCAGCGCAACCGAAACCGAAGCGCAGCACGTCATTGGCGATGTTAAGGGGAAGAATGTCCTTCTCGTCGACGATCTCACCGAGACAGCGGGAACGCTGACCGGTGCGGCCAAAATCCTGCGCGCCGCCGGGGCCAAGGACATTTATGCCATGGTCTCGCATGCCGTCCTGATCGACATCGCGGGCGAGCGTCTGCGCAACTCCGACATCAAGGAACTAGTGGCCACGGACAGTGTTCCGGTCCGGAAAATGGACGGCTGCCCGCTGGCCATTTGTTCGGTCGCCAGCCTGCTCGGCGAGGGGATCAAACGCATCCACGAAGACGAGTCCGTGACTTCTTTGTTTGAAATCGGCGGGCGATCCGTCTAGTTTCTCCGCCCCTATGTCGAATCAAGTCAGTCTCAAGGCACAGCGCCGCACTGCCCTCGGGCGCAACGCCGTGAAAAAAATGAAGGCCGAAAAGGTCGTTCCAGCCATTCTCTACGGATCCGGGGTCGATCCCCAGCCGCTGCAAGTCCAGCGCCGCGCCATCGACACCCTCCTCGCCCACGCCGTCGGTGAAAACATTCTCGTCAACCTTGAGATCGAAGACGGCGGCAAATCCGGCGGACGCCTCGCGCTGATCAACGAAGTGCAGCATCACCCCGTAAACCAAACCATCCTGCACATCGACTTCCAGGCGGTTTCGATGACCGAAACCCTCGTAGCCGAGGTGGTTATTGAGCCGGTAGGCGAAGCTGCCGGAGTCAAAACCGGCGGTGGCTTGCTCGGTCACAGCCTGCGCTCGATCGAGGTCGAGTGTTTGCCCAAGGACCTTCCGGAAATCATCCGTGTCGATGTCTCTGCGCTCCAACTCAACGAATCTCTCCACGTGCGCGATCTTCCCAAAATCGCCGGGGTCACTTACCAAGCCGATCCCGAACTCACCGTCTTCCTCGTGTCCGAGCCGAAGACTGCCGAGGAAACTGCTCCCGCCGAGGGTGCCGCGACCGAGCCCGAGGTCATCAACGAGAAGAAGCCCGCCGAGGGCGAGGGCAAGGACGCGGCCAAGAAGGACTAATCGGCCGTGGACGACGGCGCCCCGACTTGGCTGCTGGCGGGTCTGGGCAATCCAGGGACGCGTTACGCGCGCACCCGCCACAACATTGGATGGCTTGCGCTCGACGCGCTGGCCACCGAGTCGTTCCGCGAGGAAAAGCGCTTCGATGGCGAGGTCGCGCGATGCGATGGTGCTTGGCTGATCAAGCCGACGACTTTCATGAACCTGAGCGGCGTGGCCGTGCGTGCGCTGGCCGATTTTTACAAAATCCCGCACGATAATGTGCTCGTGGTTCTTGACGATGCGGCCCTTCCCTTCGGCCGACTGCGGATCCGTCCCTCGGGCAGTGCGGGCAGCCACAACGGGCTCGAATCCATCCTCGTCCATTTCGCGACTCAGGATGTTCCGCGCCTGCGCATCGGCATCGGTTCCCCGCCGCCCCCCATGGCCTTGCATGACTATGTGCTCGCGCCCTTCGGTCCGGATGAGGAGGGGACGTTGAAGGCCGTTCTCGACCGCTCGACCGAGGCAATTCGCGTCATTCTGAAAAACGGGCTTGCCGCGGCGATGAATGAGTTCAATAAAGAAGGATTATGACCAAACGACGTTACGAAGTGCTGCTGGTGCTCAACACCAAAGGCAAAGAGGAATCGGCCAACGACCTGATCGAGGCCATCGAGAAGCAAATCAAAGCGGAAAAAGTGGAGGTCGAGCAGATCCAGCGCCTTGAAAAACGCCAGTTCGCCTACCCGAGCCAGAAACAAACCTCGGGCTTTTATGTGAACTATATCGTGCACGCCGAACCGGAGCAGATCGCCACGCTCCAGTCGAAATGGAAGCTCGATCCGGTCGTTCACCTTCAGCATTACCAGAAATTGAAACCCGCCGCCCAAGCGGCCTGAACCGCGCGCCCGCGCCCAACCCCACACCTCAACCACCATGGCCTCCTACAATAAAGTCATGCTCCTCGGTAATCTCACCCGTGATCCCGAGGTCAAATACACCCCCAAAGGCAGCGCCGTGGCCGACATCGGCCTCGCGGTCAACCGCACCTACACGACCGATGGCGGCGAGAAGCGCGAAGAGACAACCTTCGTCGACGTTACCATGTGGGGACGCCAGGCCGAAATCGCCGGCGAATACCTCAAAAAAGGTCGTCCGCTTTTCGTCGAGGGGCGCCTGCAGCTGGACACTTGGGATGACAAACAAACCGGCCAGAAGCGTTCCAAGCTCCGCGTGGTCTGCGAAAATTTCCAAATGCTCGGATCTCGTGACGGTGGCGGCGAAGGCGGCGGCGGTGGTGGTCGCTCCTCCGGCGGAGGCAGCCGTCCCGCGAAGTCAGCGCCCGCGGCCGAAGAGTCGGCGGACGACGATATTCCGTTTTAGTTGGATCGCGCCGTCCCGGCGCGATTTTTCCGAAAACGTTTATCGCGATGGGCACATCGCGATCCACCTTCAAGCGCCGCGATTTTCCGGCGCGGCCTCTTCATCTTCGCCGATCTCCGACTCGATTTCCTTGCGCCATGACTGCGAGATAAGCGGTCTGGCCAGGCCGTAGAGGAGATAGCTGATGAAAATCATGGCCGGCATCCACTCGTAGTTCATCACGGTGAAGATGAGCACGACGATGATGGCAAGAAACTTGGGGATCGAGCGCCGCGTGCGCCAGTTGACCGCCTTGAAGCTCGGATAACGCACCCGGCTGAACATCATGAATGAGAGGAAAAGCATGAGTGGCGGCAGGGCGAATTTCCACGGACCGATTGTTTTTTGTCCGGCGTCGAGCCAGAGCATAAAGAGGGTGAGCGAGGCGATGAGGCCGGCCGCGGCGGGAATGGGGAATCCCTCGAAGTCCTTGTGCGCCGCATCTTCGCCTTTCTGTGCGGCCACGCAATTGAACCGCGCCAACCGCAACGCGCCGCAAGCCAGGTAGACAAATGCGATGAGCATGCCGTAGCGGTCGAAATCGCGCAGGACGATGTGGAAAGTGAGTAGGGCAGGGGCCACGCCGAAAGACACGATGTCGGCCAGCGAATCGAATTCGCGCCCGAATGCGCTTTCATTTCCCCCGAGGCGGGCGAGTCGCCCGTCGAGCAGATCGAAGACGCAGGCGCCGAGGATGAACCAGACGGCGGTGTAGATTTTTCCCGCCGGATCCAGTCCGGCATTTATCTGGATCACTGCGTCGAGAATGTTCAGGACCGCGGCGAATCCGCAGAAAAGATTTCCGGCCGTCATTAAGTTGGGGAGGAGGTAGATCCTCGCCGATTGCGGGTCGTGGTCGTGGTTCATACGGCGGAAGTTGCGTGGTGCTGCGTGGTTGGCGCAGAGGCAACCGGGGCAAGACGGGCCAGCACGGTGCTGCCGCCTTTGACTTTCTGTCCGACCCGCACGGAGATTTCCGCGTCTAGCGGCAGGCAGATTTCGGTGCGCGATCCGAAGCGGATCATGCCGAAGCGTTCCCCGCGTGCGACCGTCTGGTCCAGTTGCGCCCAAGGAACGATGCGGCGGGCGATCGCACCGGTGATCTGCCGAACGACGAGCAGGAGACCATCGCCGCAGGCGAAGCCCCAGGTGCGCGCCGTGTTGTGCGTGGAGGCGGCGGGGCTGCGCGCGTCATGGTACGTTCCCTCGAATTCCGCGCAGTAGACGATTTGGCCCGCGGCGGGCGCTCTGTTCACGTGCACGTCGAAGACCGACAGGAAAATACCGATACGGCGCACCCGCCGATTGATCAGCTCGAGCTCCTCGATTTCCTCGATGTCGGTGACACGGCCGTCGGCGGGAGAGACGATGAGACCGGGGCCGTCAGGGATGCGGCGAGGCGGATCACGGAAGAACCATAGGGTGAAAAGCAAGAGCGCCACTGGCACCAGCACCGCCCAGGGTGCATAGAACCATGCCCCCACGGTCGCCGCGACCAGCGTGAAGAAGATCCATTTGCCCTCGCACAGGGTTTGCCACCGCATATGGCATTGGATCCTACACGCGAGAACTGCGCGGCGCGAAACCATTTGATTGGAATCGGCGCTGCGCACAGATAAAACCTTCCCTATGCAGCACCGGGAAATCACCCTCACGCGCGATTGCAAAGTCATCCTGATCCCGAGCGGCGAGGAGTCCTCCTTGCCGGCCGGCAGTCCGGTCATCATCACCCAATCGCTCGGCGGCACTTATACCGTGGCCACGCAGACCGGGTTGGCCCGCATCGCCGAGACGGATGCCGATGCCCTGGGGCTCGAAATCGAGAAGAAGGAAAACGTTGCCCCGGTTCCTTCGGCGGCTGGCAGCGTTGAAGTCAAAGATGACGATGTCTGGGCGCAATTGAAGAACGTCTACGATCCGGAGATTCCCGTGAACATCGTCGACCTCGGACTGGTTTACGATTTGATCCTCGGCAAAAGCGAATCAGGCGGCACGACGGTGAATGTCAAAATGACCCTCACTGCACCGGGCTGCGGCATGGGCCCGACTATCGCGGCCGACGCGCGCAGCCGCATCCTCACCGTCCCCGGCGTGGAAAGCGCGGAAGTCGACCTCGTCTGGTCGCCGCCGTGGAACCAAGGGATGATCACGGAAGCGGGGCGGATGAAGTTGGGCTTGGTCTGAGGCTTCTTCTGGCGGGACGATCGGGAGTTGGCGCAGGTCGGATTTGCTGACTATTTTGGCGCTGCCCTGCCATGCACGTTTTAACCCAGCAAGCCGCTGCGTCGAGCGATGTCGCCGATGCCTTGCGGCGCATCGAAACCGTCTTGAAGTTGAGCCGGACGGCGGTCTGGGAGGTAGACCGAGAAGGTGTCTTCACTTATGTCAGCTCTTCCTTCGAGGATTTGCTCGGCTACCGGCCGGAAGAGTTGGTGGGGAGGCGGACCATCCAGGATTTTTATCCGGTGCAATCGACCCCGGAGTTGGAAAAGGAGTTTTCCGAAGACTGGATTGGTCAGGGTGAGGAGTTTTCGCAACTCGCCCTCCCGCTGGTGGCGAAATCCGGCGAGATTGTCTGGATCTCGTCCAGCGGTATGCCGATCCGAAACGAAGAGGGGCGCGTTGTCGGATTCCGCGGTGCGGATCGCGACATCACGGCGCTGAAGCAGGCCGAGGAAAATTTGCGCGCCAACGAGCAGAACTTGTGGCGGCAGATCCAGGAGGCGCCGGTGCCGATGGCTTTCACGGGTCTCTCGGATAGCAGTGACCTGCAGGTGAACCGCGCGTTTGTCCGAACCTTCGGCTACGAACCGGACGAGGTGCCCAGCATCGAGGCGTGGTTCGCCAAAGCTTATCCCGACGAGGTCTACCGCGAACAGGTGCGGCAGGACACGGAAGAGTGGTTCGCTCAAGCGGCGAAGGGGGAGGTGCTGCGGCCTTTGGAATACCGCGTCACGTGCAAGAACGGACGCGTCTTGGATGTGGAGGTGGCTGGTGCGGTCGTCGCGGGGAGATTTGTCGGGACGTTCACCGATGTGTCCCAGCGGCGGCGCGAATTGGAGATGCGCGCGGCGCGCGAGGAGGAGTTGCGGCGCGTGATGGAGAGCCTTCCTTTCCCGGTGGTGATGAGCGCGGCGGGCCTGGACTTCGACTGGCAGGACGCGCGGGCCGAAGTGACCTTCCTCAACCGTCGCTTCACCGCGCTTTTCGGCTACGAGCGCGGGGACATTCCCACGGTGAGCGACTGGGCGCGCCAGGCTTTCCCCGACGAGCAGAAGCGGAACGAGATCTTTGCTGCTCTTGACCGCCAAGTGCAGGCCGCGCTGCGCACGGAGGGCGACGTCGGGCCAATCGAGATTACTGTCCTGGCGAAAAATGGCGAACCCCGCGACGTCTTGATCCAGGCGGTGGCGGTGGGCAACAAGCTTGTCACTTCGATGGAAGACGTGACTGAGCGCAACCGCGTTCGGGCAAAGCTGGAGGAAAGCGAGGCAAGGTTCCGGCGCATGATCGAAGACGCGCCGGTGGCCATCTCGTTCACGAGGGAGGGCGGCAGCGTGCTGAGCTTCAACAAGGCTTTCACCAGCACGTTCGGCTGGACGATCGACGACGTGCCGGACTATGACACGTGGTTCGAAAAAATTTATCCCGATCCGGAATACCGTCGGGAAGCTCTCCAGACGTGGGGTGCGGACTTGGAAAACGCGCGCCAATCGGACGGCAGGATCGGTGCGCGGGTTTACCGCATGGCCGACAAATCGGGCGCGCAGCGCGAGGTGGAAATCAGCGCGGTCCTTCTCGGCGGCGAGATGTTCGGGACATTTGTCGACCTGACCGAGCGCAACCGCGCCGAGCGCCTTCTGGCCGCGAGCGAAGCCAGCTTGCGCGCGTTGGTCGAAAACGCGCCGCTCGGCATCGTCCGTTTGGATTTGGCCAACGGCCGCCTCTGGGCGAACAAGGCTTTCACCGATATAGTCGGCTACACGGCCGAGGACATTCCCGATTTGGAGCACTGTATGCAGCGCGCTTATCCCGATCCGGCCTATAGGGCGCGCATCATGGCCGACTGGGGGCAGCAGTTGCAGGACGCGCAGGCGGGGGATGGGAAAATCAATGCCTCTTCCGAGGTCAGAGTGATCGACAAATCCGGTGCCGAGCACGAGATGCAGTTTTCCGGCATTTTGCTCGCGGGCGAGGTGTTCGGTTTGTGGGTCGACCTGACCGAGCGCAACAGCGCCGAGCGACTTTTCCGCGAGCAACGCGACCAGTTGGCCCGGGTCGGTCGCGTGTCCGCGCTCGGGCAGTTGGCTGCCGCGCTCGCCCACGAGTTGGACCAACCGCTCGGTGCCATCCTCAACAATGCGGAGACCGCAGAAATCATTCTGACTCGAACCCCGCCCGATCTTCCCGAGTTGCGCAACATCCTACGCGACATCATCGAGGACGACCGCCGCGCCGGTGCGGTGCTCGATCGCATCCGCGCCATGGTGGAGAAACAGCCCTTCGCGCGCGCAGCGGTCGATGTCCCGTCGCTCTTTGCGCAGATCTGCGAACTTGTCCGTCCGGTGATCGAGGCCAGGCAAATCAAGCTCGAAACTTCCGTCGAACCCGGGCTGTCTCCGATCGATGGCGATACGGTGCTCTTGCAGCAGGCCCTGCTCAACCTTGTGCTCAACGCGGCCGATGCCATCGGTGCGCGCGCAGACGGTCTCATCCAACTGCGCGCGGGCGAGTCCCTCGTCGGCTCGGTGGCCATCTCGGTGGGTGACAACGGCGGCGGTGTTTCCGACGAGGAGAAAGATCGTTTGCTCGAGCCTTTTCACACTACAAAGGAAGGAGGACTGGGCATGGGTCTGCCCATCGTGGCGAACATTGTCGAGCAGCACGGCGGGCAACTGCGCGTCGAGAACCTCGCGGGTCGAGGCCTCACTGTCATAATGACGTTGCCCGTGCATAGAAGGAGACTGCTGTGATGAAGGCTGTGGTGCACATCGTGGACGATGATGCGCCGTTCCTGCGCAGCGTCTCGCGCTTGCTGCGTGCCTCAGGGTTCGAAGTAGCGACGTATTCCTCTGTGCACGACTTTTTGCGGCGCAAAGACGCCTCGTCGGCGGGCTGCGTGCTGACCGATCTGCAGATGCCCCACCAAAGCGGTCTCGATCTGCAGCAGGCGCTCGCGCGGTCGGCAAACCCGCTGCCGGTGGTTTTTCTCACGAGCAAGGGCGATATCCCGACGTCGGTGCGTGCCATGCGCGGCGGCGCGGAAGACTTTCTGACCAAGCGTGCGCCCAAAGTGCAACTGGTCGAGGCGATCGAGCGTGCGCTGGCCCGAGATGCGAGGGAGCGCCCGCAATCGGCGGCCCGCTTCGCCGCTCGGGAAAAGATCGACGTGCTCGGCGCGCGCGAGCGGCAGGTTCTGGGCGGCGCGATTCGCGGCCTCCTGAACAAGCAGATCGCGGCGGAGTTGGGGATTGCCGAACGCACGGTGAAACACCATCGCGCCGCAGTAGCCCGGAAGCTAGGGATCCAGTCGGCGGCGGAATGGGCCCTCTTGGTGCGGGATGCGGGTGCGCCTTGAGGCTGGCATTCGGCCACGGGTCGCCCGGACCGATTGCACCAAAGGGCAATTGTCGGATGCCGCGCGGCAAGGGATTCTAATTTGTCATGGAAACAGCCCTTGCCGACGCCCCTCTTGTCACAGAGAAAAAAGCACGCAGGCGGTGCACTGGACATCGGCGCACTGAGCAATCCGATCCGTCTGTGACGCGAGAAGAAGTGCTTGCGGCTCTGACGGAAATTGTGAACAGCGCGGATTTTCCGGCCACGGCACGGAATCGTCGTTTTCTGGAATACGTTGTGCGCTGCTCGCTCGACAGCCGCTTCGAGAAGGTCGGCGGATACCAGGTCGCGACAGAGGTTTTCGGTCGGCCTACCACTTTCAATCCGGCGACCGATCCCATCGTGCGCATCGAGGCGGCCAAATTGCGGCGCGATCTCGAGACATACTATTTGAAAAGCGGATTACGCGCCTCGGTGCGGATCACGCTTCCGCGGGGAGGCTACGTTCCGGTTTTTGATCGCCAGGCGCCCCGTCAGGAAAACGCGTTCCTTGATCCGCACGCCATCACGGTGCACGTGTTGCACGACGGTGATTCCGGTTCGTGCGGTCCGGCTTTCCGCACGCGTGTGGTCGACTGCCTCGTGCGGCGAGGCGGTGTGGCGGTGTTCGCCGGGCCCGCGTCACCCTCCGCCGATGGTCTGCTCGACAGCGACACCGCGCGCGATCTTGGACGGCGCAACGGTGCACGTTTCATTTTGTCCGGCGAAGCGCAGGCGGACGGCGATGGCCAGGTGGTCTTCACCGCGCGTTTGCATGACGGGCAAAAGGGGCGGTTGTTGTGGTCCGAGGATATTGCGGGTCGGGCAGACACTTTGCCGGATGCGCTTGTCGAGCGCGCTTTGTCCGCGCAGCGCGAGTTGGTGGCCAAGTTGGACGGAGTTCCCGACTTGTCGGTATGAGCGCGCGTTTCAAGCACCGTCCCAAACGCATCGCGCGCCGCACGGAACGCGAAAGATTCGAGCGCTCGGTCATGCCGGCCGCCTTCATCTGCCTCCCCATGGCGGTGGCCGTTTTCATCGCTGCGGCCCTGAGCTATCTAATTTACGGGGAGTTCCCGCGGGAGGTTTTCGTGCTGGGGTTGGCTGTTCTGGCCATTCCGGTCGTGCTCTTCCTTTGCCGCCTCGTGCGAGGGCATTTCAGCAGGGAACTCGACGAACCATGAGCAGCACGGCAACGGAACCGAAGCGTTGGAAACTGGCCCGCGCGGCGGTCTGGGGTGCTATCCTTCTTGGCACCGCGTTGTTCTGGTTGGCGATAAGTGGCGGTCTTCTGGCTTGGTTTCGCTGAGCTGCAGCTTTTGTTTGGCATCCGGAAGGGGGGGCGCTAAGATCCTGCGTATTATGAGTCAGCACAGAAGTCTCCGCGGCCAAGGCGCGATCAAGGCGAAGCGCAACGTCCTCAAGCGTTTCGAGCGCGTCGAGGTGCTCAAGAAGCGCGGTCAATTCAAAGACGGCCAGAGCGTCATCGGCCTCAAAAAAACCAAACCGGACGAGTAATCGTCGCGGCGGGCCGCCCTTCGGCGGCCTGAGCCGGTCCATGCGCCTAAATCGTTACCTCGCCCTCTGCGGGCTGGGATCACGCCGTGCTTGCGAGGAGGTGATTCTCGGTGGCGGCGTTCGCATCAATGGTCGCCCCGTGCGCGAATTGGCTACGGTGGTTGATCCCGATGACACGGTCGTGGCGCGCGGACGCGTGGTCCGGCCGGCGCAGTCGCGTTACCTCGTTCTGCACAAACCATCAGGCTGCCTGAGTTCCCGTCAGTCGCAGGGAGGCAAGCCGACGGTCTATGACTTGATCCCGCGCGATGCCGGGAACTTGCCCCATGTCGGGCGCCTCGATGCTGAAAGCGAGGGGCTTCTGCTCCTCAGCAATGACGGCGCGCTTGCCCAAGCAATCACGCATCCTTCGCGGCACGTGGAAAAAGAATACGAAGTGATCCTGGACAGGTCTTTCGATCCGGCGCTGACGGCGAAGCTTTTGAAGGGCATATATCTCGAGGAGGGTCGCGCCAAGGCCGCGCACGTGCACATCGAGGGTGGGAACAAATTACGGGTCGTCCTTACGCAGGGCATCAACCGCCAGATCCGCCGCATGTTCGCCGCGCTCGGTTACAAGGTGAAGCGCCTGACCCGCACGCGCCTCGGTCCGCTCAAGCTGGGCCGCCTCCCGCGCGGCGCTTGGCGCGAGCTGACGGCGCGGGAGATTGATTCGCTGCGCAAGGCGGCGGCGGGGCGATAGGTGGATCGCGCCGTCCCGGCGCGATCATCAGCGACGCCATTGCGTTGGAGACATCGCCATCGACCCTGGTTGCAGCGGCAGCGCAGCGTTGCTTTCGCCACAGCGCACGATAAAAGACCTCCATGCGCAATTGCTTCACCTCCGTCCCCGAAGGCCCGACAGCCATCGGTCCTTACTCCCTCGCGGTCGCCGCGGAGGGGAAATTCCTTTTTGTTTCCGGCATGACGCCGATGGATCCGTCCACCGGCAAGATGCATGACGGCCCGGTCGGCGAGCAGACCCGCATCGTCCTGACCAACTTGCGCAAGGTGGTCGAAGGCGCGGGTGCCAAATTGTCCGATGTGGTCAGCGTGCGGGTCTTTCTCGCCCAGTTGACCGAGAAAAATTTCGCCGAGATGAATGCGGTCTACAAAGAGTTCTTCCAGGGTGATTATCCGGCGCGCACCACGGTGGGCGCACAGCTGCTCAACATGCAGGTGGAGATTGAGTGCGTCGTGCGTTTGGATGGCTGACGCGTGACGCGGGGCGCCCCGCGATATAAACTTCCGCATGCTTGCCCGCCGATCCAAGCGCGCCATCCTCGCGTTCCTCGGGCTCTCCATCGTGGTGGCTGTCATGCTGGCCGCGGTGGGACGGTATTTCGATTCGGTCGAACAAAAACGCCGTCTGCAAGAGGAGAAGGCGCAGCTCAAGGAGCGGGAGGATTTCATCTTCACGGTCGAACCGCGCACCGTGGAGCGGGAGCGCCGCTATGCGGCGGCCGTTGACCCATGGCTGGTGGCCGATGTCCCGGCCGAGGTGGCCGGCCGAGTTTCCGAGGTGAAAGTGGAAACCGGCTCGCCGGCCAAGGCCGGTGATCCGCTCGTCCTTCTCGATGACGAAATTGCCGCGAGCGACTATCGGCGGGCGGAAGCGAAACTCGTCGAGTTGCAACGACTCCTGGGCGAAGCCGAGACACTGGGCAAAAACCGCGTTGTCTCCCGCACCCAAGTCGAGGCCGTTCGCGCCGAGACGCGCCAAGCCGATGCCGAGGAAGACGCCACGCGGGCGCGATTGGAGGATCACACCATCCGTGCGCCATTCGACGGTTCGGTCGTCGAGCGGCTCGTGCAGGTGGGCGAGGCGGTGAACATCAACCAGCCGGTCGTTCGCATGGTTGATACCAGCCGCTTGCGGATAGTGTTTTATGTCAATGAACGTGACGTGGACTCCTTTCCGGCCGGGACGAAGGTCCAATTGCGTTTGTCCGCCGCGCCGGGCAAGGTCTTTGACGTGCCGGTCGTCAATGTGGCCCGCGCGTCGGACGAATCGACACGCCTTTTCCGCGTTGAAGGAGAGCTGGCCAATGCGGATCTCGCTTTGCGCGGCGGTTTGACCGGCGAGATGACGGCGAAGGTCGGGCTCTACGAGAACCAGCTTTTCATCCCCACGGCCTGCGTGCGGCTCGAGGGGTCGGGTGCCACGGTGTTGCGCGTTTCGACCGGGGAGGGCGGACCGGAGAGCGTGCGGGTGCGGGTGGGGGAGGAGTTGGACGGATTTTATCCGGTGCTCGAGGGGCTCTCGGCCGGCGATCGCTTGCTCGTGCGGTAGCCGGGATTGACGGCCCGCGTGCTCCGTGGCAAATAGTTGGGATCTCCTTTCGCGCGATTAGCTCAGTGGTAGAGCGCTTGCTTCACACGCAAGATGTCGCAGGTTCGAACCCTGCATCGCGCATGGCTTGACACTCTGGAGGCGCATCCCTAGGTTTGAGGGAACCTTTTCTGACGAAAAGTGGGTTTCGGCCCACTTTTTTTTATCCTCAAAAGAGAAACGACCATGAGTAACGAACTGCTGACTATGCTGGAGTATTTGGAGCGCGAACGCGGGATTTCGCGCGAGACCCTTTTGCAGGCCATGCAGGAGGCCATCATCAAGGCTGCCGGCAAGGGATTCGGAGGATACACCCGCGAATTGCGCGTCGAGATCAGCCCGAAGACCGGGAAAATCCGCGGCGTGGCCAACGTCCTCGTCGTCGACAAAGTGACCAACCCGCAGGAGGAAATGCTTCTGGCCCGCGCCCAGGTCATGAAGCCCGGGATCCAAGCCGGCGACAGCATCGAGGTGGAGGTCGAACCCGCCGCTTTCGGCCGCATCGCCGCCGGCGTGGCCCGCAACGCCATCATGTCGAGTATCCGTCGCGTGGAGAAAGAGCGGATCTACGAGGAATTCAAAGACCGTGCGGGCGATATCGTCAGCGGCACAGTCCGCCGCTTCGTCAAAAGCGACGTCATTTTCGACCTCGGCAAATTCGAAGCCGTCATGCCCTCGCGCGAGCGCGTCGTCACTGAAGACTACAGCGTCGGCGACCGCCTGCGCGCTTATGTCGTCGCGGTGGAGAACGGCAAGGACGGCCCGCAGATCATCCTTTCCCGCAGCCACCCGAACTTCGTCCGCAAGCTTTTCCAGTTGGAAGTGAGCGAAATCGCCGACGGCACCGTGCAGTTGAAGGGCATTGCCCGCGAGGCCGGCGTGCGCACCAAGGTCGCCGTGGCCAGCGGTGACAGCAAAGTCGATCCGGTCGGCGCTTGCGTCGGAATGCGCGGTGCAAGGGTGAAGAACATCGTCCGCGAACTCAACAACGAGAAAGTCGACATCATCAAGTGGAGCGACGATCCCAAAGAATTCGTCGTCGAGGCGCTCAAGCCGGCCAAGATCAAGTCGATCGAGATCAACGAGGCCGACAAGCGCGTGAAGGTCACGGTCGACGAAGACCAACTCTCCATTGCCATCGGCAAGAAAGGCCAGAACGCCCGCCTGACCGCGAAACTCACCGGTTGGGAAGTGGACATCGAGAAAGACGCTTCCAAGGAGCAAGCCTTTGAAAATCAGGTCAGCAGCGCGACCGAAGCGTTCAAGACGCAACTCGGACTCGACGAAGAGACCGCGACCAAGCTGGTCCAAAACGGAATTCCCAGCCCGGCCGATCTCGTGGCCGGCGGTGTCGAAGCGGGCGACCTTGTCACCATGCTGGGCATCGACGAAGCCAAGGCCGCCGAAATCGTCGAGCGCGCCAAAGGTCTCGAAGCCACAAAGTCCCAACCTGCTCCCGCCGAAACGGCCGTCGCCTAGTAATTGCGTCATTCAACAAGCATGCCCGCCAAAGCACCAGCGACCAAAAAGCCCGCCGCAAAAAAGACCGCGGCGAAGCCGAAGTCTGCTGTTGCCTCCGGGCCTGCGGCGGAAGCCAAACCCGCCAAGCCGAAGGCCGCGCCCAAGGCGCCGGTCGAAGTGGTTTCACTCATCGACGAGGTGCCGAAGAAAAAACCGGTCGCCGAAGTGCCGCCGGTCGCCCCCGCGCCGGAGCCCGCAGCCCCCGCCGAACTCGAAGTCAACGAGGACGGCAAAAAAGTGATCAATATCAAGCCGCCGATCGTGGTCAAAGACCTCGCCGCGGCCCTCGGCCTCAAGCCGTTCGTGGTCATCAAGGATCTGATGGAGGCGAACATCTTCGCCAATCTGAACCAAACGATCGATCCCGCTGTTGCTTCGATCGTCTGCGATAAACATGGTTTTGTTTTCGAGAAAGAAAAACGCCAGGCCGGTGCCGGGGTGCACAAGGCGGAACCGGTCGTCGCCCCGCCCTCCGAACCCGAAGTCGAGGTCACCAAAGAGGAACTCGAATCCCGTCCGCCGGTCATCACTTTCATGGGCCACGTCGACCACGGCAAAACTTCGCTCATGGATTTCATCCGCAAAGCCCGCGTCGCCGCGGGGGAAGCGGGCGGCATCACCCAGCACATCGGTGCGTATTCGGTCGAGCATGGCGGACACAAAATCACCTTCCTCGACACCCCAGGCCACGCCGCCTTCACCGCCATGCGCGCGCGCGGCGCGAACGTCACGGATATCGTCGTGCTCGTTGTCGCCGCGGATGACGGCATCATGCCGCAGACCGAAGAAGCGATCAGCCATGCCAAAGCGGCGGGGGTGACGATCATCGTGGCGGTGAACAAGACCGATCTGCCCGCCGCCAACGTTGACCGGGTGAAGCAGCAGCTTCAGGAACACGATCTTTCGCCCGAGGACTGGGGCGGATCGACGATCGTCTGTCCGGTCTCCGCGACCAAAGGCACCGGCATCGACCACCTGCTCGAGATGATGGCCTTGCAGGCCGAAGTCTTGGAACTCAAAGCCAGTCCCAAAGTTCCCGCCCGCGCCACGATCATCGAAGCCGAGATGGAGCCGGGTCGCGGTCCGACGGCGACCGTTATCGTCAAAATGGGCACGCTCAAGGTCGGTCAGCCGTTCCTCTGCGGTCTGCAATGGGGCAAAGTCAAATCCCTCATCGACGATCTCGGCAAGCCGGTCAAAGAAGTCGGTCCCGGCATGCCGGTCAAAATCCTCGGCTTTGACGGCCTGCCCAAAGCGGGCGACGAGCTGATGGCTATGGATTCCGAGCGCTCTGCGCGCACTTTGAGCGAGGAGCGTCAGGAAGAGCAGCGTCAGGAAAAGCTGGCCGCCCCGCAGCGCGCCACGCTGGAAAGTCTTTTCGACAATCTTGCGGCCGATCAGCGCAAGGCCTTGCGCGTCGTGCTCAAGGCCGACGTCCAGGGATCACTCGAGGCGTTGGTGCAGGCACTCGGCGATATCCAGGCGAAGCAAATCGACCTCGAGGTCATCCATGCCGCGGTCGGACCGATCAGCGAGTCGGACATTCTCCTCGCCACCGCTTCCGACGCCATTGTCGTCGGCTTCGGGGTCAAGACGGAGAACAGCGCGGCCACTGCGGCCAAGCGCGAGGGCGTGCAGATCAAACTTTACTCCATCATTTACGAACTGATCGACCAGATCAAAGAGGCCATGGCCGGCCTGCTCGAACCCGAGCTGCGCGAGAATGTCATCGGCCACGCCGAGGTTCGTCAGGTTTTCGATCTGACCAAGGGTATCGTTGCCGGTTGCATGGTGACGGACGGACGTATCCTCCGCACCGCACGGGCCCGCGTCCTACGCCGCAAGCAGCCGATTTACGACGGCGGCATTTCGACTCTGCGTCGCTTCAAAGACGACGTGAAGGAAGTGCGCAACGGCTTCGAGTGCGGTATCAAGCTCGGGGATTACGACGAATACGAAGCCGGCGACATCATCGAGGCCTACACCCTCGAAAAGGTTGCCCAGAAACTCGAGTAGGGGCTTCGGGGGCCGGCCCCTGGACCTCATCTCTCTCAACTCTCAACTGTTTCCATGAAACACCGCCTGATCCGCGTTGCTGAAATCCTCAAGCGTGAATTGAGCACCGTCATTCTGCGCGAGGTCCCGTCCGGTGGCGCGCTGATCACGGTCAATGCCGTGGACGTGTCCCCCGATCTGCGCAACGCCACTGTGCACGTCGGCATCCTCGGAACCGCCGCCCAGCAGAGACAAACCCTCGAGCGCCTCGAGCAGCATCGCGTCGTCCTTCAGGCCGAGACGGCCAAACGCGTCGTGCTCAAGTTTACTCCGCACCTGCATTTCCAATTGGATGAATCGATCGAGCGCGGCTCCCGCGTCCTGGATATTCTCGACGAACTCGACACCGGAGGGGAGGCGGTCAACGAATGAGCCACGGACTCGACGCCACCCTCGGCCAGATCAAGCACACGCTGGATGCGGCGGACCGCATTCTTGTGGCCAGCCACGTGCGTCCCGATGCCGACGCTTACGGTTCGTCCATTGCCATGGGTCTGCACCTCAAAGCGCAGGGCAAAAATGTCACGGTCTGGAACGAGGAGGGATTGACCGACAAGTTCCGCTACTTGCCGGAGAGTAATTTGGTCGGATTCCCGCCGGAGCATGGCAAACAGGATTTCGATGTATTTCTCGCGCTGGATACATCGACCAAAGAACGTCTCGGCCGCGTCCTCAAAGCGACCGGAAAAGTCACCACGTGGATCAATGTCGACCACCACGTGAGCAACCACCGCTACGGCGACCTCAACTACATCGACGACTCGGCGCCGGCCACGGGCCAGATTCTTTACGATTACCTCGTCGAAACCGGCGCGGCCATCACCCCGGCCATCGCCGGCAACCTGTATGCGGCGATTTCGACCGACACCGGGTCCTTCCAATACGCCAAGACCTCGCCCCACACCTTCCGACTTATCGCGGACCTCGTGGACAAAGGCGTCAACGTTCCCGACATTTCGCGCCAGATGTATGACAGCTACCCGCGCCGCAGGCTCGAGCTGCTCAAGGCGCTGCTCAACTCGGCGCGTTTCGATTGCAATGACCGCGTGGCCAGCTTCAGTCTCTCGCTCGAAACCGCGGGCAAGCTGGGCGTTCTTCCCGAGGACAACGAGGGGCTGATCGACCACCTTCGCGCGGTGGAAGGTGTGCAAGTTGCCGCCTTTTTCGAGGAACTGCCGGAGAGCAAGGTTCGTGTGAGCATGCGCTCGAAGGAACCGCGGTTCGATGTCTGCAAAATTTGCGGACTCTTCGGCGGCGGGGGACATCCCCAAGCGGCGGGGGCCCGACTGGTCGGTCCGCTCGAGCAGGCGGAGGAGAAAGTTCTGCAAGCCATTTGCCATGAAGTCCGAACCAATGATTGACGGCGTCCTTCTCATCGACAAAGCCCCGGGCATGACCTCGCACGACGTGGTGGCCATCACGCGCCGCGTCCTCAATACCCGCAAGGTCGGCCACTGCGGCACGCTCGACCCGCTGGCCACCGGTTTGCTCATCATCACTATCGGTCGCGGCACCAAGATCCAGGATCTGCTCATGAGCGAGGACAAGGAATACGTGGGCACGATTCGTCTCGGTCAAACCACCGGCAGTCAGGATGCCGACGGCGAGATCCTCGAGGAAAAGCCAGTGCCGGATCTGACCCGCGAGCAGATCGATGCGGTCTTCGGACAATTCCAAGGCGATTTTTACCAGACGCCCCCCATGGTTTCGGCCATCAAGAAGGACGGCGTGCCGCTCTACAAACTCGCGCGGCAGGGCAAGACGATCGAACGCGAACCGCGCTTGGTCCATATCTACGGCCACGAAATTCTCAAAGTGGATTTGCCCGAGGTGGAGTTCCGCGTGGTTTGCAGCAAGGGCTTCTACGTGCGCACTTACGCGCATGACATCGGCCAACTGCTCGGTTGCGGAGGGCATTTGAAGGCGCTGCGCCGGACAGCATCGGGGAAATTTCGCGTCGACGGCGTCCTGACGGTGGATGAATTGCGCACACTGCCGTTAGACGCGATCAAAGCGCGGATCATGAGCCTGCCCGAAGTCTCGCGCCTGCGCGGGGTCTGATTTCCATGGAGGTGGTTCACGACCTCGCGTCGCTGTCCTCGCTGCGCGGACCGGTCTATCTCGCCATCGGGATTTTCGACGGTGTGCATAGGGGGCACCAAGCGCTGATCGAAGAAGCACAGGCCGATGCGAGGAAATCCGGAGGCACCGCGGTGGTCATGACCTTCGAACCGCATCCCATGATGTTCTTCCAGCGCTCCGAGCCGCCCTTGCGTCTGTCGAATCCGCGTCACAAAGAGTTGTTGCTCGAGCGTCAGGGCGTGACGCATCTGGCTGTGCTGCCTTTCGAGGCGGGACGCGCGGGTCAGACGGCCGAGGAATTCGTCGCGGACTTGCGCGGCGCCTGCCAACCGCTCGGCGGCATCGTGGTTGGCGCGGATTGGAAATTCGGCAAAGGTCGCGGCGGCAATGTCGAGTTGCTTCAGCGCCTCGGCGGGTTCGAGGTGGACGGAATTCCGGCGGTGGCGATCGATGGTGAAGTGATTTCCAGCACGGCCATCCGCCTCGCGGTGGCCCGCGGCGACCTGACGTTCGCTGAAAAGGCTCTCGGCCGTCCCTACGCCATCCTCGGCAAGGTGGTGCCCGGACAAAAGATGGGCCAGCAGTTGGGCTTTCCCACTGCCAATATCGACGCCGCTGGATTGCAACTGCCCCCGGACGGTGTTTACGCTGTGCGCGTCCACATCGGCGAAAAAGATTTCCAAGGCATCGCCAACCTCGGCATCCGTCCCACCGTTTCGCAGGACAGCAGGCGCGTGCTCGAAGTTCATCTCTTCGAATTCGACGGCGACCTCTACGGCACGGATATCGAAGTGGAGTTTCTCCGCTTTGTGCGAGGGGAGAGGAAGTTCGATTCCTTGGATGACCTGCGCGCTCAGATCGAGCGGGATATTGCTGAAGTCAGAATGTAGCAGCGGCGTCCCCGCCGCCGGTTGTTGATCGTGAAACGGCCGTCGCCGAGGACGGCGACGCTACAGGGGATACTCCTCGCAGAGGGCCTTCATCTCTTTTACCGCGGTGGCAAGGCCGGTGATCAGGGCGCGTGAGATGATGGCGTGGCCGATGTTGAGTTCTTCGAGGTGGGGGACAGCGAAGAGCTCGCGGACGTTTTGGTAGTTGAGGCCGTGGCCGGCGTTGACTCGGAGGCCCAGTGCGTGCGCTTGCCTCGCGCCTTCGACGAGGCGGTGCAGTTCGTGCGTACGCGTGTCGCCGGTAGCGTTGGCGAAGGCGCCGGTGTGGAGTTCGATGTATTCGGCTTTCAGATCGGCGGCGGCTTGAATTTGGTGCGGATCGGGGTCGATGAAGAGGCTGACCACTGTGCCGGTGTCGTGGAGTTTGGTGATCGTTTCGGTCAAGGCGGTGCGATGGGTGACGCAATCGAGTCCGCCTTCGGTGGTTACTTCGTTGCGGTTTTCCGGGACAAGACAAGCGTCGTGTGGTTTGACCTTGAGTGCGATCGCCACGATTTCGGGGGCGTTGCCCATTTCAAGATTGAGCTTGGTCTGGAGCGATTCTTTCAACCGGAAGATGTCGCGGTCTTGGATGTGGCGGCGGTCCTCGCGGAGGTGGGCGGTGATGCCTTCGGCGCCGGCTTGTTCGGCGATGAGGGCAGCGGCGACCGGGCTGGGTTCGACCAGGATGCTCTCCAGATCACGCGCGTAACGCGCCTGACGCAGGGTGGCGGCGTGGTCGATGTTGACGCCGAGGCGGAGCGGCATGGTCAGACTTTTCCGCCGTAGGACACGTAGTCGTCCAGGTCGAGCCAATCGAACCACGTGGAGATGTCGTCGCGGTCCGGGGCGATGTCCTTGTGGGTTTGGTTGAAGTATTCGCGCTTTTCCACGCCGGATGGCGCGCGGTCTTCCATGTAGCGGGACCAGAGGTGGATTTCGTGCGGGCTGCGCTTGGTCCCGGCGTTCTTGCGCACCCACTCCAGCAGCGCGGTGTCACCGAGCCCGGCTTCGATCTGTTTTTTCAAGTCTGCGGGATCGATCGAGGTGAACTCGAAAAACTCCATGTCGAGCGGGCAGGCGTAGTTAAAGTCCCCGTTTGTTCCGGCGATGACCGCGCGGCATTTGTCGACGATGCGGGGCAGCAGAACGTAGCCCCCGAGGCGGGTGCGCGTGCTGCGGGGCGGGCGTTTGGTCAGATCGGTGGTCGGTGTGATGTTGCTCATGGGAACGAGCATATTTTGCCAAGGGCGGCGGTCAAGCGGGCAACCCGGCGACGAGTGACGGGAAACGGCACTGCGCGCACTCGCCGTGGTCGCGCAGGCAGAAGTCGGCGTAGATCTGCAGCAAGCCTTGGTGGACGAAAAGACGACGCGGAAGGGTGCGTGGGAGCGGTCCGCCAAAAAGACGCGCGGACACGACGCGCAGGGAGGTGTTGGGCGGTCCGCCGGGAATGTCCAGCCACGCGGGTTCCTCGCCGCGCGCGAGGGCCAGCGGGAGCGCGATGTTGGCGTGGATTTCGCGAATGCGGTCGGATCCGAGCAGGGCGAGCGGCTTTTTGCGGCGCGGACTCTTCCATGTTGTGTGGAATGACCAGAACGGGTGTTCGAGTGAGCCGAGGACGTTTTCCAAGCGGGACAGATCCGCGGACTCGAGGGCGGTGCGGACGGATTTCCAGCGCTTGGCCAGGGCAGCCAGGGCGCCGATGCGTCGCAGCGGATGATTGGCCGGGCGGACGCCGGTGAGTTTCCAAGCTTGGCGCGGGAGGATGGCATCAGTGTGGGCGGCGCGGAGTTTCCACCAGTCGGACCAAAGAGCCGCGACCTCGGTGCGCGCCGCGCCGGCGGGTGGTTCGGGTTTTTCGAGGAAGCCGGCCAAACCGAAAAGCAGGGCTTCGCCGCGCGCGGTGGCTGCTGTGCCGGCGGGAACGCGTTGGGCGAGGAGTTGGAAAGGGAGTTTGTTGTTTTTGTAGCCGAGCGCAACGGCAACGGCTTCGTAGAGGGCGGCGTCGGGTCCGCGCGCCGTGATCATGGTCTGCAAGGCAGCACCTTTGGCCTCGAGGCGCCGGCGGGCAGCAACGGTCAGCAAGTCAGAAATTTGCACGGTCGATAATGTGCGCAGCGGGGCGAGGCAACGTCCGGGCCGCGCGGCGGCAAAAGCGGGCCATTCGGCGTCCGTGGCCGTGTGATCGGCCAGGCAGACTTGCGTCACTTCACGGTGCGTTGCGGTGCGGGTGAAATGCTTTTTGACAGGGCGGTGGACGACGACATGCAGGACGACATTTTCATAGGCGGGATTGACCGCATGACGGTGCTGTTCCCATCCAGAAGCTTCGAGATCGACCTCGATGGCTCCACGGTGCTCGCGACCGCCGATCCTCACCGCGGCATGGACAAAGTCCGGCCCCGCTTCGCGGTTCCATTGTCCGAAGTCGGTGACGACAACGGTTTCGCCAGTGGACGTTTTGAATTCGCGTCCGCAGGCGCCGGAAAACCAGCGGGCCTGCCAGGTTAGTTCGTTTTCTGCGGGAGGCGCCGCCTCGGCAACGCGTCCGTTGCCGCCGCGCAACGCATGGTCATAGGCGCGGCGGAGAGTGCTCATGGTTTCTTGGGTGATCCGACCGGGGTGGGCGGCGGTGGCGGTGGCGCGATTTCGTTGCGGATGTCGTTGAGCAGTTTCGCGCGATCTGCCGGCTGGGTGCGTTGCAAAGTGCGATCGATGAGTTTGAGGGCGTTCTTTTTGTCCGCGAGGCCTTGAAGAATGCGCACGCGCTCGACCACGGTGCGGAAGGATTCGGCGGGATTGCGGTAAGCTGCGCCGGCGGTCTCGAGTGAGGTGATCGCTGCGCGGGGCTCGCCAAGGTAACTTTGCAGCATACCGAGCGCCTCATAGTTGAGGCCGGTTGGATTCTCGCGCGCCAAACGAGCAAGGTAGAGTGTTTGGGTCAAACCCGAGCGCGAGGCCTTGCGCAGTTCTTTTTGCAGTGCAACCCAAGGTTCGGCGGCTGCATCGGGCTCAATGCGCCACGCTCCGCCCTGCGTGCCGGCGAACGGCCGGTAAAGAGGGTCGCCGACCACGGTGGTCATCCATGAGAGGGCCTTGAGGCTCATGTAGACACTCTCGGCGAAGGTGAAACCCTGCAGCAGCCGCTCGTTGAGGACATCAAGGTGGGGTGTCAAGTCGAGGTAGGGTTCGTAGACATTGCCGGTCGTGGCGGCGACGCCGCGGGTGACCAGCGGGGCCACCCAGTTCGCGTTGGGATCGCGCAGGGTTCGTGCACTGAACGAATGAATATGGACGGCCACCGCACCCGGCACGAATTGCGGTGCGGCCATGGCACCGCCAGCACCCCAGTCATACCAGCCGTAGTAAAGTGCGGCATCGGTGATGGCGAAGCCGGTCGGGAAGGTTGCCGGCACATTGTCGAGAATAACCGGGATGCCTTGATTCCAGCACTCGCCAGCGGCGCTGAACAACCAATCGTCGCCCTCTCGGTATCCGCTTTCTGGCGTGCTCCGGCGATCGATATAGGCCCAACCGTGAAGTCCGACCCGCTCGGCCAGCAGGGAGTCGTCGATCATGCGGCGCACCGTCTCCGCGGTCGGCGCGTCCAACCGCGCCACGAGAATGAGTCCTGAGGTGACGGACGAGTCGAGGATGGGTGAAAAGCGGCGGTAATACGGATTGTTGACGACTCCGAACGCGTCTTGTCCGAAAGCTCCGAGCACGGACAACTCGGAATCGACGGCGGCCTCGTCGTGACTGCGGATCGGATCGCCGCCGTTCGGCCGTGGCGGGGGCGTGGCTTCGGGAGAAGGCGCTTGGATGGTCGTTTTGATTTTCAGCGGCATACCCCGCATGAGCACCATGAAGCGGATGCGGCTGTCTGAAATTTCCTGTTTGTCGCCGAATCCGGTCCGCACGCCCCACCATTCCTTGCGCTCGAAGACGGCGCGAAGCGGTTTCTCGATGGTTTCGACATAGTCCTTCCGGCTGATTTCCTCCTCCAGCGGACAGTCGAGTCCGATGATGTTCTCGGGCGGAATGGCGCGCCGCTCGGCGTAGTATTCGGCCAGTCCGCGCGATTCGGGATCCCTCGTGTTGAAGATCACCGCCGTGGCCGCGGCTTCCCGGGTGGTCCGCACGCCGGATTCCTGGGCCTGAACGGCCGCGACCAGCGCAACGAGTAGAAAGCTAAATCTCGATACGGAGGCCGTCATGGGCGAGGCGGATGTGGGGCGGAAGGAGTTTTTCGGTCTCCGCGTGGCCGAGGTCGTGGCCGATGTGGGTCAAATAAGCGCGCTGCGCACCAGCGGCCTTGGCAATTTCGAGGGCCTCGTTCAACGAGAGGTGGCTCGGGTGGGGCTCGTGGCGCAGGGCATCGATGATAAGAACCGGAATGTCTTTGATCTGCGCGACCACCTCGGGTGGCACGTGATGGCAATCGCTGAAATAGGCGGCCAACTTCCGTCCCTGCCGCGAGAAGATGTAGCCGTAGACCAGTATTTTGCCGTGGGGGACTTCGGCGGGGATGATTTCCACACTGCCCAACTCGAAGGGCGCGGAGACCTCGTGGGGCTCCGTGCGCACGTAATTGCGGAAAGAGTGCTGCCCGTCGAACGCGTAATAGAACACCCGCCTCAGGTCCGCCATCGTATGCGGCGAGGCGTAAATGGGCATCGGGCGGTCGGCCAATTCGCAGAAGCGCCTCAGGTCGTCGAACCCGGCCACGTGGTCGGTGTGAGAATGGGTGAAGATCGCCGCATCGATCCGTCGCAGGTCGTGGCGCAGGGCCTGAGCCCGCAGGTCGGGGGTCGTATCGACAAGGAAAACGGTATCCGGGGCCTCGACCAGGATGGAGGAACGGAGGCGCTTGTCCCGGGGGTCGTCCGACCGGCAGACGGGGCAATCGCAGGCCACGAAAGGGACCCCTTGGGACGTTCCGGTGCCGAGAAAGGTAATGGCAAGTTCGGCCATGACTTGAATCCGATAGATTTGCATAATCCGACCCGTGCTCGCAACGCTGGCATCCCTGAGAATACGAAACCTCGCCTTGGTCGAGGACCTGACGTGGCAACCTGGCGCCGGGTTGGCGGCCATTACCGGTGAAACGGGCGCCGGCAAGTCTTTGCTCATCGGTGCCTTGCAGCTTTTGCTGGGTGAGCGCGCCGACAAATCTCTCATCCGCACCGGGGCCGATTCCTGCACGGTGGAAGCAGTGTTCGAGGTTGCCGGGGCCAAAGAACTCGATGTTTGGCTCGAGGAGCAGGGAGCCGAGCCGTGTGCCGACGGCGAACTGCTCCTCAAAAGAACGCTCTCGACGACGGGATCAGGCCGCCAATTTCTCAATGGCTCCGCCTGCACACTTGCTGCCCTCAAGGCGCTCGGGGATCGCTTGGTCGATCTGCACGGACCGCATGATCACCAGTCTCTTTTTTCCCGCGAAGCGCAGACCAAAGTGCTTGATGCCTACGCGGGAGCGACGGAAGTGGCTGCGGCCTTTGCCGTGGCGCATCGCGAGCAGGCTCGCTTGGCCGGTGAAGTTGCGCGTCTGCACGGACTCGAACAAGATGCGACCCTGCGCCGTGACATGCTGGCCCATGCGGCCAAGGAAATAGCCGCCGCCAAGTTGCAACCGGGGGAGGAAGAAGAAGTCATGTCGCGTCTGCGTGCCGCGGGCAACAGCCAGCGACTCATCGAGCTGGGCTCGCAGTTGCAATCGGCCCTTGGGTCGGATGGCGAGGGCGGGATGCGCGTTGCCTTGGCCGAGGCGGTGCGTGCGGGCCGCGAGTTGGCGCGCTTGGATGAAGCCGCGGGTGCAATTCTCGCCTCGCTGGAGGATGTGGCTGGCCGGGTGACGGACCTCGAGAACGAAGTGCGTCACCATGCGGAACGGATCGATGCGGATCCCGCAACGCTGCGTGAATTGGAAGAACGGGCGGACTTGCTGCAGTCGCTCAAGCGCAAGTATGGCGGGACGATGGAGGAGGTGATGGCGCGCGGAGAGCAAGCCGCCAAGGATCTCGAGGATATCGAGACGCGCGGCGAGAGGATCGCGGAGTTGCAAAAGGAGCAGGTGGCCATGGCAAGCAAAGCAAGGAAACTCGCCAAGTCTCTCTCTGCCGCCCGGGCCAAAGCGGCGCCCTCTTTGACCAAAGCGGTGACCAAGGAATTGCGAGAACTCGGATTTCTCCGCGCGGAGTTCGGCGTGCAATTGGAGTTGCTCGACGAAGCCCGTTCCCTCGGGGCCGACTTGGCGGAATTCGAATTCGCCCCGAATCCCGGCGAGTCGGCCAAACCGCTGCGGGCCATTGCTTCCAGCGGCGAGATTTCGCGCGTCATGCTCGCGTTGAAATCCGTGCTGGCCGGACAAGATGGCGTCCCCTTGCTGGTCTTCGACGAAATCGACGCGAACGTGGGCGGTGAGGTGGCGGTGAAGGTCGGACAAAAAATGCGCGAGCTGTCCAAGGCGCACCAGGTGCTCTGCATCACCCACCTCCCGCAGGTCGCTGCCGCGGCGCACCGGCAATTCGCCGTGACCAAAGAATTCGACGGCACGCGCACCACGACAGCGGTGGGTGAATTGTCCGGTGCCGAACGGGTTGCCGAGCTCGCCCGCATGTTGGGCGGACAGGACAGCAAATCCGCACTCGCCCACGCGCGCAGTCTGCTCACCGCCCACGGCTGAATATGCGGATCCTTTTCTTCAACCGCTCGGCGCGTCCCTTGGGCGGTGGAATGAACCGCTTGGTCGTCGATACGGTGCGTCGTTTGCGCACCGCCGGTCACGAGGTTGCTCTGGTCCACGCCCGGCGTGGCGGTCAACTCGAAGGCACGGGTTACATCTACGACGACATCGACGGGACAACGGCCCCGCGCGACAACAGCGCTTTGCGCCTCGAGGCGATCCTCGAGGATTTCTCGCCCGACGTGGTTCAACTGCACGGGGTGGGGAACACCTTGCTCGATGGCTGGTTGGCCGCGCGCAAGCCAACCGTGCGACTGATTCACAACCACCAGTTCTACTGCTCCGGACATCGCCTCACACTCGAGCGACCGGCCGAGCCTTGCTTGCGCGATCACGGCCGCGGATGCGCCGCTATGCACCTCACGCGCGGGTGCGGCTCGTGGAACCCGGTGCTCAATTATGTCCGCTACCGCGCGGTCGGACGCAGTCTCGGGGCGCTGCGCCGTCTGCCCGGTCTGCAAGTCATGAGCGGCTCGGTGCGCCGTCAATTGATCGCCAACGGCATTCCGGAAGAAAAGATCACGAGCCTGCCACCCTACGCCCCGCCGCCCACCGGCGCGCGCCACGAGGGATACACTTCGGTGCGCACTGTCCTGCACGTCGGAGGCATCCTCGGACAAAAAGGAGTGTGGATGGTTGTGCGTATGATCCGCGAGTTGCCCAAAGACGTGCAGATTGTCTTCGCCGGTGGTGGTGCCGAACGCGAAATGCTCGAGTCTCATGTGCGCCGCCGCGGATTGGGCGATCGTGTGCGTATCGTCGGGGAGGCTACGCCCGAGCAGTGGTCCCTGCTTTACCGCGAGGCCACGCTGGTCATCATGCCCGTGCTCTGGAACGAACCATTGGGTCTCGAGGGCCTCGGCGCCATGGCCTACGGGAAACCGGTGGTCGCATTCGATACGGAGGGCATCCGCGAGTGGCTCTCCGACGGCGAAACGGGAATCTGCGTTCCCTTCGGCGGTCGCCGTGCTTTCCGCGAAGCGGTGGGCGGCCTCCTCGAGGACCGGGATCGCTTGCACGGCATGGGCCGCAGGGCGCGGGAGGTCTGGCAGAGCAAATTTCGTCCGGAAAACCATATCAACGCGCTCGTCGCGCACTACGAAAAGATGCAAAAGGAACCCCTGTCATGAATCGAACCATCGCTTTGGCCATGGTCGCCGGACTCGCTTTGCTCGCGGCCTGGCTGCATCGCGAGCACGCGCGCGGAACATTCGATGTGATCGAGAGCGGTTTCGTTTCCTGGTTGGCCGCCAACACGGCGGACAAAAACCAGGCGCGCTATCTTCCGCCGCTGACCCTGGTGCTCTACGATGAGGAGGCTTCCGAATTGGCGGGCACCACGCGGTTGGCTTTGCTCGACGGAACGCTCTTCGCCCGCGCGGCTTCGCGTCTCGGTGCGCTCGCCGCCGGGGTGGAAGGAATCGGGGAAGATCCTTCGCGCATGATCGAGGCAGCGGAAGGCATGCCGGTTTTCGGCGGCTACGATTGGCAGTCGCCGCCGGGTCAAGGGTGGACGCCGGTCGCCGGTGCGCCCGCGGCCGGCTGGCCCGAGGCTCCGGGTGTGGCCGGGCGAATGGGACGCTTTGCCCGCGGTTTCATTGTGCCGCCGGAAGGGGCCAGCGGCGCACGAAGCATCTTGCTCGCGGCGCGCAACGGCGACCGGCCCGTTCCGTCCTTCCTTACGCTGGCTTGGACGGTGGCCAATGGTTCGCGGTGGTCCGATCTTCAAGCGCAAGACGATGTGCTCACGGCCGGCTCCGCGCGGATGTTTCTCGCGGATGATGGTGCCGCGCGCTTCTTGCCGGGGAACGAGCCGCGGACCATGACCATGAATGAAGTCCTCGTCGCGTCCGAAAAGTTCGAGCGCGAGGGCGGTGTCTCGCCATTCCGCGATCACATCATGGTGCTGGCGCGCGCCACGGCGGACGTCGCCCGCGTGGCGGTTGGGGAAATGGAAGCGGCCACGCCGGCCGAGCGCTTGGCCTCGGCTTGGGAAGCCCTGCGGACCAATCGCCTCTTTCTCCCGCCGGCTTGGTGGTATCCGGTTGCTGTTGTCCTTGCCGGCGTGGTTTTAGTCTTCGGTCCGGCCCGACGCTCGAACCGGGCGGCGCTGACGGCCGCCCTTTTGACCGTGCTGGTTTTTGCCTTGGTCGCTCTGGGTGTTTTCGGTTCCACGCGTGTTCTCTTGCCGGCAGCCCCGAGTTTGCTGACTCTAGGTGCGGCCCTTATCATTGGCCGGGCTGGTCATCGGGCCGGTTGGTTTGGAAAGTAAAACAATGCAATTCACCAATCTCACCCGCGCCGAGGAAATCGGGGCTAATTGCTACCTGCTCGAATCGGGGAAATCCCGCGTCCTTCTCGACGCCGGAATGCATCCGCGCGAGGTGGGTTCGCTCGCCACCCCCGACTTCTCGCTCCTCGAAGGCCGCGGCTTCGATGCCATGGTGCTGACCCATGCGCATCAGGATCATGTCGGGTGTCTGCCGCTGGCCATGCGCCAAGCGCCCGGCGCTCCGGTTTATATGACCGAAGCAACTTCGGGGTTGTCCGAGGTGATGCTGCACAATTCGGTGAACGTGATGATGCGCCAGCGCGAGGAAGTGGGCGCGCCGGATCTTCCGCTCTTCTCCCACCGCGAGATCGAGAACGCGATGGATCGGTGGGAAGTGGTCCGTTTAGGCGGAAAATTTGCCTTGGGCGAAGATATCACCGGCGAGTTCTTCGACGCGGGGCATATCCTCGGGTCCACCGGGATCCTGCTGCGGGCCGAAGGCAAGCGCGTCTTCTACACGGGGGATGTCAATTTCGAGGACCAGACGCTCATGCGCGGCGCGAAGTTTCCCGCGGAGGATATCGACGTGCTCATCATGGAGACGACGCGCGGGGATAGTCCTGTTCCCGAAGGAATGACGCGCAAGACCGAAGAAGAACGCTTCATTCGCACGCTACAGGGGGCGCTCGATGCCGGCGGTCCGGTGCTCATTCCGGTCTTCGCTCTGGGCAAAACGCAGGAGCTTCTAGCTTTGCTCTATGAATCGAAAAAGAGCGGTGCGTTGCGCGGCGGCTTTGGTCTTTATGTCGGGGGGCTGAGCGCCAAGATCACGGCGGTCACCGATCGTTTGCGCGGCAGCGCGCCGCGTGGTCACGGCGACCTCAAATTGGCCGAATGCCTGCCTATGGAGGTGGTCGGCGGACGCGACATCGCGCAGTTGCCCGTGCTCCCGCGCACAGTTTATGCCATTTCCAGCGGAATGATGACGGAGAACACCCTGTCCAATGTCCTTGCCCCGAAAATCCTCGAGAATCCCGCCGCGCATTGCATGTTCGTCGGCTACTCGGATCCGAAATCGCCTGCGGGCCGTTTGCGTGCTGCCAGGGAAGGCGAGGAGGTGTCGCTCGACCCGCGCCGCCGTCCCGTGCGCCGGCGCTGCAAACTGGATGAATTCACGCTGAGCGCCCACGCCACCCGCGGCGGGTTGCTCGACTATGTGAAGCGTGTGCAACCGAAGAAACTCGTCCTCGTGCACGGCGACCCGCCAGCCGTGGCATGGTTCGCTCGTGAGGTGCCCAAAGTTTCCCCGCAGACCGAAGTGGTCATTCCTGCTCCGGGTGTCCCGGTGGAGGTGTGAATGGCGCCTGTGGCGCCATTCATGAGGGATGAAAGCTGAGACCTGAAGGCTGAGTGATTTTCGAGCGGTCCTGCGGACCGGGTGTTTGTCAGAACCGGCCCCAAGTCTCGAAGCCCGGTGGATCGCGATGTCCCTATCGTGATTTCTCAGGGAGAAGATCGCGCCGGGACGGGCGCGATCCACATGTCAGAGGGGGGAGGGCCCCGCTTCTGTCCTTAAGCCGTGACGGGCAGTCGCCGCTCCAAGTCGTTGAGGAGCGAGGCGAACTCGCGGGTTTCGCGGCGCCAGTCCTCGATCATGTGACGGGAGACCTCGACTTTTTCCGCCATGGCTTTTTCCAAAGCGGCATAATTTGCCGCAAGGCGTTCGCTCAGCTGGTGGAACATGTCGTGCATTTGCTGTCCGAAAACGGCAGCGATGCTTTCGTGGTGCTCTGTCTTGAGCGCAGCGCGACGCTTGGTCTCGGTCATCTCGGCGAGCAGGATTTTTTCGTCGGGCACGCGGCGCAGATCGCTGACCAGTCCGAGCTTTTCCAGGCTCCAGATGGTCCACTTGGTCGGGTCGAAGTTGGAGCGCTTCACGCCGTTGCGGTAGTCGTGTTGGAACTCGTGGTGATAGTTGTGGTAACCCTCGCCGAAGGTGAAGAGCGCCATGATGGCGCTGTCGCGCGCGCTGCAGCGGGTCGAGTAAGGCCGGTGGCCTACGGTGTGGCACATCGAGTTGATGAAGAATGTGCTGTGCTGCACGGCAAAAACACGGAGGACGCCGGCCAAGAGGAAGCCGCCGAGGGCGCCGGCCGCGCCGTTCCAAAAGAAGCCGAGTAGGGTGGGGACGCCGAAGCCGAGGAAGATGGCCAGAGGGATGCACCATTTGTGCTGCCACATGACAAGCGGGTCGCGCTTGAGGTCGTTGACGTTATCCATCGGCTGCTCAGGGCCGAGTTTAAAAAGCAGCCATCCGATGTGGGCCCAGACGAAACCCTTCGAGATGTCATAAGGGTCCTCTTCATGGTCGACGTGTTTGTGGTGTTTGCGGTGGTCTGATGACCAGTCGAGGGCCGAGTTTTCGAACGCACAGGCGCCAAAGAGCAGAGTGCTCAGCTTGACCGGAGCTTTGGCTTTGAAAGCGAGGTGCGAGAACAGCCGGTGGTAGCCCAGGGTGATGCTGAAACCGGTGGCGATGTAGAAGAAAAAGAAGAGCGCCACTTGGAACCAATCGAGGCCGTAGTGCCAGATGTAGAGAGGCACGGCGGTAACAGCCAGGGTGTTAATGACAGCGAGGAAAATGCTCGTTGTCCAATTGACGCGATCCCAAGGGATGCGGGAGATAAGTGGTATTTGCATGGCGAGGTGCCGGAGCCGGATGGGCCCCGGAAAGATGGAATCATAGGCGCGAAGCTCCTCCGACGCAAGCCGCGCCATGGGAGGCGGAGGTCCACGGGCGGGACTGCTGGTCCCGGGAACGGGAGGATGTTTCCTTCTGTTTCGCTGTTGGCCCGGTCATGTCCCCGGCGCGCAGGGGACAGCGCGACACAACTACCGGCCCATCGGCGTTACCTCTCCGCGGAGAGGACGGGCACAATCCACTTCACGGCGACATCACACGACGCGGCGCGGGCGATGCCCGAACCCGGGCCGCGGGGATTGTCCTCGCCCCAGTAAAGATCGATCTGGTTGCGGAAGAGACCGCCGCCCGTGTCAGCCACTTCGTAAAGCGCGGCTCCGAACTGGTTGTAAAGCTCAGGATCGAGCACCCAGACTTTGCGGCCAGACGGCATAAGCGGGTTCTTCGTATTCACGGCAATGCTGTGGCGCGGCACAAGTTCGTTGTTCCGGTTGCCGAGAATGCGGCCGTGCAAGCGTCCGTTGTAGGCGAGATACGGCTTGCCGCCGACCGGCTCGGCCAACCGCCCAAACCCCTCCATGATGACGGAGCGGACAAAGTCGGCGGCAAACTTGCGACCGCCGGAACCTTTCATGACCATCGGAGTGAGGTCGAATCCGCGCTCGGCGCAGAAACCGGTTTCCAGCGGCGTGTAGTAGATGGTGCAGAAAAAATAATGCGAGGAGGGAGGCTCGTTGAAGTTCGCGTAAAGGTCGCGCATCATGTCGGTGAAAAAGCGCAAGCCCTCCGCCGGAATGGCCTGGGGCGGCACGATGTCGGCGAACGTCTCTGGCGATTCAAGCAGGCCTTCGACTGGTTGGGTTTTGTTGAGCAGTTCCTGCCAGGTCACCACCGAAGCTGGCAGTTGGGTGACGGTCGCGGCGAGCGCGAGAAGGGCGGCACGAAAATCAAAGCGTTTCATCGAAGATTGTCTCCAGCGGCCGTCCACACAGGATTTCGATCGGCAGCTTGTCGTGTTCGTATTCGTAGGGCGGTTGCTTCCAGGCAAAATCACGCGGATACTTGTCTTGCGCGGTGCGCAGAATTTCCAAAGCGGTCCGCACCGGCTCGAACTCGTCGCGGTTGGTCACATGCAACTGCGCGCCGCGGCAAATCTGTCCCGCGTATTTCTGGAATCCGGGTTCGAAAGCAGCTGCGCGAAAATGAATCCCCGGCAATCTTCGGAGATTCAGTTCGGCGACCAATTTCTCGCCGTCGATCCAAGGCGCGCCGAAAAGCTCGAAAGGACGCGTGGTGCCCCGGCCTTCGGACAGATTTGTCCCCTCGAGCAAACACATTCCCGGATAGACCACAGCGGTGTCGGGCGTCGGCATGTTGGGTGAGGGCATGATCCACGGAAGCCCTGTGTCTTCGTGGTAGTGCGCCCGATTCCACCTCTCGAGGGGCAGGACCGTAAGATCGACAGCCGGCACCAGCTCGTCACGGAATTGCCGCGCCAGTTCGCCAATCGTCTTGCCGTGACGGACGGGCAGGGGATGCAAGCCGACAAACGAGAGATGGTCGGCCTGCTGCGGTCGGCCTTCTATGGTCAGTCCGTTGATCGGATTCGGACGGTCCGCAACGACAACGGAAATGCCGCGGCGCGCCGCCGTCTGCATGCACAGCAGCATGGTCCAGATAAACGTGTAGTAACGCGCTCCCACGTCGACCAAATCAATGAAGAGCACCTCCAGGCCCTCAAGCATCGCGTCGGTCGGTTCACGATGCTCGCCGTAGAGACTGTGCACCGGAATCCCCAGGCGAGGATGACGGTATCCGCTCCATTCGATCATGTTGTCCTGCGTTGTTGTTTCAAACCCGTGCTGCGGACCGAACAACGCCGCGAGCTTGAGTTCGCCTGCGGCGTTCATCGCCTCAAGAGCCGAAAGGGTCGGACGCAACAAGGAATCGACCGAGGCGGCGTGGAGGAGGGCCCCTGTGCGTCGGCCGCGCAGGCGGGCGGGCCAGAGCTCGGAGAGCCGGTCGACCGGCAAGACAACGCGGCTCATTGCTTCACGCGAGCGATGATGCCGGCGGTGATGTCATCGGCGCCCGGCGCGTCGATGACCTGCGGCAGTCCGTTGGCCGAAGCGGCCGATTTGTCCAGCACCAGCGCGTAGCCTTTCTCCGCGTTGAATTCGCGAATGACCCGCGCAATGTCGTCCATGATGCCTTCCTTGGCTTGGCGGAACCGCTCCTCCAGATTCTTTTGGTTCGTCGTTCCGAGCTCCGCGATGGATCGCTCAATCTCGTTGGCTTTCTCCAGACTTGCCGCAGCCTCGGACTTGTCGCCCGCGCGCAGCAACTCCTGATGGCGCTGGAGGGTGTCCTTGAGTGCTTTGGATTTCGCACGGAAATCCTCGCGCGCCGCATTGCGGGCGGCGGTCAAAGTCGCTGTTTCCGTCGCCGTGCGCGGGTGCGCCTCGAACACGGCCGTCAGGTCAACGGTCGCCAGACGCGGTGCCGCCGGGGTCTCGGCGTGGGCTCCGGCGGCAAGGAGCAGCAGGATGGGGAGCAGGCGGGATAGCATGCCATGTGCCTCGCACAAAAACGTGGCGGGATCAATGCCATGAGCTGTTGCCAACGAAGGAAGGAGAGGTAATCATAACACGCAATGAAGACGTTCTCCCTCACGCTTGTTGCCGCCCTCTCTGTCTCCTCCGCCTTGGCCCAGGATGCTCCGATCGACTGGCGCACCATCGCCGCCGAATTCTCGCAGGATCAAGCCGCTGCCGAGACCAAATACCAAGGCCGCATGATCACGGTAAGCGGTCCGGTGTCATCCATTGCCGAGGGCGACATGACCACCGAGAGCACTCCGGCTGTCGCGGTCATCCTCTCGACGCAGGACGGCCCGGGTCCCGACGTGAAATGTCTTTTCGAAAACGGGGACCTTGAACCGAACACGCAACTCGCCGTGAACGATGACGCGAGCGAGGTCCTTATCCGCACCGTGGACCAGATCGGCAACGAGACGGGATCGAAGCCCTTCATCCAGACGGGCCAGCAGATCACGGTCAGCGGTTCGTATTTGGAGTTCGATGCCGGGGACATCGTCTTGCGTCATTGTCGTTTGGTCGGCGCACCAGCCGCCCAGTAGTGTTTTTGCGCCGCCGGTCCTTTGGTCTTGCCGCGACCGGCATCCGCGGTTTTGATGGCCGCTTGCCATGATCGTCACGACCGCACAACTGTTCAAAATCGCCTACGGCAAATACGCCGTCGGAGCCTACAATATCAACAACATGGAGCAGACCCTCGGTCTCTTCCAGGGCTGCATCGACAGCCAGGCGCCCTTCATCATCCAGCTTTCCAAAGGCGCGCGCAAATACGCCGACAAGCGCATGCTCGAAGCCCTCATCCGCACGGCCGACACCATGTATCCCGAGGCCGTCTTTGCCGTGCACCTCGACCATGGCGACGAGGAGACCTGCTACGATTGTATCGACTCGGGATTCTACAGCTCGGTTATGATCGATGCGAGCCACGCACCCTTCGACGAAAACGTGGCCATCACCAAGCGCGTGGTCGACAAAGCCCATGCCAAAGGCCTGAGCGTCGAAGCCGAACTCGGGATGCTCGGCGGGGTGGAGGAAGACATCCACGTCGACGAAGGCCACGCCTGCTTGACCAATCCGGTCGAAGCCAAGGAATTCGTCGTTCGCACGGGGTGCGATTCGCTCGCTTGCGCCATCGGCACGAGCCACGGTGCCTACAAATTCAAAGGCCAACAAAGCCTGCACTTCGACGTGCTCAAGGAAATCCAGCAACTCCTGCCCGGCTTCCCGCTCGTCATGCACGGCAGCTCGAGCGTTCCGCAGGATGAGGTCAAGCGCATCAACGCCGCCGGCGGCAAGCTCGACGAAAGCGCGCGCGGCGTCGATGAAAACGAATACCTCCCCGCGGCCAAGCTCGGGGTGACCAAGGTCAACATCGACACCGACGGGCGCCTCATCTGGACCCGCGTGCACCGCGAATTCTTCCACAATAAACCCGGTGAATTCGATTTCCGTCCGCCGGGCAAAGTTTTCGTCGAGGAATACGCCAAGTTCATCGCGCACAAGAACAAGATGCTCGGATCGGCCGGCGAACTCCCGAACGTCCGCAAGGAACTCGGCCTCTAGGCCGTGCTCATGCCTTCCGTCGCCGGCCAGATGCGGAGTGAAATCCGCGGCGTGCTCTTCCACGAGAGCACGATCATGAGCCGGTTGGACGAGATGGCTGCGGAAATCTCCGCCGACTACGGCGGCAAAGAGATCACCGTTGTCACCGTGCTCAACGGCAGCCTCATGTTCAGTGCGGATTTGCTGCGCCGTCTTGAGATGCCGCTGCGCCTCGATTGTCTCAGTGTCTCGAGCTACCACGGCGCCTCGACCACCGGCGTGGTCACCTTCAACCAGTTGCACCTCCCCGACGTGCACGGCCGGCATGTGCTGCTTCTCGACGACATCCTCGACAGCGGTCACACCCTGCACGCCATCCGTGACAAACTTCTCGAGGAAACCAATCCCTTGAGCGTCAAAGTCTGTGTGCTGCTGCGCAAGGACGTCCCGCGCCAGCGCGAACTCGAGGCGGACTACATCGGTTTCGACATTGCCAACGAGTTCGTCGTCGGTTACGGCCTCGACTACATGGAGCGCTTCCGCAATCTGCCCTACATTGGCGTGATCAGCGAAGAAGCCATCGTGAAATACGCCCCCAAGCTCGCTTGACAAGCTCGGCGGGTCGGATATTGTGGGACCTCAATCGCGGGGTGGAGCAGCCTGGTAGCTCGTCAGGCTCATAACCTGAAGGTCGCGGGTTCAAATCCCGCCCCCGCAACCAATCCTTCATCCGCGTCTTAATATGGATTCACCGGCCCGGATTTCCCGGGCTTTTTCTTTGCGGTGATACATGCGCGCGAGTGATCTGTGCGTTCAACACGTCGTCATTGGGGGGGAGCTGGACTTCACAAGGCAGCGGCAGAATCTCTGCTTATGCTTCGGCGAAAATGGCGCGCACTGACCCCCAGCACCAAGAATTCGGTGCCAGTGTCCCACCAAGGGCAGCGCCATTCTGGTTGGTCTCATATTTCCTGCCGGCACATAATAACTATTGCGAGCGGGGCGCCGTATGCGATGATGTCGAAACAGGCTCGGCCAATGCAAACTTGGCCGCAGGCTTTTTAGACCCCCATCCCAGCCCCGACAACGCGCTTACACCTTCCCTAGCACCCCATGCTCACCAATTACGACTACCTCGTCATCACATTCTACTTTGTCTTCATGGCGGGGATGGGGTGGTTCTTCCGTAACTTCAGCAAAAATGCGAGCGACTTCTTCCGCGGCGGCGGCCAGATGACTTGGTGGTTGGTGGGAGCCTCGGCGTTCATGGCTTCGTTCAGCGCGTGGACTTTCACGGGTGCGGCCAGTATCGCCTACGAGTTCGGCATCGTCATCCTGGTCATCTATCTGGCCAACGCGATCGGCTTTTTCCTCAACTTCACGACCTTCGGGCCTTGGTTCCGGCAGATGCGCGTCATCACCGTGATGCAGGCCATCCGCCAGCGGTTTGGCCCGGGCAGCGAGCAGTTCTTCACTTGGTTGCAGTTGCCCATCCAGATTTTTTACGCCGCGATCTGGCTTTTCGGCTTGGCCGTCTTTGCCGCGTCGGTCTTCGGTATGAGCCTTCCGGTCACCATCGTGGTGACGGGATTGGTCGTGCTGCTCATCGCCACGATGGGTGGTTCGTGGGCGGTGGTGGCCGGTGATTTCCTGCAGGCGCTCATCCTCATGCCCATCACCGTGGTGGTGGCGGTGCTGGCCTTGGTCGCCGTGGGCGGTGTCGGGCCTTTCTTCGAGCAGATCCCACCGGATCATCTCGACCTGCTCGGTTCGCGCTACGCGGAATACGGGCTGCTCTGGGTGATTGCCATGGTCATCAAGCAGATCATCATCCTCAACAACATGCAGGATGCGGCGCGTTACCTCTGCGTGAAGGACGGTGGCGCGGCCCGTAAGGCGGCGATGCTCAGCACCATTCTCTTCCTTGTCGGCCCGGTGATCTGGTTTGTTCCGCCGATGGCCGCACGCATCCTTTACCCCGACCTGGCAGAAATGTTCCCGTCGCTGAAAAACCCGGCGGAGGGCGCCTATGTCGCCATTGCCATGAAAACCATGCCGGCCGGTCTCCTCGGTCTGCTCGTCACCGGCATCTTCTCCGCAACCATGTCCTCGATGGATACCGGCCTGAACCGCAATGCGGGCGTGTTCATCAAGAACGTCTACCAACCCCTCATGCGGCCCCACGCGAGCGAGAAGGAACTTCTCATGGCGGGAAAACTCATCACCGCCTTTTTCGGTATCATTGTGATCCTTACCGCACTGGTCTACAGCACGTGGGAAAACGTGGGCCTCTTCAAGCTCATGATCAACTTCAGCGCGCTGGTCAGCATGCCCTACAGCATCCCGCTGTTCTGGTGTCTCGTCATCCGCCGCACTCCGCCGTGGTCGGCGTGGTCCACCGTGCTGGTCTGCTTGCTGGTTTCGCTGCTCGTCTCCGCGGGACCCGGTTGGGAGTGGGTCCAGGGTCTGGCTGCTTCAACCGGCCTGACTCCCGTGGTCGATTGGGCCCGGGAGCACGACTTCGTCGCCTCCATGGCGGCCAACATGATCATCGGCTCCGCCTGGTTCCTCGGTTCGTGCCTGTTCTACAAGAACTCGTCCGAGGAATACAAAAAGAGGTCGGGTGAATTTTTCGCCGAAATGCACCGTCCGGTGGACTTCGCCAAGGAGATCGGGGAGGGGAGCGACAGCAGGCAGGCCAGCGCGCTTTCCAAACTTTGCCTGGCCTATGGCGCGTTCATTTCTCTGCTTGTGCTCATTCCCAATCCGATCTCGGGGCGCCTCAGCATTCTGTTCTGCGGCGGCACGCTGCTCTTCATCGGTTGGTTGCTCGGTCGTTCTTCCAAGCGCCCGAACAGCCCAGCCGAATAACGCGTTTGCCCATGCGGAGAGCTATTTTTCTGTCGCTCTTTCTGGCCTTCGCGGCCGGCGTCGCGCGGGCGGGAACTCCGGCGTGTGATCTCACCGAGGCCGATGCGTTGAGAACGGCGCGTAGGTGGGCTGCCCTGGTCGGTGCTTCCGACACCGCTGCTTTGGAGAACCTGCTCGACAGTGGCTACACGCACACGCACGGAACGGGCCTGGTGGAGACGAAAAAACGTTTTCTCGGCGCCCTGCGGGATGGCACGAGGGATTACGTGCGGTGCAAAATTCTCGACCCGAAGGTGACTTTGCTGGGCCGCGTTGCCGTGGTCTCGGGCGTGCTCGACCTCAAAGTCCTGGCACGCGAAAGAATAATCCAGGGGACGAACCGGTTCATGATGGTCGTAGCGCGGACGGACAAGGGAATACAGGTCGCGGCTTATCAGGCCACGCTGCTCACGCGCAAGGAATGAGCAGCGGCCATGAGTCTTGTCGATGCCAGTGGCGAACCCTGCTGGATCCGGCGCGATTTTTCACTGCACTTGCCTCATCCGAGCTTGCGCGGCTGCAGGCCGGCGCAATGTCGGCGGACGGGCTCAAATTTATGCCCCCGCGGCGCTATGCCCGTTTTTTGACGGCGGCGTTTGCCGGGGCTGTGCTCTTAGGGGAGCCCCGTGTTTTCGCCCAGGCGCCGTCCACCGCCTTTGATCTCAGTGAGTGGAAGATCACCCTGCCGGGACCGAAGGAAATCAAAGATCTGGAGGGATACAGCTCCGACTATTTTTACCTGAGCGCGG
>CAJBKE010000067.1 GCA_903953565.1 uncultured Verrucomicrobiota bacterium | reverse complement strand
CGTCTATTTAAGAATCCCCGCGCCCGAGGGTCAATCCACGAATAACCCCCTACTCCAGTTCGAAGTTTATCGTGACCTGATAAGCCCCTCCCGACAGAAGGCCGCCGGGGGGCGGGTTCACCTTCAGGACGCGGCGGGCGGCGGCCATGACGCTCTCGTCCATGACAACATTACCGGAGGAACGGACCACTTTGAAATCGGAGATCCGGCCGTCCGACTCGATCTTGATGCGCAAGCCGGTGACGAAGTTGGCTGTCCCGGCGATGCTCGTTGGTTGGTCCCAGACGCTGAAAAAGCAGTCGTGGATGTGCTCGTGAAAGACGCCGAACATGCTGTCCCCGCTTCCACCGGCCGCGCCGCCGGAGGCTGCGCCAGCGGAACCTCCCGCCTTGGTACCTACCGCCTCGGCTTTCGGCACGGAACTCTCGCTCTTCTTGTCCGCGTTCTCCGATTTGGCCGGTGAAGGTTTGGCTGAAGCCTTCGGACTAGCTTTGGGCAAAGCTTTGGGTGACGGCTTTGGCGAGGCCTTGGGCGAAGGTTTCGGCGATGGCTTCGGGGTCGGTTTGGGCGTGGGCTTGGGAGTTGCTTTGGGCGATGGCTTCGGGGTGGGAGTTGGTGTCGGGGTGGGAGCCGGCGTGGGCGTAGGTGTAGGCGTCGGAGTCGGCAGTGCGATCTCGCTCGGATTCGACGACAACTGGGAAGCCGGCACAGGCTCGGTCTCGGGCAAGGGATCGAACTTTTTCGGATCGATCGTCTCTTCCTCCGTTTCCGGCGGGAGAAAGTCGGATGTGTTCAACCAAGTGACCTTCGTCTGCTGGATGCGCACCTCGCGCGTGCTCCAATAAAAAAGGAGACCGATAAGCAGCCCGTGCAAAAGGGCCACGGCGACCACCGTGCGCCGGAAACGCGGTTTCCCCATGGCAACTTCAGTCTTCCTCGGGCCGTGTCATCACGCCGACCTTCATCACGCCGGCTTTCTGGATGACGTCCATGAGCGAGACAAACTTCTGCACGGAAAGCTCGCGGTGCGGCCGCACCACAACGGCAGCCTGCGGGTCCTCTGTGCGCAGGGCGGCGAGGCGCTGTCCGATTTCGGACTCGGTCATTTGCACCTCGTTGAGCTTGAGCACCTCGTTCCGGTCGATCGAAACGATCGTCACCTTCGAGGGATCGACTTCCTTGCTCGCCGCTTGGCTAGAAGGAACGACGAGGTCCATGCTGTTCTCGAGCAACGGCGTGGTGATCATGAAGATGATGAGCAGCACGAACGCAAGGTCGAGTAGCGGGGTGACATTGATCTCCGAGAGCGTGGAGAGCGGTTGTTTGTCGGAATAGCGGCGCATGGGACGATCAGCCGCCGCGGCCGAAGTTGACGTAGCGGTGCTCGAACTCCGAGGAAAGCTCCGCCGCATAGTTGTCCGTCTGCACGATGAGCGAGCGGAGGCTGGTGATAAGAAAGTTGTAGCCGAACATCGCAGGAATCGCGACGAGCAGGCCGATGACCGTGGTGACCAGCGCGCCGGCCACACCCGGCGCCATGGCCGCGAGATTGGGCGTTCCGGCAATAGCAATACCGGCGAACGCGTCCATCACACCCCACACCGTGCCGAGCAACCCGAGAAAGGGCGAACCGCTGACCGCCGTGGCCAGAATGATCATCTGCGATTCCATGCGCAGCCCCGCTTCGCCCACCGCCCGCTCCATCGCCACGGTCACCGCGCGCATCTGCGCGGGCGTGATTTTGTCCGCCACCTCGACGCGCGCGGCAAAGGTTTCGTCCACTTCTTGCGAGCCGAGCATCTGCAGCGCCAACTCCGCACAGCCCGCGCGGTAAACATCGTAAGCCGGCGAGCCCTCGAAGGTCAGACCCGCCTCGTAAACGTGGAGCGGTTGCCTGTTGCGCCGGAATACCGCGAAAAAGCGCTCGGTTTGCTTGCGCGCGAAGCGGATCATGCGGAACTTGGTGATGATGACCGACCAACTGAAGATCGAGGCGAGGAACAACGCGGCGACGACGGCATGCCCGGCGACGGTCGACTCTTGGAACGCGAAATACAGACCGTCCGCAGCGAGAAATTTCGGCAGGAAGATGTTCACCATGCGCTCGTGGTGCCATACTAGGACTTGGCCAGCCGCGTGCAAGATCGCTGCATTGCTCGCGCTGGTCCACGGAGCGCCGGCGGCAGACGGAGCCGCCTACGATGTCTTCGGCCGCGCCCTTGCCCCGATCGCCGCCTCCGTGCTTGGCACTGCGGAAGGACAGAGCCGGGCAATGGTCGCCGAATGCCGGGTGAACAGCGGAACCGGGCCGCTGGCCGCCGCCGCAGGGACACGCCTTCGCCTCGCCGTCCAGTCACCCGACCGTTTCCGCGTCGATGTCGTGCGCGAAGGCGCGTCCGCACCGCTGACGGCTTGCCGGGACGGCAGGGAACTCTGGGCCGTGCCAGCCGAACCGATGACCGTTCTGGCCCAAGCCGCTGGAATCGATGCAACGGAAAGCGCACCCGATGCCGCGTCGCCACCGCTCCTTCCCGTGGCCTTTGATCCCAAGATGCTGTCTTTCCTGCCGCTTGTTTTCGATGTGAAAGACTTGGGCAAAGAGCAAAACCCGCAACGGCGCGTGCTTGAATTCGGTCTCCTCCCGCAACTGCGCGAAGCCATCAAGGCGGAGGACTTCACGGGGCGGGCTTGGATCGGCGACAACGACAAACCGACTCGTTTGGTCCTGACCACATCGCAAGGCGAGATCGACCTCGAAATCGAAAAACTCGACTTCACCGACCAACTGGCGGCCACCGCGTGGCAGCCGACTGAAGGACAGAAGGCCCTGCGTCTGCCAGCCTCGGCTCTCAACGAGGTCTTCGAAAAAATGCTCGGGGCACGCGCCGAAGCCGAGTGAGTTAGTCCCGCGCGATCTCGTCGGGCAATTCGTTGCGATCGTCCGGTCGGCGCGGAAAATGGGTGGCGAGCAAATCCGCCGCGCGCTCGATGGCCGCGACCAGACCTTCGGTGAAACGCGCGTCTTTGAATTCCTTCTCCAAGGCTTTGGCTGTCTCGTCCCAAAAAGATTGACCGCATTTGGCATGCACCGCGTCATCTCCGATCACAGCAAACATGTGATCGCGCGGGACCACGTAGAAGAGCACGGCATTGCGATCGTCCGTCGTGTCCATGTCGAGACGATGGAATTCCGCCGATGCGCAGGCCGAGACATCGCGACCGCGCAAACGCCGGCGCGAAATGAAGACGCGGACCTCGCCCGAGGTTCGTTTCTCGGCTGCAGCCACGGCGCGCAAAACTTCGGCTTCGTCGATCAGTTCGATGAATTCTTTCGAGCTCATATCACCATCTCCCGCTCGCTCCCCCGCCGCCGAAACCACCGCCGCCCCCGGAAAATCCTCCACCGCCAAAACCACCACCGGAGCCACCTCCACCGAAACCGCCGCCGAAACCACCCGGGAAGAAAACGTCACGGCGACCGCGCGGCGTATAGACCGTGCCCCCGCGTCCATGACTGCGCTGGATCACGATGATCAAGATCACGATGAGGATGATCCAAAAGATGAGCGAAGAGGCCGGATCGCCCTGCAGGGCATTTTCCTCGGCCACGGTTTTCCCGGATCCCTCGTATTCACCGCGCGCTGCGGCCATGAGCGCATCGGCGCCGCGCATTATCCCGCCGCCGATGTCTCCCGCGCGCAGCGAGGGTACGATCTCGTTGTTGATGATGCCATTGGCCAAAGCATCGGGGACCGCGCCCTCCAGACCGTAACCAACTTCCACACGCAATTGGCGCGATTCGGGAAAGACGAACAACACCATGCCATTGTCCCGCTCTTTGCGACCCGCCCCCCACGCCTCGGCCGTCCGCTGCGTGAAATCCTCCATGACATAATCATCCGGAACCTTCGGAATCACTGCCACGACCAGCTGGTTGGATGTTTCGCGCTCGAACTGCCTCAGCTCATGGGTGAGGAGCGTGCGCTGCGAAGGATCGAGCGCACCCGCCTCGTCCATCACATAGTCCGCAGGTGCGGGCGGCAGCGGGGTGGCGTCCGAGGAAGCGACGAGGCCGAGGGCAAGGCAGCAAAAAACTATCGGGCGCAGGAGCCGCGGCCATTGAAGGAAGCTGGATCGGTTCATGGGTCCTTTTCTTACTCTGCTAGACCGGAGAGAAGTTCGCGAACCAAACCCGGTCCGCGATAAACCAAACCAGTATAGACCTGGACCAGATCCGCGCCGGCTTTGATTTTTTCACGGGCACCAGCCGCGCTGGAAATGCCGCCGACGCCGATCAGGGCAACATGCGCAGGCAGCAACTCCCGCAACGCGGCAAGCACACGCGTGGATGCTTCGGCCAACGGGGTTCCGCTCAGTCCTCCCCGCTCCCCGGAATGCGGAAGCCCGGCGACAGACGCATGATCGGTCGTGGTGTTTGTCGCGATGACGGCCGCAACCGCATGTCCGGAGATGGCACGCGCCGCCTCGGCCAGATCATCCGCACCGAGGTCGGGCGCCAACTTCACGGCCAGAGGAACACGCTTGCCGTGTCGGTCCGCCAGGCGTTCGCTCTCCGCGGTTAGGGCAGAAAGCAACGCATCAAGCGCGGATACCGACTGCAAATCGCGCAGCCCTGCCGTATTCGGCGAAGAAATATTCACCGCGATATAGTCGGCCACGCCGTAAACCGCCCGCATGGCCGCAAGGTAGTCCTCCGCCGCTCTCTCCGCGGGCGTGGACGCATTCTTGCCGATATTCACCCCGACAATCCCGCGGAATTTCCTCCGTGCGAGGCGAGCGGACGCGGCCTCCGCCCCTTTGTTGTTGAATCCCATGCGGTTGATCAGCGCCCCCGCGGCCGGCAACCGGAAGAGGCGGGGACGCGAATTACCGGGCTGGGGGCGCGGGGTAACCGTCCCCACCTCGACGCACCCGAATCCCAGCCCGCCCCACGCATCGACATGCCGCGCATCCTTGTCCATACCGGCGGCCAGACCCACACGGTTGGGAAAACGCAACCCCATGACCTCGACCGGCGCGCCGCCGGACGGCGGACGGAGCAAACCCGCGCGCCAAGCCGCCTCGAGCCCGGCCAAAGCCGCCGCATGGGCCACCTCCGGGGGCAGGGAGAAGAAAATCGGCCGCAAGGTCCGGTAAATCGACATCCGTCAGCAATCGAATATCCCGGCCGGTGATGCAAGCACGCTTGGAAAAGGCGGTTTTTTCTTTTTTTTCCACCCTCCCCCGCCGATCGTCATGAATGCAACGATGCACTCATATAATTCCGGTGATCGGACCGGGAGTCTCTACGGGAAGACCGCAATCTTCCCACTATGGGTGGATGTGGAGGACGCGCCGCGGCAGCCGGTTCGGTCCACCCGTCGGCCTCACGCGCCGGCGCCTCCGTGAGACCCTGCGTCCGTGCCGGACAAAGAAATGCCTACCAGCAGAACCGATGCAATCACTCCACGCCAACCGATGCCGCAGGGCAAAGCTTCCATGAGCGAGGCGCGCGAGCGATTGTTGCTGGCGGACTCCGACATCCGCCGCATAACGGAGCGTATTGCCGCGCAGATCATCGAGGCGCATCCCGGAAAAGTGCCTGCCTTGGTCGGAATCCACACGCGCGGGGCAGTCCTCTGCCAACGGGTGCACGAGATCCTCAAAGCGCGCGGATGCGATGCGCCGATGGGAACGCTCGACATCGCGCTTTACCGGGACGACCTCGACAACCTTGGCACGATCCCGTCGATCCGCGGCTCCGATGTGCCCTTCCAAGTCAAAGGTGCGCATATCGTGCTCTTTGATGACGTCCTTTTCACCGGCCGCACCATTCGTGCCGCGCTGGACGAACTGGTCGACTACGGGCGTCCCGCCCGCATCCAACTCGCTGTGCTCATCGACCGCGGGCACCGCGAACTGCCCATCGCCCCGGATTATCTCGGGGAGACGATTGTCACCGCGCGACACGACCATGTGCGCGTGTGCTTTGCCGAGACCGACGGACGCGACGGCGTGTTCCTCACCGCAACGGAGGACCGGGCATGAGCACCACGACCGCGCCTCCGCGCCGCAAGGACCTGCTCGACATCGAAAGCCTGTCGCGCGAAGAGATCGTTTTTCTCCTCGAGACAGCGCGACCGTTCAAAGACCTCTTCACACGCTCGGTGAAAAAAGTCCCAGCGTTGCGCGGCAAAACGGTGCTCAACCTCTTCTTCGAGTCCTCCACGCGCACGCGCGCCTCGTTCGAGATCGCGGCGAAGCGCCTCTCCGCGGACGTGACCAACCTCGCCATCACGCAGTCGAGCGTGACCAAAGGCGAATCGATCCTCGACACGGTGGAAACCATGCAATCGATGAAGGTCGACTACATGGTGGTGCGCCACGCGGGTGCCGGCGTGCCGGCCTTCATTGCCAAACACACACCGGCCGCGGTGATCAATGCGGGCGACGGCAACCACGCGCACCCCACGCAGGCGCTGCTCGACGCGTTCACCATGCGCGAGGCGGTGGGCGAACTGGCCGGACGCAAAATCCTCCTCGTCGGCGATCTTCTCCACTCGCGCGTTTCCCGCTCGGTCAGCACCATCGCGCGCAAACTCGGCATGGAAGTCGGCATCTTCGCGCCCGGCACGCTCGTGCCGGCGGGTCGCCCCGACTACATGAAATCATTCGCCGATTTCGGCGAAGCCATCGAATGGGGCCCTGATTTTGTTTACCTGCTGCGCCTTCAACGCGAACGGCAGGCCGCGCATTTTTTCCCCAGTCTGCGCGAATACCACAACGTCTTCGGCCTCACCCGCGAGCGTTTCCTCGAATGCCGCCGTCGCGGGATCCGCATCATGCATCCCGGACCGGTCAACCGCGGGGTCGAACTGGTCGACGAAGTTCTCACCTACGAGCACTGCCTGATCAACCGCCAGGTGGAAAACGGCATCGCCGCGCGCATGGCCGTGCTCTATTGGTTGCAGCCCGCCGTGGCACCCCTGCCCGACGAAAAAGAGGACGCCACATCATGAGCACCCCACGACTTTTCCGCGGCGGACAAGCCGTCGATGCCGCGCATGCCTCGCCGCGACGCCTTGATCTTCTCGTTTCGGCCAGGGGAAAAATCGAAAAAGTGGCCCCCGAGATCGCTCCTCCGGCCGGCGCCGAGATCGTAGATTGCACGGGAAAAATCCTTCTGCCCGGTCTTTTCGACATGCACGTCCACCTGCGCGAACCCGGGCGTGAGGACGAGGAGACCATCGCGGCCGGCGGGCGCGCCGCGGTGCGCGGCGGATTCACCGGCATTGTCGCCATGCCGAACACGGATCCGCCCATCGATACCGGCGGTCTGGTCCGCTTCGTCCGCACTTTGGCCCGCGAGCAGTCCCCCATTCCCGTCTGGACATCGGGTTGCATCACCAAAGGCCGGGCCGGACAGCAATTGGCCGACATCGCCGACATGCACCGTCAGGGTGCGGTGATGATCACCGACGACGGCGACCCGGTGGCCGATGCCTATCTTTTCCGTCGCGCGCTGGAATACGCACGTCACTTCGATCTTCTCACCGCCTGCCATTGCGAAGTCCCGGAACTGAGCCGTGGCGGCGCGATGAACGAAGGTGCCCGCTCCTACCGGCTGGGTATCCCGGGAATCCCGGCCTGCAGCGAGGAAATCAGCATCGCCCGCGACCTCGAGCTGGCGCGCCTCGCCGGAGCGCGCATCCACATCCAGCATGTCACCACGGCGCGCGGACTCGATATCGTCCGTCGGGCCAAACAGGACGGCGTCCGCGTCACCTGCGAGGTTTCACCGCATCACCTCCTGCTCAACGAGGACGATATCACGGACTATGACACCAATTTCAAAATGAACCCGCCGCTGCGCACCGCGGCTGACAACGAGGCGCTCCTCGCCGGCCTGCTCGACGGTTCGATCGATGCTTTGGCCACAGACCACGCGCCGCATACCGAGTTCGAGAAGAACCTCGACTTTGCCTCCGCGCCATTCGGCATCACGGGCCTGGAAACCGCGCTGCCCTCGCTCTACGAACGCCTCGTGCGCCCCGGAAAGCTGCCCTGGGACATCCTCGTGCGGGCTTTTTCGGAGACTCCCCGCCGCATCCTCTGCATCGAGCCACCCGGCTTCCGCGAAGGAGAGAGCGCCGACTTCGTTGTTTTCAATCCCGAGGGTCGAACGAAGGTCGACCCCGAGACCATGGCTTCGAAAAGCCGCAACACGCCGTTCATCGGCCAGTCCCTGAGCGGAGCCGTCGAGGAAGTCGCCCTCGGCGCGAATCTTTTGCTCGCCGGAAAACAAGCGTAAGATGCCGGTCAAAACTCTCCCGATACACCATGAATGACACACTGCCCTTGGGTTTGAGCTTCGACGACGTGACCATCGTCCCGGGACGCAGCGGCATCCTGCCCGCGCAAGCCGATATTTCCTCGCGCATCGCGACCGACATCCGGTTGGCCATCCCGGTGGTTTCGGCCGCCATGGACACCGTTTCGGAGGAACGCCTCGCCATGGCGCTGGCGCGAGAAGGCGGCATCGGCATCATCCACCGCAACTGCCCCCTGGACAAACAGATCGCCATGGTGCGGCGGGTCAAACGCGCCGAAAACATCGTCATCGCCAACCCCGAGACGGTCACCGCGGACACCACGCTCGGACAACTCCGCCGCCGTATGCGCGAGTCCGGCATCGAGGGTTTCCCCGTGGTCGATGGCCAAAACATCGTGCTCGGCGTCGTCACCCGCCGGGATATCTGGGTGGAAGAGAACGACAACATTCTCGTGAAAAACGTGATGACGCCGCGCGAGCGGTTGGTCACCGCCTCTCCCGGTTGTTCGCAGGCGGAAGCCAAAGCGGTCCTCCACAAGCACCGCATCGAAAAACTTCCCCTTGTCGATGCCGACGGACGGCTCGTTGGCCTGATGACCGCGTCGGATATCGTCAAAACCATGCAGCACGGTCAGGCCAGCAAAGATGCGGAAGGTCGCCTGCGCGTCGGTGCCGCCATCGGCGTCGGCCCCCGCGCCCTTGAGTCGGGGGACGCGCTGGTCGAAGCCGGTGCCGATGTCATCGCCATCGACGCCGCCACCGGCCACACCGAATCGATGCTCGCACAGTTGGAAAAATGCGCCGGTCGCTGGCCCGGCGTCCCCGTCATTGCCGGCAACGTGGTCACCGCCGAAGGCGCGGCTGATCTGATTTCCGCGGGCGCCGCCGCGATCAAAGTCGGCGTGGGCCCCGGATCGATCTGCACCACGCGCGTCATCGCCGGAGTCGGCACGCCGCAATTCAGCGCGATCCGCGCCGTCTCACGGGTCTGTCGCGAACGAGGCATCCCGCTCATCGCCGATGGCGGCATCCGCTACTCGGGCGATATCGTCAAAGCACTCGCCGCCGGTGCGGACGCCGTGATGCTCGGATCGCTGCTCGCCGGCACCGAGGAAAGCCCGGGCAAGCTGGCGCGCTGGCAGGGCCGAACCTTCAAAGAATACCGGGGCATGGGCTCGGCCGGAGCCTTGGCCAAAGGCGCCCGCGACCGTTACGGTCAGGAAGGCGCCAACAAATTCGTGCCCGAAGGCGTGGAGGCCCGCATCCCCTATCGCGGACCGCTCGGCGAACTTGTTTTCCACCTCATGGGCGGACTCCGTGCCGGCATGGGCTATGTCGGTGCGGCCAACCTCGATGAATTGCGCGGCAAGGCGGTCTTCATGCAAGTCACCGCATCCGGCCTGCGCGAGAGTCATCCGCACGATGTCACCATCACCGAGGAACCGGTGAACTACCACTCGACCTGACCGTCATGCGCACGCAGATCGCCGTCATCGATTACGGCTCGCAGTATTCCCAGTTGATCGTGCGCCGTCTGCGCGCGCTCGGCTATTTCAGCAAACTTTATCTGCCCGGTCACTGGGACGAAGTCGGCCGCCCGGCCGCCGTTGTCCTTTCCGGCGGTCCGGCCCGGGTCAACGAAGCGGGTGCGCCCGACGTCGACTTCGAGCACCTGCAAGCGCTCGGTTGCCCGGTGCTCGGTGTCTGCTACGGCATGCAATTGCTCAACCGCAAATTCGGTGGAAATGTGGCGCATTGCGGCGACCGCGAATACGGCCCGGTCACCATGGAGGTGAGACACGCCGACGACCTCCTGAAAAACCTTCCGGCGGAGAGCACCATTTGGATGAGCCATTCGGACAGCGTCTCCGACCTTCCCGCAGGATGCGAAGTCCTGGCCGTCAACCCGCGCGGCACGCCCGTCGCGGTGCGATGGAACGAACGCTTCTTCGGCATCCAGTTCCATCCCGAAGTCAGTCACACGGAATACGGCACGGAAATCCTGCGCAACTTCCTCGAACTCTCCGGCGAGCAACCCGCCTTCACCATGGACCGGTTCAAGGACCAGCTCATCGAAGACACGCGGCGTGAAATCGCCGGACGCAAAGTCGTCTGCGCCGTCTCGGGCGGAGTCGACTCGACCGTGCTTGCCATGCTTCTCCATGCCGCCGGCGCCGACATGCATCCGATCTTCGTCGACAACGGCCTGCTGCGGAGCAACGAGGGCGACGAGGTTGTGGAGCAGTTCCGGCGCCTCGGCATCGAGGTTGACCGGGTCGACGCCACGGACCGCTTCCTCTCCCGCCTCGCGGGCATCACGGATCCGGAGGAAAAACGCCGCCGCATCGGGGACGAATTCATCGACGTCTTTTTTTCGCACGCCGGCAGCGTTGAATTGCTTGCCCAAGGCACGCTTTATCCCGACGTGATCGAGAGCGCCACAAGCGGATCGCAGGCCTCCCGCATCAAGACCCACCACAACCGCGTCGACCGCATCCTCGAACTGCAGGCCGAGGGTCGCCTGCTCGAGCCCTTGGCCGAATTGTTCAAGGACGAGGTGCGCGAACTGGGTGCAGCGCTCAACATCCCGCACGACATGCTCCACCGTCACCCGTTCCCGGGTCCGGGCCTCGCCGTGCGCGTGGTCGGTGAAATCACGCCCGCACGCCTCGAGGTCTGCCGTGCGGCGGATGCCATTTTCATCGGGGAACTCAAGCAGAGCGGATGGTATGACAAAGTATGGCAGGCCGGCACGGCCCTGCTTCCGGTCAGGACCGTCGGGGTCAAAGGTGACGAGCGGACCTACGAGGAAGCGGTCAGCCTGCGTGCCGTGACCAGCGTTGATGCCATGACCGCCGACTGGTCCCCGCTACCCGCAGACCTCCTCGCGCGCGTCTCGAACAAAATTCTCAACCGCGTCGCGGGCATCAACCGCGTCCTCTACGACATCTCGACCAAACCACCCGCCGGCATCGAGTGGGAGTAGGTGGCGGCGCGACATCCTTGGGACGGCGCGATCCACCTCTACGACCCCGAGCCGCCGAAGTTGAAATTCACTTCGGGCGCCTGGTCCGCCCCGGCCCGCGCCGCGAAATACGGCCGCTCTTTGAAGCCTAGGAAGCCGGAGTAGATGATGGTGGGAAATTGCTTGGTCGCCGTGTTGTAGGCCTGCACGGACTCATTGAACTTGCGGCGCTCGACCGTGATGCGGTTTTCCGTTCCCTCCAACTGGACTTGGAGATTCTGGAAGTTGGCGTTGGCTTTGAGATCCGGATAGCGCTCGACCGTGACGAGCAGGCGGGACAAGGCGGAGGACAATTGGTCCTGCGTCTGCTGGAACGCCTGCATCGCTTCCGGTGTGGCCGGCGGGGAATTCGGGTCAACCTTGATATTGTTCACCTGCTGACGCGCCTGGATCACCTGCGTCAGCGTCTCCTTCTCGAAATTGGCCGATCCCTCGACCGTCTTGACCAGATTCGGCACGAGGTCCGCGCGGCGCTGGTAAACATTTTCCACGTCGGCCCAACTGCTGTCGGTCTGCTGCTTGAGACCGACCAACCGGTTGTAGCCGCAGCCGGTGAGAAGAGTGGATGCACCCAAGAGGGCGACCAAGGGAAGAAGGCGGGAGATTTTCATAGCAGGACGGTATATGGCCCACCCGTCCGCCCAAAACGAGCCGAAAATGCCCCGAATTCGAATAACCCCCACGGACCCGCGCGCCGGAAACCCCCGATGGGTCGCGCCCTCCGCAGCGCGATAGCCCCCGACATGTCCCCCTGTTTCCTGATATCTCCCCGTCGGCCACTCGCCAGCGCGGCGTAGCCGCATGCCTCAGGCCGTAGGCTTTTTCTCCCTGCTCAACAAACCCATCAAACGCTTGCGCTCGCGCCAGCCGACGACTGCCAGCAAAGCGACCGCCGCGGCATAGACGCGCGGCTCGGGCACGGGGACAAGTTCGCCGCCGATCAGCTGGCCGCCGTTGATGTTTTGGTTGGCGAAGTAGATTTGACCTAGTTGCGTGGAGGTCAGGCCCCCGGTCCCGAAGAGGATTTCCGCAACACTGCTCGATTGGAGAGCCACGCCCTGCCAGTTGGTGATGGTCAAGGTGCCGGTCCAGGTGATGGCAGAGCTGTTGGCGAAAGTCAGTTGACGCAGTCCGGTGGTCCATGCTCCGAGATCGATGGTCGAACTGTCCGAAAGCGTCAGCGTTCCGAGCGTATCGGAGAAGCCGGTGGAAGCCGTTCCAACTCGGAACGTGCCGCCGTTGAGGATGAGGCCGGTGCTGTTGCCGATCTGGTTGTTGGCCGCCAATTGCAGCGTGGCGCCGCTGTCGACTTGGATCGAGCCGGGGGCGAAGGAGTTTGCCGTGCTGCCGTTGCTCAGAATCAGCGTCCCCTCGCCGACGATCAGTTTGCCGGAGCCGCTGGCCGATCCTGTGAGCGTCATCTCGGTCGCCGCTGTGGCCATGTTGATCGTGCCACCGCCTTCGTTCACCACGAACGCACGATCGGTTGTCACATTGCCGCCGGTGTAATCAATGGCCGCCGTGGTATTGGCGTTCAAGTTGGTGCTGGTCGTCGTGCCGGCGAGCGTGATGTTGTTGCTCACGCCAACGCTGCTGACATTGTTAGAGTTGGCCAGCGTGCTGATGCGGATAGTTCCGTTGGAGATGACGGTGTTGCCGGTGTAGTTATTGGTGGTCCCGGTGATGTCGAGCACGCCACCGCCGATCAACGTGACCGATCCGCTGCCGGTGACAAAGCCGCCCAGGGTGTTCGTCTGGCCGGCATTCACATCGTAGACAGTGTTGTTGTTGGTAATCGTCCCGCTCAGGGTGTTGCCACCGTTGAGGAACCTCACGTTGTAGACGCTGAGGTTGTTGGCCAGATTAATGCCGTTGGTCACCTCGAGGGTCGTGCCCGCCGATGAGACGAGCGCGCCGGTGCCAAGCGCGTTGTTGTGCGCAGCGCGGATAACGCCGGCCGACAGGGTCGAGCCGCCGCTGAAACTGTTGCTCGCCGACAGCGCAAGCGTTCCAGCGGCTTGTTTGGTCAGCGAGCCGGTGCCGGAGATGATCTCGTTGAGGTTGATTGTTCCGGTGCGATTAACGATCAGCGAGGTGTTGTTCGTGATGTTGCCGGTGCCGAGCTGGCCGGTGGCGCCGCCGTTGCCGACCTGCAGGGTGCCCACCGAGATGGTCGTGCCTCCCTCGTAGCTGTTGGCTGCGGTCAAGATCATCGTGCCGGTGCCGAACTTGGTGAGACCGCCCGCCCCCGTGATGACACCGGCCACCGTAGCCGTATTGCCGCCGTAGACATCGATGCCGGCATTGGCATTGGTCAATGTGATGCCGCGGTTCGCGCCAAGCGTGAAAATGCCGTTCAGACCGAGGCGACCGTTGCCGATCGTGATGCTGTCGGCCGTGGCGCTGCCCGGCGTGGCACCCAAGTTGTTGTCGGCGCCGACAGTCAACATGCCCCCGCTGATCACCGTCTTGCCGTAGGTGTTGGCGCCGGAGAGGGCGAGGATGCTGTCGCCCGCCTTGGTCAGGGTGTTGCCGGTCCCGCTGACGATATTTGTCAGCGTCAGCGTCGTGCCGAGGTTGGCTGCGGTCACAGTGATCGTGCCGCCGCCAGCGCCGAGGGTGAAGCGCTGCGAGGCGGTCCCGGTGCTGCCGGTGTAAGCGAAGGTGCCGTTGTTCAGGCTAACGATGTTGGTCGAAGAGTTGCCGAGCGCCAGGAGATTGGGAGTGGACAAGGTGGACCCATTCGTGACCGAGAAGGTCATATTGCCATTGAACTGGTTGTTCCCGGTGGCCTTCTGCAGGGCGACCGTTCCGCCACCACCGATGCCGAGGGTGTAAGCATTCGTCCCGGCGCCGGAATCGTTGATGAAGTCGGCCAGCGTCAAGGTGCTGCCGCTCGAGGCGTGGAGGTTGCCGCCGTTGGCCGAAACGGTGACACCGAAGTTCGCACCGGCGCTGACATTGTTGGTTGCGGAGAGCGTTCCACCGTTGATGTTCAACTTGTCGCCGAAGAAGGTCCCAGTCGGAGCACCGAGGTTGCTTATGTTACCCACCTGCAGTGTGCCGGCAGTGAGGGTGATCTTCATATCGGCGCTGTTGTTGCCCGTAAGAATCACAGTGCCAGTGTCGTTGACCAAAAGCTCGGCGGCCCGGCTGGAGGTAGAGATGTTCCCCGCGATGGTGAGCGAAGAGCCGGTCGTGCTGTCGGCGAAGAGCTGGCTGGTGCCCAAGCTCACGTTGCCGTTGACGAGCAAGGAGCCGCCGCTGTTCGCACGGATGGTGGTGTTTTTAGCGAGCGTGAGCGCGCCGTTCAGCGTGGTTGTTCCCGAGGTGTTCAACGCGTCGATGACCATGGCGCCGGTGGAGCCGGAGCGCACGGTGATCGCGTTGGCGACGGTCAAGCCGCTACCGCCGAAAGCCAGCGTGGCCGCAGCAGTATCGGCAAACTCCTCGCCGAGGAAGAGCGTGTTGGTGAAGGTGGCGCCCTGATTGACGGTGAAGAGCGTGGTGCCACCCACCATATACATCGGCCCGTTCATCGTGTTGGCACCGGAGAGGGTCAGCGTTCCGGTGCCCTTCTTGACGAAGTTTCCGTTCGTGCTGCTGCTGCTCATGATGCCGGAGAACTCGGTGTTCGAGTTGTTCTGCCCGGCGATGAGCTGGTTGCCGTTGAGCGCGATATTGCCGCCTCCGCTGATGGAGCCGACGGCTTCGCCCGTGGCAAGGTTGAGCGTGCCGCTGGTGATTGTCACCACATTGGTGTCCCCGATGGCAGAGCCGCCGCTGACGGACAGCACGCCGCCGTCCACCGTGGTGGCTCCCGTGTAGGTGTTGGCCCCACTGAGGATCAGCGTGCCGCTGCCGGCCTTGGTCAGACCTCCCGTGTTGGTGATGGCTCCGGCCAGCGTAGTGCTGTTACTCACCGTGATTGTCCGCGTCGAAGCGCCCAAGTTGATGTTGCTCATGGTCAGAGCACCCGTGCCCGTGCCGTCGCCGAACTGCACGTTGCTGCCCAGAGTGATCGCGTTGGTGATGGTGCGCGCCGTGCCGCCGTCCGAGGCAACCACGCCGCCATTGATGGCGAACCCGCCTGTGCCCAGCGCGCCGTTGTTGCCGACTCGCAACGTACCCGAAGAGAGCGTCGTCGCGCCCGTGTAATTGCCCGAGGCGCCCAGCGTCACCACGCCGGTCGAATCGATGGTCAACGAGCCGGAGGTGGAGGTATTGATGCCGGTCGTGGAGACAGTGATGTTGCCCGCTCCGCCCAGAGTGAGGGCTTGGCCCGCTCCGGTGACGCCGCCGCTCAAGGTGAGCGTGGTGCCGGTGTCGGCATTGATGCGCGAGGCCGAGCCGAGAACAATCCCGCCGGACAGCGTGTTGTCGCCGCTGATGTTGCGGATGGCGCCCCCGCCACTCACGCCGTTGCCGTTGATGGTAATGCCCTCCGCCGAGGTGATGCCGTTGCTCAGGGCCAGAGTGCCGCCGCCGTTGACCGCTGTTGCACCGGCGGTAGTGCCCAAGGCGCTGCTGTTGGCGATGCGCAGGGTCGAGTTGGTCAGAATCGTTGTCGTGCCAGTGTAGGTGTTGACGCCGGAGAAAATATTCAGACCACTGTTCGAGATGGTGACGTTGCCGACTCCGGAAATGGCGCCGGAGACCAAGAGCGTGCCGCCATCGGCTGCTTGGAAGACCGTGTTGGTATTGACCACGACGGTCCCGGCCTGCTCGGCCACGCCGCTGGTGATCGTCGTGCCGATGATCCGGTCGGCGGCACCCGTGCCGGCAGCCACGCTCAGGCCGCGTGCATTGGTGATCCCGGCCACGCCGAAGTTGAAGCCGGCAGCGGTCGCTGCAGCCGCGTCGCCGACGATGACTGCACTTGACGCGTTGCCGAGAGCGCCAGCCGACGCGTTGGGGGCGGCCGCATTGATCTGGATGGTGCCTTCTTTGACCGTGGTCACGCCGGTGTAGTCGTTGGCGGAGTTGGTCATGATCAACGTGCCCGCGCCCAATTTGTTGAGCGCCGACGCGCCGGTGAATTGCGCCACGCTGTTTGTGGCCTGGGCCGACCCTTGATTGGCCGCGGTGTCGGCGCCAACCGTCACGTCATAAACGCTCGCCACCGCCGTGTAAGCGAGGATGAGATCACCGCTCACATTGCTGAACGAAAAACTGCCCGTGGGCGTCTGGCCGTTGAGCGTGGTGAAGTTGACGCCGAATTTGTCGGCCGAGAATCCGCTGAGTGAGCCGGCATCGATGATCGTCCAGCTGTAGCTGTTGGTGTTGGCGAAGCCTGTGGCGGCGCCGGAGATGTAAATGGTGTGCTGGGAACCCGAAGTGGAATTAATGGTCACGGTGCCCGCGCCGCCGCCCACGCTGATCAAATCCCAATTCGTGCCCGCGACGCCCGCCACATTGTCCAGTTCCCAGTTGTATCCGCTGCCCGCTTCGAGGGTGAGCGAGGAAACCGAAAGCGTGCCCGGACTGTTGCCGGGCGCAATGCGGCCACCCGATTGGATCGTCACTGCGCCGAGCGAACCGCTGCCGCCCAAGACGGAGTTATTCCCGACCGTTGTGGCCGTGCTGGTGTTGGTGCCGTTGAAAACAAGACCACCACCGCTCAGAGTCGTGGCCCCGCTGTAGGAGCTGTTGCCGCTCAGCGTGAGCGTGCCGGAACCGGTCTTGGTCAAAGCCCCGCCGGAGCCCGTGATTGCGCCGGCAAACGACGTCGAAGCGTTGCCTCCGCCGACGCTGATAGTGTTGGCACCAAGCGCCAGCGTGCCGCCGGAACCGGCGACTGAAGCCACCGTTTCCGCACCGCCGAGCGACAATTGGCCGCTATTGATCGTGAGGGCCGAAGCGGAATTGAGGCGGTTGGCCGAACCGAGTGTCGTCGTGCCGGTGGTGACGGTGATCCCACCACTGCCAAGAACACCATTCACCGCGCCGCCTTGCAGGGCGTAGCTCCCCGCAGTGAGCGTGCCGTTAGTGAACGTGCCGCCGGAAATCGTGAAACTGCCCACTGTATCGGTGAAACCACCGAGGTTCAAAGTGCCGCCGCTGACTGTCGCCGCCAGTGTGTCGCTCATGCGATTGGCCGAACCCAAAGTGATCGTGCCGCCGCTGACCACCAGGTTGGTCGAGTTCAAGATGCCGTTGAGCGAGGTGGTCCCGGTGTTAGTCGCAGCGCCGGAGCCCAAGTTGCCCGTGATCGTGCCACCGCCGAGAGCGTAGGTCGCGGCAGTCAAGGTGCTGCTGCCGCCCAAGGTGCCTCCGGACATGCTGAAGGAGCCGACCGTATCATTGCCGCCGATAGTGAGTGTGCCACTGCTCACGCTCACAGCTGCAGTGTCGGCGAGTCGGTTTGCCGCATCGGTTGCGAACGTGCCGCCATTGATCGTGAAATTCGTCGATGACATCGCGACGCCGGTTGCAAGCAGACCAGCGCTGACCGTCGTTGTGCCGGTGTAGCCTTGCGTGCCGAAAAGATTCAGGGTGTGCGAGCCCTGCTTGGTCAGGCCACCGGTGCCGCTGATGCTACTTTGATAAATATTCGTTGCATTGGCGGTGACAGTCAGCGTGCCTCCCCCCAGCGTGATCGAACCACTGTCGGTGCCACCCTCCTCGGCCACAGACCCCACCGTGGTGCTTACGCCGTTCAGGTCGAGCGTTGAACCCAAACCGATGCGGATCGCTTGCGTGCTCGCACCGAAAGTATCACCCGTGCCGCCAAGACGAACGGTGCCGGCGTTGATCGTAAGTTGGCCCGATTGGGTGTTGGCCGCGTCGAACAGCACCGTCGCATTGGCATTGTTGACAAACATGCCACCAGCGCCACTGACAATGCCGCTGAAGGTGACGGTCTTGGCGCCAGCAGCGCTGCCGAGAATTTCGATGGTT
>CAJBKE010000066.1 GCA_903953565.1 uncultured Verrucomicrobiota bacterium | reverse complement strand
TGTGACCGCCGGTGACTGAGTGAATCCAATGGTCCGGCGGTCACAGACCGCCGCTACAATCAGGGAGCTACCACTGCACCTTGCAGCGGTATTTTTTCCAGTTGCGGTCGTTGGTCACTGCGGTGGCGCCGTGTTCCAGAGCTTGGGCGATGAGCAGGCGGTCGAAGGGATTGCCGTGGTGGTGGGGAAGAGTTTGCAGCCGGTCTAAATCAGTCGGGGCGACCGGGAGCAGAGTGAAGTTGTGTTTGATTTCCAGGTCAGCGGCGAAGTCTTCGAGTGAGCCTTCGAAGTCGAGCTTGCCGAGTGAGCGCTTGATCGTCATTTCCCACAGGCTGACGATGCTGACGAGGATTTCGTTGTCGGGTGAGTAGAAGACCGGTTCCCACTTGGTGCGGTTGAGTCGCGGGTTATTCTCCCGCATCCAGAGGACGGTGTGTGTGTCGAGGAGGTAGCGCATCCGGTTACTCCATGTATTCCTTCATATCTTCGATCGGCTCGCAAAAGTCATCCGCGACCCGGATCTTGCCCTTCATGTCTCCCCAGTGACCCTGGCCGCGTTTGACCGGCGCAGGCTTAAGCTCCGCCACGGGTTTGCCACGCTGGGTGATGATGAAGGATTTTCCGGCGCGCGTCTGGCGAAGGAGGCGGGAGAGGTTGGTCTTGGCCTCATAGGCGCCAACTTCCTGCACCCTGGGTATCTGTTTCATACCACTAGTCTATTGAATAGACCAGTTGGGTCAAGTGGTGCGGCGGCCGAGGACGGCCGCCCTCCAGGGGCGGGAATGGAGGGCGAGCGTCCTCGCGAGCCGCCAAGGCTTCCAGACGGGGGCGCTTTGTGGGAGTTTGAGCGGGTCCGTTTATGGTTTCCCACGCTCCCTCTTTGCCGCTGTCCGCGGAGGAATATGCCCGCGGGGTGCAGGCGGGGGATGCGACGGTGCTTGCGCGGGCGATCACGCTGGTGGAGAGCACGGCTCCGCAGCATGGGGCGGTGGCGGGGGAGTTGATGAACCTGCTTTTGCCGCATCGCGATCATTCGGTGCGGATCGGGATCACGGGGGTTCCAGGAGTTGGCAAGAGCACGTTCATCGAAGCGTTTGGTTTGTATCTCTGCGAATGCGGACACCGGGTGGCAGTGCTGGCGGTGGATCCGACGAGTGCGATTTCCGGAGGGAGCATCCTTGGAGACAAAACGCGGATGGAGAAGTTGTCGCGTCATCCGGCGGCGTATATCCGTCCGTCGCCCTCGGGCGGTGCGCTCGGAGGGGTGACGCGCAAGACGCGGGAGACGATCACGCTTTGCGAGGCGGCGGGGTATGATGTGATTCTGGTTGAGACGGTGGGGGTCGGGCAGAGCGAGATTGCCGTGCGGTCGATGACGGATTTTTTTCTGCTGCTGGCTTTGACCGGTGCCGGGGATGAACTGCAGGGAATCAAAAAGGGCATCGTGGAGATGGCGGATGCGATCGCGGTAACCAAAGCGGACGGCGACAACGTGACGGCCGCCGAGAAGCTGAAGTTGGAATTGGCGCAGGTGCTGCACTTTTTGACGGCGGCGACAGCGGGGTGGAAACCGGAGGTGGTGACTTGCTCTGCTTTGAAGGGGAACGGGATTGCAGAGGTCTGGAAGTTGGTCGTGCGGTTTCGTTCCGAGATGGAGTCGACCGGCGAGTGGGCGGCGCGACGTTTGGGTCAGGTGCAGGAAGGTTTGGTGGAATTTGCGCGGGAGCAGGTCTTGGTGGGGATGGTCGGGAGCGATGTGGTGCAGCGGGATTTGGGGAAATTCGGTGCTGAAGTGGCGGAGGGGAAAATGACTTTGCGGGAGGCGGCGACGCGGATTGCGGGAGATTTTTTGCGGGAGCGGGGGAAAGGATAAGGTGGATCGCGCCCTCCGGGTGCGATTTGTTGAAAATATTATCGCGATGGGGACATCGCGATCCACCTAGCGGATGGCCCAGCGGAGTTTGGCGGAGGTGGAGCGGGGGTTGGCGTGGCGTTCTTCGGACCCGGCGCGGAGGACGCGGCGGGAGATTTCGCGGTAGAGGCCTTCGCGGTGGGCGGCCTGGAAGGATTTTTTCACGCGGCGATCTTCGCCGGAGTGGAAGGTGAGGATGGCGACGCGGCCCCCGGGGTTGAGGCTTTGCGGCAGAACGCGCAATAAGGTGTCCAGCGCGGTGAATTCTTCGTTCACTTCGATGCGGATGGCTTGGAAGACGCGGCGGATGGAAAGTTCGCGTTCTTCGCTCGGGAATGAACTCAGCGCCGACTCGATCGCGGCAGCGAACTCGGCGGTGGTGGTGAAGCTTCGTCCGGAGAGGGCGGAGGAGATGCGCGGTGCGTGTGGTTCGTCGGAGTTTTCGGAGAGGACACGAGCCAGTTTGTCCGGCGAAACTTTTTCCAGCCATTGCGCGGCGGAGAGACCGCGCGAGGGATTCATGCGCATGTCGAGGGGGCCGTCGGCCTTGGTCGAGAAGCCGCGGTCCGGGTTGTCGAGTTGCTTGGAGGAAACACCGAGGTCGGCGATGATGACGTCAGCGCCAGTTCTTCCGAGCTTGGCCATGGCTGCAGGCAGGCCGGCGAAGTTCGACTTCATCATGGTGAGTTGTTCCGGCCTGAATCCCGCTTGGAGAAGGATCTGCTCCGTGCGCGGCAGTTCGAGCGGATCGACATCGAGGCCCAGCAAATGGCCGTCGGGAGCGATGCGTGGCAAAATCGCCAGGGCGTGGCCGCCGTGACCGAGGGTGCAGTCGACGGAGAATTCCCCGGGCCGCGGTTGCAGGACGTCGAGGACTTCACCGACCATGATCGGAACGTGTGAACCGGCGGGGGTTTTGCCGGAAGCGAGGACCTTGGCGACGGTTTCGGGATGGCGCGCGGGATCGAGTTCCTTGTATTTGTGCTCGAAGAGGCGCGGGTTTTTACCCGGATAGCGGGGACGGCGGCGATGCTGAGGCTGCGTGGACTCGTCCATCGCCTAAGCCGGAGACGCCATCGTGGCAGAAAGGTTATTCCACTCCTCGTTGGCTTGTTCGAGTTCCTCGGTGAGGTCGGCGAGTTCGCGGTGGAGAGGGAAAGAGGTGGCGTCGTTGGGGGCGGACTCGAGGATGGCGGCGAGTTCGCGTTGGCGGGTTTCGAGGGTGATGATGCGCTGTTCCAGTTCGCGGTGTTGCGTTTCGGACTGGCGGCGCGCCGCGGCGGCCGCTTTGCGGGCTTCGGCTTCGGCGCGGCGCTGTTGTTTGATTTCCTTGAGGCCGAGCTTCTGTTTCGGTTCGGTGACCGCCAGTTTTTCGGCGGGGCGGTGATTGGAGAGGGCTGCGACGAGGCCGCCGCGGTCGGATGCGGCCCCGGATTTTTCGAGGTAGTAATCGTAATCGCCGGCGTAGGACGTGAGGCGGCCGGCATTGATGTGGAGAACGGTGGTGGCGAGGGAGCGGATGAAATGGACGTCGTGGCTGACAAAAACAAGCGTGCCTTCGTAGGGCTGCAGGGCGGCGACGAGGGCGTTGATGCTGGCCATGTCGAGGTGCGTGGTGGGTTCGTCGAGGAGGAGAAGGTTCGGAGGGCGGAGGAGCAGTTTGACGAGGGCGAGGCGGCTTTTTTCGCCGCCACTGAGGACGCCGACATTTTTGAAAACTGCTTCGCCGCTGAAAAGAAACGAGCCGAGAACAGTCCGGATGGATTGCTCGCTCACGCCGCTGGCGCCGTCCATTGCTTCCTCAAGCACCGTCCGGCTAACGTCGAGGGTGTCGGTGCGATGCTGGGCAAAGTAGCCGACGCTGACATTGTGCCCTTCGGTGCGCGTGCCTGCTTCCAGTGGGAGGAGGCCGGCGAGGATTTTGAGGAGGGTCGATTTGCCCGCTCCGTTGGGTCCGACGAGGACGGTGCGCTGTCCTCGCTCAATGGTCAGGTTGAGGTCCTCGTAGACAACGTGGTCGCCGTATGCTTGGCGCGCATGTTCGAGGACCATGGTGCGCTGTCCGCCCCGGGGTGGCTGGGGAAAGCGGAATTTGACGGTCGCTTCCGAGTTTTCCGGCGGGGCGAGGCGCTTGATGCGGGCCAATTGTTTGATGCGTTCCTGGGCTTGGGCGGCTTTGCTCGCTTTGGCGCGGAAGCGGTTGATGAAATCTTGAAGGTGCTCGATTTCGCGTTGCTGGTTTTTGTAAGCGGAGAGGTATTGCTCGTCGCGGGCCTTTTTCTCAACGAGGTAGTCGTCGTAGTTGCCGCGGTAGCGGTGGAGATGCTGACGTGAGATTTCGACGATCCCATCGCAAATGGCGTTGAGGAAGGCGCGGTCGTGCGAAATGACGAGCAACGCGCCGGAGTAGTTGGCGAGATGGTCCTGGAACCAGCCAAGCGTCTCGAGGTCGAGGTGGTTGGTCGGCTCGTCGAGCATGAGGAGGTCGGGTTCCATGACGAGGAGGCGGGCGAGGTGCGCGCGCATAATCCATCCACCGCTCATGGTGCGGGCGGGGCGGTGGTGGTCCGTTTCGCGGAAGGCCAGGCCGGCGAGGATGCGTTTGGCTTTGGCTTCGAGGTTGTAGCCGTCGTGTTCGATAAAGACATCATGCGCCTCGTGGTGCTCCGCGGAGTGTTCGTCGGGAAACTCGCGCAGTGTGGCGTAGGCGGCGGTCATCGCTGGTGTGATGCTCGTGGCGAGTTGCAGGACGGTTTCGTCGCCGGACGGCGCGCTTTCCTGTGGGAGGAAGCCGACGGTGCGTCCGCGCTGGAGACTAACCGTGCCTTCGTCGGGGACGTTTTCGCTCAGGATGAGCGAGAAGAGCGTGGATTTTCCGGCACCGTTTGCTCCGATCAGGCCGATGCGGTCGCCGGGATTGATTTGCAGCGAGGCGTCAGAGAAAAGGGTGCGGCCGCCGAAGGCTTTGGTGACTTGGGAGACGGTGAGCATGAAGAAGAGGGCTGAAAGCTGAGTTGGAAAGCTGAGTGAAAAAGCTGATCGCGCCCGAGGGGCGCGATGTGGCCGGAGAGTCTATCGCGATGGGACATCGCGATCCACCACGGAAAGTTGTTAGGGGGCCAAGCTGCTGCTGACCGAGGGCGGGGCAGCGAGGCGGGGGACAAAGCCGGCTTTTGTGATGATGCGCTGGCCGTCTTTGGAGAGGGCGTAGCGGATGAACTTGCGTGCGGCGGGGGAGGTCTTGCGCTCTAGGGTGTAGAGATAGAGCGAGTTGGCGTAGGGATAGACTTGTTCGTAGATGGCGACGCTATTGGGCGGTTCGCCGTTGATGAGGACGGCACGCACTCCGGCGGGTAGCGGTCCCATGTCGGCATAGCCGATGGCGTTCGGGTCTTTGGCCACGGCCGCGACGATCGAGGCGTAATCGGGCAGCGACTTGGCGGTGGCGGCGTAGGCGTCGCCGCGCATGGCCAAGTCTTGGAATCCGGCCCGCGCGCCGGTATTCGGTCCGAGGACGTAGAGGTTTACGGCTGCGGCCGCACCGCGGACTTTGCTCCAATTGGCCACTCTGCCGTTGAAGAGGGTCCGGACTTGCGTGGGTTTGAGGTTTTTCACCGGGTTGGCCGCATTGACGATGACGGCGACCCCGTAGCTGCCGATCATTTGCGGACGGAGTTTCACGCCAGCTTTTTTGGCGGCGAGCAGTTCTGTGCGGTTGGCGGGGCGGGATGTCGGGGCGATGTCGGATTGCCCGGCGATGAGTGCTTCGAGTCCGGGGCCCGAGCCGGGGCGCTTCAATTCCACGGGGATGCCGGGGTTGGCGCGTTTGAAGCCTTTGACCAGGAGCGGGCCGAGTTTTTCGCCGAAGGTGTTCGATCCCTCGATGCGCAGCGGATCCTGCCCGGCGGCGTGGGTCGCGCTCAGGGCGGCGGCAAGAATTACGGGAAGAATTTTCATGAGGGGTTGGCTGCGGCGGCGAGCCGTTTTTGTTTTCGCTTGAGGAGAAGCATGGCGAATCCGCCTATGAGGGCAAAGCTGATCATCACCGGATACCATCCGGCCCAGCCGTAGCGTTCGAGGACGAAGGCGGTAATGAACAGGCACAAAGCGGAGCCGTAATACTGGAAGGAGTCGATAACGCCCGCAGCGAAACCGGCCATTTTTTTGCCGCCGATATCCATAGGCGCGGCAGCGCCGACAATGGAGTGGGTGGAGTTGACCGTGAGCGATGTCAGGACGAGGAACATGCCGCCAAGGAAAACGCCCAGAGTGCCGGGTTGGATGAAGCCGGCAAGCATGACTATGGCGGCGGTGGTGAGGACGGCGGCCTCGGTGAAATAGAGGAACATGGCCACGGGCGAACGGTGACCCTTGAAGAACTTGTCGCTGATGAATCCGGCGGCGATCGAGCCGACGACGGCGGCCAGCGTCATGAGGTTCATGGTGACGATCACCGCGAGCGGCTTGGCTTTCCAATTGATGCCGAGCTGCTCGGTGAAGAACATGACCGAGAGTTGGTCGGAGCTGTGTCTCACCGCACCGGTCGACGCATAGGCGATGGCGTAAAACCAGACGAGCGGGTGGGTGAAGATGGTGGTGAAGGATTCCTTCAGGCTGACCCTTGTGCCGGCGGAGTTGTCCAACTCGTCCTCGATGGCATCGGGATATCCCGCGGCGGCCGGTTCCTCTTTCACCGTGAAGAACATGAAAAGCGCGGCGGCCGCGGTAACGAAAGGCGGGACGATGAAGAGAACGCGCCATTCGCCTGGTTCGACCACCCAGGTGCCGATGGCCCAGATCGTGATGGTGAAGCCCGCGAGGAGGAAGGGGGCAAGGGTGTTGATGGCAAACTGACCCAGTTGAATCATGATGCCGAAAATTCCAGCGAACGTGCCACGCTCGGTGCGGCGGAACCACGCGGCGTTGATTTTGATCATGCCCGGCGCGCCGTAGGATTGGAACCAGCCGTTGAGCAGAGCGATGAGGGCGAAGGTGGTGAACGTGCCGACAAAGGACGAGAAGCCGAAGATGAAGTTGCAGCAAATGGTGCCGATGGCGCCGATGAGCATGGACCATTTTCCGCCGATACGGTCGGTGAAGAGTCCGTTGACGAGTTGCCCGGTGCCGTAAGCCAGCGACCACACGACCCAGAGCATGGCTAGGTCGCTCGCTTTGAAGCCGAATTCCTCGTTCATGCCGGGGCCGGCAAAACGGAAGTTGTAGCGGCACATGTAATAAGAGGCATACATGAGCCCGAGAGCGCCCCAGTTCAGTCCGCGGCGGGCGCGAAAGCCGGGCGGGTAGTGAGCGGCAATTTGCATGGGAACGACTTGCGCTGAGAGAGTTGCCAAGCGCTTTTTGGGGGTCAATGCTGAAGATGGCAGAGAGAGGATGGAAGGCCCTCTGCCGAGGCTTGGCAGCCTTACAAAGTGCGGCAGGTGGCGGTCTGGAATGTATCGCCGAACTCGGCTCTCGTATCGGAGTCAAGTTGCCCGCCAGCGCGCGGGTCGCGGAGGATGGCGTAAAGGCAGGATCCGGACCCGGACATCGCCGCGGCGGCGACGAGCGAGTGTTCGAGCAACCACGCTTTGAGAGCGGCGAGGATGATGTATTTGGCAAAGACAGGGCGCTCGAGGTCGTTGCCGATTTCGATGCCTTCGTGTAACTGCGGCGCGGTCCATCGCTCCGGACAAGGCATTCGCTCCGACCACCGCCCGTAAGCCCATGCGGTTGCGATGGCGAATGGCGGTTTGATGAGGAGCAAGTGGAGCGGTTGGTTGAGCGGTCGGGGTTCGAGGATCTCACCGCGCCCGCGCGCCATGGCGGGGGTCCCGCGGATGAAGAAGGGAATGTCCGAACCGAGGCACACTGCCATTTTTTCCAGCCCATCATGGTCGAAATGCTGTCCCGTCTGCGCGTTGAGTGCTTTGAGCACCGCCGCGGCATCACTGCTGCCACCGCCGAGGCCGGCGCCGTGGGGGATGTGTTTGTGCAACTCGATGGCCGCGCCGCCGGGATGTCCGGACTCGCGCAGAAAGAGCTCCGCTGCTTTCCAAGCAAGATTTCCGGAGCCGTTTTCGAGTTCCGGGTCGCTGCAGGTGAGGGTGATGCCCGGTGTCTCGGTGAGCTCGACCCTCAGCTCGTCGGCCAGCGATACGGGTGCCATCCATGTTTCGATGTCGTGGTATCCGGTGGCGCCATTCCGCCCGACCACCCGCAGGTTGAGATTGATTTTGGCTGGGGCGGCGATTTGCATTCAGGGCATGATCAATGGCGAAACTAGCGGGGGCCAAGCGGAAATCATCGTTGCGCTGGACGAACCGTCGCTCGACGAGGCGCGGAAGCTCATGGACCGGTTGGCCGGGCGGGCCCGCTTTTACAAGGTTGGGCTGCAACTTTTTATCGCGGAGGGCGCCGCGGCCATTGAAGCCGCGCAGGCGCGCGGCGCGCGCGTTTTTCTCGATTTGAAGCTTCATGACATTCCCAACACGGTGGCTTCGGCGGTCCGGTCGGCGCGCGACTTGGGCGTTGATTTGTGCACCATCCATCTCGGCGGCGGTCCTGAAATGTGCGCCGCAGCAGTGGAGGAAGCCGGCGACACGATGACGATTCTCGGGGTCACGGTGCTGACCAGTTCCAACCAGGCCACGCTCGAGGCCTGCGGAGTGCATGGCAGTGTGGGCGAGCAGGTGGTGCGTTTGGCCAAGATGGGACAGGCGGCCGGGGTGCGTGGCTTTGTCGCCAGTGCGCTCGAATTGCCGTTGCTGCGGGCGGAACTCGGACCAGAACCGCTGTTGGTCATCCCCGGCGTGCGTCCGGCGGGTGCGGACGTCGGCGATCAAAAGCGCACCGCGACGCCCGCCGAAGTGGTGCGCGGCGGGGCCACGCATCTGGTGATCGGGCGGCCGATTTCGCGGGCGGCTGATCCGGGGGAGGCTTTTGCGCGGATTGCGGGGGAAGTTAATTCAGCTCAAGCAAATTCCAGCGGAACCGAAAGGTTGCCATATCAAACAGTCGGCAAAGCAGATAAGTGATGCGTCCCAGTGTGCCTCGCCACAGATTGTGAATGAAGCGCCAAGGATCCTTGGTCTGCTGACTGGCAAAGCAAAAGAAGCGCCGGACGGTTGGGATCAATGCGAAGACATCGATTCCTAATCAGGAGTCGTTCAAGAGGGCGCCTCGGAGTGCCGAGGCTACAAGCTTGAGCCAGGGCGGCGTCAGTCGCGGAAGTTGGTGTAGTTCAGCGCGACGCCGAAATCTTTGGCCCGGAGGGCCGCGATGGCTTCTTGCAGGTCGTCGCGTTTTTTGCCGGTGACCCGGATTTGGCGGTCTTGCAGCGTTGATTGGATTTTTAGTCCGGACGCTTTGAGGAATTTGGAAATTTCTTTGGCTTTGTCGCCTTCGAGGCCCTGCTTGAAGACAAAAAGCTGGCGCGCGTGGCCGAGTGGGGAGATCTCGGGTTCTTTCTGCTCGACGTTGCGTAGGTCGATGTTGCGCTTGGCCAGTTTGGCCACGGCGATTTCGCGCAGGCCTTTCAGGCGTGAGGCATCTTCCGCGTTGAGGCGCAGATTGCCGTCCTTCTCGATTTCCATTTTGGCCTCGGAACCCTTGAAGTCGAAGCGGGTGGCCAGTTCGCGTCGGGCCTGGTCCACGGCGTTGAGGATTTCCTGGCGATCGATTTCGGAAACAATGTCGAAGGTGGGCATGATTTTGTTGTTCGATTGGGGGCGGCAGGACTCGAACCTGCAACCAAGCGATTATGAGCCGCCTGCTCTAACCGTTGAGCTACACCCCCGAAGGATTTAATGATGAGGGCGGAGGCTTGAAACATGAAGGAAAAATGCGGCTCTTCCTGCTTCTCGGCGCATGCTTCTTGACTGGCAAGGGTGCGTGCTTAGCTTGGCGCCGGATGCGATTGCGCCATCATCAAATCCGGCCGACCGTTCTTTTTGCACTCTTCTTTGCCATTTTCTCACAGGGACTCGCCGGCGCGCCATCGAGCCTGGCCAAGTTCGCCATGGTCGAGGCGGACAGCATTCTTATCGTCGATGGCGACACGGGCAAAGTGCTCTTCGAGAAAGAGGCAGACCGTCCCCGCGAGATCGCCAGCGTGCAAAAACTGCTCAGCGCGCTGGTCATCCTCGAAGCCGGAGACCTGAACAAGCCGGTGACGGTCACTGCAGCGGACGCATCCTGTCAGCCGACCAAATTGCCCAACAGTGTCGGGGGAACCTACACGCGCCGTGAACTTCTCGAGGCGATGCTGGTGCTTAGCGCGAACGATGCAGCCCGTGCGCTGGCGAGGGACAACAGCGGCAGTGAGGCGGCTTTCGGCGCGAAGATGACACTCATGGCTCGGCGTCTCGGCGCGAAAACGTCGGTTTTCAAAGACAGTGCAGGCTTCTCTGCGGGCGGGCAGTATTCCACGGCGAGGGACATGATGAAGATCGCTATGGCTGCCTACAAAAACCCCGTCATCCGGGAGATAGTTGCCACCAAGAACCTCCCGTGGCGTGAAGCAAACGGCAAACTGACATCGTTACGCAATGCCAACCGCATCCTGCACCGCCATCCCAACTGCCGCGGCCTCAAGGTGGGATACACGGGAGCTGCGGGTCATTGCGCCGCGGTCGTGTGGGAGGAAAAGGGGCGCCGCATCTTCGCGGTGATTCTCCGCGGACACAAAGAGATGTTCTGGTTGCAGACGGCGGTGATGATGAAGCTCTACGCCAACGGGTTGCTCTGAGTTTGTTTCAGCGCTTCGCGGCGAGGGCTTCGGCTCCATGTAGAGCGTGGCGCGCGGCTCCGAGCAGGGCGGCGCGGTCATTGAGAATAACGCGGAGCGGAATGCGCTGCATGAATTCCCTGAAGCGTCCTTTGGCGAGGAAACCCTCGAGGAGCAGAGGTTTTTGCAGGATGGGAAGAATTTTTGCCGCAATGCCGCCGCCGATGAAGACACCGCCGGTGGCCATGATCTTCAAGGCGAGGTTGCCCGCTTCGGCGCCGAGGATGCTGGCAAAGAGCTCCATGGTTTGTTCGCAAAGCCGGCAACTGCCGTCCAGCGCCGCGCGGGTGACCACGGCACCGGTATCCCCGGTCTTGAGGGCCTCCGCCACAGCAGGGTTTTCCGGAGCGCGGCCCGTGTCTCGGAGAAATTCATAAAGGTTGGGTAGCCCCATGCTGCCGCTGAGCACACGCTCGGAACTGACATGTCCGTAAGGCGTAAGGAGGTGCCGCAGGAGATCGACCTCAAGCTCGGTGCGCGGCGCGAAGTCGCAATGTCCTCCCTCGCATGCAAACGGCGTGTGTTTGCGTCCGTCCCAGAATATTCCCGCTTCCCCCAAGCCCGTGCCGGGAGAAATCACGGCCATGTTACCGGAGGCATCCGCGGCGCCGGCATGGAGCACGACAAAGTCGGAGGGAGCGAGTTCTCCAATGCCATAAGCGTTGGCCACGAGATCGTTGATGAGGAAACATCCACGGAACCGGAAGCGCGTGGTAAGCGCTTCGGCATCCACTTCCCATGGCAGGTTAACCAGGCGGACGCGGGTGCCGCGCACGGGACCGGGCAAGCCAAAGCAGGCAAAGTCGACGGTCTGTCGTTCATCTTCGAGAAACTCCGCTACGAGTTGTTCGAGGCTTCCGGAGGATTTGCTGGAGTATTTGGCCGAGCGCAGCAGCGTCAGGCTGGCTGCCGCATCCCTACCACCGGCGCGGAAAATCCCCAGCCACGTTTTCGTTCCACCGACATCGCCTCCCAGGATAAGCGGGCCCTCACCCTCCGGAAGCGGCCGCATGGGGTGCGGTTCGGGCGTTTGTTCGGGCTGCGCTTGTGCGGGGGTGGACACGGGTTCGTGTGCAGGTCAGGAGGGATTTTCCCACTGACGACCGTCGCGCTCCAGCAGTTTGTCGGCCGAGGCGGGGCCCCAGGTGCCCGCGTCATAATCGGGAAAGTCGCGCGGAGGAAGCGCTCCCCACACATCGAGGATGGGATTCACGATGCGCCAGGAAGCATCGACACTGTCCTCGCGGTGGAAGAGGGTCATGTCCCCGATCATGCAGTCATGCAGAAGTGTTTCGTAACCGGTCGCGGGCGATTGTTTTCCGAACTCCGAGTAGTCGAAATCCAGCGGAATGGTATCGACGACGATATTGGGTCCGGGCTTTTTGGCGCGGATCATGATCGTGATGCTTTCTTCCGGCTGGATGTTGAGAATGAGTGCGTTCGGTCCCGCTTCGCTGTGGACTTTTTCCCCGAAGAGCATGAGCGGGGTGCGTTTGAAGCGGATGACGACTTGGGTGAGGTGCTTGGCGAGGCGTTTGCCGGTGCGGAGGTAGAAGGGAACGTCGGCCCACCGCCAGTTTTCGACAAAGAGCCGCAGGGCGGCGTAGGTCTCGGTGTTGGAATGGGGATTGACGCTCGGTTCGTCGCGGTAAGCGGGGACTTGGCGCCCGTCGATGATGCCCGCGCCGTATTGTCCGCGGACGCAATTTTCGAGGACTTCCTCGGGCTCCATCGGCCGGATGGCTTCGAGGACCTTGACCTTTTCGTTGCGCACGGCATCACCGGAGATATTGCCGGGCGGTTCCATGGCGATGAGCGAAAGCACGCTGAGCATGTGGTTCTGCACCATGTCGCGGAGAACGCCGTAGTTATCGAGATAGCCGCCGCGGTTTTCCACACCGAGACGCTCCGCCACGGTGATCTGCACGCTGTCGACATAGCGGCGGTTCCAATTTGGTTCGAAAATCATGTTGGCAAAGCGGAAGACCATGATGTTCTGAACCGTCTCCTTACCCAGGTAGTGGTCGATGCGGTAAATTTGCGCCTCCTTCAGATTGCCGTGCAGTTCGTTGTTCAACTCGCGTGCGCTGTCGAGGTCGCGGCCGAAGGGTTTCTCGATGATGACGCGCCGGAAGCCGTCGGGGGTTTCGTGGAGAAGCCCCGCATCGCCGAGATGCGCGGCCACGTTGCCGAAAAGCGTGGGGGTGATGGCGAGATTGAAGACGACATTGCCTCCCGGAATGCCGCGCGCCTGGCGGACAGCGTCGAGTTTTTCTTTGAGTGCCGTGTAGGCCGATTGATCGTTGAGGTCGCCGTGGAGGTAATAGCATCCCGCGACGAACGGGTCCCACTGCTGAGGGTCGACCGGATGCGTGGAGAATTGCTTGATGTCCGCGGACATCTGGTCGCGGAAGGTCTGGTCATTACCCGGCGTGATGGCCACGCCGACAATGGCGAACTTTTCCGGCAGCAATCCGACGCAGCTGAGATTGAACAGGGCTGGGATGAGCTTGCGCTTAGTCAGATCTCCGGAGGCACCGAAGATGACAAAGATGCAGGGCGGTGCGGGTTGCCGCTGATGAAGGGCCGCGGGTCTGGTATCCGACATGCGGCGAAAGTCTGGACGCGGGCGCGCGCGCGCTCAATGCCAAAACCATCACTGTGCCGCTTGGCAAGAGAGGGTGGGCGGCGCTAAGATTGAGCTGTCCGCCGTCCGCGCGGATGATTTTTGTCCGACGGATGTTAAAGTTGATCGACCGTTACGTAGGAAGTGGCGTGGTCATTACCACGATCTACGGGCTTTTCGTGCTCAGTCTGGTCCTGGTCCTGGGCAATATTTTCAAGGAGTTGCTCGATCTGATGATCAACCGCGATGTTCCGGTGAAGTATCTGTTCATGTTCATGCTCTACGTGCTGCCGTTCTCTTTCACTTTCACGGTGCCATGGGCGTTTCTTACCGCGGTGCTCCTGGTTTTCGGGCGGATGTCGGCCGATAACGAGATGGTGGCCTTGCGGGCTTGCGGGACGAGTCTGTTCCGGGTCTGTCTGCCGGTTCTCGGCGTTGCCCTCGTCCTCAGCGCTTTTACATTTTGGATCAACACGACAGTCGCGCCGCGCGCGCTCGATGCGATGCGCAACTCGATCGTGACGATTGCGCGGAGCAATCCGCAGTCATTGTTCACCGCAGGCGAGGTCATTGATGAATTTTCCGGGCGCAAGATTTTCATCGCTGGAAAAGAGGGGAACATGTTGTCCAATGTGACTCTCATCGAAGAAGCGGCGGGCGCGCAGCCGCAGCGGGTGATCCTCGCCCAAGAGGGGGAGATCGAGGTCGATGACGAGGGTGGGGAACTGCTGCTGACCTTGCGCAATGCACGTTTCGAGCAGCGCGACGAGAAGGCGCCGGACGATTTTGCGCAAATCCGGCACGGCATTTCGGTCGGCGAAGCGACCATTTCCATTCAGTTGCTGGACTTGGTCAACAACTACTGGCTCTCGAAACCCCTCCGCGCATACACCCTGCGGGAGTTGTGGAGTTATCTGCCCGAGGCCGAGTCGCAGAACGATCCCGAATTGGTCAGCCGCGTGAAGGTGGAAATGAGCAAGCGTGTGTCCCTGTCGCTGGCCTGCATCGCCTTCGCCATCGTGGCCATGCCGCTCGGTGTGACGGCGCAGAGGAAGGAAACATCGATCGGTTTTGCGATCAGCCTCGCGCTCGCCTTCGCCTACTTTTTCTTCGTCGTGCTCGCCGAAATGCTGCGCGACAACACGGCCTTGCATCCGTATTTGCTGCTTTGGGTTCCCAACGCACTGTTCATCGGCGTTGGTGCATGGCTGCTTATGCGCTTGGACTACCGCTGATCACGAGTTGGCGGCTGTCGAGGGGCTTTGTTCGTCTCTTCTGAATGCTGCGAAAATCTAGACCCGCCTAGAGCCGGCGGCTGGCGGCGTTCGCAAAGGGGCGCAACTCTCCAACGAGACCGGCGAACGCTTCAGGGTCCAATTGCTGTTGTCCGTCGCTGAGCGCTTCCGCCGGATTCGGGTGAACCTCGACCAGCAAGCCGTCCGCACCGACCGCGACGGCGCCGCGGCAGAGGACCTTGACCAGATCGGCGCGTCCGCATCCTTGGCTCGGATCGACGATGACCGGAAGGTGTGTCTCCTGCTTGGCGATGGCCACCGCCGCCAGATCGAGGGTATTGCGGGTGTAGTTCTCGAAGGTGCGGATGCCGCGCTCGCAAAGAATCACATTGGGATTTCCGTGGGCCAGAATGTATTCGGCGGCAAGCAGCCACTCTTCGACGCGCATGCTCATACCGCGCTTGAGGAGAACCGGCTTCCCGCTGCGGGCGCAGGCGATGAGAAGTTGGAAGTTCTGCGCGTTGCGGGCGCCGATTTGCAGAATGTCTGCCGTCGCGGCGACCAGTTCGACGTCATGCTCACCGAGAACTTCGGTGATGATGCGCAGTCCGGTCGCTTCGCGCGCGGCGGCCAGCAACTTCAGGCCCTCAGGGCCTAGTCCTTGGAACTCGTAGGGTGAGGTGCGCGGCTTGTACGCGCCGCCGCGCAGGATCGTCGCACCGGCGGCTTTGACCGCATGCGCTGTGCTCATGAGTTGTTCTTCGCTTTCCACTGAGCATGGACCGGCCATGAGGACGAATTCGTCCCCTCCGATTTTGACGCCCCCAACGTCGATGACGGTTCTCTCCGGCCGCGATTCGCGGCTGGCCAGCTTGTAGCGCTTTTGCACACGCAGAACGCGCTCGACTTGGGGCAGGGCGGTCAGGGATTCGAGACTCGCGTGCGTTGTTTCGTCACCGATCGCGGCGACCACGGTCTGGAACTCACCGCGGATCGGGCTCGGGGTATAACCGAGTTCGGTGATCTCGCGGATGACCTGTTCGACTTTTTCAGCCGGCGCGTGCGGACGGATAACGACAATCATGAGGTCTGTATGTATTAGCACCGGCCCTCCTGCAGGGCAACGGGGTAGGCTGGAATTAGCGTGCGTTCCTTTTTGCCGTGATTCATACTGGTGTGTTCTATGAAGGCAAAAGAAGAGGCCGCGGTAAAAGCGCTCGTGGCCGAAAGCGGGTGCGCGCATTCACCCGAGCTGGTCGAGGAACTGATCCAGACTGCGCTCCGCCTTGGCCGGGACAAAGCTCCGGTGGCCGATTTGAAACTTTTTGTCCGCTCCCTCAAAGAGCTGCGCTATGCCTCAAAAGCATTCCAACCCTACTCCGACCGACGCAAGGTCGCCGTTTTCGGATCTGCCCGCCTCGCGCCGGAAACTGCGGAATTCAAAATGGCGGAGGAACTGGGGCGCAAGATTGTCGAGCGCGGGTTCATGGTTATCACCGGCGGTGGTGATGGGATCATGGGTGCCGCGCAAAAGGGTGCGGGGCGCGACAACGGATTCGGCCTGAACATTCTGCTGCCCTTCGAACAGCGGGCCAACGAAACGATCCACGGCGACAAGAAGCTGATCAATTTCAATTACTTCTTCACGCGCAAGGTCAATTTCGTGAAAGAGACCGATGCCTTCGTGCTTTTTCCGGGTGGCTTCGGCACGCAGGATGAAGGTTTCGAATGCTTGACGCTGATGCAAACCGGCAAAGCCAAGATCACGCCGCTCATCCTGCTCGACACGCCTGAAGGCCGCTACTGGGAGACGTGGGAGTTCTTCATCAAGAACGATCTGCTCCGCATGAAGCTCATCTCCCCGAGCGACTTCCACTTCTTCAAGATTCTGCATTCGTGCGAGGAGGCGATCGAGCACATCCAGCACTTTTACAAAGTATTCGATTCTTACCGCTGGGTGCGGGAACGCATGGTTATCCGCATCAAAAAGCCGCTGACGCCGGAAAGCCTGGCCAAGTTGAACGGGAAATTCCAAGCCATTCTCGTCTCCGGTAAAATCGAGCAGACCGGGATTCTTCCCGAGGAGGCCGAACAGCGCTCTTGGTCGGTCGGCGCCAGTTTCCGCGGACAGATCGACGACCTGACCCGCCTGGTGTTGACGCCCAAGAAAACGGACTTCGGAATGCTGCGCCTGTTGATCGACACGATCAACGACTCGGAAACTGAGGCTTGAGCCTCCGCACAGGCTGGCCTGATATGGGCTGATGAAAGAGACACCGGAAGTCACTGTTTACGATACCACCCTGCGTGATGGCACGCAGGGCACGGGCATTTCTTTCAGTGTGCAGGACAAGTTGCGCGTGGCCGAGCGCCTCGACGAGTTCGGCGTCGATTACATCGAGGGCGGATGGCCGGGTTCGAATCCGAAGGATGTCGAATTTTTTGCCGAGGCGGCCAAGCGTTCCTGGAAACACGCAAAGATCGCGGCTTTCGGCATGACGAGGCGCGGCGGCGTGAAGGTTGAGGACGATGCGCAGGTCCGCCAGTTGCTCGACGCCGGGACGCCCGTGGTCACGGTCGTGGGCAAAACATGGCCTCTGCATGTCATAGAAGTCTTCGGGGTAACCCTGGAAGAAAACCTTGCCATGATCCGCGACACGGTGGCTTTCCTCAAGTCGCACGGGCGGGAAGTATTTTATGATGCGGAGCACTTCTTCGACAGTTACCGCGAAGACCGGCAGTATTCTCTGGCCACGATCAAAGCCGCTGCGGAGGCGGGTGCCGATCTCATTGTTCTTTGCGACACCAATGGCGGAAGTCTTCCTTCTTTCGTGGCCGAAGCGACCAAAGCGGCCGCGGCGTCGGTGCGTTGTCCGGTCGGTGCCCACACGCATAACGACTGCGGGCTCGGTGTGGCCAATGCTCTGGCGGCTGTCGACGCGGGGGCCGTGCAGGTGCAGGGGACGATGAACGGTTACGGCGAGCGGGTCGGCAACTGCAACCTCACGACCATCATCCCTCTGCTGCAGCTGAAATGCGGCCGCCCGCTGGTCGACGACTTGCCGCGACTGACCGATCTGTCGCGCTTCATCGACGAGGTGGCCAATGTGCCTCATGACATCCGCGCTCCCTTCGTCGGCGGCGCGGCATTCACCCACAAAGGGGGCTTGCATGTGCATGCCGTCCAGAAATTGGCGCGAACTTACGAACATATCGACCCGGCGCTGGTCGGCAATGAGCGCGTTGTGACCATTTCCGATCTTTCCGGACAGTCCAACGTGCTGGTCAAAGCCGCCTCGATGGGTTTCCAGTTTGCCAAAGGGTCCCCCGAGGTGGCCAAGGTCCTGCAGGAGGTCAAACGCCTCGAGCACGAGGGCTACGAATTCGAGTCGGCGGAGGCTTCGTTCGAGTTGCTTATCCTGCGGATTCTTGGACGGCACCGGCCGCTCTTCGAATTGGACGAATACAAATGCGACTTCCTGCGGAGCGGCAATCCCAGCGGCGACTGGAACAAATGCACCGCGATGGTGCAAATCCGGATCAACGGTGAAGAAGTGCACAAACAAGGTCATGGCGACGGACCGGTCAACGCGCTCGATGCCGCGCTGCGGTTGGCGCTCGTTCCTCATTATCCGGTCATCGGCGGAGTGCGCCTCGACGACTACAAGGTGCGCATCATCAACGGACGCCGCGGAACCGCGGCCCGCACGCGTGTTTTCATCTCCTCGACGGACGGCAAATCGGAATGGGGAACGGTCGGTGTCTCCGACAATATCATCGAGGCCAGTTGGCAGGCGCTGGTCGACAGCTTCGATTACGCGGTGCTGCAGTCGGAGCGCCGCTAGGAAGCTTGCTCAGCGGTCGGTCTCGCCGCCGTAGCGATCGATGCGGAAGCCTCCGCTCCTCTGCTGGCCCGACGGCTTCTCCGGGCGCGAAGGCGACCCGCCGCCGGTTGTATCGACCACTCGTGCCTGCAACCGGAATGTGTCGAGCGGGACACGAACGCGCCGGTTTCCGCCCGGCAGTGTGCGGCGGGCGATGATGAAATCGTAGGGCTTGAAGTAATTGCTGAGGTCGCGGCGATAAGAGCCTTGGTTTATGCCGATGCGCAGGTTCTTGCGGATCTCGAAGTGGAGGTGGGCCACATACATGCCGCGGTTGGTGCCGATACTGCCGACCAGTTGTCCCCGCTTGGCCTGCTGGCCTTCCCGGACAAAAATTTGGTGCAAGTGGGTGTAGAAAGAGTCGGCGTATTTCCAGCGCTGGTTCTCCCAGTAGACGTGGCGAATGATGACCGTTTTGCCCCATCCCATGCGTGCGTCGCGGGCGTAAATGATCAGCCCGTGCGCGGTGGCATAGACAGGCGCGCCAAGGTCGGTATTGCCGCCGGCACTGCCGTTCCAGTCGTCTCCCATGTGGCGGCCGACGATGAGTCCGCGCGACCGGTAATACCCGACAGCGTCCGGCTTCCCCACGGGCATGTCGAACCCGTCCGCACTGCGCGTCGCGGAATACCGCACGCCGGCGGGAACACCTTCGCCGTCTTGCGCCACCGCGGCGGTGGCTGCAACCAGGAGAACGAGCGCGCTGCGAAGCATCAATCGCATGAGTCCCCTCAGACTAAAGATCCTTCAGGCGGGCGGCAAGCGCGGGCGGTCCGCCCCTGTGCGCCACGCCGGAGCAACCGAAAACGGTGGAAAGCGCCCGCGATGCCGGACGCAGCGGTCCTCGACTAGGTTGCGGCTCGGTCTTACGCCGGCGGATGGAAAGGGGGCTGACTCCCGGGAGGGACCTGGTTCACTTGCACCACCGGAACGGGGAAGCGCATGCGCATGTCGCCGTCGAGACGGATCTCCACGTGGTGGACGCCGAATTTCTTGATCTGCACGCCGCCGAAGAAGTGAACATTGGTTGCACTGCCTTCGATCTCCTGCAGTTGAAAATCGATGCCGGCCTCGGCCACGGTTTCGTCATCCGGATCAAGTAGGCGTGAATCCTGGTGGAACTTGCCTATGCCTCCGCACCAGCGTGTCCACAAGCAGAGCTTGAAAAATCCGATCGGAACCTGGGGTGCGGGGATCGCTCCGATGACGCCGACCAAGGTTTGCGATCCGCTCACTTCGGTGCGGACATCTTCGCAAAGAATGACCGACTGCAGATCGGGTGAGATGGGGTCCATGTCAGGGCGTGGCTGTTCCGGTCGGCCAGAGAAGCCACGCGGCCACGGCGATGGCCAAAGCCACGCGATACCATCCGAAGATTTCCATGCCGTGGGATTTGAGGTAGCCGACCATCCATTTCACCGCGAGCACGGCAGAGATCCAGGCGGAGACAAAACCGATGAGCAGGGGAGCTGCGCCGTAGGTGGCGAGCATTTCGGGTCCGTGCTTAAGCGCATCGTAAAGCGTGGCAGCCGTCAGCGTGATCACGCCGAGGAGAAAGCTCAGCTCCACTGCGGCAGGCAAAGACAATCCGACCAGCACGCCGCTGACGATGGTGACGAGGCTGCGGCTGACACCCGGCCACATGGCGATGCATTGCACGAGGCCGACGATCAGTGCCATGCGGATGGTCAGCTGGTCCAGATCGAGTCCGGTCGTGGGTGTGTCGCCGCGTCGACGTCGGGCGAATGACACGGCGAGGATGGCGAGGCCGCCGACAAACCATGCGGCAACCACGGGCCAAAGCCCCCATTCATCGCCGCCGAAGAGGTATTTTTTGATCGGCTTCTCCAGGAGCAGGCCGAGCACGGCAGCCGGAATGAACGCGGCGACAAGATTGATCAACAAATGCCGCCCGGTCTGATCCCGACCGAGTAAACCCATCATCATTTGAGCTACACGCGCGCGATAAAGGCCGAGCACGGCGAGGATGGCGCCGCCTTGGATGGAAATGGCAAAGGCGTCCGAAGCGGTGCTCGATCCGATGCCCATCAACCGCTGCGCGAGCAGCAGGTGGCCGGTGGAACTGACCGGCAGGTATTCGGTAAGTCCTTCGACGAGTCCGAGGACAAGCGCTTGGAAGTAGTCCACGTGGACGGATTCTCGAAAGCCGTGCGCGGCTCCAACTCAGACGGCAGCGTCGCCGGTCTCTTCCGTGCGAATGCGGATCGCTTCCTCGATGGGGAGGACAAAAACTTTGCCGTCGCCGATTTTGCCGGTCTTGGCGGATTTCACGATGGCTTCCGTCGCTTTGGCGACATTGTCATCGGAGACAACGATCTCGATTTTGACTTTGGGAAGGAAGTCGACGGTGTATTCGCTGCCGCGATAAATTTCGGTGTGACCTTTTTGGCGCCCGAAGCCTTTGACTTCCGTAACGGTCATTCCTTCGATGCCGATCTCCGCCAGCGCCTCTTTGACATGCTCCATTTTGAATGGTTTGATGATGGCTTCGATCTTCTTCATGACATGCGCGTTGTAAACGACTGCCAAGGCATTGCAAGCCTCGAAAACGCGCCCGCCGGGAACGGGAAGCGTTCATGAGCATGATGCGCCTGCGCCGGTCGCGGATCCGTCCGTGGTTGAAAAAGGTCCCCCGCCAGCGCCACGTGCGCGGCACATGGTTGCATCGCATGCTCGGAGACCGTTTGTTTTCGCCCGAGTTGTGGAGGCCGACCCGGCGTGGCGTCGCCTGCGGCGCGGCCGCCGGGCTTTTTTGGGCCTGCATGCCTATCCCGTTCCAGATGTTGCCGTCGGGGATCACGGCCTATCTTCTTCGTTTCAATGTGCCTGCGGCCATTTCGGTGGTGTGGATCACCAATCCGGTGACATGGCCGATCATTCTCTATTGGCAATACCGTCTTGGCCTGTGGTTGCTGCGGCAACCGGCGCCCGCCGGTGTGAGCATGGATCAACTGCTCGACATTGCCGCGGGAGTGCCGGGTCCGCTTTTGCTGGGGTGCGCTGTAACCGGTCTGATCGCGGGGGCCGCGGCATTCTCGCTGATCAACATGCTCTGGGGTGTGGTGGCTGAGCGCTGGTGGCGCCGCCATGCGAGACCCGCGGTATCCGTATCGTGAACTCGCTTCCTCCGGACGAAGATGCCGCGCTGGTGGCCTGCCGTTTTGTGCGGGAGCGCAATGCACTACTTTGCTCTGCGGATTTCGGCGCGGTGTTCATGGATGTCTACCTACATCTCGGGCAGAACGCCGTGGTGCTCGGCGGCGGGGCGGACGAAAAGCTCAAGCTGCTCCTCGCCGCGCTCACCCTGCACGCCGCCTCCCGTCCCCAGGCCGAAACCTGCGCATGGACGATGCATTTTGAAGTGGAAAAGATGAATATTTTCGGGGTTGCCGAAAATCCGTCGGGCCACGTCACCGGCCAGGTCTTCACGGACAATGTGCGTTCCGCCGGTGGCAATGTCCTGCATGCGGAGATCGCCGGCGCGGGCGGTGATCGGCGCCGCAGTTCGATCGATTTTCACGGCGCGGACATTTTCGCCGCAGCGGCCGGATACTACGCGCGCAGCGAACAACGACCTGCGCGCTACTTTGACTTGGGTGGAGACCGTTTTGCTCTTCTCGCGGCGCAGCCCGATTGCGATGAGGAGTGGTTGGCTGCCGTCGGGACCGACGAAGTCCGTGCATTGGCCGATGACGCCTCTCATCCGCCGATGGAAATGCGGCGCTATCGTTTTTTCTGCGGTTGCTCTCCCGAACGCATTGCCAAGGTGCTCGGGCCGGCTTTGCAGCGGGACCTTGACGGCACCTTCGGTGATGACACGCACATCACAGTCACTTGTCCGCGTTGCGGAACGCGGCACGAGTTGTCGCGCGAACTCTTCGACGAGGTGGCCTAATTTTCGCCGGTGCGGTAGGGCGCGATCAGTTCGATCTCCTGCGACGTCACGACATCCCCGGGCACGCTGCGCGCCAGTTGGCGGGCCTCCGTCTCACGTGCGTTGGCGCCCAAAACCGCGGCGAGCACGGCACGCTGGTAGGGCTGGATCTGCATGGGGTCGAGAGTTATGCCGTCGAAGACTTTCATCGCAGCCTCGGGCTGGCTGTTTTTCAGGTGTGTGAGGGCCAAGGTGATGCGGTAAGACAGCATGCGCGGTTGCTCTTCAACGAGACTGCGCGCCCCGCTCACGTCGGCGCGCCTTCCGGTCAGCGCTGCGAAATATCGGTGGTCGTTTTGCACTGCGGGCTCCGCAGGCAGGCGCTTCAACATGCGGTCGTAGAGTTGGTAGAGTTCCTCTGCATCCTGGCGCTTCTGCACGATGGGCACCAAGGCCTGGAAGGCCTGGCGCGCACTGGCGGGGTTGTCTGAGAGTCTTACCAATTCCTGTTCGAGCACCTCGTCCTCTCCGACGCGTTGTAGATAATTGATGACATACCACATGACCTCCGGAGTGGGAGCAGCCTCGATCACAGCACGACGGTAAAACGTGGCCGACTCCTCCGGTCTGCCGATTTCGCGGGCAGCGCGTCCACGGTAAAGCAAAACGACCGGAACCTGCAGGGGAATCCCGTCACCGCGCAAAAGGTCGGCGATTTCCTGCCAGTCTCCCCGGCCGGCCATAGCATCGAGGCGGATCAGGAACAAATCGCTGCGGCCCGCAGCCTCGTCAGCTTTGATGACGTCAAGGACGCCGTCGTATTCGCGGTTTTGGTTGAGCCAGCGCGCCAGCTGGGCGCGTTGTTCGATCGTGCCTCCGCGGTATTCCCCGACGGCCCGCTTCACGATCTCGGCGTAGCGCCGCGGATCGAGTTGGATTTCCGCGCTGGCCGCGGCGAGTTTTTGTTCGTCGGTTGCTTTGGGGTGATTGCGCAATGCATCGACCCAGCCTTGGCCTTCCTGGGACTGCAGGGACGGCGATGCGACGAGCACGAGGAGCGCTTCGAGTCCGTCCTCGTCCTGTTGCTCGGAGATCGGCCGGAGCAAAGCGAGTGCTTCCTTGATGGATTCCGGTGTGTTCGCGGCGAGCTGTAAACGCGCGAGTAAAACCGTCGCGTCCACATTCCCACCCGCTTCGCGGGACTCGCGCAGCGCCTGGACGGCGTCGGCGACGCGTTGCTGGGCCAAGCGGACGCGCGCCAAACGGAGCAATGCCTCGGGATTGCGCTCGCCGCTTTGCAAGACTTGGAATGCCTCGCGTTCGGCCAGCGGCACGTCGCCGAACAGCAGCGCAGCGTCGGTCAGATTCAAGCGATCTTGGGCGTTCGCGCTGCCGTCTTCGGCCATGGTGCGCAGGATGGACATGCCTTCGGCTTTTCCCGCGGCGAGCAGGACCTTGGCATAGGTGCGCCGGACATCGGGCAAACCCGGCCGCATCTGCATGGCGGAAGCGGCGTTGTTGAAAGCCTCCTGCAATTTGCCTTGCCCCAGCAGCAGCTCCGCTTCTTCGGTGAATTGGCGGGCGCGCCAGTCTTTGATCCGGGGAATGGCCACTGCGGTGGCGATCGCGATCACGGCCAGCACGGGAAGTCCGATGGTGAGGAGGCGGCGTACGAGCAGACGGCGGCGTTGCTGCCGCACTTCCTCGGCGCTCAGTTCGTCGTCCGGAATCGGGGCAGAGGGCTGGCTCATTTTCGCGACTTTTCTTCGTAGGCGCGCAGGAATTGCCAAGCCTCTTCGTGCAGTCCGCGCTCGTGAGCGGTCCGTGCGGCGAGATACCAGATGTAAGCCGGCGCGTTGGGGAATTCCATGATGCGGCGCAATTGCCAGAACGCGTCGTCGTGGCGGCGTGCGGCCTCGAGCGCTTGATAATAGGCGACGGCCGTTGCGATGTCCATCGGCGCCAGCGCGGCGGCGCGTTCGACGCTGCGCAGATCGCTGCGGCTGATCGGTGCGGGCAGGGTCGGGCGCGGACCGTATTGAAAATGCATTTCGAGAGCCTCGGACTGACGGTTCTCGCGACCCGCGAGCTCGGCCAGAACGCGCCAGCCGAGCTTTTTAAGACGAATGTTCTGGGGCGCCACGTCCGTCAGCAGCTCGGTCTGGTTGTATTGGAGCATGTAGCGCATGACTGGTTCGACCATGTGGTCGGGCGCGAAGGAAAGATTGCTCGTTTTTTCCAGCAAGCGGGGCAACCGCTTGACGCCGTCAGCCTCGGCTTGGCGGATGCGAGCGAACTCGAATTCCGGATTGTCGGGATAAAGGCGCACCAAGAGAGAGCGGAGAGCCGGCGTGTCTTTGGCCAGACGCAAATATTTGCCATACAACTCGGCACGACGTCCTGGCATTGTGCGGCGCAGGGCCTGATTCCAAGCATACGCGGCACGCGATGGATCGATGGGAATCCAGAAATAGCCCTCCGTGTCGATCATCCAGGATAAGTAGGGAAGAACCGCATTGGCCGCACGGAATTCGTTCCAAGCCTCGTCGTATTTCTTCTCTTCGAGCAGGAAGGTTGCGAGCGGCCAATGGATCTCGTTGCTGAGCGGCCGTTGGCGGGAGGCTTCGCGCAGGAGTTCGATCGCCGCGTTGCCGTTGCCCGCCGCATGCTCTCGGCCGGCGGCTTCTTGCAGGGCCGAAGTGCCCTGAATCGCGGGGAGCACAACCTTGCCGAAACCTGCGGCGATCCATGTGGTGGCCACCGCGGCGAGTACTAGTCCGATTCCGCGCAAGGCGAACCGGCTCACCGCGGGCGCCAACCGGTCGGTGGCCGCAGGCAGGCAAAGCGAGGCCATCAGAATAGCGGGAAAAAGCGTGCCGAGTCGGTGGCCGCTCACTTCGAAAAACGAGTTGATGACCATGACCAACGCGCAAGCCATGCCTGCCGATCGCACCGTGGTGGCGCGCGAGCGGCGCGCTTGAAAGCCGAAGGCAATCAACATGCATACCGCGACAGCCACAGCCAAGACGCTGAGCAAGCCGCCTTCGCTTGCCAGCCAGAGCCAGCTCGACTCGGGATGCACAGGGCGCCGGTCGAAGAAAGGCTCGTAGTCGTGGTAGAATGGGAAAACATATTCGAAATTCCCCAGCCCGAAGCCCGTGATCGGAGCGTCGCCGACCAGATTGCGCGTCATGCGGTAGAATTGGACGCGTGCATCGTTGCTGAAACCTTCCTCGCCCATCTCGCGCAATTGCACGAAGCGTTCCAAGAGAGCGCCGCCGCCGAACGAAAAAAGCGAGAAAGACACGAAGACCAGGGAGACGGCCACCGCCGCGTAGCGGTATTCCTTGCGGGCCAGACCGAAAAACATCCAGTAGGCGAAACCGCCCGACACCAAGACGACGAGGCCGCCGCGGGAGCCGTTTTGCACGATCGACCACGCGAACAGAGCGAGCGCCAAGGCCCAGAAAACAATGGCGCGCTTTTCCTGGTGACGCACGGATTGGTGCAGCAAGGCCAAGGCCATGATCCCCGAAAGCCCGAGCAGCGATCCCCATTGGTTGCGATTGGCGAAAGGCCCGAACGCGTGCTGGCTGGACCACAACTCGGGCTGGTTGCCGGTGAGAAATGCATACACCGCGAACGCCGTGATGCCGAACATGCCACCCGTGAACATCCGCGCCAGCGTCTCGCGGTTGTAGTGGTCCCAAGTCTGCGAAGCGCACCAAGCGGCCAAGGCCAGGCCCGTCAACCATAGCAACCACGTTTGCGCAACCAACCAAGGTTGCGGCGTGACGAAAGGCGAGGGGGTGATGGCAGGAATCAAGGCCAAGGCCTCGCGCCACGACGGCGCACCTTTCAAGGCCAACGGAAAAAAAGCAGCCAGGGGCACCAACGCAAGGATGGCAAGGATCCACAGGATCGCCTTGGCCGGGCGCTTCTCCGGCGGCCAGATCAGCCAGAGCAAAGCGATACCCAAGGTCACCACGCCCTGAGCCCACAGTGGACGGCCACCGGCCAGCACCACCGCCAAGAGCATGGTGGCAACCAAAACCCACCCACCCGACGGAACGAGAAAAAGGTTCTCGCGCCGTGTCCATGCGGGTGCCTGTGTCGCCATCGGCGGCAGACCATAGCGGCCCAGCCTGTTCTCCGCAACGCATGGCCGCAAAGAACGTTCAGAAAGTTCAATTCGCCTTGAATTCCGCGCGTTGCCGTCTTTAGTTGCTTAAAGATGTCCCGAGCCAGAACAGCACCGCGCCCCGTTGTCGCCGGCGCATCGGCACCGGCCGAGCGGGAGGTGGTCGAATTCTTCGTCCATCTGGGCAAATACCTCTCCCTTCCGCGCTCGGTCGGCGAAATTTACGGCCTTCTTTTCGCCACCGGGGAAAAGCTCACCCTCGACGATCTCGTGGCCCGACTCGCCATGAGCAAGGGCTCGGCCAGTCAGGGGCTGCGCATGCTGCGCGGCGCAGGGGCGGTCCGCGTCACACACCTGCCCGGGGACCGCAAAGACTACTACGAGGCCGAGGCCGATCTGCCTGCTCTCATCCGTGGTTTCCTGCGCGACCAGCTTGTCCTCAAACTTGAGCATGCGGACCGGCGACTCGACCGCCTGCGGACGGTAGTGGATGATCCTGGGAACGGCGCGCCCGCCGGACTTTCCGGGCGTGTCGAACGCCTGCAATCATGGCAGAACAAAGCCCGCCGCCTCATACCCCTCGCTTCCACGTTCCTCAAACTTTGACCCGCCCATGGACCGCGTGCCCGTCATAGAATCCACCGAGCTTCTTTGGTTCTGCCTCAAGACGCAGCCCAAACACGAGAAGCTCGCCGCACAATTCCTCCGCTCGCAAGCTTCGCTGGAGGTATTTTGTCCCATGCTGCGCTTCCAGCGCGCCACGGTGAGCGGCAAGAAGTGGTTCGAAGAAGCACTCTTTCCCGGCTACATGTTCGCGCGTTTTCCTTACCGGACCCACTTCCGTCTCGTGGCTTCGTCCATGGGAGTGACCAAAGTTGTCGGCTTCGGCGGACAACCTGCTGTGGTCGGCGAGGAAATCATAGAGGAATTGCGGCAATTCGCGCGCGACAACGAGGTGGTGGAAATTGCCCCTCAGGTCGCGCCCGGAGATGAAGTGACCGTCTTGGATGGTCCTTTCAAAGGCTTGCGCGCCGTTGTGACGCGCATCATGCCGGCCAAGGAACGCGTGGCTGTGCTGCTTGATCTGCTCGGGACCCAGCGCGAAGTCGAAGTCACGCTCGGCCGCGTGGTGCCGGGCAAAGTGCACCCGCTCTCGGGGCGCGCTGTCTCGTAGGAAAAATTTATCGCGAAGAGCAACATCTCGCATTGGCTGGGTGGGGGGAGCTTTCCCTCGACCAAGGGCGGCAGCTTGTCCTGATGACGCCATGATCTTCGACGACCTCAACCAATCGGCGCGCGAACCGGCACCGGCCGAGCACGCCCGTCGCCGTCGTCGCCGCCGTCGCAGCAGCAGCAGCGGTTCCAGTTCTTCCTTTCGCGAAGCGGTAAAGCTCGCAGAGCCGAGACAGGAGCGATCGGATGGCAACGCTGTTGCCTGGTTGTGGGTGCTCGGACTTCTCGTTGCCGCCGCCCTCGGCTTCGCGTGGTATCTGCATCAGGAGCGAAGTGCACCGATCAAGCTCTCCGGCGACGCGCCGAGCACCATGATCATGTCGTTCATCGACCCGATCCTTGCCCCGCTCGAGACCGGACTCGATGGTTGCAGTTCGGAAAACCTGTCCTCGGTCGAAGCATCCCTTCGCACCGAGCGTGCCAAGGCCAACCTCGACGACCAAGATGTCTACGCCGCCGCCGCGACCATGGTGCAAATTCTGGGCGAAGCCGCCGCGGACCGCCGGCGGCACATCGAGCGCTTGCTCAAACTCGGATCTCCCGTTCTTGGAATGCCTGCCGATCCCGCTGCTCGCACGGACCTCGGAGAAGCCGAGCGCAAACATCTCGAACTCGCGGTGGGGGTCAGTTGGCAACGAAACTCAGTGACCTATCGCAACCGCGTGGAGGAACTTTGGTATCGTCTCCTCCGCCTCGAACAAAACCGCTTTCGCGGCGGATCCGCACCGCAATCCATGATGCCCAACCTTCCAACATCGACCGCACCCAATGAGTGATCCCAAGCGCATGGTTGTCATCGGCAGCAACTCGTTTTCCGGCGCAAGCTTCGTCTCGCACTGCCTGCGCGAAGGTTGGGAAGTTCTCGGCACCAGCCGTTCGGCCGAAGCGCATCCCGTTTTTCTTCCGTATCGCTGGCAACGTTCCCCGGAAGAACTCTCGCGTTTCCGCTTCGCTCAACTTGATCTCAATCTCCACACCGCCGAGTTGCTCGACGCCATCGCCGATTTCAGCGCGCCCTACGTGGTCAACTTCGCCGCGCAAAGCATGGTCGCGGAAAGCTGGGAGCACCCAGATCATTGGTATCAGACCAATGTCGTGGCCAATGTGCGTCTGCACGACGGACTCCGCAAAATGCCCGGTCTCAAAAAATACGTCCACGTCTCCACGCCTGAAGTCTACGGCAGTTGCTCCGGCGACGTTCGCGAAGATGCACCATTCAATCCGAGCACGCCTTATGCCGCGTCCCGCGCCGCGTGCGATTTGCACCTGCAAACATTCATCCGCCAATACAACTTCCCCGTCGTCTTCACCCGCGCGGCCAATGTCTTCGGCCCCGGGCAGCAGCTCTACCGTATCGTCCCGCGCACGCTTCTTTTCCTCGCCCTGGGTCAAAAGCTGCAACTCCATGGCGGCGGACACTCGGTGCGCTCCTTTATCCACATCGACGATGTCTCCGACGGAACCCTTCGCGCCGCGCTGGGCGGCGAGCCGGGTCAGGTTCTTCATCTCTCGACCAAGCGCACCATTTCCATCCGCGACCTTGTCGCCCTCATGTGCGACCAAGCCGGCGTGAAGTTCGAAGACTTCGCCGAAATCGTGGCCGACCGCCCCGGTAAAGATTCCGCCTATTTGCTCGATGCAAGTCTCGCGCGCACGAAGCTCGGATGGCAGGATCGCGTCTCTCTGGAGGAGGGCATCGCCGACACCAAACGCTGGATCGACGCGAATCTTGATGTTCTCCGGGGACAACCTGCGAACTACGTTCATAAACGCTAAATCTTTATGTCAAAAATCCTCGTAACAGGCGGTTTCGGCTACGTTGGTAGCCGACTCGTCCCACATCTTCTCGGGCTCGGACACGATGTTCGCGTCCTCGACCTCATGCTCTACACGGAGGCGGGGCTCGAGGCCCTCAAGGCCGACCCGAACTGGCCCGAGTATGAAAAGCGTTTCAGTCTCGTTCGCGGCGACCTGCGCGATGCGGCCAAAGTGCGCGAAGCCGTTGCCGGACGCGACGCTGTCATCCATCTGGCGGCAATCTCCAACGATCCGACTGGCGACATCGATGAAGTCCTCACGCGGCAGGTGAATTTTGATGCCGTCGGTATGCTGCTCGCGTTGGCCAAAGAGGCCGGCGTGAAGCGTTTCATCAATGCCTCCTCGTCAAGCGTGTTCGGCGCACGGACCGAGTCGGAAATCAACGAACGCCTCGAACCCGAGCCGCTGACCTACTACTCGAAATACAAGGCTCTCTCGGAATGGCTCGTCCTTTCCGCCTGCGGTCCCGAGTTTTGTGCGGTCAATGTGCGCCCCGCCACGGTTTGTGGTTACTCGCCGCGCCAGCGTTTCGATCTGACGGTGAACAAGCTCACCGCTGACGCGCTGCGCAAAAAGGTCATCACAGTTCATGGAGGACAGCAGCGCCGCCCGAATGTCGGCATGACCGACATGATCAACCTCTACGGCATTCTTGTCGAAGCGCCGGTGGACAAAATCAATGGCCGGACCTTCAACTTCGGTTTCGAAAACCACAAGGTGATCGATATTGCCAAGATCATCCAATCCGAGTTGTCCGATCTGAACGTCAAAATTGAAGTGACCGATACAACCGACCACCGCGACTACCACATCTCTTCCGATCGAATCTTGAACGACTTGGGCTACAAGCCCGTGAGCAGCATCAAGCAGGAGGTCGCCAATCTGCGCAAAGTTCTCGAGTCCAGTCAGTTTCCCGACATCGATGCTGCCGAGCACTACAACATGAAATTCATGGAAGTCGGACGCGATACTGGTTGCCTCGCTTATCTGGCCCGTTAGGAGTCTGAAAAGGAGGACCACTGATTATACGGATGACAGTGATGGGGAAGATAGCCTCTGCTACTATTCGTGAAATCCGTGTTATCCGTGGTTAAACAAATGTCCTCCACCAAAATCATTCCCTTCGCCGAAGCGCCCGCGCTCTTCGACAAGCTTCGCGGCGAAGGCAAGCGCTTGGTGCAGTGCCACGGCACCTTCGATCTCGTCCACCCCGGCCATATCGTTCACCTTGAAGACGCCAAGAAGCTCGGCGATGTCCTTGTCGTCACCGTCACGGACGAAAAACACGTCAACAAAGGTCCAGGGCGTCCGTATTTCAACGACGCGCTCCGCGCCCGCACCCTCGCCGCGCTGTCCTCTGTTGATTATGTGGTGCTCGTTCCGCACACCGCAGCTGTCGAGGCGATTGAAACGGTCAAACCAAGCATCTACTGCAAGGGCACAGAATACGTGGACTCCGCCAACGACGTCACCGGGAACATCCACGACGACGTTGCCACGGTGCAAAAGCATGGCGGCGAGGTCCGCTATCTCGGCGATGTGGTCTTCAGCTCTACGCGGCTGCTGAACCGCCATTTCGAAACGGCTAATCCCGAAGTTTCCGAATTCTGCGGACAACTGGCCGCGCGCGTCTCTCCGCAGAATCTGGCCGATGCCGTCGCTGCCTTCGCCGGTCTCCGCGTGCTCGTTGTCGGCGACACCATTTTCGACAAATATTCCTTCGTCAAAGTTCAGGGACTCACCTCGAAGAACCGCATCATTTCCGGGCGCTATCTCGAGGAAGAAGCCCAAGCCGGAGGTGCCCTCGCTGTTTACCGCCATATCAAACAATTCACACCGAACGTCCGGCTAGTCTCACTGCTCGGCACCGAAGGCTGGCTCGAACCGACCTTGCGCATGTTCATGCCAACCGAGGACGACGCAACGGTCCGCGATCCGGACTTTGTCTCCATTATCAAGCAGCGCTACGTCGAGCCGGTCAGCGAAGGCAAGGACCTCGGCAAATTGTTTTCGGTCAACTTCATCAACGCCGATGCGCCGAAGCATGCTGTCACCGATCGTGTGCTGGGTAAACTCGAAGCCGAGATCAAAAACGCCGACCTCGTTGTTCTCGCCGACTTTGGTCATGGACTTATGCAGCAAGCCGTCCGTGATTTCCTGCAGGACAGTGGTGTTTTTCTCGCGCTGAACTGCCAGACCAACTCCAACAACCACGGCTTCAACATCATCTCGCGTCAATACCGGCGCGCGGACGTCTTCTCGTTGGATGAACAAGAGATGCTTCTCTCGTGCGGACACCGCCACGTCGACTTCGCAGCCGAGTTGGACAAGCTCCGCGGACACCTCAACGCCCGCGCCGGATGGCTCACCCGCGGAGCCGTAAAAACCATCGGTGTCGACGCCGAGGGCAGCAATGCCGCCTGCCCGCCGCTGGGCGACGATATCACCGACACGATCGGGGCAGGGGACGCGTTCTTTTCGGTCATGGCCTTGGCCGCAAGGAATGGCCTGCCAGTTGATCTCACGACTTTCCTCGGACAGCTCGCCGGCGCGCAGGCCGTGAAAATCGTCGGCAACCGCGAACCGATCTCGAAAGCCGTCTTGCTCAAAAGCGGAATGTCCCTGCTCAATCGCGATCCCGCGTGACGATCGACCACAAGAAGCTGGAGCGCATCGCGGCGGAGCTGCGCGGTGAAGTCATCGGCCTGTCGCATCGTGCCAAGACGCCGCATCTCGGTTCGTCGCTTTCGTGCATCGATTTGCTTGTCGCGCTCTACTGGAGCTTTCTGCGCATCGATCCGGCCAAGGCCGACTCTCCCGATCGCGACAGATTTATCCTGAGCAAAGGGCATGCGGCTCCCGCCCTCTACGTCAGCCTGTGGCGCCGCGGCTTCTTCTCGCCGCAACTTTTGGCGGACTATGCCAAAGACGGTGCTGCCCTCGCCGAGCAACCTGCTCCGGACTGTGCACCGGGAGTTGAATGGGCCACCGGTTCTCTCGGTCACGGTTTGTCAGTGGGAGTTGGCATGGCCTTGGCCGCAAGGATCCAAAAGCGTGCCTATCGCACGGTGGTCCTGCTCAGCGACGGCGAGTGCAATGAGGGCAGTGTATGGGAAGCTGCCATGTTTGCCGCGGCCCAAAGGCTCGGTTCACTCACCGTGCTCGTCGATTACAACAAATGGCAGGCCACCGGCCGCAGTGAGGAAGTCATGGCGCTGGCCCCAATGCGTGACAAATGGGAGGCCTTCGGTTGGGAGAGTTACGAAGTCGACGGACACGACTTCGCCGAAATCCGCACCGCCCTGGCCTGTGGCGAGCTGCCGGACCGAACCAAGCCTTTGGCGATTGTCGCTCACACTATCAAGGGACGCGGCGTGTCGTTCATGGAAGACGACAACAACTGGCACTATCGGATTCCCAACGCGGAAGAGCTCGCAGCGGCACGCAAGGAGCTTGGTTTGGTATGAGGAACGCATTTGCGGACGAAATCACCAAGATCGCGCAGCAGCGCGAGGACATCGTTCTGCTTTCGGGTGACATCGGAAACCGCTTGTTCGACAAATTCAAAGAGGTCGCACCGGGCCGCTTCTTCAACTGCGGCGTGGCCGAAGCCAACATGGTGGGCGTTGCCGCCGGCATTGCGGCGAGCGGATTGCGTCCAGTCTGCTACACCATCGCCTCGTTCCTCACCTATCGGGTCATCGAGCAGATCCGCCTCGACCTTGGTTACCATCATCAACGTGTCATTCTTGTCGGCACCGGTGCCGGACTTTCCTATGCATCGCTCGGATCCACGCACCACTCGGTCGAAGACATGGGCATGCTGCGCTTGATCCCGGGTCTGGCTGTCCTCGCGCCAGGGGACGAAAAAGAACTGCGCCCGGCGTTTCATGCCGCCCTGGAATATCCCGGGCCGGTCTACATCCGCATCGGAAAAAAGGGCGAGCCGGTCGTCCACGAAACGGAGCCCAATTTTGAAATCGGGAAAGCCTTGCGCCTTCGCGAAGGGAAAGAGGTATGGATTCTCGCACTTGGCAACACCTTGCCGCTGGCCATGGAAGCGGCAACGCAACTGGGCAGCCGGGGTGTCAGCTGCGGCGTTGCCAGCATGGGATCGCTCAAGCCTCTGGACACGAAGTTGCTGGCGGAAGTTTTCGCATCGGCCAAAGTCGTAGCCACTTTCGAAGAACACTCCGTGCTCGGCGGCCTCGGGACGGCAACCGCCGAGTGGCTTGCTGCCCAACCCGCACAGGCCAAAGCAAAGCTCGTCACCTTCGGAACGCCGGACGAGTTTCTTCACGCGACAACGCATCAGCCGTCTGCCCGGGAGTGGGCTGGACTGACAGTGGAGAACATAACCCAGCGTCTCGCGTCCGCACTTAGCTAAAGAGCATGTCCTACGTCGATTTCATTGCGCCGATCCACAAGGCGACCACGCGTGACTATCTGGCGCGGGTCAATGATCAGGAATTCCCGAAGGCGAAAGCGGCAGAGTTGGCTCTGAAATGGGGCGTCGACTACTGGGATGGTGACCGACGGACCGGTTACGGCGGCATGAATTACGATGGCCGCTGGCGCAAAGTGGCCGACCTCATGGCGAGCCACTACGGCCTCAAAGCAGGAGATAAGGTCCTCGATATCGGCTGCGGCAAAGGCTTTCTTCTCTACGACCTGACGCAGGCTGTTCCGGGATTGGAGGTAACGGGCTTGGAAGTCAGCCGCTACGCGATCGACCACGCCAAACCGGAGATCAGGAGCCTCGTGGTTGAGGGCAAGGCGTCCGAGTTGCCTTTTGCAGACGCGGAGTTCGACTTCGTTTTCTCCATCAACACCCTCCACAACCTTCCTTGTTACGACCTCGACCGCGCCCTTCGCGAGATGATGCGCGTCGGCAAGCAACATCGATATCTGTGCGTCGAGAGCTGGCGCAATGAGTCAGAGAAAGCTAACCTGCTCTATTGGCAACTGACCTGCCGCGCCTTTTTAGCGCCGGACGAGTGGGAATGGTGGTTCAGACAAACCGGCTACACCGGCGACCATAGTTATATTTATTTCGAGTAAAGAGCTCTCACGGAGACACTGAGGCACGGAGATGCACGAAAACGAGATCGGGTCTGTGGTGGTGGACTGCGCAGTGGCACTGCACCGAGATCTTGGTCCGGGATTGCTCGAGACAGTGTACGAGGTGACTTTGGCTCGGGCACTCGAGCGGCGCGGACTTAGCGTCCAACGACAGGTCGCGGTGCCTATCGAATACGAGGGTGAAAGCTTTGCCGAGGGTTTCCGCGCGGACCTTATTGTCGAAAGCAAGGTTCTCTTGGAATTGAAGTCGGTCGAGCGCGTAACACCCGCGCACAAAAAGCAGTTGCTCACTTATCTGCGGCTGACCGGCCTGAAACTGGGCTACTTGCTCAATTTCGGAGAAGCGCTCATGCGCGATGGAATTACCCGAACCATTAATGGCTCTCTGGATCCGATTCCTCTGAGCCCTTTTGACTCCATGAGAGGGAAAGATTCAACAGAAGAGCTCTCACTAAGACGCAGAGAGACGGAGGGTCTGAGACTGTGAAAAGATTGAAACGTCAGCGATCAACAGAATTGCCAGCTGATTATGCTCAGCAGGTCCTGATGCCGGCCTTTTCCAATCCGATCACCCCTTTGTGCCCCCGCGTCTCCGTGAGAGTAAAAGGATCGAGAGGCTTGGGACTTTGAAGACACCCGCCGCCATTTTGGTTGAGCAGCGCAAGCCGCTGGTCATCGATGAAGTCGAAGTCCCCGTGCTCAAACGCGGGCAGGTGCTGGTCGAGATCCACGCCACGCGCGTCTGTGGTTCGCAGATCGGGGAGATTGATGGTGTCAAAGGCCCGGACAAATTCCTTCCGCATCTGCTTGGCCACGAGGCGGGTGCTGTTGTGCTTGAGGTTGGGGCGGACGTGACACACGTCGCGCCCGGGGACCGTGTGGTCTGTCATTGGCGTCCTGGGGCGGGGATTGATGCCGGTGGATCCGTCTACAAATGGAACGGCCGCGACGTGAATGCCGGGCCAATCACCACGTTCCAAAAATATGCGGTCATCTCGGAGAATCGTCTGACCAAAGTCCCGGCCGACACCGATTTCGAACTTTGCTGTCTCCTTGCCGACACTCTCACGACGGGGTTTGGAATTATCAACAATGATGCCAAGGTCAAAACTGGTGAATCCGTCGTCATCTTCGGGGTAGGGGGCATCGGGCTCGGCGTGGTTCTCGGTGCAAAGCTGGCCGGCGCCAATTCGATCATTGGTGTTGATCTTCATGATCACAAACTGGCCAAAGCGGCCGAATACGGTCTGACGCATCAGATCAATGCCTCGCGCGAAAATGCCGCCGAGCGCGTGAAGGAGATTCTCGGCGGATTGGCCGATGTGACCATCGACGGCACCGGAAGCCCGAAAGTTATCGAAACCGCTTACGATCTGGCCCAATTGCGCGGCGGGCGCTGCGTGTTATTCGGCGTCATGCCCAGCGATCAGCGCGTCAGTATCCACACGCTCCCGCTCCACTTCGGTCGCGTGTTGACCGGATCCGAGGGCGGTCAAAGCCGGCCTGAAAAAGATATCCCTGAGATCCTCCGCGTGCTGGCTTCCTATAAGGTTGGATGGCGCGGATTTGTTTCCCATCGCGGAATGTTTTCCTCGCTTGAATCGGATATTGCAAAGATGCGCTCAGGCGATGTTGTGCATCTGATTTCAACCCCGTAGAAACACACTTATGAAAAACGCAGTGCCCCAACAAAGTGGTTCGGCAAAAGTTCGAACTATCTCTGCCTGTCGCGGATGCACAGAACCGGATCTTGTCCAAGTTGTCGATCTTGGTTCGCAGTATTTGACAGGGGTTTTTCCGCGGACAACCACCGAAACGGTGAGCAAGGGACCTCTGCGCCTCGTGTGGTGCTCCAAGTGCAACCTTGTGCAACTGGACTCCAGTTACGACTCGGGCGAAATGTATGGAGAGAACTACGGCTACCGTTCCGGTCTGAATCAGTCCATGGTCCGCCATCTGAATGACAAGTGCCATTCGCTGGAAAAGATGGCCGCGCTGAAGAAAGGCGATCTAGTGCTTGATATCGGTAGCAACGACGGAACTTTCCTTCGCGGTTATCGCACGCCGGGTTTGCAGAAGGTTGGCATCGATCCGACCGCCGGAAAGTTCCGCTCCTATTACGACGACGAGAGCCGCCTGATCGTTGATTTCTTCTCGAGGAAGACAGTGGCGGCGGAGCTTGGTGAGTCCGCCAAAGCCTCGCTCATCACATCGATCGCGATGTTTTACGATCTCGAGTCCCCCCGACAGTTTGTGAGGGACATCGCTGACACGCTGGCACCCGAAGGGCTGTGGCATTTCGAGCAGAGCTACATGCCGTCAATGCTGCGACTAAACTCCTACGACACGATTTGTCACGAGCACATCGAATACTACTCGTTCTCGGTGGTCCGCGAAATGCTTCATGCGGAAGGCCTAAAGGTTGTCGACGTTTGGATGAATGCCATCAACGGGGGCAGCTTTGCCGTCACGGCCGCGCACAAGAGCTCGTCCCATCGGGAGGCGCAGGCGCTTGAAAAGTGGATCGTCGAGAGGGAGAAGCACATCGGGCTCGAGAGGCCGGGCATTTACCGCGATTTCGAAGAACGTGTTTACGAGCATCGGGAGGAGTTGCGAAGCCTGATCCACGGACTGCGCAAGAGCGGTGCCCGCGTTGCCGGTTGCGGTGCGTCGACCAAGGGAAATGTTATCCTGCAATTCTGCGGCTTGGATGCGGACGATCTCATGGCCATCTCCGATGTGAACGAGGACAAATGGGGCAAGTTTACGCCGGGCACCGGCATTCCGATCGCCTCCGAGGCCGACGTTCACAAGATGAAACCGGACTACATGCTGGTGCTACCGTGGCACTTCAAAGACGGTATCCTTCAGCGCGAGCGCGAGTTTCTCGAGCGTGGCGGACGCCTTATTTTCCCGCTCCCGGAAATCGAGATCGTTGGCTTTTGATGCGGGCCCTGGTCATAGGTGGCGCGGGGCAAGATGGCGTCCTCGTTTCGGCGCAACTCCTGTCCGAGGGGCATGAGGTTATCTCCGCTTCACGCCGACGTTCGCCACTCTCAGGTGTCCAAAGCGAAATCGCAGACATCGGAGTGGAAGGCGTTGTGTCGTCTCTGGTGGAAAAGTATCGACCCGACCGCATCTATTTTTTGGCCGCGTATCACCGATCCTCCGAAGCCAAGGATCCGGATCCTGCTGACGATTTGATCGGGTGTCTGCGGTTGAATGCGATTGCCTTCGCCGAGACGATTGGGGCTGCCCGCAAGCACTGTGCCCACTCGCGGATTGTCTACGCGTCATCTTGCCGGATTTTCGGCCAGGGTGACGGCAGTCTTCTCGACGAAACCGCCCCGCGGATACCGGTTTGCGCTTACGGTATTTCCAAAGTTGCGGGAATGGGTGCGGGGGAACTCTTTCGCCAAGAACACGGGCTATTCGTGAGTTCTGCCATCCTCTTCAATCACGAATCGGAGTTGCGAACCTCCAACTTCGTTTCGAAAAAGCTGGCCTTGGCTGCGCTTCGTGCAAAAGCGGACTCTTCTTTCGTTGTTACGGTTGGTTCATTGGACGCTGTGGCGGATTGGGGCTCGGCACGCGATTACTGCAAGGGAATGACGGCGATGCTGGAAGCGGAGCGACCCGGCGATTTCGTGCTCGCAAGTGGCAAGCTGCGGACAGTCCGGGATTTTGCAAGCGAGGCATTCGCCTGTCTGGGGCTTGATTGGAAAGCTCACGTCAAAGAAGATCCTTCCGCCTCCGGAGGCAGGGGCTGGAGGCTGCTTGGAGATTCTTCGCAGCTCAAAAGGCAGACGGGCTGGAGCCCGCAGTATGAGTTCTCGGATATGGTTCGCGACTTGGTGAAAAGGACCGAGGCGGAGGAGCAAAATGGACAAAGATCTGCTGATTTTCATTCCTACCTATAACGAGAAGGAGAACGTGCGGCTCATCATCGAGGGGCTGCGCTACAACCTTCGCGGAGTGCCGATTCTTTTTTGCGACGACAACTCTCCGGATGGAACCAGCGACCTTTTGCGCCAACTGGCCAGGGAATTCGGCGACATCGAGGTGGTAACAAGATCCGGAAAGCTTGGTATCGGATCAGCTCACAAATTCGGAATCCGCAAAGCGGCTGAGCTTGGTTACAAGCGGCTGCTTACCCTCGATTGCGATCTCACGCACCAACCGAGCGACTGCGCGCGCTTTGCCGCTCATCCCCGTGGCGACGTCGTTGTTGGAACCAGATTCCGAGGCTCAGGCTCGCTGGCTGATTGGAACTTTATGCGCAAGGCCATCACAAAGGCTGGGCATTGGGCTACCTGTTTCCTCCTCGGAATGCCGTACGATGCAACCGGTGCCCTTCGCCGATATCGTCTGGACCGGCTTGGAGTCGATTGGCTGCGAGACGTTCACAGCGACGGCTATGCCTTCTTCTTCGAAAGCTTGATGGTTTTAAACGCCCGCGGTGCTGAAATCGAGGAAATCGCCATCGATCTTCCGAAGCGGACCTACGGAAGTTCAAAAATGTCCATCGTGGAGCTCATACGCAGCTGCACGATGCTGTTGAAGCTCTCCACCAAACGCTTCGGCATGAAAACAAACAAAGTATGAGCTCACAGAAGACCGAACCAAAGCATGAGGGGTGGGACGCTTATTGGAGTCCCGACGCGCGGGGTGCCCATCGTCTTTACAGTGTGCTCGCCAGCATCTACCGCCGGATCTTCATCTGCGGACGGCTCGCTTACTGGTTGGGGCGAAACTTCGCGCCGGGCAGCAGTCTCCTGCATGCCGGCTGCGGCGGCGGAGAAGTCGATGTGCTGATTTCCAAACGTTACCGGATCACTGCTTTGGACATCTCACCCAATGCGCTGCAGCTTTACAAACGGCACAACCCTCAAGTCGTGGATACGATCCACGCAGATCTCCTCGATTTGGACTTGGGGGGCAAGGTCTTCGACGGTGCCTACAACCTCGGTGTCATGGAGCACTTCCCGGAGCCTGAAATTGTTCGCATCTTCCAGAGCATGATGTCCGTGGTCCGTCCGGACGGGAAGTTGGTGATTTTTTGGCCCTTCGCCAATGCGCCGAGCGTGAAGCTTTTGGGAGCGTGGCACCGTCTCCTTAACCGCGATGCGAAGAGCAAGATCCAATTGCATCCCCCTGAGATCAGCCTGATTCGCTCAAGGCAGCAGATCGAAGCCATCGTGCAACAAGCCGGTCTGGTCTTGGAGAAATACGATGTTTCGCCCGCGGACCTTTTCATCCAAGCGGTCCTTGTCGTGGGACGCCCGTGAGCAAAAGTCCGCAAACGTCGATTTGGCCGGAGCCGATCTCGGTCGGTTGGGCGTGTTTGGCTCTCGTTGCCGCCGGACTCTTGGCGCACGGCATCGTTGCCTTTACCGATTACATTTTGTGGGACGGTTACTGGTATTACGCAGAACTGGCCCCCGGCGTGGGTGCGCCGGGCATGAAGCGCCTTTTCTCCGAGATAGGCCGGCCTTTGGACTACTACTTTCTTCTGCCCTTCACAGTTTTCACGGGAGCGGTTGCTCCCAAAATTGCCAGTCTTCTGGCGTGGATTCTTATTCCAATCCCGCTGATGATCGTACTCCGCGAGGGCGCAAAATTCCCCGCGGGACTTGCCTTTGCTGTTGCTTTGGTATCGGTCGTGCTGCCGGTCTTCGATGTCTTGGGGGAAATCGCCCTTTTCATGAACGTGTTTGCCTTGCTCGTTTTTTGGTGCGGCATGGCCGTCTTGGCGCATTTGCCGCGAAAGCGTGGTGTGTGCGGATTTGCCTGGAGAATTGCCGCGATCCTCTTGCTGTTGCTGGCATTTAATCTCAACTCATTACTGGTCTTCTTCTATGGCTTGTTGGTCTTTTTGTTTGCCAGTCGCGTTGTCTTGTCCGCCAAGACGGATGTCCTGGCCTATGGTTTCTCCTTGGTTTGCAGGTTCGCCGACTTCGTTGCTTTGCCTGTGGTCTTTTGGATCATCAAAAGCGTCCTGACCCCCGTGCACGGATACTACGTCGGCCACAACATGCCTGTTTTCTCGGTGGAGCGAGCGGTATCCGGAGTTTTGTCTTTGGTGGCTTTTGTCCTTGGGGAAGGTGTTGAGTTCTTCTCGTCGGGTGTTGCTGTGGCTGTCGCCCTTGTGGCTGCATTGGTCTGTGCTTTCGGTCTCGGTGTACGTTCCACCTTGCGGAAAGGAAAAATGAAAGACATGCGACTTACGCCTGCGGCGTTGGTTGCCCTTTTCGGCGGGGTAGTGCTGCTGCTTGCGGCCGCGTTTCCCTACGCGGTAGTCGACCAGCCTCTTGCCAGCTTTGGCTGGATCTCAAGGAACTGCATTTTGACGCCGCTTCCTCTGGCCCTCATGCTTTGCGGTTTTTTCCTGGTGTTGAATCAGCTGTTTCTTTCCCACCGGCCGAGCGCGTGGACCGTGCCGATAGTTATCATTGTCGTTCTGGGTATGTTTGTCTCCAACCGAAACTACATACAGTGGCAGGCTTTGGGTGCGAAACAGGACTCGGTTGGCGTGAAAATGCGTTCCGCTTTGGAAGCTAGCAAAGCAGTGGTCGTTCAGATGAGGGATTATTTCATGATCCCCGATACGATTTACTATTACGCGCCGATCGTGTGGACATACATAGGCACGGGCAACGAAGCGAATCCGGAGACCTTTGTCTTCGATATAGCCCAGAGCATACCGCATCAGGAGACGACGACGGAAACCGGGGAAACCCGGATAGTCTTCCCGCAGGTCCCGGTAACGAGCGAGTTGCTCGGCCAGATGATCGAGCAAACCACCATGCCCTATATGCTTCGGAGCGTTCCCGAGGCTGGGCCTCAGATCATGTTCATCGTGCAGCAAGGCAAACTCGGCAATGACGGGGTCTCGCTCGGAGCAAAGTATCTTTGGCTAAAATGGTTCAATCCTGACGGCTTGCCGGAGTTCTTGGACCAAGTCACGGAAACGCATGTCCTTGAATTGCCGCCGGTCGCATCGACCTGATCGACCAGCGCATCATCATGTCATCTTTGTTTCTCGCCGCGGGCGCGTTATTCCTCGCGTGGATTGTGCACTTAGCCATTTGGCGTTGGCGGCTGCCGAGGGCCCAACTCAAAGCTCTGCTCGTCATTTTTGCTGTGGTCTGGGCTCTCGCCGCTCTTTCGGTTCTCACGGGTTTCGTTGGCGCTTGGTCCTTCGCGGCGGGTTGGTTCGTCGGCTTCCTCTACTTTTGTCTTATTTATTGGTCTGCGGCTTTTTGCTATGTGATCACTTACTCGGCGATGGAAGGGGATAGCCCGACGCTGAGTCTGACGCGGCATTTGCATCGGAGAGGTGATGAGGGTGTTTCGCACGAGGAGATCGAAGAGTTTTTCCGGCAGAGGCCGTTTGTCGGTGCGCGGGTCAAAGCCTTGATCACGGACAACATCTTCATCGAGGAGCAGAGCGGTTACCGGCTTTCGCCGGGACGGTATCTGTTTTTCCGGCTTATCCTCGGCTACCGGCGGATCGTGTTCGGGCCGATCAAATCCGGGGGATAGTGGGGCAGGCTTTGACCATGGATTACACAGCGGAGGCCTTGCGACACAGCCCCTAGGCAAATAACACGGATAAAAACTTTTAGGTATTCTGGTTAATCAATCAGTGACATCAGTGTTGTCGGTGGTCCAAACAGTTCGTCCGTTAAGCGAGATCTTACAGACGACGCTCCGAACAATGTTTTCCGACCTAGGGGTTTGCGGTGATCTCCCCCTGCCAACGGATAAACAGATGGCAGTAGAGATAATGAGCTTCAGACGGCTGTGGCTAGGCCAGGCCTCACTAGCGGAATGACTGAGCCAGAACGTGTGGGGTGTCGGGTCAGCGGGTGTTCAGGGTGTCCGCTGTAGCAAAATGAAGGCAAAAGAGGCAGGCAGTTGGAAGCGGAGATGGCTCGCGATGGCCGCCAAGTTCTTGGTGGCGGTGCTAATTCTGTGGCTGCTGATTCGCGAGGTGGACGTTGAGATCCTGATGAGAACTTTGGCGAAGACGTCGGTCCCGCTTTTGGTTCTTGGAGTTTTGCTCAATGTCAGCACGGTGTTGATTGCCGGACTTCGTTGGAAGCTGCTTATTCGCGCGGCGGGATTGCCGCTGCACTGGCGGGATCTTACGTGCATTGCTTTCATCGGCCAGTTCTTTGCCACGTTCCTGCCGGGGCCGATCGGGGATGATCTGACGCGTATGGTTTATGTGGCGCGGATCGCGGGAGACAAGACACCGGTGGCTCTTTCTTCCGTGGTTCTGGACCGCATTATCGGCCTGAGCGTCATTCTGATGCTCGCGCTGCTGGTCACGCCTTGGCATTACGATTTGCTCGCGGCGAATACCCAGACGGCGCTTTTTGCCGGAGGGCTGATCGTCGGTGGGATCGTGGTGGCTGCGGCCCTGGCATTGTTCTTTCTTGTTCCCAGAGGGTGGTTGCACTCGCTGGGCGCCTTGCTCATGCGTCTTTTGCCGACGGGGCATTGGCGTTTGCAGTTGGGCCGCTTCGTCGGCGCCTATGTCGAGCATCGTCGCACGATTGTTCTCGTCCTCGCTGCGGCATTTGCCACACAGGTGGTGCTTTGTGTCTTGTTTTGGACGGCGGGTGCGGCGGTCGGCATCTCGTTGGGTGCAGCGGTGTGGTTTGGCTTTGTTCCGGTGGTTTTGGCCGCCAACGCGTTGCCGGTGACTGTTGCGGGCTTGGGGATACGCGAATATCTGGTTGTTTTGTTCCTCGGGGTGCTGGGCAATGTGCCGCAGGAATTGGCGTTGGCGGCATCCTTGGCGGCCTTCGCGATGATGCTGACTACAAACTTGCTCGGCGGACTCGTGTTTCTGGCTTACCGGAGCAAGGCTTCTCCCGCAGCGGCGAGAAGTCCCACCTCCTCTGAGTAGCCGCCGGCATAGCAGCTGTAGTCGAGAACAAAGTGAGCGCGTTTCCAATCGAGAGTGGTGTGGGCATACCCAGTCAACCGGTCAGTCGCCTCTTAAGGGATGCCGGTCTTGCGGAGGTTGAAGCTTGGACCCCTGTCCGCGAGGGAGGAAACAACCGCGTTTATTGCGGACAATCAGCCGATGAGAAACTGCTGCTCAAGCTGTATTTTCACAAGGTGGGCGATCAACGCGACCGCCTGCGGGGCGAGCGCTGTTTTTACGCGCTTGCCGAGAGTGCGGGTATCACTGCGGTCCCAAAGGCCCTGGGGTGGGACCTCGAAAATCGCATGGGCCTTTTCACGTTTTTGGAGGGGCGCAAGCTCGATGCTGGCTCCGTCACGGCGGATCACATCCGTCAGGCCGCGAACCTTGTCGTGCGGATCAACAACTCCTTGGATGAGTGTCCGCCGTCAGGGGACTTCCCTACTGCCTCGGAGGCTTGCTTCAGCTTCGCCGCGCACCTTGCCACGATCGATAACCGCGTCAGCCGATTGCAGAGCGCAGCGATCCGGGACGATGTTGACAGGGAAGCTGTGGCTTGGATCCGAAGTGAATTGGCGCCGTGTTGGGATCGCATTCGCAGGGAAGCTGCTATGCGCGCTGCGGAAGCAGGCAGCGATTTGGATGCGGCACTGCCCTTGTCCCAGCGTTGGATCTCCCCTTCCGATTTCGGCTTCCACAACGCGCTGGCCGATAGCGAAGGCTGCTTGAGGTTTTTCGACTTCGAATATGCCGGTTGGGACGATCCTGCCAAGCTTGTCGCAGATTTCTTTTGTCAACCGTCTGTTGCGGTTTCATTGGGTTGGTGGGAGGTTTTGGAAAAACAACTCGCCGATTGCCACCGCTGGACCAGCGAAACTGGACAGCGCGCCCGACTGCTGCTGCCCGCATACCAGATCAAGTGGTGTTGCATCATGCTCAACGAATTTCTTCCCACGGAGGCGCAGCGACGCGACTTTTCGAACATTGGATCGGGCGACCGGCGCGCCGCCCAGCTTCACAAAGCGCGCGCCGCGCTCCAACAAGTTGGCGCGCCAAGCTGATCAATGGCATTCGGCGAGGCCAAGAGCACCCCGAAGCACATGGGACGCGCGTGACCATGAAAAACGTTCAGCAATCGTCCGTGTTGGATGAATATTTGGCCTTTGCCAAAGCGCATCCTCGTTATTTTTCCGTCGATCCCGCAAAGGGAATATTGCGTCTTGGGCGCGCTGAGATCGAGGCAGTCGAGAGCGAAGTGGCTTCGATTTACGGCAAAAGCGGGCTCGATCCGGAGTGGGCGCAGGCCGGCATCTACTACGAGGATCCCTACATCATCCTTCTCCGCGATGCCGTGCGGTTTTCCGATGGTCGCCCCGCGATACACCATCGCATCTTGTGGAAGACCGGGCCGGTCTCGGGGATCGTTATTTTGCCTCGTCTGGGCGAGGAATATGTCTTGGTGAAGCATTACCGGCACGCTCTTGCAGCTTGGTCATGGGAATGTCCTCGCGGCGGATCATCGCCCGGTTCGTCGTTTGAAAAAACAATCGAGGAGGAACTGATGGAAGAAATCGGCGCCAACCTGCTCGCGCTTCGCCGCTTAGGCCACGTTGTTCCGATAAACAACCTGCTGGATTCCGGAATCGATACGTTCTTGGCTGAAATCGGACAAGTTGGACAGCCCGCGCGCTCGGAGGGTATCGATGAGGTTGCACTGGTCAGCCCTGCAGAACTGAAGCGGATGATTGCACAGGGTGAGATCACCGATGCCCCGACGATTTGCGCGGTGGCCCAGGCTTGCTTTCTGGGCTGCTTCGAAAAAGAACAATCAGCATTAAAAAAATGATAAAAATCACCAAAAGAACAGTGTGCCGGCTTTGTGACTCTCCCGAACTCGAGTTGGGTTGCCACATTCACGGGACTCCCGTGGCGGAGAAATATGGCGCGACGCGTGCAGAGGCGCGCTGCGTTCCCGACTCGCCGCTCGACTTGTATCGTTGCCGCGACTGCGGTCATGTGCAGCTGCTGGATCTGGTCGAAGCCGGGTTTCTCTTTGACGAGCACTACACGTATCGCTCGGGACAAACGGAAGCTATCATCAGGCACTTCCAGGAATATGCCAAAGAGGCTTGGGAAAAGTGGGGTTTGCAAAGGGGGGATCTCGTCGTGGAGATCGGCAGCAACGACGGCACTCTGCTGAAAGAATTTCAAAAGCTCGGTGCCAAGGTGCTCGGGGTTGATCCGGCCAGCACGATTGCGGCGGAAGCTGTTGCGGCAGGTGTGGAGACAATCGTCGCCTTCTTCGACGAGAAAGTGGCGGCAAAGATCAAGGCGTCCCACGGTGAAGCCAAGCTTGTGGTGGCGAACAACGTCTTTGCCCACTCTGACAACCTTCAGACTATTGCCGCGGGAGTATCCGACTTGCTGCGAGCCGACGGCGTATTCATGTTCGAGGTGTCCTATCTGCAGGACGTCCTCGAAAAGTGCCTGTTGGGCACGATTTTCCACGAGCATTTTTCATATCACGCGGTGACACCCCTTGCCCGTTTCATGCGGCGCAATGCAATGGAAATTGTCGACGTGAAGCGCGTGGGGATCCAAGGCGGGTCAATCATTGTCAGCGCCAAAAAAGCCGGCGCGCCTTACGCGGTGGACAAGGGCGTCGCGGCAATTCTCCGCGCTGAGTCGGAAAGCCAATTGAACACTCTGGGGCGGCTGCAGGACTTCGAGAGAATGCTGCGCAAGCTGTGCGACGAGACAAAAGCCTTCGTCGAAAAGGCGAAGAACGAGGGCAAGACTTTCGGCGGTTTCGGCGCCGCCCGCAGCGGAACCACCTTGATCGCGCAACTGGGCATCGCGGATGACATCGACTTCATCCTGGACAACCATCCCGACAAGGTCGGGAGGTTCAGTGCCGGTTATGGCATAGAAGTCTTGCCGGTTTCCTCTTTGGCAGAAAGGCCTGTCGACTATCTTTTCGTTTTCGCTTGGGTTCACGCGAAGAACATCATTGCCGCGAACCCCGGCTTTGTGGCCGGCGGCGGCAAGTGGATAACGTGCGTGCCGAAGCTTGAGGTGACTGGCTGAATGGCGACGTGCCGATCTTGCGGTTGTGAGCGGGTGTCGATCCTGCTGCACGCCGGCGAACTGCCGGTGTCCAACGGATACCTGCGGCCGGGCGACACGCCGCCTTTGAATGGGTTGGTCTTTGGCTCATGTCGTTCCTGCGGCTTGCTGCAACTGGTCGATCCCTTTCCCGCAAAGCATCTACAGGAGATCGTGCCAAAGTGGGTTTTTTACAAAGAGCCAGAGGAGCATCTCGATGAGGTCTGCGCAAAAGTGGCAGACATTATCGGGGAGGCACCTGGTCGGGTGGGCGGCGTCTCTGCCTTGGATATATCCCTGGTGGCGCGTCTCCGGAAGCGCGGTTGGACCAGCGGTAGCGAAAGCGATGGGGATCTGGCCAAGCAGACCCACCTTGAGTCGGTGGTCGGGAACTTTGAAGCAGGCAAAGCCCAGCATCCCGAACCAGGCGTCGATTTCATTGTGGCGAGGCATGTTCTCGATCATGTGCGGCAACTCGAAATGTTTTTAGCTTCTCTGGGCAGTCGTGTCGCGCCGCGCGGGAGAATCTTGTTTGAAGTGCCGTCCTCCGCACCCTTCCTGCAGAAGCGCGACCCACTTATGCTGTGGGAAAGCCATGCCAACTATTTCACGGAGCAGACATTGCAGGAGACTCTGCTTCGACACGGATTTGAAGTAGAATGGTGCCAGCCTCTCAGGGCCAACGACACAAACCTTCTCGTTGCTCTGGCTCGGAAAGCTGGTCGCCAAGTTGCAACTCCGTCGGCCGAGAGCTTGCAGGATCCGGAATTGATCGGGCCTTTTGTCGCTGAGTTTTCCGGCCGTAGGGAAGCCTACATGGAGAAGTTTGAGCGCCTGAAGAGCACTCACAAGACCATCGCGCTTCTTGGGGCAGGCCACATGGGCAACCTCTTTATCAATCTTTATCGGTTGGGCCGGTTTTTTGATTTCGCGTTCGATGATGACCCCGCCAAGGCTGGTCTCTGTCTTCCCGGCAGCAACTTGCCGATTCTGCCTACCGCCCAAATCGGAGAAAAAGGGGTGGGTTTGATCGTCCTTAGTGTGAACCGCAATATCGAGCAACGCGTGGCGGTGCGTCTCAAGCAAGTTCACCCTGATCTGGAGTTTGTATCGATTTTCCCGGACAGCGCGTTCGCTATCTCATGAAACTGCATGCACATCGTTTCTCTGTGGTTGACCGCGACAAAAGACTGGCTGGCAGGGCCTGCTCGCCATTTCAGATCTCATGAAAAACTTAGACCGACGCGACGACAGTGTTTACAGCGTGACAAGTCGCTTCAAACGTTTGGATAGCGGGGATCTTGCCGCGATCGAGGCCAGCTCTGGCGTGGTCGAACGGAAGAGGTCCCGCATCTGTTGTCACACCGGGCTTCCAAGCAGTCCGCAGGAGATGATTATTTCCCTGAGGCGGGGCACATATATCCGTCCCCACCGGCACCAAAACAAAGCGGAATCGGGCCTCTGCCTCCGCGGCGAAGCCGATGCGGTCTTTTTCGACGAGGATGGGGAGATCATCGATGCTTGGCGCATGGGACCTGAACATACAGGGCTGCCCTTTTACTACCGCATCGAGGAGCCGGTTTATCACTGTCTCTTCGTCCGCAGCGAGGTCTTCGTGTTCCACGAAGTTTCTACTGGGCCTTTCCGGCGCGAGGACACGCAATTTGCTCCTTGGTCTCCAGATGAAAATAACTTCAACGCAGTCAGCGACTGGCTCACCAACCTCAAGAGGGTCGTCGACAACTACCTAGCTACGAAAGCATGAGGATTTTGGTGCTGGGGGCGGACAGTTCGGTGGGCAGCTGCGTGCTTTCAGAGGCGAGGCAGCTTGGATTCGAATGTCTCGGAACCTCTCGCCGCACGGATGCTTGCGGCGGGAAAATCAACCTCGATCTTTTGCAGCCCCAGACGTGGGAAGAAAGCTTCGCTTGGAAGCCGAGCGTTGTTATCGGCTGTCTCGCGATATCCAATTTGAAAGAGTGTGAAGGCAATCCGCAAAGCCGTGTTGTCAATGTGACCGCCATTTGCGAGTTGCTGGACCGTTTTGGCAGGAACGGCGCGCGCACTATCTTTCTGTCGACTAATTCGGTGTTCGGTGGAGATCGTGACCATGGCGGGGAAGATGAACCGGTTGCTCCCAAGTTGGCCTATTCTCGCCAGAAAGCCGAAGCAGAGCGGAATTTCCTCGCCGCTGCAGCCCAGCGCGGCGGGGCACGCAACGCTTCCGTTGTACGTTTGACGAGGGTCCTGACTCCGTCTGTGGCTCCTTTCCCGATGTGGACAAAAGATCTTCTTTCCGGAAAGAAGATCGAAGCTTTTACGGATTTTGTGTTTTCGCCGATCTCCTGCCGCTACGCAGCCCGTGGTCTCCTCAGGATTGGCGAAGCAGCCGAAGGAGGGGTCTTTCATCTCTCGGGGGAGGACGACTTGTCTTACTTCGATTTCGCAGAGTTGCTGGCACGCTACTTCAAAAGAGGAGGTGTGCGTCCTGCAACCGCTGTGGCGCGAGGTGTTGATCTGCTCTTCAAGCCGAGTCATAGCGCTCTCGGTATGGCGCGGACCAGCCGATTGCTTGGCATCCAGCCGCAGCAACCCTCATCGGTGATCGCTGAACTGGCTGAGGAGTGGGCCAAGGCGGCGTGAATTTGCTGCCAGCCATAAAGCAATGAAAAAATTTTCACTAGGCTGCCACGACTGCGGATGCCGGGAGATACATGTTTTCCCGGAATATGCTTCCCTCGGAAGAGTCACATCTGACTGCAAGCCATGGCCCGCCGGAGGCTCTCTGCAGGTCTGCCGCAGCTGTGGGTTGATACAAGCGAACACGGATGACAAATGGATGGCGGAGTGCTCGGAGATTTATGCGAGCTACGAGAGCAACTATCAGTCCTCGGGCGTTGATCAGGCGATTTTCGATCCGCTCACAGGCGCCGCTATCCAGAGGTCGGAAAAATTGCTCCTTGAGCTTTTGCGGCGCAAATTGCTGCCAGCAAGGGGCAACTTGGTTGATATCGGTTGCGGCAGCGGCGGATTTTTGCGTGCCTGCAGTCTGCACCTGCCGAATTGGGATCTCTTCGGCCTTGAATCTGCCGCCACCTACGAACGGGAGGTGCGCAGTATCCCCGGAGTGCGAGATTTCTTTTCCTTCGGCTTCGACAAACTAGCGGGTCGCTACCATTTGATCACCTTGCTCCATGTATTCGAGCATTTGCAGGGGCCGTCGGCCGCATATCGGGTCTTGGAGCGATCATTGGAACAAACGGGAGCAATATTCATCGAAGTGCCGTCCTGCGAAGTAAACCCGTTCGAGTTACTGGTGGCGGACCACGCATCTCACTTCACCGCGGACCAGTTGGTGAGTATGATGCGAGCAATGGAAGCTCCTCTTTTGCATGGTTCCGATTGTGATTGGATTCCCAAAGAGATCAGTCTGGTGGCCGGCCGGACCAAACAGGATACGCGGTTGCGCAGGAGTCCAAGTGAAATCGAATCGATCATCGGATTGGTCCAAAAGCACATCCAATGGCTGGAGTCAGTGGCTGCCGGCGCCAAGCGCCTCGCTGCCAGCGGGCGGAGGTTCGGAGTTTTCGGAACATCCATTGCCGCGAATTGGCTTACTGGTGTAGTCGGACCGGACGCGATTGACTTTTATGTCGATGAGGATCCGGGTCGCATCGGTCGCTCCCATTTTGGCAAGCCCATCATCGCCCCGGCTCAAGTCAGGCCGAAGGCAAAGGTTTACGTCCCATTGGCCCCCGTGATTGCCAGAGCCGTTAACGAGCGCCTGTCGGCGTCAGGTCTTGAGCTTGTGCTTCCATGAACGCGGCAGAATGCAAATGAAAGTCGTGGCGCGCGTTATGATGATAGGCTGCCTGTTCGGGTCATCGACAATGTCACAACCAGAATTCCTGTGAGTTTAATCGCTTCCGAGTGGTATTTTCTCGCCAGTCCGGTCTTGGCCTTGGTCGTCATGGTTGTCGTGCAGGCTGTTGTGCTTCGTCTTCGCCGGGGTGAACGCTTTTTCGGTTCGGTGATATCGGGTTTTCTGGCTGGTGCGCTGGTGGTGGTTGGCTTGCAGGCGGCGTTGCTCACGGTCTTTCCGCGCGATCTCGACCGCTGGGTGTTGGCTCTGGTTGCGAATCCTGCCATTTACGCGATGCTCGCTTATTGTTTCTTCAACTTCATCAACCTCGGACATGCCTCGATACGCATCCGCATTTTCAAGGAGTGCGACGAGCGCGGCGGGTTCATTTCCCACGAGGGGTTACGCGCGGTTTATGATGAGGAACTCATCAAGGAAGCGCGGCTGCAGCGCCTGCTTGAAGGCGGGGATGTAGTGCTGGAAGACGGTCGCTGGAAGTTGACCAATCCGCGCCTTGTCCCGGTTGCGAGAACGGTCTTCGCCCTGAAAAAGTTCGTCCTTAGACGCGAAAGCGAGTTTGATCGTCCCTCATGATGCCTTTCGGCCCCAGAGAAGAATCCACTCCTGCGGCAGCCGCCTTGGAGGTGCCGGTATTCCTAAGCCTGTTTGTTGCCTGCTATAACGAGCAGGACAACATCGTCGGGACGCTCGAAACGCTCGTGGCCGCGCTCGCGAAGACGGTTAGTTCTTATGATATCATCATCGTGGATGACGCTTCGCATGACGACAGCGTTCTGCGTATCCGCAACTTCATGGCGGAAAACCCAGAGTTGCCCGTGCGCATGCTTCTCAACTCGCGTAACGAGGGGGTGGCAAACAACTACGCCGAGGCGGCGTTCCGGGCCAAGGGAGAGTGGTATCGCATGATTTGCGGCGACAACGTTGAGCCGGTAGAGACTCTCGAGAAAATATTTTCGTCGATCGGCCAAGCTGAGATCCTTGTGCCATTCAACACTGAGGTACGCGGGCGTTCTTTGCTGCGCAGGTTCATCTCCAAAGTCTACACTGCACTGGTGAATCTGATCAGTGGATACCGCCTACGTTATTACAATGGGCTGCTGTTGACTCGCACGGACTACGTAAGGCGCTGGCATTCAAACTCGCACGGATTCGGATTCCAAGCCGATCTGCTGACGCGTTTGCTGTCGAGGAATCTCTCGTTTATGGAGATAGCGGTGTCGGGAAACGAGCGTGCGACCGGCCACTCAAAAGCCCTGACCTTCAGGAATTTGGCCTCGGTCGCGCACTCTTTGCAGAATATCTTGATTCGCAGCGTCTCCAAGCTGCTTTACGGGCAGTGCTGACCGCGGATGAGAATCGGTCTAGACCTCGACAACACTCTCGCGGATTACCGTTTGCCGCTGGAACGGATGTGTGCTGCCTATGGTGTATCGTTGCCGCAAAGCGACCCGAAGGTCGCGCTGCGCGAAGAATTGCGGGCGCGGGGCGAGGAGGGAGAGTGGACGAAACTCCAAGGCGAGCTTTACGGTCCCTTGATGAGCGAAGCGAAGCCTTTTCCCGGAGCCGAAGACACGTTGCTTCATTGGCTGTCTTCGGGCTGTGAGATTTTCGTAGTCAGTCACCGCACGCGGCATCCCATCGCCGGGAAAAAGCACGATCTCCATGCTCACGCGCGCTCTTGGATCATGGAAAGTGGACTTGCTGTGACCGGTGTTTTCCTCGAAGAGTCGAAAGCATGCAAAATCGCCCGAATCGATTCGTTGCATTGCAGAGTTTTTGTCGATGACTTGCCGGATATTCTTGAGCATCCTGACTTTCCGGAAGTGACACGCAAAATTCTCTTCGACCCGGGTTCGTCCCACCGCGTAGCCGGGGGAGCGGAGTCTGCGGCTACGTGGATGCAGATCAAACAGCTTGTCCGCGTATGAATGAATACTGCCTCGGCAATGGGCACGACTTTTGGTCCAACGACCGCGCACACTTTGCTGTAAACCTCAAATTTTGGTGGCTAAGCTTATCAAGCGCTGATACCGACACCGCGTCCGTGCTTAGGAGAAAATTCCATTTTAATGAGTAATCCGCGTTCAGATTCAAAGGCAGGCAAAAGTTCCGCTTCTGCATCCGCCTTGTCTTCTCCAATGGTGTTTTTGGCGGTTTTTGTTGCTCTGGTGACATGCGTGTTCGCATTCGGGTGGCTCCGGCAGACGCCGGGTCAGGAAGAGATGTATGGCGGAGGAGGGCGGTTTTTATACGAGTTATGGTCGGGCATTCAAAAAGCCGGGGGTATTCCGTGGTGGAGCACGAACCTCATGCAGGGCCACTCGATGGCCAACTTCAGTCTCAGTATTGTGCCGTTTTCCGTCGGGCTGGTGTTCATTGGCATCTTCGGCGATCCGCTCGGCATCAAAGTCGCCGCCTTGATGCTCATTCCATTCAGCGCACTCACCATGTGTGTTTTTGTTCGGCGATTGACGCGGAACGACTGGACCGCGGTCATTGCCGCGATTCTTTATTGCCTGAGTGCCAACATGCTCGTGCGCATCGCTAACTTCGAGCACTGGATGGGCAGCTATTCCTACATTTTTCCGCCCCTCATCTTGTGGGCTTTTCTGAAAGTTGCGGACGAAGGCTCTTGGAGGGCGTCGGCGTGGCTGGCCGTCGGCTGGTCGGCCATGATGCTGTGCTACGCGAAACTGGCATTCATGTTCGCGCCGCTGGCATTGGTCTTCTTTGTCTGGCTGCTGATTGATCGGCCCGAGCGTCGTGTGGCCCTTGTGCGGGGCACTCTTGTTTCCCTGGTGCTTGTCTGCCTGATGGCCGCCCTTTTGTCTCTCCCGCTCACTCGTGAATACCAATGGGTGGCTGCCTTTTCTTTCGATAACTTTGTGGGGTGGCAGCAGGCGTTCTCGATCAAGAACTTCACGTCTGTGCTCGATCGCGCGAACGGTCTGTTCGCCAATATGCGCCCGGACTTCGTGGCCGACCGCGGACAGTTTTATCTCGGCTTAATTGTGCTGTTCGCCGTGGCCGCGGTCTTTTGGTGGTCGCGCAAAAATTCGGAGTGGTTGGCCACTCGCAGTGGCGTGCTGCTGCGCCTGTTCGTCGGAATAACACTGCTTGCTCTTTGGCTGGCTCAGGGGCCCTTCTCGGTGTTCACCGGAGTGCAGGAATTTCTTAAGGGCTCACCCAAGGCGCCGGATTGGATCGCAGCCTTGATGTGGTTCATGACTTGCATCCCGCCGTTTCTTATTTACGCAATCCTCCCGGCGGGGCCGCGGCGAGGGCTGTGGGCCACCGTGCTCATCCTGATCTATCTTTTCGTCCCGGGGTTTGTCCTCCTCGAGAAACTTCCCATGTATCGCGACATCCGCGCGCCGTGGGGGTTTTGGGAGGTCGGATTTTTTGCCGCGGCTGTGGCGGGTGCGCTTGCGCTGCAACAGTTGTTCGATGCAATGATCGAGAAGCGCGATCGCTTGGTCGTGGCTGGACTGCTCGGAGTGATTCTTCTGCTCGATTCGTCGGCCTACTTCTCGAAGTTCTTTGCGCCTGGTCTGCCGGAGCAGACATTCAGCGATTTTGATCGTTCGCAGGATTATTTGAAAACTTCGCTCATCGAGGGGCGCGTCTATCCGATGTCCGGGCGCTACTTCTATCTGCGCACGCCGATGCAATCGGGGAGGGGATTAAATAGTGAGGCTTCGTGGAGCCACTTCCAGCTGCGAGGGATCAGGGCGCTGGTCAACGGCGCCAATTCATCGCCCAGCGCGATGCAAACCTACATGCGCGTTGCGGGCATTTCCCACGTGCTGCTTGATAAGAAAGATCCCTTCACACCGCAGGAGGTCCAAAATGCTTTCGCGCAGGCCTATCCCGCCGGGTTCGACTCGGAATACATCCGGGTGCTGGAAAACAAGGATTCTCTCGCGCCCGCGTTTGTTGCGCGTGAATACATTGCCATGGACCCGGGCACCGAAGGTTTGGCTGCTGCCTTCCTCGACGCTGCTGGAAGGGTCAACGCGGCACCAATCGAACTCGGGCCCAATGAGCGTAACTTCCCGTTCCTCGCCGGCACGGGATCAACGGCAAACGGTATCCAGATTTCCCAAAAATACGCGCAAGGTCCGGGCGCACCATTTGAGCGGGTGCCTTACAGTCTTCCCCGCAAGGACCCTTCGAAGATGGTCTTCGATCCGTTCGGCGAGCGGAAAGGATGGCTCGTGGTGACTGAGGCGTGGCATCCCGATTGGCGGGCTTACTCGGATGGATCGCAGTTGCCCGTCTTTAAGGCCTTCGGTGGCCTCATGGCGGTGCCGATGGGGCGGACCAATGGCCCCATCGAATTCGTCTTCTCCCCGCCGCGATGGTATGACGTCGCCGTCTGGATTTCCGGTCTCTCGTGGGTCGGCGTGCTCGGCATGTTGCTCATCATGCCTCTGCCCTTCATGCCAAAGCGTTGGAAGGATTGGTGGACCGGAGCGAACAAGCAGACGCCCCTGATCGCCCCGCCGACAGAGAGCATAGACAAGGTGGTGGTTGTCATCCCGACCTACAACGAACGCGAATCGATCAACAAAGCGATTGATTTGGTTCTCGGACTTCCACGCAAGGCGGATGTTCTTGTTGTTGATGATGGGTCCCCCGACGGCACCGCGGGAGTGGTTCGCGCCCGCCCTGAGTTCAACAAGCGTATTTTCCTGCTTGAGGGCAAGGGCAAGGCAGGGTTGGGCACGGCTTACCGCCGCGGATTCCAATGGGCCGTCAAGAATGGCTATCATGCGGCAGTCGAAATGGACGCTGACCTCTCGCACGATCCGGTCGACATTCCAAAATTGCTCGAAGCCTTGGAGCAGGGGGCTCACATCGCGGTCGGTTCGCGCTATCTTGGCGGCATCTCGGTGCTCAATTGGCCGCAGAGCCGGCTCTTCATCAGCACTTTCGGCGGATTTTATGTGAGGACACTGACGGCGTTGCCGATGAGTGATCCTACGAGTGGCTTCAAAGCGATCCGCGCCGACGTCCTGCGCGACCTGAATTGGGACAAAGTCCAAGCCGAGGGCTACGCCTTCCAGATCGAATTGCACCACACCGCGTGGAAGCAGGGTTACACGATCAAGGAAGTTCCCATTGTCTTCACCGAGCGCCGCGAGGGTGACTCGAAAATGTCCACGGCTATCTCACTCGAAGCCGCTTGGCGTGTGTTGCGGTTGGCGGCGGTAAGCTGAGGAATGGTTGAGAGTTGAGAGACGAGGGTGGAGGGGGCAGGCATGCCTAGCTGCACTCCGCCGCAATGTACTCTTTAACTTCAGTGATATCGACTCAACTCGTCACTACCCACGCGCCACACGTAGCTTTTTTATGAATCTCCTTGTCACCGGCGGCGCCGGATTCATCGGCGGCAATTTTGTTCGTCTCGCATTGCAATCGCCCGATTGGAAAGTCGGCAAGCTGGTCAACCTGGACCTGCTGACTTACGCAGGTTACCGAGGGTCTCTGGCGGATTTTGACGGCGACTCGCGGCATGTCTTTGTTGAAGGGGATATCGGGGATACATCGCTCGTTTCAAAAATGCTGCGGGAGCACCAAGTCGATGCCGTCCTCAACTTTGCCGCTGAGTCGCATGTGGATCGCTCCATCGACACTCCGGAGCCTTTTATCACGACCAATGTGCTCGGGACACAACGCTTGCTGGATGCGGTGCGCGGGTATTGGAAGGAGTTGGAGGCTGGCCGCAAAGAGCGGCTCCGCTTCCTCCATGTTTCCACCGACGAGGTTTACGGGACTCTCCAGACAGGGGATGCGGCCTTTACGGAGCTGACCCCCTACGCACCGAACAGTCCCTACGCGGCGAGCAAAGCGGCCAGCGACTTTCTGGTCCGAGCGGCGTTCCATACGCACAAGATGCCGGCCTTGACGACGAACTGCTCGAACAACTACGGGCCCTACCAATTTCCGGAAAAGTTGATCCCTTTGATCATTCGCAATGCGATCGAGGGCAAACAGCTTCCGATCTACGGCAAAGGTGAAAACATCCGCGACTGGCTGTTTGTCGAGGACCACTGCCGCGCCATTTGGACGGTGTTGCGGGGGGGGCGCCTCGGCGAGACCTACAATATCGGCGGCGGAGCCGAGAAAATGAACATCGATGTCGTGGACACGATTTGCGCGCTGCTCGATGAGTTGCGTCCCGATCCGACAGGACCGCATGCGCGGCTGAAGACCTATGTCACGGATCGCCCGGGACACGACCTGCGTTATGCGATGGATTTCTCCAAGCTGACCCGCGAGTTAGGTTGGCAGCCGTCCGAATCCTTCGAATCAGGCATCTGCCGCACAGTGAAGTGGTATTTGGACAATGCCCCCTGGTGCGAAGCGGTCGAAAAGCGTAGCTACGGACGGGAGAGATTAGGACTGGCGGAGAAGGCTGAGACTTGAGTCGGAAAGCTGAGTGCAAGGCAGTTGAGCGCGTCGAAAAGTGATGAAATGCGGGTCCGCACCAAACGGTTCGGGGGTTCGGTCGTGCGGTTCTTTGTTTCG
>CAJBKE010000065.1 GCA_903953565.1 uncultured Verrucomicrobiota bacterium | reverse complement strand
TAGAGAACGTAGAGCGAAGCGTTGCGTATTTTGGCTGTCTCGATCGCGTATTTCATCACCGGTGTGACGCCGCGGAGGCAGACAAGAATTTTTCCGCCTTCGGGCAAAGTCAGCTTCAGGTCTTCGGCTTGCAGCTTCTCGACCATTTCGGCCACTTTGCTTGGCACTTGGACCGTGGTTATGCCTTTGTGCTTCTGGCTCCACGCGCGCAGGGCCAAGCCGATGAGGAAAACACAGGTGACAAAGAACAGGGCGTCGGGCTTTGTGTGGGCCAGGGTGAGTTCCACGACGCAAAGCAGGAGGAAGGTCGCGGTCATCATGACCCGTGCCGGCCAACCGATGGGCAGCGAACGATTGAAAGCGCACGAACCGAGATTGACCGCGATGGCCCCGACCACGCCGATGGCGTAAAGGCCGGCCAGTGCGTCGAGACCCGGCGAAACGGCAAGGACGATGACAGGCAGTGCGATGGAAACCACCAGCGGGATGGTCGGCACGCCGTGCGCATTCAACCGGTTGAAGCTGCGCGGCATCTCGCCGTCGTTCGACATCATGAACATCAGACCGATGAGCGCGGCCACCGCCGTGTTGACCGCGCTGAAGAGCAGCACAGCGAACGTGATGCCGACAAACCATCCGAAGGCCTGTCCGATCTGCGGCCCGAGGGCCAGCCCCGCGTAGTGCTCGGCGGCGAAACGCAGGACATCGTCCTTTCGTTCGATGATCTCTCCTTGCAGCGAATGGGGAAGAGAAAGCACCGCCCATGCGAGCAGTGCCGTGCCCAAGCTGACCTCGAGGGCAACCGGCAGGATGGATTTGGTCGCAGTTTTGCCGACGTGCGGCTTCTCCAGAGTGGAGCCCTTGTCGATTTTCATCACACCGGTGAGATTGGCGATAGCCTCCACACCACTGAGGGCGAGGATCACCCCGACGAAGGCGACCCAATTTGCTTGGAATGTGCCGTGCGGCCATTCCAGTTCCCGGATGGTGAGGTGGGGAAAGGCCAGCACAATGATGCCGACCACGGAGGCCACGACGGGCAGCGCGAGGGCCACCGCGATCGACCCGCTGTGATGCGGGCCGAAGTAATTCAGCACGCCGAAAAACAAGATAACCACGATCGATGCGGGAAGGATCCATTCCGTGGGAAGACCCAGGTAGCTCAGCCCCGCCCACGCGCTCAGTGCTGCGGTGACGGTGAAATCCGCGATGAGCAGGAGGGCGCCGATCACGGCGAGCAGGCGTCCGTGCGGGCGTGCCGCGGAATACACGCCGCCGCCGCAGGGGAAGCAGCGGCAGATGATGATGTAGTTGAGCCCGACGATGAGGCTCAGCACGCAGACCGCGAGGATGATGGGCAGCGAGGCAAATCCCATCGCGGCAAAGGCCAGACCGATGACGTAGGCTTTGCTCGTTCCCCAGTCGCCGTAGAGCAGTGCCGCAGCCCGCGGCCAACCGAGATTGCGTGGACGGTGAATTTCCATAGATCCTATAATCAGTCCAACACGACCTGCATGCCATCGCGGATCGCCTCGATAACTTCCTCCGGCTCGGAAGCCTGCTTGAGGCGGTCGGTCACGTATTCGCTGTCAACCAAGCCGACGATATCGGCGAGGAAGCGAGGCTGGATACGGGCCACGCTTTGCGGCGTGATGAGAAGAAAGATCATGTGGATGCGATCGTTGCTCTCCGGGACGGGAATACCCTCCTCGGATCGGGCGAAGATGAGGACCGGTGCTTCGATCGAATCGAGACGGCAATGCGGAATGGCCAGACCCTGCCCCAGGTAAGTGGTCATGGCCGCCTCGCGCTGCAGCACTTGCGTGACAATTTTCCGTCCGTCCGCCGGCAATTCATTGAGCGGGACAGCCGCCACGATTTTCTCGATGGCCTCCGCGAGGTTGGAGGCTTGGACGTCAAGCACGATGCGACCGGGCGTGATGGCATCGGCCAGCGAGATGGTTTTGCCGGTGCGGTCGGTGTCGGATTCATCGCTGATTTTGCCGACCAGTTCCTCCAAGACGTCTTCGAGCGTGATGATGCCGGTCCATGCGCCGGCGGCGTCTGTGACGAAAGCCATGTGCTGGTTGCCGCGTTGGAGTTTGGACAGCGCGTCATCGAGGGGCATGTCTTCCCGCAACTCCACCGCCGGCCTCACGATCTCGCGCAGCTCCGCGGAGCGAAGTTCCGGCCAGCCTTGGCGCAGGGCCAAGTCTTTGAGCAGAACCACCCCTAACGGCTTGCCGTGCTCGTTTTCCAGAAGGGGGTAGCGCGAATAGCGCGACTCACTGATGGCAGCGAGGTTGTACGACCACGGCCAATCCAAGCGCAGGTATTTGACTCCGCTGCAGCGCCGCATGGAATCGCGCACCGTGATTTCCGCCATATCGACCACGTTCTCGATGAGCAGTAGCCGGCGGAAGGGCATGAGCCCGAGTTTCTCGGGCCGTTCGAAATGCATCTTGAGCTCCTCCTCGCGGGGGCGCAGAAGTGAGACGATGATGCAGACGAGAAGGATGACGAGAATGAGGATGAGCGAGGCAGCGACCGGGATCTCGTAGAAGTCGCTGACCAGCATCTTCACGCCGAGGATGAGGATGATCGACGCGAACCCGTAGTGCAGCGCATGGAACATGCGCATCACACCCGAAACGGCGAAATAAAGGGACCGCAGCCCCATCATGGCGAAGATGTTCGAGGTGAAGACGATGAAGGGATCGCGGGTGATGGCGAAAATGGCCGGGATGGAGTCGACGGCGAAGACGATGTCCGTGGATTCGATGGCCAGTAGGGCGACGAAGAGCGGTGTCGCGGTCAGCGCGCCCCAGCGGCGCGTGAAGAATTTGCCCTCGTCGTATTCCTTGCTCACCGGAAACCAGCGACGGAACAGGCGGATGACCCAGTTTTTCTCCGGGTCGGTCTTCTTGTCCTTGTTCCACATCATGCTGATGCCGGTGAAGACAAGGAGCGCGCCGAAGACGTACATCATCCAGTGGAAGCGCTCGAGCAGGGCGAGTCCCCCGAGGATGAACGCGGCCCGCAGGATGATCGCCCCGAGAATGCCCCAGAAGAGGACCTTGTGCTGGAAGAGCGGCGGAACGCGGAAGTAATTGAAGATGAGGACAAAAACAAAAATGTTGTCGATGCTCAGCGATTGCTCGACGAGGAATCCGGTGAAGAATTCCAACGCGGCCTGCGTGCCGCGCTCGTGGAAAAAGAAAATGCCCGCGCCGAAGAGGAGCGCCAGACTGGTCCACGATCCGTAGAGGATGAAGGCCTCGCGCGTGTCGAGCACGCGCGGTTTGCGCTGCAGGATCCCGAGGTCCAGCGCGAGCAGGGCGAGGATGAAGAAAACAAATCCGCCCCAAAGCAGCAAATTGATGTCCATGCAGTTCTAAAGCCTCGGGCGTCAGATCACCTCGTGAGGTCGAGGTCCCCGCCGTTGGGGTGCCGCCGAGACCCGCGAAGGATCAGGGCGACCGCCCGGATCAGTGGCTGAAGAAGGCCGAAGAGGTCGGCGAAGGAGCCGGGGACACCGACGATGACCGCCGGCTGAAGGAGAACCCGCCGCGCGGGTCTGGGTGAATTCATGAAGTCAGGCGCATTATCTACCCGCTGGCAGGCGCCGAATCAATCCTCCCCGTCCGGCCGTGTAAAGCTGAAAGATTATTGAGTCGCGAATCTATTTTTCACTCATCCGTCGGTGAACCACCGAGGTGATGACCGACAAAGCAAGGATCGAGGCGACGACGACGAGGGACACCATGGTGTCGATTTTGAAGGCGCTGTGGGCCAGAGACATCTTGACGCCGACGAAGACAAGGATGATGCCGAGCCCGTATTTGAGGAAGTGGAAGTAGGGCAGGATTCCCGAGAGCGCGAAGTAAAGGGCGCGCAGGCCGAGGATGGCGAAGACGTTCGAAGTGTAGACGATGAAGGTGTCCTGCGTGATGGCGAAGATCGCCGGGATGGAATCGACCGCGAAGATCACGTCGGTCACCTCGATGCAGAGGAGGACGGCGAAAAGCGGGGTGGCGGCGAGGACGCCGTTCTGGCGGACGAAGAACTTCTGGCCGTGGAACTCCTTGGTCACGGGCATGAAGCGGCGCAGCAGCCGGATGGCGAAGTTTTTCTCGGGATCGATCGCTTCGTGCTGGCCCATGAGCATCTTGATGCCGGTGAAGACAAGTAGCGCGGCGAAGACGTAGATGATCCAGGTGAAGTTGCTGATCAGGGCCGCGCCGGCAAAAATCATGGCCGCGCGCAGGACCAGCGCGCCGAAGATCCCCCAGAAGAGCACGCGGTGCTGGTATTGCGCCGGAATCCCGAAGAAAGTGAAGAGAACGGCGAAAACAAAGACGTTGTCGACGGAAAGCGATTTCTCGATGAGGTAGCCGGTGAGAAATTCCGTGCCCTTTTGCGGTCCGAGTTGGAACCAGACCCACACGTTGAAAGCGAGGGCCATGGCAATCCACACGGCCGACCAACCGAGCGCCTCCTTCATGGAAACGGCGTGCGCCTTGCGGTGGAACACGCCCAGGTCGAGGGCGAGCATGGTGATGACGAAGGCGTTGAACGCCACCCACCAGGTCAGAGGAATTTCGGGCATAAGATGTATTGCGGTTGGTTGCGGCAAAAGGGAGAGGTTGACCCGTGGCAAACAATGCGGATATTACGAATAAACGTACACAACATGCGGAAAAACCGAATACATCTCCAGCTCAATTACCACCACCTCCGCTACTTTCTCGCCGTGGCGGCGGAGGGCGGAGTCACGGCGGCGTCCCGGGCTCTCCGTGTTTCCCCGCCGACTCTCAGTGCGCAGGTGCGCGAGTTGGAGGAATTCTTGGCGACGCCGCTTTTCCTCCGCGAGGGGCGCAAGCTCATCCCGACCGACGCGGGCCGGGTCGTGCGGCGCTACGCGGAGCGCGTGTTCGATTTGGGTGATGAAATGATCGAGGTGGTGCGGCGGGGCGCGCCCATCGGACCGCAAACGGTGCACCTCGGGATCGGCGATGCCGTGCCGAAGCTGCTCGTCTCGTCCATCGTCATCCGCGCCCGCCACGAAGCTCCTGATTTGCGTGTCGTGGTGAGGGAGGGGCTGCCCGGGGAACTTTATCCGGCGCTCATGGCGCACCAGATCGATCTTGTCGTGGCCAATGAGCCGCCGCCTGCCTCGCTGAAAACAGCACTCTTCAGCCGCCGTGCGGGAAGGTTCGGTGTCTCGTTCGTTGCCGCGCCGGCACTGGCGAAAAGATTCCGTCCGCGTTCCGGACTCGATGGATTCCCTGTCCTTGTGCCGACTCGCGAATCGCCGCTCCGCCGTGAACTCGATCGTTGGTGGGCGGACGAAGGAATCCGTCCCGACATTCGTGCCGAATTCGACGATGCGGCGGCCATGTGCGAGATGGCGGCGGACGGTGCGGGCGCCGCGCCTTTGCCCGCGCCGATGCTGGCCTCGGCGGGCAAGCGCTATGGTCTCAGGACGCTTCCATTGCGCACGGGAATCCACGAGGAACTTTTCGTTGTCACGGCCGAGCGGCAATTCGCGCACGAGGGAGTGCGTGTTTTGGCCCGGGTTGCCGGCGCGCCGGCGGAAACAGCCAAGCGCAAGCGCGCGCATTGACTTCCGCTGCGCGCACGGATAATCCCCGCATCACCGAATGACGAACGAACATCTTCTGACCGCCTTTATGCTGACCTTGCTGGCCGGCCTCGGGACGGTGGTGGGGAGCTGCATCGCCTTCTTGGCCAAACGGACCGACCACCGTTTTCTTTCCGTGACCACAGGATTTTCCGCGGGTGTGATGCTTTATGTTTCTTTCGTCGAAATTTTCCCCAAGGGCGAGGCGGCGCTGGCAGGCGCGGGTTACAGCGATGTCATGGCCGCATGGATCAACGCGGCGTCCTTTTTCGCGGGCATTCTTGTCATTGCGCTAATCGACAACCTCATTCCCGCGGCGGAGAATCCGCACGAGGCGCGCACCCACGAGGAGGCTGAAACACTTCTCCATGCGCGGGACGAGCCCGCACCGCACCGCCACGACCACAAACTGATGCGCATGGGGTTGTTCACCGCGTTGGCCATCGGTATCCACAATTTCCCGGAGGGTTTGGCTACTTTCCTTGTCGCTCTGCAGGATCCGGGGCTCGGTGTGGCCATCGCTGTGGCTATCGCTCTGCACAATATTCCCGAGGGCATGAGCGTGTCCGTGCCGATCTACTTCGCCACGGGCAGTCGGCGCAAAGCCTTCATCTACTCGGCGCTGAGTGGTCTGGCCGAACCAGTCGGGGCCATTGCGGCTTATGCGGTTTTGGTCCTCCTGGCCGGAGGAGGGGGCGCGGTCATCCCGGGCGACCTCGTCGGTCCCGTCTTCGGTGCCGTGGCCGGCATCATGGTTTACATCAGCCTCGATGAACTGCTCCCGACCAGCCGCGCTTATGGCAAAGGACACGACAGTGTCCTCGGTCTCGTCGGCGGGATGTTGGTGATGGCGCTGAGTTTGTTGTTGATGAAGTAGTCCGGTGGATCGCGATGTCCCCATCGCGATAAGCACCCGCGGAAATCGCGCCGGGACGGCGCGATCCACCCCCAGGATCAGGACGCCGATTGCGGCAGATCGCCGAGCACTTCGCGCTTGATGCTCTTGCCCGAGCGCTTGGCCCACCACAGGACGATGGGCGCGGCGACGAAGATCGACGAATACGTTCCCACGAGGATGCCGATCAAGATCGCCAAGGCGAAGTCGCTCAGCACCGGACCGCCGAGGAAAAAGAGCGCGGCGGTGGCGAGCAATGTGGTGCCGCCGGTCAGGATGGTGCGGCCGAGCGTTTCGTTGATGCACTCGTTCATGATTTGCGCGACGGTGCCGCGGCGCCCGGACATCAAGCCTTCACGCACGCGGTCGAAGACGACGATGGTGTCGTTGATCGAGTATCCGGCAATGGTCAGCACGGCGCCGACCATGACGAGCGAGACCTCGCGTCCGAGTATGGAAAAAACACCGACCGTAATGATCACGTCATGCAAGAGCGCGACGAGCGCGCCGAGGGCGAAGGAGAATTCGAAGCGGAGCGTGACGTAGATGAGGATTCCGAGAAGTCCGAGAGCGAGGGCGAAGAGGGAGCGTCCGGCCAGTTCCTGGCCGACGCGTGGTCCGACCGTGTCGGTCTGCTCGATGGTCCATTGGGCCGACGGGAAATCCTGCTGCAGCTTGGCCACGACGGCGTCGGCTGTGCCGAATTTGCTCTGCACGGTGACCAGTTCCTTTCCTTCTTCGATTGAAGTTTGCAGCGTGGTTTCGCCGATGCCGGCCGCTTCGACGCTGCGGCGCAGGTCGGCGAGGGGAACCTGTTCCTTCGAGCCGAGGACAACAAGGTCGCCGCCGGTGAAGTCGACACCGAAGTTTTTATCGCCTCTCCAAGCGAAGAATCCGATCGAGCCGAGGATAAGGATGGCCGACAGCGCGAGGGCGATATGACGTTTGCCGAGAAAGTCGATCTTGTGCGCCGGGATCCAGTTGAGCATGCGCAGTTTTTTCAGCCCGAAGTTTTCCAGCATGTAGCCGAAGCAGGTGCGCGTGAAGAGCAGCGCGGAAAACATCGAGGCGATGATGCCGAGGGTCAGGGTGATGGCGAAGCCCTTGACCGGACCGGTGGCCTGCCAGAAGAGGATAGCCGAGGTGATGAGTGTCGTGAGGTTCGCGTCGAAGATGGCCGAGAATGCCTTTTCGTAGGCGGCATTGACCGCGGCGCCGAGTGATTTGCCGGCGGCCATTTCCTCACGAAGACGTTCATAAATGAGCACGTTGGCGTCGATGGCCATGCCGATGGTCAGGATGATGCCCGCGATACCCGGCAGAGTGAGCACGAAGTTGAACATGCACATCGCGCCGAAGAGCAGGATGAGGTTCACCGCAAGGGCAAGGCACGCGACAAATCCCGCGAGCCGGTAGTAGAAAAGGACGAAGAGCAGGGTCAAGGCGAGACCGAGCAAGCCTGCGCCGACGCCGCTGCGGATGGAATCGGCGCCGAGCGACGCGGAAACGCTGCGCGTCTCTTCGATTTCGACCGGTGTCTTGAGCGGATTTTCGAGAACGCTGGCCAGATTGCGGGCTTCCTCGTCGCTGAACCGCCCGGTGATGACGGCTTCGCCGCCGTAGATGGGCTGGCGGATGCTCGGGGCGCTCTGCACATCACCGTCGAGCATGATGGCCAGACGGTTACCGACATGGGCGGTGGTGAGATCGCCGAAAATTTTGGCGCCATCGCCGTCGAACCTCATTGCCACTCCGTAGCCCTGAACGTCATAGAACGGGTTGGCCGAGGTGACCCGGTCGCCGGTCAGGTCGGCGCGTTGTTTGACGAGCAGGCGCAAGGTCTGCTCCTTGCCCTCGATCACATCGGTGTATTCCTTGACCACGAAACCGGGCGGCAAAACGCCTTCGCCGGCCTCGACTTGGGCGAGGATGGAATCGCTCTGCGGGTGAACGAGGGCGAATTCGAGTTTGGCCACGCGCTGGAGCTGTTCCTTGGTTTGCGCCAGCTGCTGCGTATCGAGGCCGGGGATCTGCACAAGAATGCGGTCGCGACCCTGTGCGGCGATGACCGGCTCGCTCACGCCGAACTGGTCGACGCGTTTGCGGATGACCTCGATGGCTTGGTCGAGGGTGGTCGGCGTGATTTGCTCGCCGTCCTCACCGACCAGTCGCAAAAGGAAAGACGTGCCACCCTGCAGATCGAGGCCGAGGCGGATTTTCTTCTCCGGCGGGACGATTGCCTCGATGCAGAACGCGAGGAGCAGCACGGTCAGCACGAGCCCGATGGCGCGCTTGCGTCTCGCCGCATCGGTCATGAAATACCAGAAGAACAGCCCGAGAAGGAGTAGGCCGAAAACAAAAGTGAAGGTCGGGCTCATGGCAGGTCGTGGCGCGGGTGGCGCTGGATCAGGCGGCGTCCGCCTTGCCCACGGAAGTGATCGCGCTCTTGTCGAACTCGATTTTCACGTTGTCGGCCACTTTGACCAGAAACGTCGTTTCTTTGACATTGGCGACGATGCCATGGATGCCGCCGGCGGTGGTCACTTTGTCCCCGGTTTTGACCGACGTGACCAGTTGCTGGTGATCCTTCTGCTTTTTCTGCTGCGGGCGGATGAGCAGGAAGTAAAAGAGGACCGCAATGATAATGAGCGGCAGGAACTGGAAGAGCACCGGTGGTTGTTCCGGGGCGCCGGGTGCGGCTTGGGCGAGCAAAGTCAGGATCTGCATAGAACCGCGCAGGCTAGGCGAGGGGCGGGGCGGATCCAAGGAATTTGCGGTTTCCTTCTTTGGGCTTTGCCTGGGCGGGGGTGCCCGGTAGTAAACTCCGCCCCATGTCGATTCTGCAGCTCCCCGGTTGGGAATTGGTCCGCCGCGGCAAGGTCCGCGAGGTCTACGCATCGGGCGACCGCGTGCTCTTGGTGGCCAGCGACCGCCTTTCCGCTTTCGACTGCGTTCTGCCCGACCCGATCCCCGGAAAAGGCGAGGTGCTGACCCAACTCTCCGCTTTCTGGTTCCAGCGGCTGGATTTTGTCCCGAATCATTTTGTTTCCGCGGACTTCGCCACTTTCCCCGCCGAGTTGCAGCCTTTCGCTGAACAGCTCGCCGGGCGCAGCATGCTTTGCCGCAAATCGAAACCGCTGCCCGTCGAGTGCGTGGTCCGTGGGTATCTGGCCGGTGCGGCGTGGGACGAATACCGCGACCGCGGAACGGTGGGTGGACACGAGGTCCCGCGCGGACTGCGCGAAGCGTCCAAATTGCCCGCACCGCTTTTCACCCCGACAACCAAAGCAACAGAGGGCCATGACGAACCGATCAGCTGGGAAAAATGCCGCCGCTTGCTCGGCGATGAACTGGCCCATGCCGTGCGCGAGGCCAGTTTCGAGGTCTACGATTACGGACGCATCCAGGCCGAGCGGGCCGGGGTCATCATTGCCGATACGAAATTCGAATTCGGCCTGATCGACGACGACCTCGTGCTGATCGACGAATGCCTCACGCCCGATTCCTCGCGTTTCTGGCCGGCCGACCTTTGGGAGCCCGGCACGCATCCGCCGAGTTTCGACAAACAATTCGTCCGCGACTGGCTGCTCCAATCCGGTTGGAACCGTCAGCCACCCGCACCGCACTTGCCTCCGGACATCATTGCCCAGACCGCCGAGAAATACCGCGAGGCGTACGAGCGGATCGCCCTTGCACGGCGTCCGGCGTGAACGCGGAGACAGACCAGTTCATCCTGTATCTGGCCACCGAGCGTGGGTTGTCCGACAACTACCAACTGAGCACGCGTGCCTCGCTCGAGCTTTTCGCGAAGTGGGCGGCGGACCAAAAACGTGCTGCCGAGTGGGCCGAGGTCACTCCCGAGGCAATCGGCGACTTCCTCGGTTGGCGGAAGAAAGGCGGTGCCGCAGCGGCGACGATCAAGCTTCATGCCGTGGCCTTGCGCATTCTTTTCCGTTTCCTCGTGCAGCGCAAAATTCTCGAGCGTGATCCGACGGAATTCCTCGGCGTGCCGAAAGTCGAGCGTTACCTGCCCGATACGCTCTCCGAGCCGGAAGTCGCCCGACTGATCCATGCCGCCGGCGGCAAAACTCCCCTGGAAATACGCGACCGGGCCATTGTGGAATTGCTCTACGCCAGCGGCCTGCGCGTCTCCGAACTCTGCGGAGCCCGGCTGGAAAATCTCGATCTCGAGCAGGGTTTCATCCGCGTGATCGGCAAAGGCAACAAACAGCGCTTGGTCCCGGTCGGCTCCGGCGCGCGCCAAGCGCTGCAACGTTATCTCCAAGCCGGCCGTCCCGAGCTGGTCGGCAAAAAAACCGGCGGGGAGATTTTTCTCTCCGTGCGCGGACGCAAATTGACCAACCAGCGCATCTGGCAACTGCTAGGCGAGTTGGCTAGGCGGGCCGGGCTCTCCAAGGATGTCCATCCGCACATGCTCCGCCATTCTTTCGCCACCCATCTGCTGCAAGGCGGGGCCGACCTGCGCATCATCCAGGAAATGCTCGGTCACGCGGACATTTCGACCACGCAGGTTTATACCCACGTCGACACCCGCGGCCTGCACAAAGCTCACCGCCAATTCCATCCCCGGGCCAAAAAGTAAAGCGTGCCGAGCTGCGCCGGCTCTAGCATCTTTGATCCATGGCCAACCCCTACACCGTCCCTGTCTCCGGTCTCGCCGCGCGCGAGCAAGGATCTTTTCTCACCCGCGTCTACGCGCACCTCGTCCTCGCCGTCCTGCTTTTTGTCGGTTTGGAAATCTGGTTTTTCCAGAGCGGCATCGCGGACACCGTGTTGCGGGTTTTTTCGGGCGTCTCGTGGCTCGTGGTCCTCGGCGGATTCATGCTGCTCTCCTGGGTCGCCACCCTGATCGCCGTGCCGTCGGTGTCGCGTCCCCTGCAATACCTCGGATTTTTCCTCTACGTTTTGCTCCAGGCGCTCATCACCATCCCGCTCCTCGCCGCCGCGGAAAGCGCCGCCCCGGGGGTCATTGCCAGTGCCGCCCAAGTGACCATCGGTGGTTTCGTTCTGCTTACTGCGGTGGTTGTGACCACAGGTCGCGATTTTTCCTTCCTGCGCTCATTTTTGATCTGGGGCGGATTGTTCGGCTTGGCTGTCATAGTGTGCGCCGTGATCTTCAAATTCGACCCCGGCACATGGTTCAGCGTGGCCATGATTGTTTTGGCCTCCGGATCGGTGCTCTACACCACGTCCAACATCATGCGTGGATTTCCCGCCAATGCCGACGTGGCCGCATCAATCCAGCTCTTCGCCGGCATTGCCATGATGTTCTGGTATGTGCTGCGCATGTTCATGGGCTCGCGGCGGTGAGCCCGCAGCGGTTTCTTCGCCGTAAGGTGGATCGCGCCGTCCCGGCGCGATTTGTCTTGGGGATTGATCGCGATAGGGACATCGCGATCCACCTTGGCGGTTTCGCTCATCTCGTCACTCGTGCCGCGTCTTCGTGACGCTGCAGCAACTCGAAGTCGATCATCGTGTAGATGATCTTCCCGTCGCGCTGCAGCAGCGTTCCATCAGGTCGCGGTCGGACGATGAGATGGCGCGGCTTGTTGTCGAGGATGCGGTAGCCGAGGCGTGAAAGGGCGTGGTTGCTTGAGCGCGTCAGGAGGACGAGAAGGTCCTGGTCGATGAGGCCGCGGTTGAAAGCTTCCTCGGCGTCGATGCCGTCAATCCAGGCAAAGATACCGAGATAGTCGCGTTCGATATCGAGTTGCACCTCAGCCAATCCGTTTTCGAACTGGTCATGGGCCATGGCCTGTTGGTGCGAGCGGAAAATGTCGGCATGCCGTCCCGTCTGCCAAAGCGGATATTTTCCGGGCGGGGAGTAAATGGCCAGGGGCATTTTAGTCCTCAGGCGGTGGGGGCCGTGGTTGAGGATGTTGCCGCGGAGTTCATGCAACAGTCCGAATTCGGCGAACGGCGCCAAAAACCGCGCATCGGCCACCGCCGTGCGGGGCAAGGAGTCGAGAAATTCGTCCGGGATGAAGAGCGGCACATCCTGCGCCACGCGCGAGAATTTCACCACGAGATCACGTGCCGGCATGCCGGGAGGCGCGCTGCGTACGCGGTAAACCGTTCCGGTGCTCCCCGGCAATCTTTCGCCGCGCACGGCGTCGGCCTCACGGTCCCACCAGCGATCCGGTTGCAGCCAATCGAGCCACCGCCAGGCGATGCGGGAAACGTAGAGTTCCCCCCCGTCCGGTTGCGAAACGATGGCGTAGTCGACGCCGAAGATGCGTGCGCGGCGCCCGGGCGGCAGAATCTGGAATGGCGGACGCTCCTCCATGGTGGCGCGATCCGCCATGATGCGGCTTAGCGCATGTTCATCATGCCGGGAGGCGCATCGGTGAATCCGTAGGGACCGACCGGCATGCCGACATAATAAAGACGGTTGCTCGCGACCTTGCCGCTGGCAGTATCGAAAATCATGACCGGACGTCCGCCGCCCGTGGGCCGAGACGAGATGGTGTCGACGAGGATATAGCGCGGAATATTTTGCGCGCCGCGTTGACGGGCTTGCTCGACGAGCATTTGTCCGCGTTGCTCCGCCATCAAACGCTGGTCGCGTCCGACCGACATATTGGTCGCGGCGACCGCGAGGGCTCCGGCGCCCGCGGCGGCACCCAGCGCGATGGGAATTGAGGAACTGGAGGGGACACCTGTGGTGCCGAGAGCGATGCCGGTGGCCGCACCGGCCAGACCCGCGGCCAATAGCCCGGCCTCGGTGGCGCTGAAATTTTCGCAACCGGCAGTGCCGATCGAACCCGCAACGGCCAAGGCCGTGCCCAAGCGGAGAGTGCGCTTCATGCGTTTTCCATAATGCATCCCGGGAATTGTGCAAGTCCGGACCCGCCTCCGGCTTTGCAGCGGACGCCGGACAGGCTAAGATCACCCCGAAGTGAAGTTAACAGAGGACCAAAAGAAACAGGTTGCGCAGTGGGTGGCCGAGGGCGCGTCGCTGTCCGACGTGCAGCGCCGACTGAAGGAGGAATGTGCGGTTTCCATCACCTACATGGACGTGCGTTTCCTGGTCGACGATCTGCAACTCCAAATCAAAGAGCAGCCGAAACAGAGCGAAGCCGTGGAGCGTTTGGCCGCAGCGAAACAGGAGGGGGAAAGTGCCCGTTCCGCGCCCTCGCCCGGCGGGGTTGTCGTCGTCATGGACACCATCACCAAGCCTCATGCGCTGGCCAGCGGAAAGGTGACATTTTCCGACGGCGAGACCGCCGAATGGATGCTCGATCAAACGGGTCGCCTCGGACTCAATCCGACGACGCCGGGTTACCGTCCGTCGCAGACCGACATTGTCGCGTTCCAACAGGAACTGCAGCGCGTGGCGCAGGGGTTCTGACGCGCTTTATACAAAACGCCACAAGGGCTCCCGATGTCTGGCGTGGTGGATCGCGCCGTCCCGGCGCGATATTTCAGTCAGTAAATCGCGATAGAACCGGAGCGAAGCGCAGATGGCCCCAAGGCAAACATCGCGATCCACCTGACGATCAAAACCCAAAAGCAACGGGACGTTGGTATTACTCCATCACCGCGTTGAACCACGAATCATAGCGCTGGTCGCGTGCCTGGTTGCGCAGGTAGACGTCATTCATCGTCCGGTTCCATTTTTGGTTGCGGTGGTAAAGGTCGCGCTGCAGCACGTAGGTCGGGTCCTGGTAAGGATCTTGGTTGGCGCAGCCGACCGAGCCGACCGCGAGAGCCACGAGGAGGAACGCTTTCATGGCATGAAGCCTACGCGGCTCAACCAGCCTTTGTGAAGTCCAGCGAAGCGAGTCGCTTGGCTGCTTCCTGCACGCGTTCGCGGCTGTTGAAGGCCGAGATGCGGAAGTAGCCTTCGCCGGCCGCGCCGAAACCGCTGCCCGGTGTGGTGACGATGTTGGCCTCGCGCAGGAGGAAGTCGAACATGGTCCAACTGGCGACGCCCTCGGGTCCGCGGACCCAGATGTAGGGGGCATCGATGCCGCCGTAGACTTTCAGCCCCGCGCCGGACACCGCCTCGCGCAGGATGCGGGCGTTCTCCATATAGAAATCGACCAAGGTATCGACCTGCTGGCGTCCGTTCGGCGAGTAGATTGCCTCGGCCGCGCGTTGGACGGGATACGACACACCGTTGAATTTCGTCGTGTGGTTGCGCAGCCAGAGGGGATAGAGCGGTTTGCTTTCGCCGCCGCGGGTGCTGGCGTGGAGTGATTTCGGCACCACGGTGAAAGCGCAACGAAGTCCGGTGAAGCCGCCGTTCTTGGAGAAGCTGCGGAACTCGATGGCGCACTCGCGGGCGCCATCGATTTCGTAAATGGAATGCGGGATGCCCGGGGTGCGGACGTAGGCCTCATACGCCGCGTCGAAGAGAATGATCGCGTGGTGCTTGCGCGCGTAATCGACCCAGGCGGTGAGCTGGTCGCGGGTGGCGACGGCGCCGGTCGGGTTATTCGGGTAGCAGAGGTAGATAAGATCGACGGCTTCCTTCGGGATGGCCGGGACAAAGCCGTTCTCTGCGGTGCAGGGCAGGTAAACCAAACCGGCGTAGGCGCCGGATTCGTCGGCGTCACCCGTGTTGCCGACCATGACATTGGTGTCGACGTAAACCGGATAGACCGGGTCGGTGATGGCCACGCGGTTGCCCGGGCCGAAGATGTCGAGGATGTTGCCGCAATCGCACTTCGAGCCGTCGGAGACAAAGATTTCATCGTCCTCGATCTCCAATCCACGATCGCGGAAATCATGCTGCGCGATGGCGTGGCGGAGAAAGTCATAGCCCTGCTCGGGACCGTATCCTCGGAAGGTCTCGCGGCTGCCCATTTCGTCCACCGCTTTGTGCAAAGCCTCGAGGCAAGCCGCGGGGAGGGGTTCGGTCACATCACCGATGCCGCACCGGATGATCTTCGCTGCTGCGTCGGGATGCGCTTCGCTGAAAGCTTTGACGCGCCGCGCAATCTCCGGAAAGAGGTAGCCGGCTTTGAGTTTGGAGTAGTTCTCGTTGATGTAGGCCATGATCGGAAAGCTCGCAGCTTAGATTTTTGTGGGATCAAGTCAAAGCGCAGACAGACGCCTATTCGCCGAGAGCCTCGGCCACGGCGCGCTGGAAGACTTTTTCGCCGGGTGCGATGCCGGTCCATTGCTCGAAAATCTGCATGGCCAACTGCACGAGCATTTCCACGCCGTCGACGATGCGGCAACCGTGGTCGCGCGCCGTGGCAAGAAAAGGGGTGATGCGCGGGTTGGTGATCACGTCGACGGCCGTGCAGTCCTTGCTCACGGTATCCCAACGCACCGGCACCGGCTCCAGTTCGGGCGCGCAGCCCAGATGGGTGGCGTTCATGAGCAAAGTGGCGCCGGCTGGCACTTCCACTTCGCGTTGCCACGCTTGCCAATCACAGGGCACGCCGCTGGCTTTCGTGACCAGAGCGGCAACCTCGCGGCCCTGCTCTTCGCGACGCGTTACAAGGGTCATCTTCGCCGCTCCGGCCCAGGCGATTTCCACGGCCATGGCGCGTCCCGCGCCGCCGGCGCCGAGCATGACGACGTGTTGTCCGCGCAAAGGCACCACTTTGTCGATCGCTTTGACCACGCCCTTGCCGTCGTTGTTGTGTCCGACCAGGCGTCCTTTTTCGATGGTCACGTAATTCGCTGCGCCGATGGCTTTGACGTCGCTGTCGAGTTCGTTGAGCAGGGGCATCACCGCTACTTTGTAGGGAACCGTGATGGTGAAGCCGCGGTAGCCGAGCGGCGCCAAAGCGGGCACGGCCAAGGCCAGATCAGCTTCCGAGGCGAGGTCGCTTTTCCAAAATTGCCAGGGCAAATTGTAGTGCGCGTAGACCGCGTCGAACATGCGGTCGATCGGGTTCTCGGCCACGGGGTGACCGAGCATGCCGGTCATTTGCTTTTGCGGAGGAATCATGGCGGCATTCTAGGGGCGGCGCGGCGGCAGCCAAAGGAAAAGTCCGGGGTGGAACCCCAGATTTTTCTGTGCGAATCGATGAAGCCGTTTGGTGTAGCCGCGGCTACAGATGATGTTAACCGCTCGGCCAAACCGCTGTCATGCCGATGGCGAAAAGGCTCTGAACGTCTGGGAAGGTGGATCGCGCCGTCCCGGCGCGATATTCCTGTGCTGAAATCGCGATGGGGACATCGCGATCCACCTGCAGAGTTTTTATAACAAAAAGCCCGGGGTTTGGGCCCCGGGCTTTTTGTCGTGAGTGATCTGCGCGCGGGCTACAAAGCCGCGAGGTAGTTTTTCTCGGCTTGGTCCCAGTTGACCGTGTTCCACCAGGCCTTGAGGTAATCGGGGCGGCGGTTCTGGTAATTGATATAGTAGGCGTGCTCCCAGACGTCGCAGCCGATGACCGGGGTGCCTTCGACGCCGGCGACGGCTTTGCCCATGAGGGGGCTGTCTTGGTTGGCGGTGGAGACAACTTCGAGTTCACCGGCTTTGTTCACAACGAGCCAAGCCCAGCCACTACCGAAGCGCGTGGCGCCTGCTTTTTCGAAGGCTTCTTTGAAAGCATCGAAGCTGCCGAATTTCGCGTTGATCGCCTCGGCCAATTTACCTTTCGGCGCGCCGCCACCGTTCGGGCCCATGATGGTCCAGAAAAAGGTGTGATTGGCGTGGCCGCCGGCATTGTTGCGGACGGCGGTGCGGATGGCCTCGGGGACGACGGTGAGGTCGGCGATGAGTTCGGTGACCGGCTTGGCCAAGAGGTCTGCGTGGTCTTTCAGCGCGTTGTTCGCGTTGGTGATGTAGGCCTGATGGTGCTTGTCGTGATGGATTTCCATCGTGCGCGCATCGATGTTCGGTTCGAGGGCGTTGTTCGCGTAGGTCAGAGGAGGTAGTTCGTATGCCATAATTCGGATAGTTACTTTATCCGTCCGGATGACCCGCGGCAAGCGCGCGGGGTTGCGGGGAAACCCCCATGGGCGCAGAGGGAACGGAGGAGGACGGGCCCCGGAGGCCATATCAGTTGGCCTCGCTGCGCTTCAACCTGTCTCGCTTTGCTCGGCTGACCGCCGCTACAAGCGGGGGTTAGGATTCTTCGAGTTGACCGTCGCGGATATGGAGGACGCGGTCGCCGCGGGCGGCGAGGTTGGCGTCGTGAGTCACGGCGAGGAGGGTGGTGCCGTTTTCGCGGGCGAGGCCGAGGAGGAGGTCGATGACTTCGCCGCCGGTTCTGGAATCGAGGTTTCCGGTGGGTTCGTCGGCGAAGAGCATCGACGGGCGATTGGCCAAAGCGCGGGCAATGGCCACGCGCTGCTGCTCGCCGCCGGAGAGTTCGGAGGGCAAGTGACCGGTGCGGGGACCGAGCCCGACCTTGGCGAGAAGTTCCGCCGCGCGTTCGCGGTCGGGTTTTCCGCCGATCATTCCCGGCAGGGCAACGTTTTCCAACGCGGTCAACTCGGGCAGGAGCATGTAGCTTTGGAAAACAAAACCCATCCGCGTGTTGCGTAATTCGGCCTGACGCCGGGCGGAGATGCCGTAGAGATCCTCGTTTTCGAAATGGACGTCGCCGGAAGTCGGGCGTTCGAGTCCGGCCAGCGTGTAAAGAAGCGTGCTCTTGCCCGCACCGGATGCGCCGCAGAGGAAAACGGTTTCGCCGCGGAGGACGGTGAGGTCGAGTCCGCGGAGGATGTCGAGGGTTGTGTTGCCCAATCGGAACGATTTGCGCAGTCCGCGCGCGTGCAGGTGGACGTTGTCCGCCATGGGGTCAAAGAATGGCCGCTTCGAGGCGCGCGCGGAGTTCGGCGATGGGAATGCGCTCCTGCTGCATCGAGTCGCGGTGGCGCAAGGTAACGGTGTCGAGCTTTTCGGGGCCGTTTTCGCCGATGGTGTCGAAGTCGACGGTGACGCAAAACGGCGTGCCGATCTCGTCCTGCCGGCGGTAGCGGCGTCCGATGGCGCCGGCTTCGTCATAAAAGACGTTCATGTGGCGACGCAGCGAGGCTTCGACTTCGCGGGCTTTGGCCACGAGTTCGGGCCGGTTTTTGAGCAGCGGGAAAATGGCGCATTTGACCGGGGCGATGCGTGGATGGAGGCGCAGGACGGTGCGCGTCTCGGCCTTGCCTTTCTCGTCGGTCACGGTCTCCTCGTCGAAAGCCGCGGCCAGCACGGCGAGGGCCATGCGGTCGAGTCCGGCGGACGGCTCGATCACATGGGGTAGGTAAAATCCCTTGAAAAGCTTGTCCGCATAAACTGAGATTTCCTCCCGGGTGGTGTCCGCGCATTTGCGGCCCTCGAAAAGTTCGTCGATGAATTCTTTTTTCTGCTCGTCGCTCAGTTTGTCGGTGGCAGCCTTGAGTTCCTCGTCGAAGACTTCCAGCTGTTTGCCGGAGAATTTCTGGTGCTGCGAGAGATCGAAGTCGCCGCGGGCGGCGATGCCTTCCAGTTCCTCGGTGCCGAAGGGGAACTTGAAAAGGATGTCCACCGTGGCGCGTGCGTAGTGGGCGAGTTCCTCCGGCTTTTGCCAGTGGTAATCGAGCACGTCGGTGCCCAATCCGACGGAGTCGTAGTATTTGGTGCGCTGGTCGACCCAATAGCGGTGCCACATCTCCCAGCCCCACGTGGGGCTCGGGGCGGAAAGATCGGCGCCATCCCTCCATTTTTCGACGTGTCCGTGGATGAGGCGCACGGCGTCATCGGGGCGGATGAAGAACTCCAATTCCATCTGCTCGAACTCGCGGGAGCGGAACGTGTAATTGCGCGGGGTGATTTCGTTGCGGAAGGCTTTGCCGATTTGCGCGATGCCGAAGGGGACTTTGACCCGCGAGGAATCGAGGACGTTCTTGAACTGCACGAAAATGGCCTGCGCCGTCTCGGGGCGGAGGTAGCAAATGTTGTCCTCGCTCTCGACGGGACCGTAGTGGGAGCGGAACATCAGGTTGAACGGCCGCGGTGCGGTCAGTTCGCCGCCGCAGTGCGGGCACGGCGTGACCAGACCCGTGATGGCCATCTGTTCGGTGGCAAGAAATTTGTAGAGCTCGGTGGCATCAGCCGGACCGCGGCCCTTCTCGATTTCCTCCGCGAGCCAGGAAATGGTCACATCCGGATTGCGGACCAGCGCGAGGTTGGGGGCGAGCTGCTTGCCTTTGCCCTTGCCCCACTTGAGCAAGTCAGCCGGCTGGAAGCGGTTGGTGCCCGATTCTACCAACTCCGCGACGGATTGCGTCCACTTCTGCTCGGCCATCATGGCCCACCATTGGTCGGACCGCACCAGCTTCTTGCAGTGTTTGCAGGTGCTCATCGGGTCGCTGAAGGTGTCAACGTGGCCGCTGGCCGTCCAAACGGTCGGATGCATGATGATGCTGGCATCCAGGCCGACGACATCGTCGCGGTCGCGCGTCATCGTTTGCCACCATGTGTCGCGAAGGTTGCGCTTCAGCTCTGCGCCCATCGGGCCGTAGTCCCAGAAGCCGTTGAGGCCGCCGTAGATTTCGGAGGACTGGAAAATGAAACCGCGCCTCTTGCAGAGGCTGACGATTTTCTCCATGCGCTGTTGGGCTTCCTTGGACATGAGGCGCAAATCGTAGCGGTGTGGACGCCGCGCGTCACGCCAGAGGTTTTAGTCCGGCCTCGATATCGCGGCGGCGCGTCTCGAGGAAGGGTGGCAGGGAAAGTGTTTCGCCGAGCCTGTCGAGCGTTTCGTCGGTGGTGAAACCCGGCTCGTCGGTGGCAATTTCGATAAGGATGCCGTTGGGTTCGCGGAAGTAGAGGCTGCGGAACCAGTGGCGGTCGACTGGCCCGCTGTTGGGCATGCCAGACTCGGCCAAATGCCGTGCCCACGCGTGGTAGTCCGCCTGCGTGGTGCGGAGGGCCAGATGATGGACGCCGCCGGCACCTTGGCGTGAGGCGGGAACGTCCGGATCGACCCGCAGATGGAGTTCGCGTGCAGCTCCAGGGTTCGAGCCGATTTGGTAGACGTGCACATCGCGTCCGTCCATCGGGTAAGTTCCGATGTTTTGCAGGTGCAGCAGTTCACGGAAGGCGCGGTCGGTCGGTTCGAAGGTTGGCACACTGAGGAGCAAAGGACCCAAGCCGCGGATCTGGTGCCCGGCGGGAACGGGGCCGTGTTCCCAGACGGCGGCAGGCGGTTCGTCGTCGACGACGAGGCTCAAGCGTTGTCCTTCGGGATCCTCAAAATCCAACACCGGCCTTCCGTTACGTTCGGTGATGGAATCTTTCAAGCCCAGTCGATCGCGCCACCATTCGAGCGAGGTGGTGCTGCCAACGCGCAGACCTGTTCGCGTCACGCTGCGTGTGCCGCGGCGTTCGGGTGCCGTGGGCCAATCGAAAAAAGTCAGATCTGTTCCCGGCGTGCCGGCGCCATCGGCGTAGAACAGGTGGTAGGCCGAGACGTCATCTTGGTTGACCGTTTTTTTCACCAAGCGCAGGCCGAGCGTGCGGGTGTAGAAATCATGGTTGTCGCGTGCGTGCGCGGTGATCGCGGTGACGTGATGGAGGCCGTGGAGTTTCATGAGACTTGTTCCAGACTGAGGATGCGAACATCGACGCCGTCGGCGTGGCAGATGTGCCGGGGTTGAGGGTCCAAACCGGAAAAACCGTCGAGGTCCGCCGGGGTCGTGGAGAGTTCACGGACTCCGGCCTCACGAAATTCGTAGGGCGGGTGGGCAACGGTGCCGCGGTAGAGGCGATTGCCGCGAGCCGCGTAGAGGTGGTAGCGCTCGAGGAGGAAAAACTCCAAGCTGTCCGGCGCTGCCGTGCGCCCCTCGCCGTGCGGGCTCCAGAGGTATCTTGCTTCCGCGCCGGTGCCGCGCCGGGTGGAGCTATAGTCGATGGTGTGCCCGAATTCGGCCCGCATCGTCGCGTGGCGGTAGGGGAGGCGGAAAATTTTTTGCGCGATGAGGACAGCGAGGGGTTGATTGCAGTCGAGCGAGTAAAACCAGACACCGGGGACGCCGCGGTCGTCGTGAACGTAGGTGCGGACGTTGAGTTCGAGAAAATTCGAGAGTGGTCCTACTGCGGGCAGTCCGGCGGGTCGCACGGCACGCATGGCGAAGGGAACGATTCCTAGCCAAGCATCGCCGGCAAAAGTATCGGCGTGGAGTCCGGGTGGGAGTGTTCGCTGGACAAGGTCGGGCTCGAGAGACCAATGAAGGAAGAGAAGATTTTCCCAGCGCTGGTGCATGACGGCGCGCCGGGCCGGTGCGGGATGCCGGGCGGCTTCGCGTTGCTCCGGGGTCGGTTGTGTCATGCGAAGAGCTCGCGCCGCGCATCGCGGGCGAAGCGGAAAGCGGTGATGGGTGCGTTGGAGTTTTTGGCCAAGCCGAGAAATTTGAAGGAAGTTCCCATGCTCTCGGGGTGGAGGAGCTGGCGCAGGGCGCGCATTTCCCGGGCTTCTTCGTCGGTGAGTTGCGCATCGGGCATGGACGGAAAGATCCGCGCGGCGAGGGCGGTGAGAGCGTGGTGCTGGTCGGTGAATCCGGCGAGGGAGAGCCCGGCCTGCTCTGCCGCGCGGGCCACTGCGGTGAAGTCGACGTGCGCGGTCAGGTCCTGCGCACCGGGATCGGCCAGAGGATCATCGAGGCGTTGGTGCTCGCGGTAAGCGGCGAGGGTTCCGGCCGCGCGGGCGAGTTGATGGCGGATGGCGGAGGGATGTCCGTAGTCGATGAGGAGAATCCATCCACGCGTCAACTTGCCGGCCACGGTCCGAATCCATGGCGTGAGCGAAGGACAAATCTCCGTGGAAAAACGGCGGATATCCTCAGCCACGGCAGGCGCTTCTCCGGTGAATGGAGCATCGACGAAAACAAAACGCCCGTCCTCGTTGCCGACGCGGCGTTCGAACCAACGCCCGTCCTCGCGCACGATCAATTTCACCGGAAAAGCGTCGAGCAATTCATTGGCGAAAAAGACACCCGTGAAGTTCGGTAGTTCGTCTTCGCACGTGACGTGCTGCACGCAGTCGATCCACGGCGCGAGAGTTTTGCGCTGCGCTGCGCGGCGTTGTTCGAGGGGTTCGACAATGATCACGCGCGGTGCCGGCCCCGGCCATGCGGCGAGAATGTCGGCCAGGAGTTGCCCGTCATTCGCGCCCTGCTCGACAAGGGTGAAGTCCTCCGGTTCGCCCAGAAGTTGCCGCATTTCCACGAATTGCGCAGCGAGAAGTTTTCCGAAAACCGGACCGACGTTGACGCTGGTGAAGAAATCACCGCGACGTCCGGTGCGATTGTCTTGTGATGCGTAGTATCCACCCTGCGGATGATACAGCGCGACGGCCATGAATTCGTCGAAACCGACCGGGCCGTGCTGCGTGATGCGGCGGCGGAGTTCCTCCGCGGGTCCGCCGGACGCTTCCGGTTGAGCGGTCACTCGCCGGCGGATGCGTCGCCCGCCGCGTCGAAGGGTTGCAGCGGGACGACCGGCTCGGCCCGGCGCACGGGAGCATCCTCGGCTGGTGATTCGGGAGCGCCTGCCGTCGGTCGGACCGGTTCGGCGCGACGCACCGGAATGTTCTCCGCGTCGGCATCGACGGGCAAAGCGCGGGCCACGGGAACGTTGCCTTCCGCGGTCGCGGAGGAAGCGGCCCCGTTGCGGTTGACCGGCACGGCTCGGGCCACGGGGATCGTGCTCTCCTCGACCGCTTCGGTTCGCTGCACGCGCATGAGAGCGGGGGAGTGGACGGGTTGTCCGTTGCGTTCGACATACGCGGCGTAGCGTTGGTCAGCCTCGTCGACTGCGGCTTGGTTGAGGATCGGGAGGCCGGCGGAAATTTTCAGACTGGAGGGAGGCTCGAGATTGAGGGTTCCGGACGCATCGGTGGAAGTGTAGCTCCCGTAGAGCAGGGGAACGGCCGTGAGGTTGAGCCGGCCGTCGGGCATGATCCGCGCATTGATCAGTGCGCTCAGGTCGAGGGTGCGGGCGAGTTTGAGGTCGAGCCCCATGCGAAGCATGCGTTCGAGTTGTCCGGCATCGGCTTCCGCGGAGGGAAAGACGAGTTCGAGGAGGACTGATGGATTCTCCTTCGCGCGGGCCAGCGCGACAACGCCATCGGTGAAAAAGTTGTTCGGCCCGAGCCGGAAAGCGCCCATCACCGTGAATTCGCCTATGACATAGGGAACAAGATCCTTCGTCCGTTCGTAGTTGCGGAGGTAATTGCGGAGCAATCGCTCGTTTTCTTCCCGGAGTTCGCCCGCGGGCATTTTGCCGTAGCGCTCGAAGAGTTTGTTGGCGTCGAGGAATTGTCCGCGTGGCGCTTTGGTCAGTTCGAAACGTTTGGGCGAATCGATTTTGCCGAGCGTGCGCAAAACGGCGTAGCTGAAAGACCTTTCCGGGTGCCCGAAGATGTAGAAGCTGCCGACCCACGAGAAGACGGCGAATCCCGCGAGGAGGAGAAGGAAGATCGTCCATCCCAGGAGATTGTCCTGACCGCCGCGTTGCCGGTGTGATCTGTTTTTAATCATGGCAGTGAGGGAGAGCCGGGCGTTGAGTCGAGCGGGCGGGCCATGTATGAGGAGACAGTGTCTCTAAATCACCTTGTGCAGCCAAGTCAAACGACAGAGGTGCGCCGTGGGTAAAATACGCGTGCTGACCGAGGTCGTGGCCAGCCAGGTCGCGGCTGGCGAAGTGGTCGAGCGTCCGGCCTCGGTGATCAAAGAGTTGATGGAAAATAGCCTCGATGCCGGGGCGCGCTCGCTTGAGATCGAAGTGCGCGGGGCGGGGACCGGTCTGCTTCGAGTGACCGATGATGGTTCGGGTATGGATCGCGAGGACGCTCTCATGGCGCTCGAGCGGCACGCCACGAGCAAGATCGCTACGGCTGCCGATTTGTCGTCCGTGTTGACCATGGGCTTCCGCGGCGAGGCGCTGCCCAGCATTGCCAGCGTGTCGGAATTCACCCTGCGGACCCGGCCCCAAGCTGCCGCCGCCGGGACGGAAACATTGGTCAAAGGGGGAAAACTTGTCGCCGTGCGCGATGCCGGTTGCGCAACAGGCACCACAATCGAGGTGAAATCGCTTTTCTACAATGTGCCGGCACGGCGCAAATTTCTGCGCAGCGATGCGACCGAAACATCCCATCTCGACCGCGCGGTCGAGACGGTGGCGCTGGCTTTTCCCGCCGTCGGGCTGCATTACCAGCGCGACGGGAGGACGATTTATCGCGCGGCTTCGTCGCCAACCCTCGCGGGCCGCGTGAGGGATCTTTTCGGTGCGGAGGAAAGTGATGCCCTGCTCGACATGGCTGAAGCCGAGACCGGAGGCATCCGGATCAGCGGACTGGTCTCCCGTCCGGGCGCAACGCGAAGCGACCGGGCGCGGCAATTCTTTTTCGTCAACGGACGAGCGGTGGAGAATGTGTTTCTCTCGACGGCGGTCCGCGATGCCTACCGCCAGATGCTCGAGCCCGGACGGCATCCCGCGGTGTTCGTGCACTTGGTCATGGACCCGCGTGCTGTGGATTGCAATGTGCATCCGGCCAAGCGCGAGGTCCGCTTCCGTCATGGCGCTGCGGTGCGCGATGCCTTGCGCGCCTCGATCGAGGCGGCTCTCCGTGAAGCCAGGGCGGCTTGGTTGCGTCCGGTGCAGGCCCATGTGACGGCGCGCCTCGAACCGCGGTCCGAGGCGGACTCATCCCCTGCGGTCATTCGGACGGCGCACCAGCCTGAATTGCCGCGTCCTGTTCTGCCCGCACCCGCCTTGGAGCCAACTGCTCCGGCTTCCAAGGCCGTCGGCACAGCGCAAGCGGCAACCCGAGCTGTCCCGGAGGAATTCCGCCTGGTCGGCGCGCTGTCGCGCCGCTATCTCCTGCTCGAAGGGTCCGAAGGTCTTGTGCTCCTCGACCAGCGGGCGGCACATCAGCGCATTCTTTTCGAGCGCTTGCAGCGCGGCGTGGCGGGTGGCGCTGTGGCCTCGCAGCGACTGCTCGCCCCGGAGGTTTTTGAATTGCCCGCGCGGGCGCATGAAACGGTCGCCGGTAACCTTGACGTGCTTGCCTCTGCCGGTTTCGGTGTTGAGGTCTTCGGGGGGCACTCGCTCAAGGTCGAGGCATTGCCGGATTTTCTGGCCGGCCGGGACCCGCGCCGCGTGCTTGAGGATTTTGCGGCGGCCTGCGCCGAGACCGGGCCGCGGGTGCATGGCGTCGGGGCGGATGATGCGGTGCGTCGGGCGGTAACGCGTCTGGCTGTCGACATCGAGGGCGCGCGCGACGAGCGCGAGCAGCGTGCTTTGGTCACGCAATTGCTGGCCTGCGATTTGCCTTATTGCGATCCCGAAGGAAGGCCGGTCATGCTCCAGTTCTCCTGGCGCGATTTGGACCGAAAATTCGGACGCACCTGAGCCGCGCTGCCTTGCGCGGGGGGGCGTAACCCCGCTACAAATCCGGCATGTCCGATCTTCGTATCGAGCCGGCCACACTGGAAGATCTGCCCTTGCTGGCCGACTTGCTGGCCGATCTCTTCGCCCACGAACCTGATTTTCATCCGGACCAAGCCAAGCAAATGCGCGGTCTTGAGTTGATCCTCGAACAGCCGAGCCGCGGGCGGATTTTCGTCCTGCGCAATAACCTGCGCATCATCGGCATGATCAACCTGCTTTTCACCATCAGCACGGCGGAGGGCGGATTTGTCATAGTCCTCGAGGATCTGGTGGTGCACGCCGACCACCGCGGCCAGGGCCACGGCGGCCGGTTGCTCAACCACGCGATCGCCTTCGCCAAGGAAAAGCAGTTCCTGCGCATCACCCTGCTGACACATCGCGAGGAGGGGCGGTTGGTGGAGTTTTACCGCAAGCACGGTTTCTTCGAATCTGAGATGGTGACGATGCGCCTGCTGCTCACTTCCGGGAGCGGTGCAGCCAAGTGAGCACGGTGCCACGGACAGCCTTCGTGCTCTGCGCGGGGTGGGGTGAGCGTTTGCAACCGCTGACCAACCAAATCCCCAAACCACTGGTCCCGATCTGCGGTGTGCCGCTCTGCGAGTTCGCGCTGGCGCGGATTGCCGCGGCCGGCGTCGAGCGGATCGTGATCAACACGCACCGTCTTCCGGGCGAATTCATCCGGCTTTTCCCGGAATACCCGGAACCGTCCCGCTATGCGGGCGTCCCGGTTTTCTTCCGCCACGAGGAAGTGCTGCTTGAAACGGCGGGCGGACTGAAAAACGTGGAGGATCTCTTGCTGCCCGGCCCCGTGCTTGTGCATAACGGCGATATTCTTGCCGAGGTCGATCTTGCTGCGCTCATCGCCGCGCACGCAAGGAGCGGTGCCCTGTGCACGCTGGCGCTGCGGTCTTCGGGAGGCGAACTGCGGGTGGCCTTTGATGCGGCGAGTGGTTTGGTCACCGACTTTCGCGGCAAGTTAGGCACCACGGATCCGCGTTTTCTCTACACCGGCGTTTGCATCGTCGCACCGGAATTTCTTTCGCGCATTCCCTCCGGCCAACCGGTTTCTTTCGTGCCGGTGTGGCTCGAGGTTCTGCGCGCCGGCGGGAGAATTGCCGGTGTGGTGCTTGACGGTGGTGTCTGGAGGGATATCGGAAACATCGGGGAATACATGCGCGTGCATGCGGACTTGGCCGCCGGGACGGTGCATGTCGATCCTCCAGCGACGGCGCCATCTGGTTGGCCAGTCTGGCGTTCGCCGGACGCCGAAATCGATCCCGCTGCACGTTTGACCGGATGGACCTGGTGCGGACCCGGTTGTCGTATCGGTGCGGGCGCGCGGGTGGCTGATTCCGTGCTCTGGGCGGGGTCACGTGTGGAGCCCGGGGCGAGCGTGACAAATTCTGTTATACGCGAAGGGATGATCGCGGCCGGCGAGGTGAAAGGAACCGTGGTATGAAGGAACTTTTCCAATGGGTCGAATCCGTGCGCCCCAGTGCGGCCGGCGGTGAGTGGACTCCGGTCAACCACGGTGGTTCGGACCGGCAATTCTGGCGTGGTCACGGCGCGGCCGAAGGGCTGGTTGCGGTGCATTACGGTCCGGACAAGGCGGAGAACGGCCGATACGCGCACTGTGCCGATTTTTTGCACCGTCACGGAGTGCGCGTTCCGGCCGTGCTGGCGCACGATGAGGCGTGGCGGCGAATTCTCATGGAGGATGCGGGCGCCGATGATCTTTGGACGCACCGTGACGAACCTTGGGCCGTCCGTCGCGAGCTCTATGCGAAAACCTTGCGTGAGGCGGTGAGGCTGCATTCCCTCGATTTGCACGAGGCGGAAGCGGAACACGTCTTGCGCGAGCCTTTCGACGAACATCTTTACCGTTGGGAGCAGAAGTATTTTTTCGATAATTTCTTCGGCGCCGAAAATGCGGAGCAAGCGAAGCCTCTCGTGCCTCTGGATGCGCAGGCGCATGATCTTGCGGCGCAGCCGCGCGTGCTCGTCCATCGCGATTTCCAATCGCAGAATGTCATGGTTTGCGATGGCGAAGTCACCCTGATCGACTTTCAAGGCATGCGGGCGGGTTTAGCCGGATACGATGTCGCGTCCTTGATCTATGATCCGTATGTGACCATGACCGAAGGCGAGCGGGAGGAGCTTTCCGCGTTCTATGCATCGTTGGCCGGACGCAAGGACGCCAACGCGTGGCGCGCGGAACTGCAGGCATGCGCACGGCAGCGCCTGATGCAGGCGCTGGGGGCTTACGGATTCTTGGGTTTGGTCAAAGGCAAGACGCCCTTTTTGCGGCACATCCCGGTGGCCTCCGAGCGTCTGGCGACGCTCTGCGAGAGCGATCCCTTGTGGCAACCGCTATCCGGACCGGTGCGAGCCGCGGCACGGAGGTTCACGGCATGAAAAAGACCGCGGTCGTCATTGAAAGTCTGCAGCCCCTGCTCGATTGCGGTCGCTACGCAATCAAACGCTTGGTCGGCGATCCGGTGCAGGTCACGGCAGACATCTTCAAGGATGGGCATGATGTGATTGCGGCGGCGCTCAAGTGGCGCATGGTGGGAACAAAGAGGTGGCGGGAGGTCCCGATGACTCCGGGCGACAATGATGTGTGGTCCGGTTCGTTCACCGTCACCGAGATCGGCGATTGCGAATACACGATCGAAGCTTGGCTCGATGCCTACCGGACTTGGCTTGACGAATTCCGGCGGAAATACGACGGAGGACAAGACGATTTGCGCTCGGAGGCCTTGGAAGGGGTGCATTTGCTCGAGCAAGGAGCTTCCCGCGCAACGAAAGCCGATTCCTCCGTCCTTCGCGCGGCGGCCGGCGAACTCCGCGAAGCCGATCGTGCGGGTGCCATGAAAGTCGCATCGCGTCCCGATGTGTCGGCCATCATGGCCAAATATCCCGATCGTGCGGTCGGCAGCGAGTTCCGTCCGTATGGGCGCATCATGGTCGAGCGCAAAGCGGCGCTCTTCGCCGCGTGGTATGAATTTTTTCCGCGCTCGGCCGAAGGTCGCGGTGATCGTGGCTCGAGCTTCCGTGATTGTTTGGAGCGCCTTGATGATGCGAAAGCGATGGGCTTCGACGTGGTTTATTTTCCTCCGATCCATCCGATCGGCAAGACCAAGCGCAAGGGGCGCAACAATGCGCTCGAATGCGGGCCGGACGATCCCGGTGTTCCTTATGCCATAGGCAGCCGGCACCAAGGCTGTCCTCATGGTGGCGGACACCGCGATGTCGCGCCGGAACTCGGCACGATGGAGGATTTCGAGTGGCTGGTCGGTGAAGCGAAAAAGCGCGGACTCGAGATCGCCCTCGATTTCGCCCTCAACTGCTCACCGGATCACCCTTACGTGCATGACCATCCCGAGTGGTTCTTCCACCGTCCGGACGGCACGATCAAATACGCGGAGAATCCGCCCAAGAAATACGAGGACGTCTACCCGCTCGATTACCACAATCCTTCATGGCAGGAACTGTGGAACGAGTTGCGCGATGTGATCCTCTGGTGGGCTGAGCGAGGCGTCCGCACTTTCCGCGTGGACAATCCGCACACCAAACCGGTGGCGATGTGGGAGTGGCTCATCGCCGAGACGCGGGCCAAGTTTCCGGATTTGGTTTTTCTCAGCGAAGCATTCACCAAGCCGAAAATGATGCGCGTGCTGGCCAAAGCCGGCTTCTCGCAGAGCTACACCTATTTCACCTGGCGCAACACCAAGCAGGAGTTGACCGAATATTTGTCCGAGGTGAGCGCTCCGTGGTCGGCGGATTATTTCCGTCCGAATTTTTTCACTAACACGCCCGACATCCTGCCATTTTTCCTCCAGCAGGAGGGGCGCGTGTCGTTCATGCTCCGCGCCGTGCTGGCCGCAACCCTGTCGCCGCTCTACGGGATCTACAGCGGATTCGAACTGTGCGAAAACGCGGCCCTGCCGGGGCGCGAGGAGTATCTGGACAGCGAGAAATACCAGTTCAAGCAGCGCGACTGGAATGCGCCGGGCAACATCAAGCCGCTCATCACCAAGCTGAACAAGATCCGCCGCGAAAATCCTGCCCTGCAACACCTGACCAACCTGCGGTTCCATGTCGCCGAGAACGAGCGGGTCTTGTTCTATGCCAAGGCGACGGCGGACAACGTCCTGCTCGTCGCGGTGAACCTCGACCCGCACCACCTGCAGGCCGCGGCCGTCGAATGGCCGCTCTGGGAATACGGATTGGCTTGGGATGCCGATTACGCCGTCGAGGATTTGCTCACCGGCGAGCGGTGGACGTGGCACGGATCACGCAACTACATCGAATTGAATCCGGCCAGCCGCGTAGCCCACATTTTCCGCGTGGTCCGCTAAAAAAGAAAAACCCGCACCGAGCAGGCGCGGGTTTTTTCGAGGAATTTTCCGTTTTAGGCCGCGGCCGATGAGGCGACGACCGTGTTTTGGCGTCGGCGCCAGAAAGTGTAAGCCGCACCTCCGAGCAGCAGTGCGCCGACGGCCCACGTGCCGGGCTCGGGGACGGGTGTCGCTGTCACCGAAATGGGCGCACGCAGGCTGAGATCCAATTCCAGTCCGCCGCCGGAAAGCGTGATAAAATTGATCGAAGACCAGTCGACGATTCCTGATCCGCTGAAAGAGGCCAAACTGATGGCGTAGGAGATAGCAGGATTGACGGACGAGTGACTTGGGAACGTCGAAGAATAGGTCGCGACATTGCTGTTTGTGTCGATGAATGACCAGGTGTAACCGCTGGCCACGTCGGCGGAGCGGAGGGTGAAGTTTAACGTGCTGGAAATCAGGCTGAAGTTTGTCGCTGCGATGCCTCCGCGAAAATCGATGCCCCCAAGCCCGGCCGTGCCACCACTGCCACCCCATTTGATTTCGAAGGACGAGGTCGCGTCTGTCGGCGTGCTCAGGCTGAAGCGCGGTCCGATCGGCGCGTTGGTCGAAACGCGCATGATTGTGTTGCCCAAGTCGGGATCGTTGTCGACGGAGTTCAACGTAAACGTGCGGAACCCGCCGACGGCACCTGTGGCGGCAACGGTGTTCGTCGCGGTAGAGTTAAGGGCATTCGCGGTTTGTGTAGTGGTGAAATCGTCGATGTAAGTTATCACCGAGGCTTTGGCTGCGGTTGCCAGGCAAAAAACGGCGAAGAAGGTCGGAAGAAGAGGGATTGTTTTCATGGCGAAGGCTTTAAATACCTGCGGTAAATCTAAGTAGATTGTTCCGCCCAACAAGCGAAATTTAGTCGTTCTCATAAGCCTATGATGGCCAGAGAGTTGGGATCACCGACGGGGTGCAGCATTCTCATCCAGAGGCACCCATTGCTCGAGCACGGCAGCTTCGCCCGGTGTGAGAACCTTCTTATCGATGACCCCCCGCATTTTACGCGCCAGAACTTCATCGCCCGTGCCCGCGGTGAAGGCCGCGACCACGACCTGCTGCGAAGGGAGCAATTGGTCAAAGAACACGGTCAAATCGTCGAACGTTGCCTTGGCTGCCGCCGGATCATTGCGCCGCAACATGAGGAGAGCGTGCGTGATGCGCGGGGACACCTCGGACGGACGGCTGACTATGGCCGCCGCGGTGTCTTTTGATTCGAGACGCAAGCTGCGGAAAAGTTCGAGGTAACGGCCGTGATCTTGCACCGAGTGTCCGCCGGGCGCCGCCTTGAGGGCGCGTGCGTAGGCCGCTTCCAAAGCATCCGTGCCGCCGGTGCGACCGACACGTTCGCGCAAGAGGGAGAAAGCCATGTCCGCCACTTCGGGATCGGCGCAAAGCTGCGCCAGTTTCCCGTCGGTTGCCGTGCCTGCGCCGATCACGTCCAGAGACTCCAGCATGGGGCGAAGCTTTTTTTCCCTTGCTGCGGCTTGGACGGCTGCTTCCACGGCCTGGGTCACCGAGGGGCCCATGGCCACGCCGTTATCCAGATTGACCAGCGCCCAGACGCGCGTGAGTTGGCGCATGGAGTCAGGCACCTTCTCGGCGGTTTCGGTCGCCTCGAGGACGCCTCGCCAATTGGCCAGACGGGCCATGGCATCCGTGCGGGCCAAAAATGCGGGCAGGTCATCCGCTGCTTCCTGTGCCGTGACGAGGCTCAGACCGTCCTTGGGCAGGCCTTGGCGGGAAAGCCAGAGCGCGAGTTCGGCGCGCTGTGCCACCGTGGCTGTGTCATAGACGGGCCGCAGGCGGCTCTGCATTTCTTTGGCCGATGCGTCGCCGCTGCGCACAAGGAACTCCGCCGCGGGAAGCAGCGCAGGATTCGACGGTGCAACGTTCTTCATGCCAGCCTCGGCCCATCTTTTTTTGGTTCGGTTGTCGGCGGCGGCCGAACCCAGACCCAAGGCCAAGGCCGCCTCGGAAAGTTCGCTGCCCTGCAATCCGTCGATGATGAGGACCACTTCCTGCAGGGCCGGCAGATCCGCTGCCGCGGGCTTCCCGTAATTGCGGAGCACGTGGCCGTGGCGTTGGCCCAGCAGGCGGGCGAGTTCCAGTTGAGTTGCTGGTTTTCCCGTCATTCGAACAGCCCGGCGCGCTTCGGCGATGGCCCGGTCCAAATCGCCGCGCAGGGCGGCACGTGAAGCGCGCAAGCTCAGCGCTTCGTCGCCCGCGCCGGAAGCTTCGAGCTTGCGCACGGCTTCTTCGAAATCCTCTTCGCTGCCGAATCGCATCGCCAGCTGGACCTTGTCGTCGAGATCTTCGTCGCGCAGCGCGCCCCTGCTTTCCAATTCTTGCCAGGCGGCCAGAGCTTCGGGGCGCCCGAATTTCGCCTCGAGCAAGGCGCCCGTGCGAAGCACTTCTGAATCTCCGGCTCTCAGCTCTCGCGCGCTGCCCAGTTGCAGCCAAGCCATGCGGTAGTTACCTTTCTCGAAATTTTCCCGCGCTTTGCCGGCAAGGTCACGCGCGCGCCAGCCGGTGAAAACATAGAAACCGACTGCGAGCACGAGACCCGCGACAAGGACAATGAACCACGGACGGCGCAGCAGCCTTTTCCGGCTGCGGCGTCTGCTCCTCCGTGGTGTTGTTTCCGGCATGTCGGCCAAATCAAGTATCCCCTTTGGCCCCGCGGTGCAAAAAAAGCTTTTGTGGCCTGAGGGGCCGGGGTCGTCGGCGGGGTGATTACGCGGGATCTCAGCTGCGGCGAGTCGCCTGTCTGCGAACCATGATGATTGCGAGGACCAATCCCGAAGCGAAGAGCATCCAAGTGCCCGGTTCCGGCACGGTGCTGGCCACGACTGCGAATGGCGCGGGAATACTCATGTCCAGACTGTCGACGCCGCCGCCGGAGAAGGCGATGAAGTCGATAGCGTTCCAGTTGACTGCCGGGGAATTGGAGAAGGAACTCAAGAGGATGTTGTAGCCGAGCGGGGGACTGGCCGACGAATGCACGGTAAAGTTGCCGGTGTACGAGGCGCTGTTGCCCAGCGTGTCCGTGAAGGTCCACGTGAAGTTGCTCGCTTGATCGGTGGAGCGGAGCGAGAAGGACAGCACGCTGGTGAAGAGGTCCAGCGGCTGGCCGGCGCCGAAGTCGACGCCGCCGAGTCCCGCCGTCCCGTTGGCACCGCCCCAGAGCAGTTGGAAAGTTGAAGTGGCTCCTTCGGGAGTAGCGAGGGACATTCTTTGGGTCCCGGCATTCACCGCGATACCCGTCGGTTCTCCTTCATTGTTGCCGGCCGAATTAAGGATGGTGGTGCGAAACCCGCCGATTGCTCCGGCTGCGGTCGCCGTATTGGTCGAGGTCGCGTTTTCAGCCTGCAGGGTCTGCGCCGTGGTCAGGTCGTCGATGACGTTGGTCACCTGTGCGGCGTGCAGCGCGCTACCAGCGAAAGCCGCAAGCAAAATGACATGAAATTTTTGATTCACGGTCCGAGTTTCGTCTTTGGGGCCTTTTCGCAAGCACCGGTAGCATCTGGACCTTCTGTTGACAACCGGAACTTTTATTCTGGCCCGAGGTTTCCGGGGAGAATGCGCCATGCAACGGGATTGAGTTCCGGTGAGTGTGCCCCTACGTTGAGCCCCGCAATGGTGGCGAAGGCTCTAAGGATATCTATTTTTGTTTCCTTGGCCGCTTTGCTGGCGGGCTGCCCGCGTTCCCCCGAGCAGCCGGCTTGGCCGGAGAGCGAGCGCAACCCCGGCCTCATGCCCAAGCCGGCCGGGCGCGTTGTTTGGGAGCAAGTGATGGCGGCGCCGGATGAGGCGGTAGCTGATTCGTTGACTTCGGCGCAGGGAGCCACTCTGACCGACCCAAGCATCCTCGAGGCGCAGTATTCGGCAGCTGCTGATGAGGGTCAGGTCTGGGCGCAGACGCGCCTGGGAGTGCTTTACGCGCGGGCCGAAAACGATCCCGAACGCTGGCAAAAGGCCGTCCGCTTGTTGCAATTGGTGGCGGGACAAGGTGATGGCGAGGCGCAGTATGAGCTCGCCGGCATGGCTGCGGCCGGCCGCGGCATGCCGGCCTCGGACGTGGAGGCTTTTGCCTACATGAAGGAAGCGGCCGCCCGCGGCATGGCCGACGCGCAATATCAGCTGGCCGCCATGTATGCCGCTGGCCGCGGCACGACGGCGGACAAAAAGGCCGCGACCGAGTGGGGACGGCGGGCCGCCGCACAGAGCCACATTCCGGCGCAATTTTCTCTTGGATGCCTGCTCGTCGAGTCGGACGACGCGGCGCAAAAGGCCGAGGGCGTGAACTGGCTCAAGCGCGCCGCGGAGGCCGGGAGCCGTCAGGCCGCGCTCTTTCTCGCCGCTGCCCTGGCCCGCGGCGAATACCGTTTGGCCAAGGACGAAGTCGCGGCCGAGGCCCTGCTCAAACCTCTCGCGGAACGGGGCGACCACGAGGCGCAGTTTGTCATAGCGTGGCTCTACATGTTCTCCGACAAGCTCGCCGAGCGCCGTGCCTTGGCGCGCGACTATCTGGAGATGGCCGCGAAGGGCGGCCATGAACAAGCCGCCGCGGCGCTGAAGAGTTTGCCGCCGGCGCAGTAACCGGCGGATCGGAATATTAGACCGCGCGCGAAATCAAGCGCGTCGGCGACGAATGACGTAGCCGGCAAATCCCGCCGCAGCCAATCCGAGCAATGCGTAGGTCGAAGGTTCGGGCACCACGCCGATGATGAGATTGTTGGCCGTGGGAAACTGCGGTTGAACGTTGAGATTGGAGATGACTAGTGACGAGATCGAAACATTGGTGTTAAAGGTCACGCCGAGGAAGCTCGAGACCGAAGAAGCCGTGAAGTTGGTGCTGAAAGTGCTGGAGTCCGAAAGCAGGATGCTCACATTGATCGGAGAATTGGTGAAGAAGCCGAGGTCATCGGTGGCGAAGAAGTTGCCGCCGATGGCCGAGACGTTGAGGCTGAAGTTGGTGAAGACCAAACCGTAATTGGGGTAAAACATGGTCAACCAGCGGTCGCCGCCGCCGCCGTTGGTCAGGCCCCAGAGCCGATTGTTGTCCGGAGGAGGAAGGGGGCCGTTGGTATCCGTGGTCGCCGTGAAGCTGAACCCGTTGCCGCTGAAGTTGGTCGGCGTGGTGACAAAATTCGCACCCGGAATGCTGTTGAAGGTTTCTGTATAATTGCTCGCGCTAATCGCCGCGAAAAAGGCAGAGCTGTTGGTGTAAGTATTTGGTTGGGCCTCTGCGTCATAAGTCGCTGCGCAGGCTGTGATGACGACAGTCGCCAAGGTGAGGAACGTTCTTTTCATGGTGGAAAAACTCTACGCGGAAAGCTGCTTGGTGCAAGGAAAATCCCACATTCTTCGCACGGAAAACTGCCGACATCGCAAGCGCGTGGTTACGTGCTGCAAGCGATGACGCTCAACGCTTTCAGCGACAGTGATTTACTTGGGACGTCAGGCATCCCAAGATCCGGGATCTTGCTATCAAGCCGGTCTTGCCGGTGTCGGCGCTCCGAAATCGAACATTGATCTGTCGCCCGGTTGAATCTATGCAACGTGATTCCCCGGAAACGGGCGGACCAACCATGGGTAAACTTTACAACAATATCGTCGAAACCGTCGGCCGCACGCCGCTGGTCAAACTCAACCGAATCAGCGAAGGCGCGGGCGCGACCATCGCGGTGAAATGCGAATTTTTCAATCCGCTCGGCAGCGTGAAGGACCGCATCGGCATGGCCATGATCGAAGATGCCGAGAAGAAGGGCGTCCTTAAAAAGGAGACCATCATCATCGAGCCGACGAGCGGCAACACGGGCATTGCGCTGGCCTTTGTTGCGGCAGCCAAGGGCTACAAGCTTATCCTCACCATGCCCGAGACGATGAGCGTCGAGCGTCGCACGTTGCTCGCCATGCTCGGAGCGCAGCTCGTGCTCACGCCCGGCGCCGAAGGCATGAAGGGCGCGATTGCCAAGGCGGAGGAGATTTTGAAAAACACGCCGAACGGTTGGATGCCGCAGCAGTTCAAAAATCCGGCCAACCCCGACGTGCATGCCAAGACCACGGCGGAAGAGGTTTGGGATGACACGGATGGCAAGATCGACATCTTCGTCTCCGCGGTCGGCACCGGAGGCACCTGCACCGGCGTGGGCGAAGTGCTCAAGAAGCGGAAATCCGGCGTTAAGATTGTTGCGGTCGAACCAAAGGATTCGCCGGTTATTTCACAGACGCGCGCCGGCGAGCCGGTCAAACCCGGTCCGCACAAAATCCAAGGCACGGGTGCAGGGTTCGTTCCGGACAATTTGCATCTCGACGTGGTCGACGAAGTTCTGACCGTTTCGAACGATGACGCCTTTGCCATGGCGCGTCGTTTGGCCAAGGAAGAGGGGATCCTCGGAGGCATCAGCTCCGGCGCCAATGTGCACGCGGCGATGGAACTGGCCAAGCGCCCCGAGAACAAAGGCAAGCTCATCGTCACCGTGGCCTGTTCGACCGGCGAGCGTTACCTCAGCACCGCGCTGGCCGACGAGGCGCGTGCGGCCGCGAATTCCTGACCACGATCTTATGGAAGAGCCAAGATCCGTTTTGCGTCCGGCGCTCGAGCCGGTGGTGGAGTTTTCCGACAGCGACCTTTTTTGGCAGGAGCATTGGAAAAAATTCGCGTGGGGTTTGGCCGGTGTGGTCGCGCTCATTCTCGCGGTGGGGGTTTGGAAGTTCTGGTCGGCTCGGCATCTTGCCGCGGCCGAGGCGCTTTATGGCACGGCGGGCGATGCCGCGGCTTGGCGCGAGGTGGTGGCGAAGTATCCGGGCACGGTCCCGGCGGGCAACGCGCAGTTGCAAGTGGCCGAATCCCTTCGTGCGTCCGGCGATCTCGCGGGTGCTGCGGGGGAGTTGGAGAACTTCCTCAAGGCGCAGCCACAGCATCCCCTGGCCGGCGCGGCTTGGTTGACGCTCGGCGAACTGCGGCAAATGCAGGCTGAGAATAACGGGGCTCTCGAGGCCTACCGCGTGGCTTCCTCGCAATACGCTGCTTCCTATGCCGCTCCGCTGGCTTTGCTCGCCGAAGCCAAGCTGCTTGGCCAAATGGGTTCGCAAGGAGAGGCCCGTGCCGTTCTGGAGTCGGTGGGTACATTGCATAGTGAAACCCCTGCAGCCATGATTGCGGCGGCGGAACTGGCCCGCCTCCGGCCTGCAGCCGCAATGCCACCATCCCCTCCGCCTGCCCCCTAGTCCCTGCATTCGCACGCTGGCGCGTGTGTGGCGGGAGAAACCAGGGGGTCAACGTGAGCCAGACGGGTAGGGCGCGACATCCTCGGCGCGCCGGGATAATCGCCCTTCTCTGGGGGAACGCGGCGGGTCCAACCGGAACGCAGTGGAGATGGCCCATAGGCAAAGGCCCCGCCCTACCCGAGAACACGTGAAGCATAAGACTTCGACTTACTCGGGAGGCAGCCCACTGCGCAGTCCGGGGAAAATTCCTTCGGAAACAGTTTGACTTCACGGAGTCTTGGAGCGTCACTAATGCGGTGCGAACTACGTCTTGTTCAAGGCTGATTATTGCCCTTGCCGCCCTGTTTTGCGGGCCTGCTCTGGTTCATGCTGGCACCGTGCGTCAGGCCGAGGGAACGGCGGACATTGTCGTTGAGGGAGTCTCGAGCAACGCAGACGCCAAAGTCGGCGAGCCATTGCCTGAAGGTGCGTCCGTGACAACCGGAAATGACGGCTTCATCGTCATGGAAATTGCGCCCGGTCTCTTCATTGAATTACAGCCCGATGCTCAGGTCACGATCGGAGCGATCGATCCGAGCGGTGGCCTCGACTCCGACGGAAACACCATCCCACGCGTATCGTTGAATCTCATTTCGGGTGGTCTGGTTGTTCACGCTACCGGAACAAGTTCAGACGCCGCGGCAGTGGTCGTTGTTACTCCGAAAGGTAGCTTCAGTCCCGTGACCTCGGGCGTCACCTATGTGAGTGCATCTTCCGCCACGCTTCCCGGGGGCAATGTGACAGTTGCTTCCGTTGCGGGTTCGGGGATCGTCACGACGACCGAAGGTGATCCTTTGACGCTTGGCGACGGATTGATGGTTGTGCTCGATGGCGCGGTCAACAAAGGCGCCACAACCATTTCCAGTTCGACGGGCGGAACCCAAATCACCGAGATCAGCCAAGCTTCCACAACGCGCATCGCGAGTCTTCCCCTCTCCCCGATGGGCGCCATCCCTTCGATTGCTCCCGCCCCGACGACAGCGACCACTTCCTTTGTCGAGCCCGGGCCGCTCCCCATCATCGCCCCTGCCGCAGCGCCCAGCCCGACGATCACGCCACGCCCCACGCCCGTGCCCAGCCCGACGATCACGCCGCGCCCCACGCCCGTGCCCAGCCCGACGATCACGCCGCGCCCCACGCCCGTGCCCAGCCCGACGATCACGCCACGCCCGACGCCCGTGCCCAGCCCGACGATCACGCCACGTCCCACGCCCACGCCCAGTCCGACGATCACGCCGCGCCCGACTCCCGTCAGTCCGTAAAGCTGCTCTCTTTGGAGACTTCCGGGAATCTTGTCCTTTGCGTCGGTGAGTGTTTGATCGACCTGCTTCCGTCGGGTGAATGCGCGGGAGGTGCGCCGGCCAATGTTGCTTTTCATTTGGCCAATTCGCGCGCCGTTGCGGTCTCGCTTCTTTCGCGCGTCGGTCGCGATGCCCGCGGGCACGATTTGTGCCGCCAACTCGCGGAAGCTGGCGTCGACACCAGTCAGGTGCAATGGGACGCAGCACGTCCTACGGGCGTGGTCCACGTTCGCGCGGGCGCCCGCGGTCCGGTCTATGACATAGCTGCCCCCGCGGCGTGGGATTTCATCGAAGAAACAGCGCAGGCTTCCGCGATGGCAGTTCCGGCGGCCGTGGTGGTTTACGGAACCCTGTCGCAACGTCACCCGGTCTCGCGATCCTCCATCCGTGCCGCGGTCGCGACGGCCCGCGCAGCCGGCGCCTTGGCTGTGGCCGATCTCAATCTGCGGGAACCTTTCTTCGACGGGGAGATCGTGCTCTGGACGCTCCGCAATTGCGACTTGCTCAAGCTGAATATCGAGGAACTGCAGCTGGTTTCGGGTTTGCTCGGGGCGCGGGGCGATGCCGCGGCGCTTCTCGATGGTCTCGTTCGCGAATTCCGGCTTCCGCGCGTCGTCCTGACTTGCGGTGAAGATGGTTCGCACATTTTCGACCGCGGCCGCAGTTGGCGGCAACCGGCTGTCGCGACAGGGCTATGCGATACGGTGGGCGCGGGTGATGCCATGACGGCTATTTTGTCGGCGGCGCTGGCGCTCGGGGTGCCTTTGCGTGAAGCGGCTCCGCTCGGCGCCGAAGTGGCGTCGTTCGTTGTCTCGCAAGCCGGGGCCATGCCTCACTGGCCGGACAAGCTGGTCAATCGCTCCCTGCAAGTATTGCCACCCGCGGCCTGAGCCGCTGTGCCTACAAAACCTCGAGCAGCTTTCGCCAAGATTCCTCGGTCACGACATTGTGCGGGAGTAGGCCCCACACGTAGATGTAGGCCAACACGACGAGGCCCACCGCAGCGACGGCGAAGGCACGGGTGCGGATGATCGGGTCATAGGCGACGATCAGAGCAAACGGCGCGATGGGAATCATCATGCGGCTCACGTCCTCGTGAAAAAGGAACAGATTGAATGCGTAGAAGACGGCGCTGTAGGCGAAAAAGAGAGGGAAGCGCCAAAGCAAGAGCACCCCGATGCCGTAGATCGCGTAGATCGCCAAATGGAATTCCGAACTCTGCGCATCGCCCATCCCGAGGATGGCGAAGTAGACGTCCGCCGGCCGCCACCGCAGCAACCGCGCGTTTTCCGAGAAATAAGCGAAGAAGTCGCCGAACTGGTGGTGGTAGAAAGTGAAAAGCAGGAGGACAGGAGTGGCAACAAGGGCAAGCAATGGAACTTTGCTCCACTTTTTCTCCCGCAGCAGCATGACCAGATAGACAAGGCCGAGGAAAAGACCGGTGATTCGCGTGATGCCCGACAGTCCCGCCAGCAGGAAAGCCGCGGCGTAGTGCCCTCGCAAATACGCCAGCATGGAGAGAAAGACGAGCAGCAGGAATGGCGCCTCGGTTGCCCCAACGCTGTGGTAGAGGAGCCAGCGCGCCGGCAAGAAAAGCGAAATCACCGCCGACCACAGAGGATGCGCAACCGCCTTGCTCTCGATCAGCAACTGGTAGAAGGCCAGCGTGGCCAGAACGGTGAAGAGTATCGTGGCCGCCAGCATGCCCGCGGGATACCCGACGAAGGAAAGCAAGCGGATGGCCGCCGGATAAAGGGGCAGGTGGCAGGCGAAGTAAGCAGGCGGGTTCCCGTAGGCCCGGAGCGGATGGTCCGTGGGAATGTCATAAAGCGTCTTGGCCACATAAAGGTAATTCGGGCCGTCCCAATACCGCACCGGAATGCTCGGATCGCCGGCCCAGAACGGCACGTAAACCGCGAGGCAGGAGATAGCGGCGACAATCGCGAGCAGAATGCGGCAGGCATTCGGCTGGCCGAGCCGGGAGAACAGCGCGTCCCTGGCTTGCAGTAAGATCACGGCGTTGCAGGTGCCGGCTCCGATGTCTGCGCGGGGGCCGGTTTTGCCGCGAGCAGACAGGCGGTTTCGATCGAGGCGGTCTGCGGAAACATGTCGACCGGCGTGGCGCGGACAAGGTCATACCCGGCGGACAAACGCAACAAGTCGCGGGCCAGCGTCGCCGGGTCGCACGAGACGTAGACCACCCGGAACGGACGCGCGGTGAGCAGCGTATCGATCACGGCCGGCGCCAAGCCTTGCGCGGGAGGATCGAGCAAGACAACCGTGGTCTCGGGTGCGCCAAGGACGGAGGGCAGAAGTTCCGCCGTGTCGCCAGCCCGGTATTCCTCGTGCGGTCCGGCTTCGTTGTTTGCCACTTCGATGGAACGCGCATCCCAATCCAGACCGATGATCCGGGTGAAATTTCCAGCGAGGCGCTTGGCGAAGAATCCCGCGCCGCAATACGCATCGACAAGAAGTTCACCGGTTCCGGCCATGTCTGCGACGAGGGCGCCGAGCGTTTCCGCGGCGCCGTCGTTGACCTGGCGGAATCCGCGCGTTTCCGGATCGGCGCGTAGCGTGGCCGGGCCGGGGCGCGGATGTCGCTTGGTCCGGAGACGTTCCAGCGCGTTGTTGACCGCATCGTCGGCGAGCAGGCAGTGGGTAATGTCCACCACCTGACGCGGATCCGTGCCGCGAAAACCGATGGCCGGCGGATCAACATGCACGGTGATGCGATTGCGGTAGCCGTAGTCGTGTGGCGAGGGACGGGCCGGCTCGACCGGCGGGGTGGGAAATTTCCCGATCCGCCGGAGTGCTTCTTCGACCTGGGCGGTCTTGATGGTGAGTTGGCGCGCGTAGGCGATATGCTGGTAGGCGCATCCGCCGCAGCGGGTGAACCACGGGCAGGGCGGGGCAACGCGGTCGGGAGATGCGGTGACCAATTCAACCACCTCCGCCCGAGCCCACTGGCGTTGCGATTTGACCACACGGACCCGAACCGTTTCCCCGGGAATGGTGAAAGGCACGAAGACGACGCACCCTTCGTGCCGCCCGATGCCGTCGCCGCCGTAGGCCACGGTATCGATCGCCAGCGTCAGCTCCGATCCTTTGCGCATGGCGCGATCATGCCTGCACAGGGCCTTCATGGCGATGGACTTCGTTGTCCGGCGGCCGCATCATCCGTGCATGGCGCAGCCGTTTCCGTGCAGTCCTTACCAGTGCGAGCAGGGGCTTTTTTATTTTCCGCGCATGCTCGGGAAGATCCGTCTGCGGCAGCGGGGCGAACTCGCGCCGGACTACCAGGCAAATCTCGGAAAAGGTTTCGATCAAAGTTGCTGCGAATTTTTCCACGTCGGTTATGCCGATGTCGTCGCGCAAGTGGAAGCGGGGCTCAGCGACGCGGAGGTTTTTGCGTGGTGTTGCCGGCAAGGGCGCCAACCCGATGCGCACGAGATCCATGTTTGGAACGAATATATGCGCAAGCGCGGATGGAATGACGAATTTGCGGAGAGGCTGAAATCGAGGCTCGAAGGACTCGGTATGGCGGGACGCGCGGACGTGCTTACCATGTTCGATCTGCTCGAAGTGGATGAGGGGCGTCCGCCCCGTGGTGCGGGTGCCGTTTCTTGAGGGCGGCATGACCGCATCCCGATCGCTCTGGCGCGGTCGCCTCGCGCTGTTCGCCACGGTCATCATTTGGTCGAGTCCGCCGATTTTCCAATATTGGCTGGCCGCATCGTTTGATGCCTGGACGCAAAATTTCTACCGCTCCCTCGCCGGGTTTTTCGTCATGGCGCCCTTTTTGCTCTGGATGGCATGGCGTGCGCCGCGGCGGATTCCGGCGGCTGACTGGGCCGGGTGCGCCTTGGCGGCCTTGCCCAATGTGGTGCACCAGATTGCGCAAACCATGGCCGTCGTCCTTCTCTGGCCCGGCGTTTACGCGCTCCTCGGACGGCTGTCGGTCGTTTTCACCGCCGTGCTGGCCATGATCTTTTTTGCCGACGAGCGATGGATCGCACGCAGTTGGAAATTCCAAGCGGGAACCGTGTTCGCCCTGATCGGCGTGGCTGGATTGGTCTGGGCGCCGGGGCGGGGAATGTCCGGCGCGGAACCCTGGATCGGACTCCTGCTCGCGCTCGCCGCGGCCCTGGCCTGGGCGCTCTACGGTGTCCTCGTCAAAAAATTCACCCTTCGCTCCGGGCCCACCTTGGGGTTCGGGGTGGTCAGCTTCTTGACCACGCTACTCCTGCTGCCCGGGATGCTCCTGTTTGGTGATGCAACCGCGTTGCTCCGCGTCGGTGCGTGGGCCAACTTTGTTCTCTTCGCATCCGGCGTCATCTCCATCGGGCTTGGGCACTGGCTTTATTACATTGGGATCCGCGATATCGGGGCGGCCCCCTCGCAGGCCGCACTGCTGCTTTGTCCGCTCGGCACGATGCTGCTGTCCTCGGCTTTGTTCGGTGAGACCTTCCGCTTCGAACAAATCTTCGCCGGCGCGGTGCTGCTGCTCGGAGCCTTCCTCGCTTTGTCCGCGCGCCCGCCGGTCATCGAGGAACCGGCCTGAGCTTGGCATAAAATCGCTTGCGCCTTCGCCCGGTCGGGCGGACTTTTTCCCCATGGCTGTCTACGTTTATGAAACCATTCCCGGTCGCGAAGGCGATGCGGTGCAGACCTATGAAATCCGGCAAAGCATGAAAGACGCGGCGCTGAGCAAGCATCCCGAGACGGGCGCCCCGATCCGGCGCGTCATCACCGGCGGTTTGGGCATCATGACATCGACGAAGGGCGGCCCGGCTCCGCGGCCCGCTTCGGGCGGACAGTCCTGCGGCGGCGGATGCGCCTGCCACTGATCTCGACGCGGTCCGTGGGGCAAGTTATACGAGGCGCATGATGATTCGAGCGTTTTGTTTCCTCTTCCTTATTTCCGCCGTGGCGTTGGCACAGGACGCGCCGACCATCACGGTGCGTAAAAGCGACCGTGTTTCCCTCGCGGTCTCGCCGATCGGCGGAGGTTCCGGCCCCGGCGTGACCAAGGTCCTGCAAAACGACCTCGATCTTTCGGGTTGGTTCGAACTCGTCTCCGATGCCCGCGCCTCCTTCACGGTCGGCGGCACGGCGGGAGGCGGGACCTTGCAGGGAAAGGTGACCGACAACTCGGGTGCGACCGTTTTGTCCAAAACCTACAGCGGCAGTGACCGCGACGTGGCGCACCAGTTCGCCGACGATATCGTGGAAACCATCACGGGAAATCCGGGGATTGCCACGACGAAGATTGCCTTCGTCGGCACGGCCAGCGGGCCGAAGGAAATCTACCTCGCGGATTATGACGGCAATAATTCGCGCCGTCTGACCAGCGACCGCAGCATCAGTGTGGCGCCGTCGCTCGGACCCGGGGCGCGCAACCTTGCCTATACGGGTTACCACGAGGGCTATCCGGATGTGTATGTCATAGACGTGGCTTCGGGCGCGCGCCAGCGCGTGGTCAAGGCACCGGGCACCAACTCGGGTGCGGCCATTTCGCCGGATGGCGGCAAGATGGCGCTCACCATGAGCAAGGATGGAAACCCGGAGATCTACATCACCGGCCTGCGCGGTGGCATGGCGCGGCGACTGACCCGCACACGCGGGGTCGAATCCTCGCCGACCTGGTCGCCGAACGGCAGCGAGTTGATCTATTCCTCGGACAACGGCGGGAGCCCCCAGCTTTACCGCATCGGGGCGGGTGGGGGAGCGGGGAGCATGATCTCCACCGGCTTCGGCTATTGCACCGATCCGAGTTGGTCGCCTGATGGCAAGAAAGTGGCTTTCACCGTCCGCTCCGGCGGGGGCTTTTCCGTCGCTGTGATGGAACTCGGGGCCGGTGGCGCGCGCGTCCTGGCCTCCGGACAGAATCCCGTCTGGGGCCGCAATTCGCGCCATCTGATCTACAGCTCCGGTTCGAACCTCAATCTCCTTGACGTCCAGAGTGGCCGGACCACAACTATCGTCAGCGGGCTGGGCAAAGTGAGCGAGCCCACCTGGTCGTTCTGACTTCCCGCCATACCACTTATGAAAAGACCACTTCTCCTTGCCGTTGCACTGGGCCTGGCCTTCCTCCTGCCCTCTTGCAAAACCAAGGATTCCTATGCCACCGGAATGGACGGTGATTTTGTCGACGGTGTTCCCTTGCCCGAGCGCACGGATGGCTCCTCTTATCTGGGGGGCGGGGTTTCCAAAGGACAATTTTCACCGGTGCAATTCGGGTTCGACAGCTTCGAGGTCAGCGGTTCCGAGATGGGAAAAGTGCAGGCCGTGGCTGACTTCATGCGCTCTTCGAAACAAAACATGATCATCGCCGGCTTCACCGACGAGCGCGGCACCGAGGAATACAACCGCGGACTCGGCGAACGCCGCGCCTTGGCGGTGCGGGAAAAACTCATCGGCCTCGGCGTCAGCGGCGGACACGTCCAAACCGTCAGCTTCGGCGAGGAAATGCCAGCCGCTTCCGGCGGCGGCGAAGCGGCCTGGGCGGCCAACCGGCGCGCCGAGTTCGGCGTGGTCCGCTAATCCTTTTTTCTTCGTGGCGGTTCCTCTGCTGGATTTGCGCCTGCAATATGCGCAGGTGAAAGACGACGTGCAGCGCCGCATGAACGCGCTGTGCGAGAGTCAGCACTTCATCCTCGGCCCGCCGGTCGAGGAGCTCGAGACGGCGGTCCGCGATTACACCGGGTGCGGACACGCCATCGGTGCTTCCTCCGGCACCGATGCCCTGCTTGCCATCCTCATGGCCATGGGTATCGGCCGCGGCGATGCGGTCATCACCACGCCCTACACCTTTTTCGCCACCGCGGGTTGCATTCAGCGCGTCGGCGCGGAACCCGTCTTCGTCGATATCGACGCCGCGACCTACAATATGGATCCGGTGAAGCTCGGGGAATACCTGCGGAAAAAATGTCACGCCGGTCCGGACGGACGTCTCCTCACCGCGGCGGGCAATCGCGTGCGCGCCATCATGCCCGTGCATTTGTTCGGCTGCGTCTGCGACATGGACCGCATCGGAGCGTTGGCCTCGGAGTTCGACTTGCCCGTTATCGAAGATGCCGCGCAGGCCATCGGTGCGGATTATCCTTCAAGCAGCGGCAAAAGACTGCGCGCCGGTGCGATCGGGGAGGCGAGCTATTTCAGTTTCTTCCCCTCGAAAAATCTCGGCGCCTTCGGCGACGCGGGCATGGCCACGTGCCGCGAGGCCGACCTCGCCGCGCAAATCAAACTCATGCGCAACCACGGAATGGGCGCGCAATACCATCACGAAAAAGTCGGCGGCAATTTCCGCATCGACGCGCTGCAGGCTGTTGTTCTTTCCGCCAAGTTGCCCCATCTCGACGCCTGGCATGCCGCGCGCCGTCGCAATGCCGCGCTCTACCGTGAGGAATTCACCAAGCTCGGGCTGCTCGACCGCATCACCTTGCCCGTCGAGCCCTACGCCGCCTCCGGCGTGAAAAACCACCACATCTACCACCAATACGTGGTCCGCGTGCCCGACCGCGACAAAGTGCGCGAGAAGCTCACCGCCGCCGGCATCGGCTGCGCCGTTTATTATCCGATCCCGCTCCACCTGCAGGAATGTTTCGCTTCGCTCGGTCATTCGGCCGGCGATTTCCCCGAGTCCGAAAAAGCGGCCCGCGAATCTCTGGCCCTGCCTATCTACCCAGAGCTGACTGCGGACCAAATCCGCGAAGTCGCAGGAGCTTTGGCCAAGGCGCTAACGTAGCGTCGCCGTCCCCGGCGACGAATGAAGGAAGGCTCGGCGACGTGGATCCGCACACGGGCGAACAGGCCGTCACCGTCTCATTTTGCGAAAGTTTCGGGCGTGGAAATCCTGATCAGCCGTTCCCAGAAGCGCGCTTCTGAAAAAAATTTCAGAAAATCTCTTGCCGCAGTGATTCGTTCCGCTAGTCTCTTCCGTCCCGCACACTGTCGGGGGTTCGCGAAGAAACCACGTTCGCGTGGTTTTTTTGTCGCCTGAAAGCGGCGCGAAACTTTCACCTAGCAATGCCTACGACTTAGCACCTTGTCCGCAAAGGACGCAGCAAAGTGACTATGAAATCCTAGTGACCCGCGCTCGTCAATTGCGCGCAGCGCCGCGGCGTGTGCGTGCAGGTCATGACCCGCACGCCGAAGAAACCCAACTCCGCCCTTCGCAAAGTGGCCAAGGTCCGCCTGACCAACGGCCAAGAAGTCATCGCCTACATTCCGGGCGAGGGCCACAACCTGCAGGAGCACTCGATCGTGCTCGTGCGCGGCGGCCGCGTGAAGGATTTGCCCGGCGTGCGCTACCATATCGTGCGCGGCTCGCTCGACACGCTCGGCGTGGACGGACGTCGTCGCGGGCGCTCCAAATACGGGGCCAAGCGTCCGAAGGCCGGCGCTGAAGCCACCGCCAAGAAGAAGTAAACCCGATCTTTTCCAACCATGGCACGCAGACGCAGAGCAACAAAACGCACGACCCTCGGTGACAGCCGCTACGGCAGCCCGATGGTCACGCGCCTGATCAACACCGTGATGCGCGCGGGCAAAAAATCCATCGCCGAAGGCATCGTCTACACCGCGATCGAGAAATCGCGCGAAGGCAGCGAATCGGTTGACCCGCTCGATGTGCTGACCAAGGCTCTCGACAATGTGCGCCCGCGTCTCGAGGTGAAGTCACGTCGTGTCGGCGGCGCCACCTATCAGGTTCCGATGGAAGTTCCGGCCGAGCGCCAATACGCGCTGGCCATGCGCTGGCTCGTCACCTTCGCCGCCAAACGTAAGGCCGTCCCGATGAAGGAAGCGCTGGCCATCGAACTCAAAGACGCCGCCGCCGGCCAAGGCAACGCCATCAAAAAACGCGACGAAATGCACAAGATGGCCCAAGCCAACCGGGCCTTCGCCCACTTCCGCTGGTAAACTGCTGTAACTCGCTCTTTCTCATGTCCGCCACTGCCACCGCACCCGCCACCGCGAACCCGAATTCGCCCGACCGAGCGTTCCCGCTCGAGCGCACGCGCAATATCGGCATCTGCGCGCATATCGACGCGGGCAAGACCACGCTGACCGAGCGTATCCTTTTTTACACCGGCATGATTCACAAAATCGGCGAGGTGCACGAGGGCACGACGGTTACCGACTGGATGGAGCAGGAGCGCGAGCGCGGCATCACCATCACCTCCGCCGCCACCACCTGTGCCTGGTTGCAGAAGCCGGAGAAAGACATCTTCAAGCTGTTCGAGAACATCAACCAGCGCGTCAACATCATCGACACCCCGGGCCACGTGGACTTCACGGCCGAGGTGGAGCGTTCGCTCCGTGTGCTCGACGGCGCCATCGCCGTATTCTGCGGCGTGGCCGGCGTGCAACCGCAGTCCGAAACCGTCTGGCGCCAGGCGACCAAATACAACGTCCCGCGCATCGCTTTCGTCAACAAGATGGACCGCACCGGCGCGGACTTCGACGCCGCAGTCGATAGCATGCGCACCAAGCTCGGCGCCAATGTCTGGCCGATCCTTATTCCGCTCGGCAAAGAGGACAACCTGCGCGGACAAATCGACGTCATCAACCAGAAGGCCGTCCTTTATTCGGACAATGACGTGATGGGCTCGACCTACGAGGTGGCGGAAATTCCCGAGGATCACAAGGAACTCGCCCGCAAAGCTTACGATGACCTCGTCACCCAGATGACCGATCTCGACGAGGAAATCGGCATGATGTTCCTCGAGGAAAAACCGATCTCCAAGCAGGACCTCAAGTCCGCCATCCGCCGCCAGACCATCGCCAACAAATTCGTCCCCGTCGCCGGCGGTTCCGCTTTCAAAAACAAGGGCGTGCAGTATCTCGTCGACGCCGTCGTCGATTACCTCCCGAGCCCGCTGGACATCCCGGCGGTCCGCGGTCAGGACCCCGATGACGCCACGCCGATCGAAGTCTCGGCCAATGACAGCGGCAATTTCTCTTCGCTCGCTTTCAAGCTCTGGAGCGATCCGTTCGTCGGCAAACTCGTTTTCTTCCGCGTCTACTCGGGCAAACTTTCCAAAGGCGACAACGTCTACAATCCGCGCACCCGCAAACGCGAGCGCATCAGCCGCCTCATCCAGATCCAGGCCGACAAGCGCGAGGACATCGACACGTGCTATTCGGGTGACATCGCGGCCATCGTCGGCATCAAGAACATCACCACGGGCGACACGCTCTGCGACGAAGACCATCCGATCCTTCTCGAGCCGCCGTCCTTCCCCGAGCCGGTCATTTCCATGGCCATCGAGCCGAAGACCAAAGTCGACCAGGAAAAGATGGGTATCGCACTGCAGCGCCTCGCCGAGGAAGACCCGACTTTCCGCGTCTTCACCCACGAGGAAACCGGCCAGACGATCATCGCGGGCATGGGCGAGTTGCACCTCGAAATTATCCGCGATCGCATGATGCGCGAGTTCAAGGTCGAGGCGAACGCCGGCAAACCGCAGATCGCCTACAAGGAAACGATCCTCGCCCCGGCCGACGGCGAAGGAAAACTCATCAAGCAGTCCGGCGGCCGCGGTCAATACGGCCACGTCATCATCAAGGTCCAGCCCAACGAGCGCGGCAAGGGTCTCACCGTCGAGAACAAGATCGTGGGCGGAAGTATCCCGAAGGAATACATCCCGGCCTGCATCAAGGGCATCGAGGAAGGCGTGCTCAACGGCATCATCGGCGGCTACCCGGTCATCGATATCAACGTCGACATCGTCGACGGCTCGTTCCACGACGTGGATTCCAACGAAATGGCGTTCAAGCTCGCCGCGATTTTCTCGCTCAAGGACGCGCTGAAGAAAGCCAAAGCCATCCTTCTCGAGCCCATCATGAAGGTGGAAAATATCACGCCCGACGAATTCCAAGGCGACATCATGGGCGACCTCAACCGCCGCCGCGCCAAAATTCAGGGCATCGAGACCAAAGGCAACCTTTGCACCGTTGCCGCCGATGTGCCGCTGGCCGAAATGTTCGGCTACGCCACCGCCATCCGCTCGCTTTCCAAAGGCCGCTCCTCCTACTCGATGGAGCCGTCCCACTTCGAACAAGTGCCCTCGCAGGTGCTTGCCGCCGTTCTCGACAGCCAAAAGAAATAACGACCATGGCCGCACCGCGCATACGCATCCGTCTCAAAGCATTCGATCACATGCTGCTCGACCGCTCCGTCCTCGAAATCGTCGAGACGGCCAAACGCAGCGGTTCCGCCGTCGCCGGCCCCGTGCCGCTCCCGACCAAAATCGAGCGCTGGACGGTCAACCGCTCCCCCCACGTGGACAAAAAGTCCATGGACCAATTCGAGCGCCGCACGCACAAGCGCCTCCTCGATATCATCGATCCCACGGCCAAAACGGTGGATGAACTCCGCCGCCTCAACCTTCCGGCCGGGGTGGACATCAACATTCAAATTTAGTTCACGCCATGAGCCTCGGATTACTCGGTAAAAAACTCGGCATGACCCGCGTCTATGACGACAAGGGCGTGTCCACGCCGGTCACGGTCATCGCCGCCGCGGGCAACAAGGTCCTGCAGGTCAAGACCGCCGACACCGACGGCTATGCCGCGGTGCAGGTCGGCTTCGACGACCAGAAACCCTCGCGTGTTTCCAAAGCACAGACCGGACACTTCGCCAAAACCTCGGCCACGCCGAAACGTTTCATTCGCGAATTCCGCAACGGTGCGGCCGAAGCGGGCGCCGACCTGTCGGTCACCACTTTCGAAGTCGGCCAATTCGTCGACGTCATCGGACAGTCCAAAGGCAAAGGCTTCCAGGGCGCGATGAAGAAGCACAATTACCAAGGCCAGCCGGCCAGCCACGGTTCCATGATGCACCGCCGCACCGGCGCCATCGGCAACCGCTCCACGCCCGGCCGCGTCTGGAAAAACATGGGCATGCCCGGCCACATGGGCGACGAGCGCGTCACCGTGCAGAATCTCCAAGTGGTCCAAGTCCGCGAAGAAGACGGCGTCATCCTGGTCAGCGGAGCCATCCCCGGCGCGAAGGGCACCTACGTGGTCGTCCGCCCGTCGAAAAAGAAATCTGCCAAGAAGAAGTAATCCATGAGCGCCAAAGTTCTCACCGCCGCCGAGGCCAAGAAGGCCAACATCGCCATCATCGAAAATGGCAAGGGCACGCAGGCCGTCCACGATGTGGTCACCGCCCTGCGCGCCAACCGCCGCACCGGCTCGGCCAACACCAAGACCAAAGCGGAAGTCAATCTCTCAGGGGCCAAACCCTGGCGCCAGAAAGGCACGGGCCGCGCCCGCGCCGGTTACAAATCCTCGCCGATCTGGCGTGGCGGCGGCGTGGTCTTCGGACCCAAGCCCCGCGACTACTCGAAGAAAACACCCAAGTCGGTGCGCAAACTCGCCCTGCGCAAAGCGCTCAGCGCGCGCATTCTCGCCGGCGATGTCCTCCTCGTCGAAGCCCCGGCCATCCCGGACGGTAAGACGGCGAAGTTCCTTTCCTACGTGAAAAGCAATGCGAAGGACGCGCGCAATGTCCTCCTCGTTTCGCCCGCCTTCGAGGAAACCACCTTCCGCGCCGCGCGCAATGTCGGCAACGTCCTTCTCATCAGCGCGTCCGACGTGAATCCGGAGCATCTGCTCCGCTATGACAAAATTCTCCTGACCGGCGACGCCCTCGCCAAAATTTCGGAAAGGACGGCAGCATGAAAGAGCCCTTCGACATCATCCGCACCATCCGCCTGACCGAGAAGTCCACCATCCTCACGGACAAGGGGAACAAATACGTCTTCGAGGTCAATCCCGCGGCCAACAAACTCGAGATCAAGGCGGCGGTGGAAAGCCTCTTCCAGAAGAAAGTGGTTTCGGTCAACACGGCCAACTACGCCGGCAAGAAAAAGCGCGAACGCCGCGCCGATTTCGGACGCCGTCCGCACTGGAAGAAAGCCATCGTCACGCTCAAAGAGGGCGAAAAACTCGACCTCGTCTAACCGCACCACACGCCATGGCACTCAAAACTTTCCGTCCGCTCACGCCGTCCGCGCGCTTCAAGGCCCTCCCGTCTTTCGAGGAGATCACCAAGAAGAAGCCGGAGAAGAGCCTCGTCAGCACACGCAAGCGCACCGGCGGCCGCAACAACCAGGGCCGCCTGACCTGCCGTCACATCGGCGGCGGACACAAGCGCAAGCTGCGCCTCATCGACTTCAAACGCCGCAAGCACGGGATCGCCGCCGAGGTCATCGCCATCGAATACGACCCGAACCGCACCGCGCGCATCGCCTTGCTGCAATACGCCGACGGCGAGAAAACTTACATCCTCGCTCCCGACGGTTTGAAGGTCGGGATGAAAGTTTCCTCCGGCCCCGCGGCCGCCCCCGAAGTGGGCAATTCGCTGCCCCTCGAGCGCATCCCGCCCGGATCGGCCATCCACAATATCGAACTCATCCCCGGCCGTGGCGGACAAGTGGCGCGCAGCGCCGGCCAGCAGGCCGTGCTCAATAACTTCGAGGCCGGCTACGCGCTGGTCAAAATGCCCTCGGGCGAAATCCGCAAACTCAACGGCAAATGCCACGCCACCATGGGTCAAGTCGGCAATTCCGAGCACATGAATGTCTCGAGCGGCAAAGCCGGACGTTCCCGCTGGCTCGGCGTGCGTCCCACCGTCCGCGGCATGGTCATGAACCCGATCGACCACCCGAACGGTGGCGGCAACGGCAAATCGAAGGGCGGCGGCGGACGCCAGCACCCGGTCAGCCCGTGGGGCCAGCTGAGCAAAGGTTTCAAAACCCGCAAAAAACACAAACCGTCGGACCGCTTCATCGTCGAGCGCCGCAAGAGCAAGAAGAAGAACTAAGCCATGTCCAGATCGCTCAAAAAGGGTCCGTTCGTCGAGGCCCACCTGCTCGAAAAAATCGACCGCATCAACGAAGGCGGCGCGAAGAAACCCATCAAAACATGGTCGCGACGTTCGATGATCACACCCGACTTCGTCGGGCACACCTTCCTCGTGCACAACGGGAAAATTTTCAATTCAGTTTTCGTCACTGAGAACATGGTCGGGCACAAGCTCGGCGAATTCTCGCCCACGCGTATCTTCAAGAAACACGGATCGCATACGGCGAAAGTGACGAAATAAACGTGGCCGCAAGCGGCAGGTTTTTCCTGGCCGGGTGTCTTCTGATCACCCTGGCGGGAAGTGCCTCCGCACAAAGCCGCAGTTCTTTGACAGACCGGGATTCTGGGGACGCCGCGAAAGTGGCGCGCCTCAACGAGCAACTTTTGCTCGCGCGCGAGTCCATCCGCAGCCTGACCGAAAGTCTTGCTCTCGCCAACGGCGAGAACGAGGCCTTCAAACGACAAGCCGAGGATTTGCAGGCCAAATTCGACGCTCTCGCGCCGGGGGCCGATGGCGGCGGAGAAATCGAGGAACGCCTCCTTTCCACCGTCAACGAACTCACGCGCCAGCAGAAAGAAAACGCCATGCTGCTCGAGCGACTGCTCGCCCTCGCCGAGGGAGTGCAAATTTTCCTCAAGACCGTGGAAACCGCGGACAATGAAGAGCGCGAGGCTTTCGAAAAAGAAATGCAAACGAAAGCCGCCAATACTTCCGACTCCGCGACGCAAGCCGAGGCGAAGACGCTGCTCGATGCCATGACCCGCTCCCGCACCGCGCAGGCCGAAGCCCGCGCGACGCTCGAGATGGAACTCCGCGCCGCCGACCGCATGCTGGGAGTCGGCGGGGCCGACACGCTCGACGCGCAAGCGGCGGGACCGACGCTGACCGACGCCTCCGTGGTGGAAGTCAAATCGGAGTTCGCACTCGTCGTGGCCAACATCGGCCGCAACGCGGGCGTGAAAGTCGGGATGCCTTTCCAAGTGTGGCGCGATAACCGCCGCGTGGGGGAAGTCCGCGTCATCGACGTGCGCGACCGCATTAGCGGCGCCGTCATCCAGAATCTCGTGTCCGAAGAGGACTCGATAAAAACGGGCGACCGCCTCCGGGTGGACGCCCGCCGCTAGGAACAACAAACACAAAGAAAATTTTAATAAAATGGAAACCAGGTCGATCTACAGATTCGCCCGCATCTCGCCGTTCAAGGCGCGCGAGGTGACGCGCGAGATCCAGGGACTGCCCGTGCAGCAGGCCCTCGATCTGCTGGCCTTCACCCCGAAGAAGGCCGCCGGTCTCGTGGCCAAGACGCTGAAAAGCGCCGTGGCCAATGCCGAAAACAACCACCAAGCCCGCGCCGAAGCCCTCGTCGTGCGCGAAGCCGTGGTGGGCGAGGGACCGACCTTCCAACGTTTCATCCCGAAAGCCCGTGGCAGCGCCGGCCCGATCCGCAAGCGCACCAGCCACATCCGCATCATCCTGACCGACGAAATCGAAATCGAAACGCGCGAGACCCGCAGGGCCGCCAAGAAAAAGACCGCTTCCAAAAAACCCGCCGCCAAAAAGAAAACCGCGGTGAAAAAAGAAGAGACCAAACCGGCCGCCGAGGCCGCCGCGCCGGCCGCGGAGAAAGCCGAATAACACCATGGGACAAAAAGTTCACCCGATCGGCTTCCGCCTCCCCATCTCCCGCGACTGGGGATCGAAGTGGTATGCCCCGCGCCGCGAGTTCGCCGACCACCTGCACGCCGACCTCAAAATCCGCGAATACCTCAAAGGCAAACTCCGCCAGGCGGCCGTCTCGAAGATCGTTATCGAGCGCGCTTGGAACAGCCTGCGCGTCACCATTTTCACCGCCCGCCCGGGGCTCGTCATCGGCCGCAAAGGCTCGGAAATCGAAAACATGACCAGAGAAGTCTCCGCGATCAGCGGCGACAAGCAGGTCAAAATCGATATCCAGGAAATCCGCTCGCCCGAGACCGACGCGCAACTCGTCGCCGAGAGCATAGCCGGACAGCTCGAGCGCCGCATCGGTTTCCGCCGCGCCATGAAGAAATCCGTGCAGATCGCCATGGAACAGGGCGCGCTCGGCATCAAAGTCCGTTGTTCCGGCCGCCTCGGCGGATCGGAAATCGCCCGCACCGAACAGTATCGCGAAGGCAAAGTGCCGCTCCACACCATGCGCGCGCCGATTGATTACGGCTTCGCCGAGGCCAACACCACGGCCGGCAAGATCGGGATCAAATGCTGGATTTGCAAAGGCGAGGAAGCCGCTCCGAAAGTCTCGGTGCGCGAAGACAAACCCGCCACCGAAGTTGTGCCGTCGCCCGCCGTGGCCGCCACAGCAGTCGCCGAATGATTTAACGAGGAGAACGTGCCATGCCCTTGATGCCCAAACGTGTGAAGTTCCGGAAATCCCAGCGGGGAAGCCGCAAGGGAACCGCTTCGCGCAACACCAACATCGACTTCGGCGAATTCGGTCTGCAGACCCTCGACCGCGCCTGGATCACCAACGTGCAGATCGAGGCGGCCCGCGTCGCCCTCACGCGCAACATGAAGCGCAAAGGCAAACTCTGGATCCGTATCTTCCCCGACAAATCCGTCACCGCCCGCCCGCCGGAAACCCGAATGGGCAAGGGCAAAGGCGCCCCGGAATACTGGGTCGCCGTGGTGCGCCCGGGTAACATCCTTTTCGAATTGGACGGCGTGCCCGAGAGCGTGGCCCGCGAGTCCCTGCGCCTCGCCGCCAACAAATTGCCGGTGCGCACCAAATTCATCACCCGCCACCACGCCTCCTGACGCCATGAAGACCAAGGAAATCGCCGAACTCAGCGCGGATGAACTCCGCAGCCGCAAACGCGAGCTGCGCCACGAAATTTTCAACCTCCGTTTGCAGCAGCAGAGCGGACAGCTGGAAAAGCCGTCCCTCATCCGCACCCTGCGCCGCGAGGCCGCGCGGGTGGAAACCTTCCTCTCGCAGAAAATCAAAGCAGCAGCAGCCAAATCATGAGCGACACCGCCACCACCACCGCCCCCGCCGCATCGCGCGGGATCCGCAAAACCCTCGTGGGCGAGGTCGTCTCGGACAAGATGGACAAAACCGTCGTCGTCCGCACGGTCAGCCGCGTTCCGCACCCGCGCTTCGGCAAGATCGTCAAGCACACCGCCAAATTCCACGCCCACGACGAAAAGAACGAGGCCAAGACCGGCGACAAAGTCCGCATCACCGAAACCCGCCCGCTGAGCAAGACCAAGCGCTGGCGCCTCGTCGAAGTCCTCAAACACTAAGCACGCCATGATCCAGCTCCGCTCCCGTCTCGACGTCGCCGACAACACCGGCGCCCGCATGGCCACCATGATCGGCGTCATCGGCAAAAAATCTGCCTTCGCCCGCGTCGGCGATGTCATCACGGCCAACGTGAAAGAAGCATCCCCCGGCGGCACGGTGAAAAAAGGCGAGGTCGTCCGCGCCGTCATCGTCCGCACCCGCCAGCCGCTCAAGCGGCCCGACGGCTCCGCCTTGCGCTTCGACACCAACGCCATTGTCATCATCGACAAGGATCTCAACCCGCGCGGCACCCGTATCTTCGGCCCCGTGGCCCGCGAACTGCGCGAGAAAAATTTCATGAAGATCGTTTCCCTCGCTCCGGAGGTCCTATGAGTCGCGCGAAAACCCACGTCAATAAGAACGACATCGTCCGCGTCGTCACCGGCAACCACCGGGGCGCCGAAGGCAAGGTCCTGCAGGTCATCCGCGGCAAAAACCAGGTCCTCATCGAGGGCGTGCGCATGATCAAGAAGCACACCCGCAAATCGCAGGAGCACCCCAACGGTGCCATCGTGCAGAAAGAGGGCCCGGTCCACATTTCCAACGTCAAGCGGGTCGAAGCCGCCAAGAAGGAGGACGCCAAGCCGAAAACCAAGGCCAAGGCGAAGTAACCCATGGAAGTCGAACTCTACAAAGAATACACCGCCAAGGTGGTGCCCGCGCTCAAGACCAAGCACGGCTACACCAACCTGCACCAGATCCCCCGCGTCTCGAAAGTCGTGATCAACACGTCGATCGGTTCGTCGCCGGACACCAAAGAAGCGCTGGAAATAGCGGTGACCGAACTTAAAACCATCACCGGCCAGACGCCCGTGCGCACCAAATCGAAGAAGGCCATTTCGAACTTCAAGCTACGCAAAGAGCAACCGATCGGCGCCAAGGTCACCCTGCGCGGACGCATCATGTACGAATTCCTCGAGCGCCTGATCAAAACCGCGCTGCCGAAAATCCGCGACTTCCGGGGCATCTCCCCGAAAGCCTTCGACGGCAACGGCAACTACACCCTCGGCGTGCCCGACCAGAGCATTTTCCCCGAGATCGAACTCGATAAAATCAAGCGCAACATCGGCTTCGATGTGACCATTGTCACCACGGCCAGCACCGACGAGGAGGCCAAGTCGCTCCTCGGCGAACTCGGCATGCCGTTCACCGACCGCGCCAAACCCGCCGCCAAAGCATCCTGATGACCTCCAACGATCCCATCGCCGACCTTCTCACCCGCCTGCGCAACGCCAGCCGCGCCCGCAAGGCCGAGTTGCTCGTGCCCTACTCGCGCATCAAGGCCGACCTCGCCGCCATCCTCAAAAAGGAAGGCTACATCACCGATTTCGAAGTGAAGTCGGAAGGCAAACCGCAACTGCGCATCGTCAACAAATACGCCGACAAAACCCCGGCCATCACCGGACTCAAGCGCGTCAGCCGTCCCGGCCTGCGCCGTTATGTCGGGGCCGAAGAAATTCCGCGCGTCCTCGGCGGCATGGGCATTTCCATCATTTCCACGCCTCGCGGCGTGCTCAGCGGACGCGAAGCGCGCCGCCAGAAAGTCGGCGGCGAATTACTCGCCTTTGTTTGGTAAGGAGGAACGCATCATGTCACGCATCGGCAACAAACCCGTCACGCTTCCCGCCAAGGTGAAGGTCAATCTTTCGCCCGACCGCTCCGTGCAGGTCGAAGGACCGAAAGGCAAACTTTCCTGGCAATTGCCCGAGGGCATCGAGGGCAAAGTCGAAGGCGAAACGCTCACGCTCGAGCGCAAGTCCGAGAACCGCCAAGTCCGCGCCTTGCACGGTCTGGCCCGCGCCCTCCTCAACAACATGGTGACCGGCGTGAACACCGGCTTCACCCGCAACCTCGAAATCCAGGGCGTCGGCTTCAAGGCCGCCGTGCAGGGACAAAAACTCAATCTTTCGCTCGGTTTCTCGCACCCCGTTGTCTTCGACATCCCGAAGGACATCAAGATCACGGTCAACGAGAACACCAAACTCGTCATCGAGGGCATCGACCGCCAATTGGTCGGTCAAGTCGCGGCCAATATCCGCGCCTACTACCCGCCGGAACCCTACAAGGGCAAAGGCGTGCGCTACTCCGACGAGCAAGTCCGCCGCAAGGAAGGCAAAACCGTCCAGTAATCGCCATGACACGCCACGACAGCATCAAAATCCGCCACACGCGTATCCGGAAAAAAGTCGCCGGCACCGCCGAACGTCCGCGCCTTGCGGTCAACTTCTCCGGCCGCCACATCCGCGCGCAGGTCATCGACGACGCCAAAGGCGTGACCATCGCCGCGGCCAGCACGCAGGAAAAAGCGGCCAAAGCCGGGGCCAACGTGGCCAACGCCCAGACCGTGGGCAAACTGGTGGCCGACCGCGCCAAAAAGAAATCCATTTCCAAAGTCGTCTTCGACCGTGGCGGCTTCCAATACATGGGCAAAGTCAAAGCCCTTGCCGATGCCGCGCGCGAAGCCGGCCTCGAATTCTAAAAACATCATGCCTCCTAACGCACGCAACACCGGACGCCGCGACAATCGCGGACCCAAAGAACCGAAAGAACCGTCCGATACGGTCGAGAAAGTCGTCTTCATCAACCGCTGCGCCAAAGTCGTGAAGGGCGGACGCCGCTTCAGCTTCAGCGCGCTTATCGTCACCGGCGATCACAAGGGCCGCGTCGGTTGCGGTTTCGGCAAAGCCAAGGAAGTGAGCGAGGCCATCCGCAAAGCCTCCGACTCCGCGCGCAAGGCGATGAAAAATTTCTCGCTCGCGCAGAATACCATTCCGCACGAAGTGACCGGCGAATTCGGCGGCGGCCGCGTCCTGCTCCGTCCGGCCTCGCCCGGCACCGGCATCATCGCCGGCGGCGGCGTGCGTGCCGTGTGCGAAGCGGTCGGTATCCGCGACGTGCTGGCCAAATCGCTCGGCTCGAACAACCACGCCAACGTGGTCAAGGCCACCCTCGAAGCTCTTTCCAAACTCCGTCCGCGCGAAGAAATCTTCCGCGTGCGCGGCATCAAAACCAAGCCCACCAAAGCGGAAGCCGCTCTTGAAGTGGCCACTGCCTGACGACCATGCGACTGCACAATCTCTCACCCCGGCCCGGCGCCAAAAAACGCCGCAAACGTCTCGGCTCCGGCGAAAGCTCGGGCACCGGAAAAACCAGCGGCAAGGGACACAAGGGACAGAAGGCCCGCTCCGGCGGCAGCATCCGTCTCGGCTTTGAGGGCGGACAGATGCCGCTCATCCGCCGCTTGCCCAAGCGCGGATTCAACAACGCGGCCTTCAAGCTCCGCATCGCGGTCGTCAATCTCCACGATCTCAACGACGAGTTTGCCGACGGCGCGACGGTCGATGAGAACGCCCTGCGCAAAGCAGGCCTCGTGCGCGGCACGATCGACGGCGTGAAAATCCTCGCCCGTGGCGAGTTGACCAAGAAAGTCACCATCACCGGTGCGAAGTTCAGCGAAGCGGCCAAACGCAAGATCGAAGCCGCCGGCGGCACGATTTCCTGAGCGAGAATGAGCGCGGTGGAAAAGGCGGAACACCCGGCGACGAATCGATTCTGATCAGCTGCCCATGATCTCCGCCTTCACCAACATCTTCAAAATCCCGGAACTGCGCCAGCGCGTGCTCTTCGTGCTGGCCATGATCGTCATCGTGCGTGCCGGCTCGGTCATCTCGACCCCGGGCATCAACGCGGAAGTCCTGCGCCAGTGGTTCCTCAATGTGGCCGACGCCCAAGCCGGCGGCGGTGTGGCGGCTCTCTTCAACCTTTTCAGCGGCGGCGCGCTCGGCAACTGCGCCATCTTTGCCCTCGGCATCATGCCTTTCATCAGCGCATCGATCATGATGCAGCTCATGACTGCGGTCATCCCGAAACTCGGACGCCTCTCCCGTGAGGACGGCGGACGCCAGAAAATTTCCCAATACACCCGCTACGTCACCATCATTCTCTGCTTGTTCCAGGGCTATCTGCTCGCGCTCTCCTTCGAGAGCCCCGAGTCGAATCCTTTCCTGCCGGGGATCATGGACACGATCAACCGGCTCGGCATGCCGCTCGTTTCCGATCCGGGTCTCGGCTTCCGTCTGCTCACCGTCATCACGCTCACCGCGGGAACCATGTTCCTCGTCTGGCTCGGTGACCAAATCACCGAGCGCGGCATCGGCAACGGCATTTCCATCATCATCACCGTCGGCATCCTCGCCCAGTTGCCCGCCGGTTTGATCCAAGCCTGGCGCACCTTCGTGCCGTCCGGCGGCGAAGCGGCCCCGGTCAGCCCGGTCGTCCTCGTTCTCCTTATTGCTTTCCTCATCATTGTCATCGCCGCGGTCATTGCCGTGACCCAAGCCACCCGCCGTATCAGCGTGCAATACGCCAAGCGTGTCGTAGGTCGCAAAGTCTACGGCGGACAGACGCAATACATGCCGCTCAAGGTCAACTACGCGGGCGTCATGCCGATCATCTTTGCGCAGGCCATTCTTCTCTTCCCCTCGACCATCCTCAGCATGGCCTTCCCCACGCAGCGCTGGGCCAACGAGTTGTCCGCCATGCTGGCCAGCGGCTGGCTCTACTACACGCTCTTCGGCGCGATGATTTTCTTCTTCAGCTATTTCTGGGTGGCCACGCAATTCCAGCCCGCGCAAATCGCCGACGATCTCAAGAAATACGGCGGGTTCATTCCCGGCGTGCGTCCCGGCAAACCGACGGCCGATTTCCTCGACTACACCATGACGCGCCTGACCTTCGCCGGCGCCATCTTCCTCACTGTCATCGCCATCCTGCCGCAGATGCTCACCGAGAGCATGAATGTCCCCTACATGACCGCGCAGTTCTTCGGCGGCACGGGTCTGCTCATCATTGTCGGCGTCACGCTCGACACCATGCGCCAAGTGGAAACGTATCTGCTCCAGCGTCACTATGATGGCTTCTTGCGCCGCGGGAAAATCCGCGGACGATTCGAGCGCACCGCAGGTGGTGCCGGAAACGTCATTTCCTCGAACGCGCTCGTCTGGCTCTGGGTGGCCCTCGGCATCCTCGTCATCGGTGGCACGGCCGCTTACCTCGCCAGCGGCAAATAGTCCGCCCCTTCGTCGCGTGTTCCGCAGTATTCCTTTCCTGTCGTCGATGATCCCGATCAAGAACGAGCGTGAGATCGACGCGATGAGGACGGCCTGCCGCGTGGCCGCCGAGGTTCTCGACAAGTTGGAAAATCTGGTCACGCCGGGCATGAGCACGCGCGATATCGACGATGCCTGCGCGCAGTTCATCGCCGAGGCCGGAGCGAAGAGCGCCTTCCTCGGCTACCGCAAATTTCCCGGACAACTCTGCATCTCCGTGAACGAGGAAGTTGTCCACGGCATCGGCGGCGACCGCCGTCTCGCTTACGGCGACATCGTCAAACTCGACGTCGGGGTGAACAAAAACGGCTGGATCGGCGACAATGCCACGACCATCCGCATCGGCGTGGTTCCGCCCAAAGTGGACCGCCTCGTCGAGGACACCGCCCGCATCCTGCGCGATGTCATCCCGCACGTGACCCAAGGCCGCCGGGTGGGGGACATTTCTTCGTTCATCGAACAGGCCGCCCTGGCCCGGGGGTATTCGGTGGTCCGTGAATTTGTCGGCCACGGGGTGGGGCGCAAATTGCATGAGGACCCTCAAATTCCGAATTACGGCAAGCCCGGCCGGGGTCCGAAACTGAAGGCCGGCATGACCCTGGCCATCGAGCCGATGATCAATATGGGGGCCAGCGGCGTCCGGGTCCTGGACGACAAATGGACCGTGGTCACGGCCGACGGCCTCCCATCGGCGCATTTTGAACACACCGTGCTGGTTACAAAAGATGAACCAGAAGTTTTGACATGGCGAAAAAAGACGCTATTGAAGTAGAAGGCAAGGTTGTCGAGTTGTTGCCGAATACGATGTTCCGCGTGGAATTGCCCAACGGACACCGCATTCTCGCGCACATCTCGGGCAAGATGCGCCTGCACTTCATTCGCATTTTGCCGGGTGACAAGGTCATGCTCGAGTTGTCTCCATACGACTTGAGCAAAGGACGCATCACCTTCCGAAAGAAATAGAAGAACCAAACCATGAAAGTCAGAGCTTCAGTCAAACGCCTTTGCGAAGGATGCCGGATCATCCGGCGCAACAACGTCGTTCGTGTGGTTTGCAAAAACCCGCGCCACAAACAAAGACAAGGATAACACGCTTATGCCACGCCTCCTCGGGGTTGAAATCCCGCCCAACAAACGCATCGAAGCATCCCTGCCGTATATCTACGGCATCGGGCCGACCATCGCCAAACGTGTCTTGGCCGAAGCTTCCATCGATCCGAACACCCGCGCCAAGGACCTCTCGCCCGAGCAGATCTCGCAGATCGTCCACATCATCGGCAACAACGGCGTCCTCATCGAAGGCGACCTGCGCCGCGAGTTGCAGGGCAACCTCAAGCGCCTCCAGGCCATCAATTGCTACCGCGGCATCCGTCACCGCCGCGGACTCCCCGTGCGCGGACAGCGCACCTCCACCAACGCCCGCACCCGCAAGGGTCCGCGCAAGACAGTCGGCGTGCAGAAAAACCCCGACGCCAAAGCCGGCAAAGTCTAATCCCTACGAAGTATGAGCGACGAAAAAAAAGAAACTCTCGGCGAATCCCAGGACGCACGCCGCAAAGAGGAAACTGCCGCCCACCACCCCGAGGCCGCCGAGACCAAAGCGGTCGAGGCCAAGGAGGAGGTTGCCGCTGAAGTGAAAGCCGAAGGCACCGCCGAAGCGAAACCCGCCGCCGAGAAAAAAGCGGCCAAGCCCAAAGCGGCCAAGGGTAAAACGGCCAAGAAAAAAGAAGGCGAAGCCAAAGCGGCCGAAGCCACCGCGGCGCCGGTCGACGACATGCTCTCGCTCGACGCCCCGATCGCCCCGGCCAAAGTGGTCAAAGCGAAGGGCAGCAAAAACATCCTGCAGGGCATCGCCCACGTGCTCGCCACGTTCAACAACACCATCGTCAGTATCACCGACCAACGTGGCGCCGTCCTCGGTGCCTCCAGTGCCGGCAAAGTCGGCTTCAAAGGCTCGCGCAAAAGCACGGCCTACGCCGCCCAGCTCGTGGCGCAGGACGCCGCCCGCCAAGCCATGGGACACGGACTCAAAGAAGTCGAAGTCCGCGTCAAAGGTCCGGGTGCCGGACGCGAATCCGCCATCCGCGCCCTCCAAGCCATCGGCCTCGAAATCACTGTCATAAAAGACGTCACCCCCGTCCCCCACAACGGCTGCCGTCCACCCAAAGCCCGCCGCGTGTAATGCTCCGGCTGAAAACTGAAAACTGAACCACTGTAAACTTTTCCCATGGCACGTTACACCGGACCCAAAACCAAACTGAGCCGCCGCTTCGGCATTTTCCTCGTCGGCTCGCCCAAGCATTTCGAGCGCCGCAGCTACCCGCCGGGCATGCACGGACAAAAAGGCATGCGCCGCAAGACCTCGGAATACGGCCTCGCCCTCCTCGAGAAGCAGAAGCTCAAAGCGCAATACGGAGTGCTTGAGCGCCAGTTCCGCCGCTACTTCGAAACCGCGCTTTCCCGCCGCGGCATCACCGGCGTGACCCTGCTCCAATTGCTCGAAACCCGTCTGGACAATGTCGTCTACCGCCTCGGCTTCGCCCGCACCCGCACCGCCGCCCGTCAGATGGTGGCGCACGGACACGTGCAGATCAACGGACGCAAAAACGACATCTCCTCGGCCAACGTCAAACCCGGCGATGTGATCACGATCAAGGATTCGCCCAAGCCCCGTGCCTTGGCTGCCCGCCAGATGGAAGCCACGCAAATCCGCTCCGTGCCCGATTGGCTCGTGGTGGACCGCGACAACTTCAGCGGCACCGTCAGCCGCATCCCGACCCGCGAGGAAATCGCCCCGGTGGTCAACGAGCAGCTCGTCGTCGAACTCTACTCGCGCTAAAGAAAACTTCCGCAGTCACCAAAGCAAATCGCGCCATCCCGGCGCGATTTTCTTTTGTATGCGTCGGACCACAAATTCATAAAGGCACCGACGGTCACAGACCGCCGCTACAACCTCAAAAAGCTGTGCAGGTGGATCGCGCCGTCCCGGCGCGATTATTCATTGAGGAAATCGCGATGAGGACATCGCGATCCACCCCACGATCAAAGTCCGAACCGCCACTACAACGCCACATCCCCCATGTAGTCGGACAGTTTCAGCGATCGCGCTTCATCAAAGGCTCGGCCCAAAAGGACGAGGGCGGCGCGGTAGCGGGCCGCTTGGCCCAAGGGTCGGATGAGTTCCGCGGGATCTTTGCCGCGGGCGATCAGATCGGCGCGGAGTTGCACGATGGTGGTGTCCCAGCGGGCCAATGTGGCGTCGATGCGCGGGGTCAGATCGGCGGGGATGGACATCGTTTCGAAGGACGACGCGAGATTTTCCAGTCCGTCGGCCAGCGTGCTTTGCACTGCGGACAACGGGGCCTCGATGGAAGCGCGTAGGTCGTCCGGAAGAATCGGACGCAATCGCGCGGTGCAGAGGGCGATTTCGCCGGTGAGTTGCTGCAGGGTCAGGACAAACTTGCCGAGACGCTCGGCTTGCGCGGGCGGCAACGTCGGACCCTGCATGGCCCGGATGTAGCCGCGGGCTTGCGAGGGCATGAGGCCGAGGCGCGTCCTTTGCCAGAGCGGCAAGTGATCGAACCCTTCATGAAGGCTCGAGGCCACGGTGCGCAGGACGAAGACTACGCGGCGCTGCAGTTGCCGCTGCGGCAGCACGGGCCAGAGCAGACGCTGTACCACGGCGGCGAGGAGCAGTCCGTTGACCAAACCGAAAAACGTGCCGGTGATTTTTTGGAATGGCACGGGCACCTGCGCGTTGAGGCTGAGGATGGAAACCAGAAGCAGGAAAGACACCTGCACGGGCACGGTGACACCTCCGCGGTCGTGCATCCAATAACCAAGCAAGAACAGCCACGTGGCCATCATGATGTTGAGCACGGTGTAGCTGGCGAGGAGCGGCGTGCCGGCGATAAGGGCCAGGGCGGTCCCGGCGAGAGCGAGGGTGAAGATAACCACATAACGGAACGCGCCGCGGTCGCCGGAGCCTTCCGGACTCAGCGCGTTCATCGCGGTGAAAACAAACGCGCCGAGCACCATGAGATTGCCGCCGGGCGGGGAGAGCCAATTGACCAGCACCAAGGCAATGACGGTGGCCAGTGCAGCGCGCAGTCCGTGACGGATCCACATGCCATCGGGCCACGTCGGGGCGAGGGCCAGGTTGGTAGGGCGGTCCGTTTCCTCCGCAGTTTCCGAGGACAACCGGGCGACCTCGCGCAGAGTGTCTTGCAGTTCGCGCAAGGTCAGAAGATGGGTCGACAGGTTGCCGGTGACCTGCGGTGCGATGCTCTCGGCGGCCGGATCGCCGCGCAGCGAGGCCACGGATTCATCGATGCTCTTGTCCAACTCGCGGGCGTGGCGGTTCCAGGCTTCATCCGGCGTGCCGCCTTCCTGCAGGATGGCCCATCCGTCGCCGAGGTGGTTTGCGAGATCATCGACCAGGCCGGCGATCCGGTCGCGGTAGGGCTCGGGGGCGGCAGGCACGGATGCGAGCGAGCGCAAAAGATTCGCGGCACGCACCACGTGGCTGACAATTTGCGCGAAGGACGCCATGTCGCGGCGGAAGAAGCGGCTTTCGCGGGCGCCGAAGCGCAGGAGAGTGCGCATTTGGGACGCGCGGGTCGGGAAGTCGTGCAGTGCTTCGGCCAGACCGGTGTCGTTGCCGCGAAAGACCGCGCCGGTTTGCCGGGTGGCGTCCGCCAGTTCGCCGAAGCACAGCCGGAGTTGGGTGACAAAATCGCGGTTGGCGTAGCGCGGGAAGACGAGGCTTTGCACAACGACGCTGGCGATCACGCCGAGCAGCACTTCCTCGATGCGGGCCAGTGCGAAGGACCACGACATGTCGGGCCGCGCCTGGCCGCTCGAGGCGATGACGATGTAGGTCAGTCCGGTCAGGAAAAACGCGTAAGGCGCGCGCGATTGGCTGAACATGGCCACGCAAAAAGCCACGATGACGAAGGATGTCGCCAAGTAGAGCAATGGCGACTGTTGCCACGCCCCGGTGGCGAGGTAGCCCAGCACGCCGCCGACGACCGTGCCGACCATGCGGAAGAACGCCTTCTCCTGTAGGGCGCCGACATATTGCGCCATGACAAGGAGGATGACGGTCAGCACCGACCAATACGGGTAGTCCAACCGCAGGAACTGGGCGCTGAAGAAGGCCGCGGTGCCAGCCAGCGCCATTTGCAGTCCGAGCGCCGCCGCGCCGGGATCGAGACGGGGCAGGAAGGATGATGGCGCGGCGTTTGGCACGGCGGAAATGTTGGCGGGGAGATGGTGTGGAGGCGAGCGCGGAGGGTGCGCGCATCGATCGGAAAAGTAGAAGCGGCGTCTCCGCCGCTTGTCCTTGAGGGGTTAAGCGGCAAGATGCCGCTTCTACACTACTACAGCGCCGCGGCAGGCTTGCCTCGGGGTAGGGAAACTGGACAATGACAATCCGTGGATTTCTCCCTGCGCGTTCCCGAGATTGTCTTGGGTGACTTCATGCTCCCGTGGGGCATGGTCATTGGGGCGTTGGGCTTTTTCTTGGCGTGGCTGATCGTCGGGGTGCTCGAGCGGTTCCGTCTCACGCGCCACATCTGGAATCTTCCGCTCTTCTTCATCGCTCTGACCGTGCTTTGCGGATCGGTGCTCGGTCTCCTCTTCGCCCCGTGAAGCCCAAGGTTTTCATCACCCTCGGCGTCGTTGCGCTGGCCCTCGTCGCCGCGCTGCTCATGTATGAACGTTACGTGACCAAGCCATGGACCCGCGATGCTTACGTGCGGGCCAATGTGGTCGGCGTCGCGCCCCGCGTAGCCGGGCCCGTCGTGCAGATTCCGGTGAAGGACAACCAAGCGGTCAAGAAAGGCGATCTGCTTTTCCAAATCGACCCGAGCACTTTCCAAGCCACGCTCGATCAGGCCAAGGGTCAGCTTGCGCAGACGCAAGCCAAGCTGGTCGACCTTGAAGCCAACGCCAAACGCGCCGTGGATCTGCTCGCGAAGAATGTGATCAGCCGCGAGCAATATGACGATCAAGTGCAGGCCTTCGAGGCGGCCAAGGCCAATGTGGAAGCGGCGCAGGCCGCGGTGGAAAATGCGCAACTCAACCTCGGGTTCACCACGGTCGTTTCGCCGGTCGACGGCTACCTGACCAACGTCAACACCAGCCCCGGCACCTATGTCGCGGCGGGCGAGCAATTGATCGCGCTGGTCGATACCTCGACGTTCTGGGTGGCGGCGTATTTCAAAGAAACCCAGATTTCGCATGTGCAACCGGGTGACAAAGTGCGCATCACGCTCATGGGGCACACCGGCCAGCCGTTCGACGGCGAGGTGCTCAGCACGGCATGGGGAATTTTCGTGCAGGACGGCAGCACCGCGGGGAACCAGATGCTTCCGGATGTCCAGCAAACCGTCGATTGGGTGCGCCTGCCCAACCGCTTCCCGGTGCGCGTGCAAGTGACCGGACAACCCCCCGTGCCGCTGCGCATCGGACAAACGGCCTCCGTCGCCGTGGTCAGACCCTGAGTCATGAACTTGATCGCCTCCGCCGGTCCGGACTGGATGATGATCTTCCTGCGCGGAAGCGCGCTGATTGTCGGCCTGCTGCTCCTCTGGGCCGCGATCATGGCCGCGGTCGGCGTCATGCTTGTCCCGCGTCCGAGCAACCAAAGACTGGCCATCTGGGTCAGTCGTGCCTGCCATCTTTTGTTCCGCGCCATCGCCCACCGTGCGCGGAATTACGTGCAGCTCGACCGCTACCTCGCCGTGCAGGGTCCGACCACCGTGTTGCTTTTTCTCGCCCAGTTCCTCCTCATTTTTGTCGGGTCCTTCGCCTTCATCGTCTACGGCGTGACCGGCTGCACGCCCTTGGAGGCCTTTTATCGTTCGGGTTCCAGCATGAGCACGCTCGGGGTGGTCAATGCCTCGGGTTCCAGGGGTCTGACCGTCATGTTCGTTGCGGCCTTCAGCGGAACAACGATCATCTCGGTCTTCATCGGTTTTCTCCTCACCCTCTATACCGCCTACACGGCCCGTGAGACCTATATGAGTAGGATCGCGCTTTCCGTGGGCGAGCCGGGGTGGGGTCCGGAAGCCGTGGTGCGCCTGCAGCGGCTCGAGGGCGCGTTGTCCGATGACGAAGTGGCCGACTGCGTCGAGTGGATCTGCGCCATGCGCGTGAGCCAATACATTTATCCGCTTCTCAACCATTTCCGGTCGCCAGTCCGCAACCGCCATTGGGTGGCAACGCTGCTCGCCGTCCTCGATGCCACGGCCATCCGTGCGGCCGCGATCGAGGGAAAAGTCTCCACGACTTCCGCCCGCCTGCTGGCGCAAGGTGCGCAGGCCTTCCGCTCCTTGAAAGACAGCGAGATC
>CAJBKE010000064.1 GCA_903953565.1 uncultured Verrucomicrobiota bacterium | reverse complement strand
TGTGACCGTCGGCGCCTTACCCCATTCATGTGCCGACGGTCACAGACCGCCGCTACAAGCACGGAAACTCGCATTCCACCTCCCTCTCTGCGCCCTCCGCGCTCTCTGCGGTTTCCTCATTGACACCCCCGCCCCAAAAACCAATCTCCCCCCATGGAAAACACGCCCCCGCCGGTCCCCGAAAACCAAACCCCGGCCGTCCCATCGTCGGCGACCAGCGACAACTCCCTCGCCGTGGTCATGCATCTCCTCGGCTTTTCGTGGTTCGTTTTCCCTTTCTACGGAAACATCCTCGGGCCCCTCGTCCTCTGGCTGATCAAACGCGGCGACAGCTCCTATCTCGATCGCGTCGGCAAAGAAGTGCTGAATTTCCAGATCAGCTTTTCCATCTACATCAGCGCGACCCTCGCGGTCGGCACCGTGCTGCTCATTTTCCTGGTCGGGATCCTCTTCTACCTTTTGGCCGCCGCCATTTGGGTGGCGTGGATCATCCTCATGATCGTCGGCGCGGTCAAAACGAGCAACGGCGAGGAATACAAATACCCGTTCACCATCCGACTCTTGCAGTAAGTAACCCTCCGCAGGCCGATTTTCGTTTGACGGAGCCGCGAAAAAATCCGATTTTTCGCACCGCATTTCCCCTCGGACATGGCCAGATTCTCCCACCGGATGACCCGTCTCGCGCGCCAGCGCGAGAGTGAAGCATTCCGCCAATTCGTTATGCCTTGCAGCACGCTGATCGGGTTCATCGGGCTCATTGGCATGGTCTTGGTCAGCCTCGACCATCACCTCAATCAGCGCTGGGAGGCCACCGCCTTCGCCGCATCGGCCAGCGCCGCCGCTCTCCCCTTCATCCTTTTCCTGTTTCGCTGGGCGCGCGGTCACTTCAACCGCCAACTGGAAAATCCCTGAGCGCCCGCGCGCTCTTCCCCTTGTAACGGCACCGTCCGCGGCGCCGGCCGTTTACCAGCAGGCCGCACATAAGGTCTACAAGTGTCGTCGCGCAAAAGTCCGACCGGAGCCGGACTTCAAATACTTCTCAAAAGCCGATGCCTACTTGCTGCAACGAAAGGCTACCGCTGTTTCCACGCGCCACGGCTTGCATTTCGAAGTGTGACTGACCTTGCCTGCATTGTGCGCGGCGAGACGTGCGTTCAAGTCGGAGGTTGACCCGACATAGTGGCGCCCAGGATCGGATTCGCTGACAAGCACGTAGACATAATGAAACATGCAACAGACTTGATGCTCGCATTTGGCTGGCTTGCCAAGCCGTAGTCTCGCCGGTTTGTGCGATCGAACGTAAGCCCGCCTTCGCGCCTGCGGCGTGGCAGCCTTCGCTCTTGCTGCGCGGCAAGCGAAGGCTGGAGGCGAGGGGAGTCGAACCCCTGTCCTCATGGCGCTGAACGCCGCCCGCTACATGCTTAGCTGCCGGTGAGTTGTCAGACTCGGGCTGCTCGGCAGCGCGCTACCCTCATCTTATCGTCCACGAGAAGATCCCCGGCGGCAGCGGTCGATCCCGCCGCCGAGTTGCCTGCTGTCGTCGGCTTCCCGCCTAGCAGGCGTCAACTGGAAGCCGTCGCGGGCGTTTAAGCCGCGAGAGCGAGATCTTCGTTCTCTGCTGTTATTTTTTTGATCCGATTTTT
>CAJBKE010000063.1 GCA_903953565.1 uncultured Verrucomicrobiota bacterium | reverse complement strand
GGTTTAAAAGATCTCCCCCGTAAAACACACCGCTCCCGCTTGCCGCGGGGCACATTCATCCCTATGCACCTAGCTTGCCCATGAAACTCCTCGTCACCTTCTCCCTCGTCGCCGTCATGTCACTCGCCGTCGCCCCTCGCAGCACAGCGCAAACTGCCGGCACCACGGCTGCCGCCGCCACGGCCACAACCCGGGCAGCCGCGGAGAATACCGTCCGGCAAGCCGTGACCGCACGCACCACCGCGGTCGCCCAAGCCTCCACGGCCCGCGACAATGCGGCGGCACAGGTCGCCGCGGCGCAAGACCAAGTGAAGTCCAAACTGAAACTTCCCTTCAAACTTCCCAAGCTCGAAGTCCCCGACATCGCCCGCGCGGCGAAAATCCGCGGCGCATCGGTCGATGACAAAGTCAGCAGCCCGCGCACGCTGACCTACAAGAGTCGCGCCAGCCGCCTCTCGCGTTGGATCGGACCGCTCACTTTCGGGCTCTTGCACTACGTTCCGTTTGAAACTCTGAATGCCGGCGTCAGCGGCACGATCAACAACTTGATGGCCGAGGAAGGCATTTCGGTCGAGTCCATGACGGCAAAAGCGTTTGCCGCGCAACTCAAGGACGGCAAACGCTGGGCAAAAACCGCGCCGTCCGAAGGCGTCTTCAAAATCGAGGTCAACCGCTATGCCCTCGATCCGGTGCCGACGAGCATTTCCTTGCTGCGGCCGACCGTGAGCTTGACCGGACGCCTCTATGACAACGACGGCAAGCTGCTCTGGATCGGCAAGGGCTTCACTTCGTCGATCGAGCCCGGCCTCAAGGGTGCGACTCTCGAGCAATACGAGGCCAATCCCGACATGCTGCACAAGGACTTCGAGACCGCCGTGCAGACCGCGACCAAACGCCTCGCCGCCCAAGCCAACGCTATCCCGAAAGCTTCGATCAAAGTCACGGCGGCGGAGTAGGCCGGAGGCGATTTCACTGCGGTCTATTTCGCCCGGGCGGAGCAAACACCTTGCCCCACCGAAAGCCGTCTTGCCGCAGGCACGGGGGCCGACCAAGGTAGCGTCCGTCCGGTTGTTCCGATGAAAAAGGGAAAGTTCGCCCTCTTGCTGCACGCCCATTTGCCCTATGTGCGGCATCCCGAGCACGAGGACTTTCTCGAAGAGGACTGGTTTTACGAGGCAATCGCGGAGACTTATCTGCCGTTGTTGCGCATTTTCGAGAGGTTGGCGGACGAAGGCGCCCCGGTGCGATTGACCATGTCGATCACCCCGACCTTGGGGGCGATGATGGAAGATCCCCTGCTCCAAGACCGTGCGGCGAGGCATCTCGAGCGCTCGGTCGCTCTGGCCGAGAGCGAAGTGCGGCGGACCGGGGACAATGCGGCGACCAATGCCCTCGCGCGCTTCTATCTGGATCGTTTCCGCACGGTGCGGGACGACTACGAATCACGCGGCCGGCGACTCATTCCGGGTTTCCGTCGGCTGCAGGATGCTGGATTTCTGGAAATCATCACCTGCGCGGCGACACACGGATTTCTGCCGCTCATGGCAGACTATCCGGAAGCGATCCGCGCGCAAATCATGGTGGCCCGCGACTACCACCGGAAGCTTTTCGGACGCAATCCGTCCGGCATCTGGTTGCCGGAATGCGCGTATTTCCCGGGGATCGAAAAATATCTACGCGAAGCGGATTTGAAGTGGTTCGTCATCGATGCGCACGGGCTGATGTTCGGGCGTCCGCAACCGCGGTTCGCCATCTACGCTCCGTGCTACACGCCCGAGGGTCCGGCGGCATTCGCGCGCGATCGCGATTCCAGCCGGCAGGTATGGAGCCAGGAGGAAGGTTATCCGGGCGATCCGGCTTACCGCGATTTCTACCGCGATATCGGCTACGACCTGCCGCTGGATTATTTGCGGCCATTCCTGGGCAAGGACGGACAACGGAAATTCACCGGGCTGAAATATCACCGCATCACGGGACGCACGTCCGAAAAGGAACTTTACCATCGTCCTTGGGCCGAGGGTGCGGCGGATGCGCATGCGGCGGATTTTCTGTCCAACCGCATCAGGCAATTCGAACCGCTTTGCGCGGAAATGCCGGTCGATCCTTTGATCCTCAGTCCTTATGACGCGGAGTTGTTCGGTCATTGGTGGTTCGAGGGCCCCGAATTCCTCGACAAGTTCCTGCGCAAAGCAGCCTACGACCAGCAGGTGTTCGAGTTGACCACTCCGACGCAATATCTCGCCGAGAACGAAATTCTGCAGGTCGTCCAACCCTGCGCCTCGAGTTGGGGCAACAAGGGCTATTGGGAAGTGTGGCTCGAGCAATCGAATGCCTGGATCTATCCGCATCTGCACGAGGCCGCGCGGCGCATGATCGAGACGGCGCGGGCACTGGCGCGGACGCGCACGGCCTGGCGTGAGGAAACCGTGCAGCAAATGGGCCGCGAATTGCTGCTCGCCCAGTCGAGCGATTGGGCCTTCCTCATGCGGACGGGCACAGCCAAGGATTACGCGGCGCGGCGGACCAAGGACCACTTGCTCCGGTTCAACCGCCTCTATGAAACGCTGGTCCGCGGCCGGCCGGACAAGGATTTTCTCGTCGCGTGCCGCGAACGTGACAACATTTTCCCCGACCTCGAATGGCGCTACTACATCTAGCCACCGCTGTCGCCCTGCTGCTGGGCGCGCAATCCGCGTTTGCGGAGACCACCGCCGCGGCGCAAGGCGCGGAGATCCGCTTTGTCCCCGCGACCGGCGGCGGCACGGTGAGTCTCGGGATTTACGACCGCGACGGGAAATTGGTGCGCGCGCTTTGCGAGGAGTGGCCATTCAACCGCTTCCGTGTCGGGCTGAACGGGCTCTCGACCACGTGGGACGGAAAAGACGATGCCGGTCAACCGGTTCCCGAGGGCACTTACTCCGCGCGGGGATTTGTCGCGGGTCACATCGGGATCAGCGGCGAAGCGATCCATTTCAACGATTGGATCGAAGGAACCGACTCGCCGCGCATCATTTCGGTGGCTGCGCAGCAATTGCTCCCCGGGGGTGACATCCTGCTCATGGCGAGGCTGGCCGGAAACCAAGGTGCTCTTGTCCGTTATTCGCCGGAGAGCGAAGCACGTTGGCGCACGGTGGCGGGCGAACCGCGAGCTGAACCGGCTCGCGATGCCAAGTTGGCCGTATCCGACACGCTCGCCTTCGCTTTGCTCGACGGAAAACTGCGCGCCGCCGCCTTGGCTGATGGCGCCGAATTGGCTTTGCCCATTCCTGCGGACGGCGTCCTCTCCGTGGCCGCACGCGGCGACCGGCTCGCGCTGCTTGGTGCGGACTTCGTGCGTTTCTATGTGCTTCCGGGTTTCGCATCGCAGGGCGAAGAGAAAGACCTTCCTGTTCCCTTGGTTTCCCTCGCCCTGCTCGATCAAGGCGCCGTGGCGGCGGGCGCGGACGGATCCGTCTGGCGCTGGCAGGCCGGTTGGTCGCGGTTGGAAATGCCGGCCGAGGTGAAAGTGCGTGCCGTTTCGTCCGGACGTGACAGCACCTTCTGGGTCCTCGAAGAACATTCCGACGGGTCGACCGGCGTGGCGCATTACCATCCGGACGAAGGACGGTTGGCCGACTGGAAATCAGACGGCGGCACAATCATCTCGTTGGCCGGAACGACGGAAAGTGATTATTTCGTGGCCACGCTGACCACGCCGGAAGGACAGCGCACGGTCGCCATCCGCCGGAAAAGCCAGGGCGATGGATGGGAATACGTGTTCGACAAAAAAATCACGCGCTGTGCGGAATTCGGATGGCGTGACGGGGCGCTCGTCGCCGAAGGAGGAGACCGTCCCACCGATATCTCCCTGCGTCTCGTCGAGAACCCGCTCGATCCGGGTGCTTCGCGCGAACTTCTCCTCCGGGCGACCGCGCAGGAAAACGGTCCGGCTTTGTCGACATTCGACGGACTGCCACTCCTCCGGATTTCGACGGAAACCGGTTACCCGCGTGTCATGGTTGTGCCCGGGCCGACGGAAAACAGCGCACGCTTTTTCCAAGGCGACGGCGCGTGCGTGGAGGAATATTCCATCTCCAACCTCGGCGATATCACTTCATTCGACGCGGGTACGATCAAGATGACCTCCGGACACGAAGTGGCCGCCCCGGCTGAGGCGGAGACAGTAGCTCCGTAAAGTGGATCGCGCCGTCTCGGCGCAATTTTTCAAATGGGTCATCGCGATAGGGACATCGCGATCCACCGTCTACGCTCCGCTCACAGCAGCAACTAACGCGCGCATCTTGCCCGCATCTTTGATTCCCGGCGCCGACTCCACACCGCTGGCCGTATCAATGGCGGTCGGACGCACGCCAAAGACAGCGTCGGCAATATTCTCCGGATTCAATCCGCCCGAGAGGACAACCGGACGCTGCGCTTTTTGCGCCACACGGGCGGCCAACGACCAATCGATCACCCGGCCGGTGCCGCCGAACACTCCGGGGGCGTGCGCATCGAGGAGGAGGCACGGCGCGGGATCGGCCAAGGCGGCAACCGCGGAGTCTTCATCGGAGATCGGGCAGGCCTTGATATAAAAATCCCCTCCCCAACGCGCGCAGATTTCCGGCGCTTCGCCGCCGTGGAATTGGAAAGCATGGAAGAGTCCGCTGCTCTGCAATTCCTGCAGGAGCGTTTCATCCGCTTGAACGACAACGGCCACACGGCCGATCTCGTCCGGCAACCCGGCAATCCAGGGCGCGGCTTCGGCCAAGCGCAGGCAACGTTTCGAACCGGAATAGAAATTGAATCCGAGCGCATCGACGCCGGCCTCGATCGCGGCGAGAGCATCCTCTTCGCGCGTCACGCCGCAGACTTTGATACCGGTGCGACCGCTGTCCAACCACCGCCGCAGACCCGCGGGGATCATGATCAGTTCAGAGTGCGGCCCCGCGCCTGCTTGATCGTCGTGTGGTGCGTGAGCGGATAGATGTGTCCGTCGCTGCCGCGGAAAAATGCGCTGAGCAACCAACTGACAATACTGATGACCAAGCCCCCCCAGAATGCGGCCCAGAATCCCGAGACCGTGAAGGAACTGCCGGGCAAGATTCCCGAGACGAACCAAAGCAGCAGCGCATTGAGGACAAGAATGAAGAGGCCCATCGTGACGAGAATGAGCGGCAGGCAAAGGATGAGAAGAACGGGCCGCACCATTGCATTGATGACGCCGAGCAGGAGGGAGGCAAAGGCCAGCCCGGTGAAGCTGCTGTAGTCGATCCCGGGCACGATCCAAGCCGCCACAAAGACGGCGACCGCGGTGACGAACCAGCGGATGAAAAATTCGGCCAGGGAAATACCCACAGACCCAGCCTAAACCCCAGTGGGCAGGGTAAAAGCCGAAAAAACTTGGCCCGGCGCCCGCGTCCCAAGTTAACTAAACCCCAACCAAAACCCACGGATCATGCCGACCAAAGCCAAAAAAGCCGCCGCCAAACAGGCCAAGAAGACAGCGAAGAAATCCAAAGCCGCGCCGGCGGCCAAAAAAACCACCGCACGCACGCCGGTTGCGGTGCGCGCCCGTGCTTCCACCGCCACCCCGGCCCGCGTCATCACGCGCCGCATCGGCGCAAAATCGGAAGTGGTCAGTGTCGTCGGTTCGGTCACCATGGAAGAAATTGCGCTCAAAGCCTATTACCTCGCCGAGCGCCGCCGCCATCTCGGCCTGCCGGGTGATCCGGAATCCGACTGGCTGGAGGCCGAGCGCGAGTTGCGGCGCTGAGGGCACCGCGAATCCCCGCCTGCCGCGCGGGACGTAATTACCAGTGATGCTGAACGTCCCGACCCAACCGCCGACCGGATCCTCCGCGCTCCGCTTGCAGGGCCCCGCCCCGACGGTGGAAAACATCGCGGCATTTTTGCAGTGCGGTGCGCTCTTCGCTTGGTCGGAGGACCGTTGGATCATCGCGTGGGGAGAGCCGGAAAATCTCGCGAAGCCCTGCTCCGAGCGTCCGTCATTCTACGCGCCGGACTTCATGCTATCCGAGACCAGACCATGGAAAGTGTATCCGCATGCCGCGGCGGTCTCGCCCGATGGACTGGCGCAGCAGATGCCGGTGGAATTTTCTTCGCGCGTTTGGCGGGGATTCAATGCGTCACTTTTCGCCGCAACATTCCACGAGGTGGAAAACGCCCGGCAGCGCGGCGAGTTGGCCAAGGCCGTGCCCGCGGTTTTCGAACACAGCGATGGCGCCCTCGCCGCAACGGAACGCGCCCGCGCCCTGCGCGCCATGGCCAATTTGCCGGCCGGGCTCATGCCTTACGGTCATTGGGACAAGAATGGCGGTTGTCTCGGCGCGTCGCCCGAACTGCTTTTTGAAGACGACGGTGTCGAGATCCACACCATGGCCGTGGCAGGCACCGCGCGCGCCGGCAGTGCTCCGGATGAAATGATGGAGGATGCCAAAGAACGCACGGAGCACACGCTCGTGCTCGATGACATCACGGCCCAGATTTCGCCCCTCGGATCCGTGGCACGCGGTGCGACGAGGCTCTGGCGCATCGGCATGCTTTCCCATCTGCGCACCGATCTGCGCGTCACACCTTCGCGTGCCGTCGCGTTCGACGAGCTCGTGACAGCCTTGCACCCCACCCCGGCGGTCGGGGTCGCGCCGCGTGCGGCGTGGCGCGAATGGGTGCCGCGTTTGGACCATGAAGACCGCGGCACTTTTGCCGCGCCCTTCGGTTTGCTTCTGCCGGACGGAACATCGCGTTGCCTCGTGGCCATCCGCGGGGTGCAATGGAACCGCCATGCGACACGCTGCGGCGCGGGTTGCGGTCTGGTCGCCGGCAGCGATTTGTCCCGTGAGACTGCCGAGCTCCGCCTCAAACTCGCCGCGACACGCGGCAATCTCGGACTTTGAGCGCCGCGACCACGAACCGCGCACTGGCGGCGGAAATTCTCGCGGTCCTGCACGCGGCAGGTGTGCGTACCATTGCCCTTTGTCCGGGTGGACGTAACGCACCGCTCGTGCTCGCCGTTGAGGCTGCCGGCGGATCGTTCGAGGTGGTGACATTTTTCGAGGAACGTAGCGCGGCATTTTTCGCCTTGGGTCGCACCATGCGGGACAACCGGCCGGTTGCGATCATGACCACATCGGGCACCGCCGCGGCAGAATTGCTGCCGGCCATGCTCGAGGCGGCTTATAGCGGACGACAACTCATCGCGGTGACGGCGGACCGTCCCCGCCGCCTGCGCGGCACCGGCGCTCCGCAGACGATCAATCAATTGCCGCTTTTTGCCGCGGCCGGGGCACCGGTTCTCGATATCGATGCGCCGGGACAACTGGTGGATCTGCCGACGACGAACGGACCCCTTCATCTCAACGTGTGCTTCGACGAGCCCTTGGTGGACGGACCGATCGAAAGCGCGGCCATGGTCGAGACACCGAAGCCAAGGTCACCCGAGCCTTGGATGGATGAGAGCTCTGCGCTCGATGTTTGCTCCGAATTTTTCGGCAAGGTCTCCCATCCACTCATCCTTGTCTCCACGCTTTCACCGGAAGACGCGCATCGTTTGGCTCCGTGGCTTGCCTCACTCGATTGTCCGCTCTATCTCGAATCCGTTTCGCAATTGCGCGGACATCGCAATCTTCAGGAATTCAGCCTGCGTTCCGGTGAACGTATCCTGCTCACACCCGAAGTCCGTGAGGCCTGCGATGGTGTGTTGCGGATCGGGGGAATTCCCACTCCGAGATTTTGGCGCGAGTGCGAAGGGCGGCAGGTGCTCCATGTCTCGGCTGTGAATTTGCCCGGCTTGGAGGGGACCTCGCCGGTTGTTCCTTTGGAAATGTTTCTGCGGATCAGCGGCAATTACTCCCCACGGGGCGGGCGCACCGGCCCCTTGTGGTCCCGCGACCGGATCGCCTCGGAAAAGTTGGAACAACTCCTGGCCACCGAACCGCGCAGCGAGGCCGGCTTGGTCCACGCTCTCTCGCAGCGGATCGCGACCGATGCCCGTCTTTTCCTCGGCAACAGCCTCCCTATCCGCGAGTGGGATCTGGCCGCCTCGCGGTCCAACGACCTGCACATGGTCCAAGCCAACCGCGGTGTGAACGGCATCGATGGACTGATTTCAACGGCGCTCGGACTATCCGGGTCCGATCGGCCGACCACAGCGGTCATCGGAGATCTCTCGGCCCTCTATGACATGGCGGGTCTTTGGCCGGCCGCCCAATTGCCCGCCACGGACTTCACCCTGGCCGTGATTAACAATGGCGGGGGAAAGATTTTCGATCGCATGTTCCGCAGCGCGGCGTTTCTCAATAGGCACCAATTGCGCTTGCGAGGCTGGGCCGAAATGTTCGGTTGGCATCACGGGGTGATAAACGCTCCGGACGATCCCTTCCCAGACGGCTCGCCGCGCCTCGTGGAAATTCTACCCGACGAAGACGCAACGCGGCGTTTCGCGGAGCAATACGCCGCGCTCTGGCGCTGAAAAAGGGAGCGGCGGGCGCATAGCTCTGGCCGCGGGGGGAAAGGCGGGTTATTTTTCGTGGGTCATGGCCAGAAGGATCATCCTTATTCTCGGCACATTCGCTGTCCTGCTCGCGGCGGCTGCGGCGGTCTTCCTGCTCACCGAGAAAGATCCGGTTTATCGTCTTTCCGAATGGGCCGGGCTCGGACGATTCGAGGCCTATGACGATGCGATCACCTCCGCCGCCCGTCGCCACGGCGTGGATCCTCTGCTGGTCAAAGCCGTCATCTGGCAGGAGAGCCGTTTCCATCCGGAAAAAGTCGGCGGCCATGGAGAACGCGGACTCATGCAAGTGACCGAACCGGCGGCGCAGGATTGGGTCAAAGCCGAGGGTATCGAGACATTCGTGCCGGAGGATCTTTTCGATCCCAAAACAAACATCGAAGTCGGCACATGGTATCTGGGGCGCGCGCTCCGTCATTGGTCCTCCCAAGCGGATCCGTTGCCCTTCGCTTTGGGCGAATACAATGCGGGGCGCAGCCGCGTGCAGCGTTGGTCGCGCGGGGCGCAGATATCCGCCGAGGAACTCAAGCGTGCCATGGATATCGCCAGCACGCGCGCTTATGTCGCGGCGGTGCGCAACCGGTATGAATATTATGGCCAGCGCGGGGACGTGGTTGCCGGTGCGGAGTGAGCGGGGCGCGGGCTTTGCCGCATTACAATCTTGTAGCGGCGGTCTATGACCGTCGGAACATTTCGAGAGCCACCGGCGGTCATAGACCGCCGCTACAATCACATCACGAAGGATTGGGCTCGGGGACGGCTTCCGCCGCGGGCGCGGCGACCGGCACACTTTCTTCTGCGACCGCCGGCTTTGGTGGATTTTTCGGCGGTGGGACAGCTTCGAGGCGGCTGTCGGAATATTCCACGACGTAGCCTTCGTGAGTCAGCCACAGGAGATCATTGACCACGGCATCGCGGGCGGGATTGGAAGGGCGCGTGGCAGCCGGTGCCGGCGGAACGGTTTCGGCCTCCGGGGTTGCGGCATCCGGCGCGGGTTCCGCCACGGCGGGAACAACCGGCTCCGCGGGCGGCGCGGCGACTGGAGCGAGCAAATCGAGAAGCTGGGAGCGGCGGAGAGATTTTTTGGCGCGGATGGCTTCGATGATTTTGCGGATGGAATCACTGACCGCCTGTTCCTCGAGGTTGAGGTAGCGCGGACGCGAGGCGGAAACAAAAGTCGTGCGGTTGCCGCTTTTGTGGAAGCGCAGCCCGGCGCCGCTGAGCGCGCGGCTCAGGCTTTGGGCAAGACGCAGCGGAAAGCGTTCTTCCTCGGTGCGCGCGTAATTGAGCAGGGGGGCCAACGCGGAATCGACCGCGGTCGTTTTCGGATCGCCCGGCACGGGGGCGACATCGACAAATTTGAGATGCGCGGGCGCATAGTGCTCGGCGAAATGGCGCTCGACCGCGGCCAAGTCGGACAGCTTTTCCGGATTCTCCCCTTCGCGCGGATAATACACCGTCGCGCGTGAAGCCTCGGCGCGCCACTTCTCGATGACTTCCGGATCGCGCTCCATCTTGAGACGCGAACGCAGGGTCTCGAAGTCGAGGCGGGCGAATCTTTCGCGTTGGAGATCGCGCAGCCGGCGCTCGAAGTCGTGGTGGTTGGGCGGGCCAAGGAGAACACCGGACATGCCGCAGACGGCGATGACCGGGAAATTCCCTTTGGGCGGTTCGATCTCGACCGTTTCGGCGCGATAAAGTTCTTCGCGCTTTTTGTGCAGCAGATGACGCACCGCGGCTTCGCGGGAGAGCCACACGCTGTTGTCGACGTCGGCCACATGGAAAGGTCCTTCGGCCTGCTTCGGCGCGGAGCTGAGATCGATCGTGTAGGAGGCGGGATTGCGCAGGAGGATGCGGGCGATATCGAAAAGGCTGAAGGTCTTGCCGGTTTGGCGGACCTGCGCCACGACTGTTTCGACGGCGGGCGGCGTGGCGGTGAAGGCGATGCGCAGCCACGGAAATGGATTGGGGGGCGGGGCCGGGATTTCCTCGCGGCGCGGACCGGAAAATTTCGGCCGGTCATTCGATCCGCGGAATCCGCCTTTGCGCGGCGGGCCGCCGCGTTTGAATCCGCCGGGGCGCGACGGTGGCCGGTCGCCACGATCCGGGCGGGGACCGCGATTATCCTCCCGCGGTGCGCGGATCGGGGCATCGGACGACGAGGGCTCTTTGGCCCAGGACGGACGGAAGTCGATTGCGCTGAGATCCAGCGACGGGGCTTCTTCGGGCATGGGGAACAACGCCGCCCGCGGGCGGCCAAGCTTACTCGGTGATGATGTCCTTGTACGTCATGCCCGCGGGAATCATGGGCAGAACGTGCTCGGTGTAAGGTGTCATAACGTCGAGGACGTAGACGCCTTTGGCATCGAGCATTCGTTGGAGGGCGGGCAGCAGATCCTTTTTGTGGATGACGCGCTCGCAGGGAACCCCGAAGCCTTTGCAGATCTCCACGTAGTCGGGATAAATGCGCGAGGTATCCTCGGGGTCGCCGAGGAAGGTGTGGCCGCGGTTGCTCTCGTAAAAACGGTCTTCCCATTGCACCACCATGCCGAGGTGCTGGTTGTTGAGGATGATGGCCTTGGCGGCGATCTTCTCGACGTGCGCGGTGGCCAGTTCCTGCACGTTCATGAGGAAGGAGCCGTCGCCGTCGATGTCGATGACCTCCATGTCGGGGCACGCGACTTTCGCGCCCATGGCCGCGGGATAACCGAAGCCCATCGCGCCGAGACCGGCCGAGGTGATGAAGGTGCGCGGCTTGTCGAAATCGAAATACTGCCCGGCCCACATCTGGTGCTGGCCCACCCCGGTGGTGAGGATGGCTTTGCCCTTGGTCAGTTTGTAGAGCTGCTCGATGACGTATTGCGGCTGGATGAGATCATCCGTGTCTTTGTAGCGGAAAGGCTGCTCTTTTTTCCACGCGGCGATTTTGTCATACCAGGGCTTGAAGCGGTCGAATTTGTTGGCCTTGACGCGCTCGAAGCCTTCCTTGGCGAGGAGTTCGTTGGCGCGCTTGAGGGCGTATTTGACGTCGCTCAGGATGGGCAGTGCGACGACTTTGTTTTTATTCAACTCGGAGTCGTCGATGTCGACGTGGACGATCGTGCCGTGCTCTGCGAATTTCTCCACCTTGCCGGTCACGCGGTCGTCGAAACGAACGCCGATGGCGAGAAGCAGGTCGGCTTCGTTCACGGCGTTGTTGGCATAGACGGTGCCGTGCATGCCGAGCCATTTGAGCGAAAGCGGGTGCGTCTCGGGAAAGCAACCAATACCCATCAGCGTGGTGGCCACGGGAATCTGGGTGCGCTCGACAAACTCGAGAAGTTCGGGCGCGGCGTCGGACGTGATGATGCCACCGCCGCAATAGATCATGGGATCGCGCGACTGCTTGATCAGGCGGATCATTTCGAGCAATTGCTCGTCCGTGGCGCGCTTGTCGGGATCGTAACCGCGCAGCGTGATCGTCTCGGGGAAAACCGGCTCGATCTTCTGGTTCTGGATGTTTTTCGGCAGATCGATGACGACCGGGCCGGGGCGGCCGGTGGTGGCGATGTGGAACGCTTCTTTGACCACGCGCGGGATGTCATGGATGTCCCAAATAAGATAGCTGTGCTTCACGATCGGCAGGGTCATGCCGAAGAAGTCGGTTTCCTGGAATGCCCCGCGGCCGATCATTTCCTGCGGCACCTGACCGGTCACAGCGATGACCGGAACTGAATCCATGAAGGCGTCGGCCAGGCCCGTGACGAGGTTGGTCGCTCCGGGTCCGGAAGTGGCCATGCAAAGACCGACTTTGCCGGTGGCGCGGGCGTAGCCTTCGGCCGCAAAAACACCGCCTTGCTCATGGCGCGGCAGGATGGTGCGGATTTTTTTGGAACGCGTAAGTGCCTGATGGATAGGCATGCTCGCCCCGCCGGGATAAGCGAAGATCGTGTCGGCGCCTTCCAGTTCGAGACAGCGAACGAGGATCTCGGCACCATTCATCAGTTTGGCACTTTGTTGGGCCGAGGCAGGTCCGCGGGCATTGGCGGTGGCAATACTCATCCCGCGCTTATACCGGACCGGGCCCTCCTACGCAACCCTTGGCCGCGGACTTCGACAGGAGCGGCGGCGCGTGCTAATCAGATCCCATGCCCGAACTTTATTGGTGGGCCATCGCCGTGCTGCTGGCCGGTGGGGTGGTCGGATATCTGCTGGGACGCTTGAAGTCGGTCGGCGCCTTGGCCGAACTGGCCGCCGCGCGCTCGCGGGCCGACGAGGTTTCCCGGCAATTGCAATTGGTGGAAGACGACCGGCGCAACTTGCTCGGGCGTGTGCAGGAATTTTCCGCCGAGCTGGCCGGCGAGAAACAGAAAACCGCCGGACTCGAGGAGTCGCGCGGCGCGCTCAAAGCGGAGATCGAGAATCTCGCGCACAGCATCCTCGAGGACAAATCGAAGCGCTTCACCGAACAAAACCGCACGCAGCTCGAACAATTGCTCGGTCCGCTTTCCGAGCGGTTGAAAGAATTCCGCACCCAAGTGGAAGAAGCCTACGGCAAGGAAAACGATGCGCGCACCGAGTTGCGCACCGAAGTGAAGCGCCTTAGCGAGTTGAACCAATCCGTCTCGCGCGAAGCGGCGAACCTGGCCGGCGCACTCAAAGGTCAGGCCAAGACGCGCGGCAACTGGGGCGAGATGATCCTCGAGACAGTGCTGGAGAAAGCCGGGTTGGTCAAAGGCCAGCACTTCCACACCCAATTTTCCGACACGACGAAGGAAGGCCGGCGCCTCCAACCCGACGTGGTGCTCGATCTGCCGGGGGAGCGCCAGGTCATCATCGACGCCAAAGTCTCGCTCAACGCCTACGAACGGCAGTGCAGCGCGGAGAAAGACGAAGACCGGGCGGCCGCGGCCAAAGAGCATGCCGACTCGCTCAAAAGGCACATCGAGCAACTGTCCGCCAAAGATTATTCCGCCCTGCCCGGCATCAAATCCCCCGATTTCGTGTTTCTCTTCGTTCCGGTCGAGCAAGCCCTGCATGCCGCGCTGGAAACCGCGCCCGAGCTGGTCGAGTTGGCGCTGGGAAAAAACATCGTGCTGGTCACCGCTCCGAACGTCATCGCCACGGCGCGGCTCGTCGCCCAACTCTGGCAGCAAGACAGCCAGAACCGCCATGCGCGGCAGATCGCCGAGCAGGGCGGAAAACTTTATGACAAATTTGCCGCCTTCTGCCGCGACCTCGAGAACATCGGCCTGCGCATCCGCCAGACGCAGGAAAGCTACGATGACGCCATGAACAAACTGCGCGACGGTCGCGGCAACCTGCTGCGCCAGACGGAAAATTTGCGAACCCTAGGCGCCCGCACCACCGCCGCATCCCCCGCCCTGCTCGAGGGTGCCGGCGAGAACGGCGGGGAGGAGTCTGAGAATTTGTAGCGGCGGTCTGCGACCGCCGGTGCCTCACCTTGATCATGTTCCGGCGGTCACAGACCGCCGCTACAACCAAGATAAACCCTACCGCGACAGATCGCTCTGCCGCAGCAAGCGGAATCCCCTGCCCTCGAGCACGGCGCTGGCGCATTCGAGATCGTCGGTGTGGATCGCGACGAGAGGACGGCCGCGCGGGCGCACGAGAAGAGTGTAGCTGAAGAGGATGTTCACTTCCGCTTCGAGCAAGGCGGCGAGCAGACGGGGCAAATCGGATGCCCCTTCTTCCAATTCGGCGACGACCACTTCGCAAACGCCGTAGGCGATGTCGTTGCGCTCGAAAAGCTCTTCGAGCAAATCCGGATCGCTGACGATGATCCGGGCAATCGATGTCTCCGAAGAATCCTGGATGCTCAAAGCCAGCACGACGACGCGGGCCTGCGAGAGCATTTGCACCACGGACATGAGGGCGCCGACGCGGTTGGCCAGGAAAACCGAATACTGCCGCACCGCGGGTCCCTGAAGTTTCTCGGTCGTTTCGGTCGTCATCGCGTTACGGTTACTTGAAGAGATAAAGGAAGCAAAAGTCCGAGGCTGGGCCGGAGCCGCTTTCGATTTCGACAAAATACTGTCCGGTGGACCCCGCTGTCACGCCGGCAGAGGCCGCGCCCGGCTCGGAATGCTTGATCACCTCGACCGCTTTGCCGTCCGGACCGAAGACCGTGATCCGGGGCGACTCGATTTCGGGATCCATGGCCGCGCAGAACCAATACTGGTTGCCGCGGAAAAGATTGACCGCCAAACGCGGCGTCACGCCGGCTTTGATTTTACCGCTCCAGACACGGTCGCGGGTTTTGAATCCCTCATTCGACAAGACCCCGGCCAGATCGGACAGCTTCACCCGCAGAGCGGCCGAGGGCAGAGGCTCGGGAGATGGCGAGGGCGTTGGTGATGGCGACGGTGACGGGTCCTGCGCCAGGGCAGACGTGGCCACTGCGACGGAAAGGAAAATGTGGCGCAAGGTTTTCATTCCTCTTTGGCCGCCATATCCGCCACGAAAGTGCCGGCCGTTTGTTTGATCGCCAGCACGCGTTCCGGACTGAGTTTTTCCTCCTCCGGGACCGTCATCTGTTCCTCCACCGCAACGAGGGTCGTTTCCGTGCGTTGCACCACGGCTTCATCGCGCGCTTTGTCGGCCGATCCCTGCACCTCGGAGCGGAGGAAGGCGATCAGTTCCCTCTGCCGCAAGAGGTCGGCCGAAGTTTCTTCGCCGTTCAATTCGGCGGCACGACTGCCCACCTCGAGCGCGCGCAACCACGCACCGACCGTGATGAGCACGGCGAGAGATTGGTCGCGCTGGGCCATGATGGCACGACGCACTTCGTTGGTCGTCGCCTCCAATTCCTCGCGCAAAGCAAACCAATCGTTCTTGTCCGCAAAATCCGTGATGCTCTTGCCCCGCATGAGGACGTCCTCACCGACTCCGAGCGAGCGGGCCAGCGCGATGATGTCCTTGCCCGTGTTTTTGACCTGCTGGCCATCCTGCGCCTCCACCGCCACGTAGCCATCGGTGACGAGCGCGCCGAGATTGAGGGCGCTGCGCATCCGCGTGGGATAAATCACCGGGGCCGGCGCGCGGTAGAACGACATCCAGTCCGGCTTGCCCGCTTTGTCGATGGCCGCGAAAAACTCGGCGGGACTCGGCACGGTCAAAGCCGGCACGCGTTCCGCCTCGGCACGCTGGCTCTTGGTCAATTGCGCATCTGCCGGCGCGAGACCCGCGGCCAAGGCCATGAGCAAGGACAGACGGACCTTCATCGCTCTCCAATAGACTCCCGCTTCGCTTCCCCGGCCAGACGGATCTTCGGGCTGCCGACCGGACAACCCCCGCAACACCCGGCGCCGCGGCCGCCGAAGCGGACCCAAGCTCTGCGCGCCAGATAGAAAATCGCGCCGCCCACGACCAAGGCAAGAATGATGGCTTCGGTCATGCTCATCATCCCAGCCAACGCGTGCCAAGTTGGTAGGTCAAGACCGCGCCCAGCCAAGCCAGCACGGTCATGTAGACAAATCCGAAAATGGCCCAACCCCAGTTCGCTTCCTTGGCCATCACCGCCACCGTCGCCCCGCATTGCAGGCAAAGGGCGAAGAAAACCATGATGGCCAGCGCCACCGGCACGGTGAAGACGGGATGACCGGCGCGCGGTCCGTCCGTCCAAAATTCGCGGGTCAAAGCCGACCGCAGATCGCCCGACGACTCGTCCACCTCGCCGCCGATCCCGTAGATCGTCCCGAGCGTGGCCACGATCACCTCGCGCGCGGGGAAACTGGCGAGAACTCCCACCGTGATTTTCCAATCAAATCCCGCCGGCGCGAAGATCGGTTGCAAGGCGCGTCCGGCGCGCGCGAGATAGCTTTGCTCGATATACGCGGCGCTCACCGCGGCATCGACCGCATCCGGATCATTGAGCACGGACAATTCCTCGACCACGCGCTCGCGCACCGCGTCGGGACGCGGAAAATAAACCAGCGCCCAGATAATGATGGTCATGGCCACGATGACCGTTCCCGCCCGGACGAGAAATTCGCGCGCCCTTTCCCACATGCGCCAGAGAATATCACGCAAACGCGGCAACCGGTAGGGAGGCATTTCCAGCAGAAAAGGTTGCGGACGCGTGCGCAGGACGAACTTGTTCACCGCCCACGCCACCGGCACGGCCACGACCAATCCGACGAAATGCATGGTGAAAAGCACCACACCGGCGGCGATCGCGCCGTAGGTCGGTTCGATAAACGCCCCGATCATCAACACGTAGACCGGCAACCGCGCGGAACAACTCATCAGCGGCGAGACAAGGATGGTGGTCAATCTCGCCTGCGGGTCTTCGATCGTCCGCGTGGCCAGCACGCCGGGAATGGCGCAGGCGTAACTCGAAAGCATGGGCACGAAACTTTTCCCGTTCAGTCCGCACCAGCCGAACATTTTATCCATGAGGAACGCGCCGCGCGCCATGTAGCCCGTGTCCTCGAGCAGCGCGATGAAGAAGAAAAGGACGAGGATCTGCGGAAGAAAAATAAACACGCCGCCCGCCCCGCCGACAATACCGTCGACCACGAGGCTTTGCAGCGTCGGCCACGCGGCCAACCACGGCGCGACCCATTCCTGCATCCGGACCACGGCGCCATCGATCGCATCCATGAACGGACCGGACCACGCGTAGATCGATTGGAAAACGAGGAACATCATCGCGGCAAAAACGATCAGTCCCCACACGCGGTGCGTCAGCACGGTGTCGAGGCGCTCGGTCCAGGTGCGGACACGCTTTTCCGGGAAACTCACCGCATCCGCCGTGAGATGTCCGAGTTGCTCGTAGCGCAGGAGAGCCTCGGCCGAGAGCGGTTGCCAGCCCGCCGCGGTGAGAATATCGCGCGACGCGGCGAGCAAAGGCTCGGGATCCGATCCCGCCGGCCATCCCGCGCGCTCGAGAACGGCACTGTGGCGATCGAAAAGGATCCGCCGCAATTCACCCGGCGCGAGGGATTGCGCGCCCTCTTTCTCCAATCCGGCGGCGAGGTATTTCACTGCCCGCTGCACCGCCTCGGGCCACGGCACTTCGGCCATGAGCGTCCTGCTCTCCACCGCGTGGAGCACGGCCTTGCCCAAGGCCTCGATCCCCTCGCCGCGCGTCGCCACGGTGCGGACCACCGGAACACCGAGCCGCCGCGCGAGCAGGGCGGCATCGACCCGGATGGAGGCTTTGTCCGCCGCATCGGACATGTTCAGCGCGATGACCAGGGGAAGCCCGAGGTCGGCCACCTGCGAGGCCAGGAAGAGATTGCGCACCACGTTGGACGCATCGACCACGCAAATGACCGCATCCGGTTTTTCCTCGCCGGAAAGATGACCGGTCAGGAAATCGAGCGCCACGCGTTCGTCGGGCGATGTCGCGGCGAGGCTGTAGGCGCCGGGCAGATCGACCAATGTCATAGTGCGTCCGCCGGATTGCCACGTGCCGGACTTCTTGTCCACCGTGACCCCCGGATAGTTGCCGATTTTCTGGCGCGATCCGGTCAACCGGTTGAAGAGCGTCGTCTTGCCCGTGTTCGGGTTCCCGACCAAGGCGACACGTATCGAGCGGGATTTGTCCATGGCGTCGGGGCGCGGATCAATCCAACCGCGCCACTTGCACGGTCGCCGCATCGGCTTTGCGCAAACTCAGGCGCATGCCGCGGAACTCGACCTCCACCGGATCACCGAGCGGCGCCACTTGCACGACCGACACTTCCGTTCCGGGCAGCAGACCCATGGCGAGCAGGCGTTGGAAAGCGGGATGATCGGCTGTTCCGTCTTCCACGCGTCCGCGCTCACCGGCCCGCAAGTCAGCCAGCGGGCAAATTTCACCGCTCATTTTCCGGCGCGGGAGGCCCGGCATTGCGCCTCCTGCAAAGCGCAGACCCGCACGCATTCGAGCATGCAACGGCGCAGGGCGATACAGCTGTTCTGACAGCGCACCATCACCGGATCGCGACCCGAAAGCACCATCACCTCGACCCCCTCATGAAAACCCACCCGCCGCAAATGCGAGGCCCACTCGCTGCTGTCATCGAGCGAAACCACCCGATTGCTCACGCGGCGGGGGCTTTCCTCCAGACTGAATGTCGCTTGCCGGATCATGGTTTGTTGCAAATGAGACTTAGTCTCAAAACGGCAAGGCGGCAAGTGCAGATGCCAAAAATACCATCCCGACAGAGGCCGGTGGATCGCGATGTCCCCATCGCGATTTACTGACCGAGCTTCGCGCCGATTCGGCGTAATCCACCTTTACAGATCCACCCTCAAGGCAACGGAAACCGCGACGTGAAGGCGTGGACCCGTTTCTGGATCCGCGACAACTCTCCGGCGTTCTCCACGTTTTGCAAAGCGGCGTGGATGAGGTCGGCGATTTCCATCATTTCCTCCTCCTTCATGCCGCGCGTGGTCATGGCCGGTGTGCCGATGCGGATGCCGCCGCTCTTCATGATCGACTCGGTGTCGAAGGGGATGGCGTTCTTGTTCACCGTGATGCCGGCCAGATCGAGCGCTTCCTGCGCCTGCTTGCCATTGAGGCCCGCGGGGCGGAGGTCGACGAGGAGCACGTGGTTTTCCGTCCCGCCTGAAACGATGCGGTAGCCGAGCATGGAGAGACGTGCGGCCAGCGCCTTGGCATTGGCCACGACTTGCGCCGCGTATTGCTTGAAGGAAGGTTGCAGCGCCTCGTGGAAGCAAATGGCTTTCGCCGCTATAACATGCATGAGCGGTCCGCCCTGCACTCCGGGGAACACCTGCGCATCGATCGCCTTGGCGTATTGCGCCTTGCAGAGAATCACGCCGGAGCGCGGACCGCGCAGGCTTTTGTGCGTCGTGCTGGTGACGAAGTCGGCATAAGGCACCGGGGTCGGATGCACGCCGCCGGCGACAAGTCCGGCAATGTGCGCCATGTCGACGAAGAGCAACGCGCCGACCGAATCGGCGATCTTCCGCATGCGTTCGAAATCGATGAGGCGCGGATAAGCCGAGGCGCCGGCGGTGATCATTTTCGGACGGCATTCCTGCGCGAGCTTGGCCAGAGCGTCATAGTCGATGCGTTCCGTCTCGCGGCTCACCCCGTAGTGCACGACATCGTAGAGCTTGCCCGAGAAGTTCGCCTTGTGCCCGTGCGTGAGGTGTCCGCCGTGCGCCAGATCCATGGTCAGGATGCGGTCGCCGATGGCCAGCGAGGCAAAATAAACAGCGGTGTTCGCCTGGCTGCCGCTATGCGGTTGCACGTTGGCATGCTCGGCGCCGAAAAGTTCTTTCGCTCGTTCGATGGCCAGCGATTCGACTACGTCGACATGCTCGCACCCGCCATACCAGCGGCGTCCCGGGTAACCCTCGGCGTATTTGTTGGTCAGGGCCGAACCCTGCGCCTCGCGCACGGCGCGGCTGGTGAAATTTTCCGAGGCGATCAGCTCGATGTTTTCGAATTGGCGGCGCTCCTCGTCATGGATGGCGGCGGCGATGGCCGGATCGGTCGCCTCGATGGCGGCGATGTCCGAGGGTTCGTGGGTGATACGCTGTTGGGTGGCTGTTTGCATGTTGGTTTTTTCTCCGGTGATCAGTTCCATGACGCGGGGCATGGCGCGTTTGATGTCCTCTTTGCAGGACTCGTACGTCTCGCGCGTTCCCCCGATGGGATCTGTTACGTCCGCGCGACCCCCTTTGGCTGCCTCGTCGAAACGCAGGAGCCTCGCTTTCGCCGCCATCTCGGGAAAAAGCAGCAGCAGCATGTCGAGGTGATCTCGCGTCATGGTGAAAATATGATCCGCCTTCTCCAGCAGGTGGGCGCTGACCGGCTGGCTGCGGATTTCCGAAATATCGATCCCCTCCTCTTTGAGCACCCTGATGGCATGGGCGCTGGGCTGTTGGCCGCGCCCCGCACCGAGTCCGGCCGAGACGACTTCGACGCGCCCGCCCGACATTTGTCGCAGCAGGCCCTCGGCCATCGGGCTGCGGCAAATATTGCCCGTGCAAATGAAAAGGACGTTCTTCATTCCGTGGATGGGCCCGCATCGGGCCCCCGCAGCAGCGTAATGGACGAGGCCCCCAAGTCAATCTGGCCTCCTGACTTGCCTCCCGCCGCCTCCGCTGATCGCATGGCACGCATGAACAAATCTTCCGTCCTCCTCGTTGTTGCTTCCCTCTCCCTCGCCCTGACCGGGGTCCGTGCCGCCGACACGCCTCCCACCGGACCCTTCACCCTGCCCGATCTGCCCTACGCCTACGACGCCCTCGAGCCGCACATCGACACCGAGACGATGAAGATCCATCACGACAAGCACCATGCAGCCTACGTGAACAACGCCAACAAGGCCCTCGCCGACCACCCCGACCTGGCCAAGATGTCCGTCTGGGATCTCGTCGCCCATCTCGACGAAGTGCCCGAAGAAATCCGCACCGCCTTGCGCAACAACGCCGGCGGCCACGCCAACCACTCGCTCTTCTGGCTCATGATGAAACCCGACGGCGGCGGAGAGCCGACCGGTGATTTGGCCGAGGCGATCAACGAAACCTTCGGCAGCTTCGCCGAGTTCAAAAAAGAATTCACCGCCGCCGCGATGAAAGTTTTCGGCAGCGGCTGGGCCTGGCTCAGCATCACACCCGATGGTGAAATGGTCATCGAAACCACGCCGAACCAGGACAGCCCCATCATGAACGGCGGCAAACCGCTGCTCGGCCTCGACGTCTGGGAACACGCCTACTACCTCAAAAACCAAAACCGCCGCGCCGAATACGTCGACGCCTGGTGGAACGTGGTCAACTGGGACTACGTCGCGGAAAAATACACCGAAGCGAAAAAGTAGGATTGGTTTCCCGAAGACTTTTGTTTTGAGATGTCTCTGGCAAAGGCCCGCCTATTGCTGCCATCCGTCTCACTGCAGGAAGCGCAAGTCGTTAAGCCCCAAAGTTCCCAGACTTCAAGGTCACAAACTGTGACCTTGAAGCGCGGCCGCAACATCAAGCATCTCCCGGGAGTCTTCACCGAGCCCGGCGCCATGAAACGCCTCGCCGTGAATTGACCGCGATGATGCCCGTGGAGACTTGTTTCTGTCCCAAACCGGAGGCCTCAGGCCGTAGACGGTCCTCGATCCACCAGTTTATTCGAGAATGGTGACAGCTACCGGCTTGAGCTTGCTGCCGTCTTTTTCCACCCGCACCTCGAGCTTCTGGTCTTTCTTCAGCGCATCGAAGCCCGCGTCCTTGCCGCCCTGCGTCAACTTGGTCGCATCGTTGAAATACAGTTCGAGAATCTTGCCATCCTCCATCGTCACGTAGATTTCTTTTTCCTCCGGATCCACCCTCTTGGCCGTGACTTTGTAGGTGCCGGATTCCACCACGTCGGTGTTGCGAATTTCCTTCGCACTGTCGTCATCCGCGAGAGAGGAGGGGATTAAGGTGAATGCCGCGGCAGCGGCCACGAATGCGATGATCAGGGTTTTCATAAAGGATACGTTCGATGGTGAGAAGTGACGCCTTCTTCGGCCGGCGGATGAGAGCATCCGGCGGCCGAGGCGTGGGGATTTTAAAACTCCACCCCGAAGATGGTGCGCAGCTGGAAGTCGGGCTGGCCCGATACGCCCGTCGCCTGGACCATTCCGGTGAAAGTCGCGAAATAGCGGCCGTATTCGAGCGCGATGTTCGGGCCGGCATAAACCACGTTCTGCGTGGGCACCGACCAACTCTCTTTCAGGTAAAACTTTTGTTGGAATTCGCCGCCCACCTTGATGTTGTCCGAAAACTTCCAACTCGCGCCCGCGCTTTGCTCCAGCTTTCCGTAATTCTCATCGAGGCTCTGGAGGTTCGCGCCCTCCCATTCCGCTTCGAGCGTCGCGTTGTAGGCGAGCACGAGCGGACCGATGTTCTTTTGCAGGATTCCCTTCGTCTCCAGCTTGAACTGCTGGTCGCCGAGTTTCACTTCACCGTAGAGCGCGGATCCGAGGAAGGCCTTCGACGGATCGGTGAGCTGGTAGATCGCCTCGAGCGCCGTGTTTTGGTAGCTCGCCGCGTTGTCCGCGACCTGCCAGTCCGCAACGTAAAGCGCCAACTGGAAACGGTCGGTCACGCCGTATTCGATCTCGTGGCGGAAATCGAAGCCGTTCTGGTCGTTCGGCCCCGACTTCCAAGTCACCCAATTCTCCAACTCGATCTCGCCCTTTTTGGCCACCTTAGCCTCGTAGACGTAGGTGAACCGGCGCCCAGCCTCCGACATCTCGCAAAATGTTGTTAAAAAGGCGGTTGCAACGAGGGCGGTGAGCTTTGAAGAGATTTGCATGGCTTTGCGATTGAGACGCAATCTCAACAAGTTTCTGCCTCACCGTCAAGGCCCTTTGCTTTCCCAGCCTGCATTGGCTTCCGGCACCCCTTGTCCCGCCGTAAGCCAGCAAAGGAGACCCGTGAGAGTTTCTTGGATCTGCTTCACTCCAACTCAAACTCAGGTTTCACCCCTCCACCGACGTCTCCGCCCTTGGCGGTCCCAGAATCTGGCGACTGAGATCGGGGAACGTTGAGCCGCGAGAGCCTGCTCAGATCTCAACTTCGACGTAATCGCCTGTTCCGAGCGCTTTGATCGCATCAACAACCTTGTCGGTCTGCTGGGCTATCCTCGGCCACGAGGCGCTCATAAGAACAACGACAGCGATTGTGCGGTCCTTCAGGTTTTGCTGGTAGCGCAGGTTTTGGTCCGTGGTTTCCTGGTTCGTAACTTGTCACTTTTCACCCGTCACTCGTTACTCCGCCGCAGGCGGCTCAATCTTCATCCCGCCACGGCGGGTTCAAGACTGTGTGCGGTAAACTCCAGCACCGCATCGACTTGTTCGCGGCTCACACCGGGGAACCACTGGATGAAGTCATCAACGGTGGCGCCGTCCTCCAGATTTTCGAAGAGCGCCTTCACCGGCACACGGGTTCCGCGGAATACAAAAGCCCCGCTCACCGTATCCGGCGAGGTCGTCACCCCTCTGCAATCGGACCAATCGAACATGATCGCCATCTTATCTCCGCCGCCCGCCGCCCGCCGCCCGCAACCCCGCAACCGGTGTTTGGCTGGGGCCTGTCTTACGGCTCAGGAGGTAGTTTCGTCGGTGTTTCAGTTCCCACTTTCAAACCTTCGCACTTTTTACCTCTTAGCCGGGACAGTTTCACCAAATGGTGAGCGGTTTCCTGCGCATACAACCCGTGGCTCGCGGCGCGTTGCGGGTATTTCAGTGCATGATGTCCACGACCGTGCCGACGGTCAGGCCATAGAGAATGTGGGCGACGAGCTGGGAAATCCCGGTCGAGAGACCCTTCTCGTGGTAGCGGGCGACCGGATGGTGCTCCATGATCGCGATGGCAACCAGCAACATGACGATCACACCGTGAATAGTGCCGAGCATGGCGCCGGTCATGGCGTTGAACGGCAATCGGGAAAGCCCGAGGAAAGCGGCGTAGATAAAAGCGAAGGTCATCCCCATGCCGAGGTGCAGCAGTAACCCGGTCGTAAAAACGTTTTGCTCGCGATGGAGGATCAGCGAGCCCACGGCCGGCATAACATCGATTTTTCCCAAGCCCATCCAACGCGGAACGAGCAGGAAGGTTGTCATAACCAATGTTCCGCAAACACCGCCGATAAAAAGAGGGATGATGCTTTCCATGAATGGAAGGTATGGCCGGAAAGCGGACCGTCAAAGGTCTGGGTGCTGGGGTGTTCCGCCCATAGGCCTTTGCCCGCAAACCGCTTTGCCGCACCCGCCCTGAGGCAAGAGGCTTATCTATGTCCAAGCGCCCGACCTTGCGACTCTCGCATAGTCTGTAAGCTCTTCGTTTGCCCTCGGCTCCGCCTCACGCTGTCTTCGGCGATGGCTTAGTTCGGCACCAGCGCGAGCACCCGCAGCGGACTACCTGAACCACCCTTGATCTTCAGAGGCGCTGAGAGGATCAATGCGCCGGTCGGGGGCAGTTGGTCGAGATTCCTCAGGCATTGGAGACCATACCGGTTCGCGCCGTGCATCAGGGTGTGGCAGGGGTAAGGAACCGGCCATTTGTAAGATTGGCCCGCGTCCGTGTTGATCGTCTCGACCGCAAAACCATGAACGTCGCGCTCGTGGATCAGCCATTCCACCACCGCCTGCGTCGGGCCCGGAGTATGGGCGCCGTCTTCCTTCAGGTTGAGGAAAGAAGCCGGGTCACTGATGCGTTTGGACCAGTCAGTGCGGAACACAAGCCACGCTCCGGCTTGGATGCGCCCATTCTTGGCTTCCCACTGTTCGAGGAACTCCACGGTCAACAGCCAATCCGGATCCTCTGCCACCTCGCCACTGGCATCCACCACGGCAGCCGGGGCAATGAAGTTCTTGCACTCGATGGTATCCACTGTGTTTCCGGGATGATCCTTGCCTGTGATCCAATGGGCAGGCGCGTCGAAGTGCGTGCCAGTGTGCTCACCGCACGAAAAGTTATTCCAATACCAAGCAGGTCCAGCTTGGTCGTATTTGCAAATCGTCTCCAACTTGAACGGCCAGACCTGACCAAACTCAGGAGGCAACACCAAGGTTGGAAACTCGGGCGATAGCGAGTGCGTCAGATCGACGATGCGTATGCTGCCGGCATTCAACTCGTCCAAGAAAGAAGCGAGAAGATGTGTCATAGTGATTTGTTCTTGAGGACTCGTGCCATGTCGTTCCCTCGTTATGGTTTTTTCAACATCTCGAAACGATGTTTTTCAGCGGCGCGCCCGCAGCGAAACTGCGGGCCTGCTCGTTGGCAAAACGATACGCGCGCAGCCGCCAGCTCTCCACAGCGCCGGCCACATGGGGCGTGATCATAACATTGGGTGCCTGCCACAGAGGATGTCCCTGCGGAAGCGGTTCGGGGTCGGTCACGTCTAGGGCCGCGCGGATTCGTCGCCGATGGAGCGCAGCAAGCAGCGCCTCTGTATCAACCAACCGGCCGCGCGCCGCGTTCACGAGAATCGAACCCGGTTTCATCCGCGCAAGAAAATCAGCATCGACCATATGCTCCGTCGCCGGAGTGAGCGGGAGCAGCAGGACCACGGCGTCCGCTTCGGCCAATCGCCCGGGCAGGGCTTCCATCGGCTCGGCGTCCGCCCGCCGGTGCTGCGCAATTCCGAACACGCGAATGCCGAAAGGTGCCAGCCGCGCCGCGACCGCCCGTCCGATCGAACCGTAACCAATGATCAGCACCGTGCCCCCCTCGAATGTGTCGATGGGTCCGACGGCCGATGGCCCCGTGGCCGTGACATCATTCAGGTTCACGTCCCACTCACCACGCCGCTGGAGTTCCAGCATGTCCGGCAGTCGGCGGCGCATGGCCAGCAGCACCGCCACCACCCATTCAGAAACGGCGGCATCGTGCACTCCGCTCGCATTGTAAACCGCCACGCCCTCCGGCAAATGGGGCAGCAACCAGTCGACACCCGCATTGAGTGACTGCACGGCCTGCAGCTCTGGCAAGGCGGCAAGCAACGCCGGCAATTGCTCTGCGTGGTGCATTCCCAAGACAGCGAATTCCACATCGGGTTCTGGTGTGGCAACCAGACTCATCCCCTCGGGTAGCGCCTCAAACACGTGGTGGTAGGCGGTCTCCGGAACGAATATTTTGGTTTCTCGACGTTTCAATTGGGTAAGAGGCGCGCGGCCTGCAGGTTGAGTTCGCCGGCTTTGAGGTAGGCGGCGAGTCGACAGTGACAGAAGTTGCGGAATCCGCGAGTGATACAGATCTGTGTGAGAGTTCCTTTGCTCCGACTGCAAACCTCCACCTGACAACGGCCCACTGACGTCTATCCACAGAACACTCCGCCCCCCGCGCTCTCCGCAACCTTCCCGGTATTTTGACGGACAAACGCGATTGCCCGGGGTCGCCGGGCATGAGCACTCCTCCCAGTCCGTTCGGCGCCGCCGACCGGACTTTTATCCGCGTCAATCCTCTTCATCCGTGGCTAAGCATTCGGCTGTGGCTGTTCTTTCTCCGCTCTCTGGAAACTGACGTCTGCCAACCCGCACCTCAGTCATCGGTCGCCACGAGTTCCTCGATGGCTCCGTCCGCGATGTCTGCTTCGAGCAGTGCGAGATATTTATCCAGCGCCGCACGGAATGCTGGATTGCTCATGCTGGCATTCCTTCCGATGGCATCATTCTTGCCGCGATAAAAAAGCAGGAACATGTCCCCGTCCTCAACGGCCAGGAGATACACGATTCGTTTGGGCCCACGCTTGGATGTGGCATAAGCCTTGATCAGTTGGGTATGCGGGGGAAGACCACGCGCCGCGATGGGAACACCCAAGGCTGCGCGGGCCGAACGGGTGATGACCGGCAAATCCTCCGCGGGAACTTTGCGACCGAATTCCTTCCGCCGGATTTGCGCGGAGATAAAAACCATCACCGCCGGTTCTTGGTCTTCTTCCAGTTCTTCGCGATGCGATCCATCCGCGCTTGCGTGGCACGGTCCACTTCCACCACCTCGGCGAGCGGTTCAGCCTCGAGCGGGAAGGGGATGCGGCGAGTCTTTGCCACCTTGGTCAGGTAGAGTCGCACAGCGGTGGGCAGATCGAGGCCCATTTCCTCCAGAGCGGAAGAAGCGCTGTCGCGCAGTGCCTGTGGTAGGCGCACCTGCAGGGTCGTCGAGGTTGATGTCATGATTGCTACACTAATTGTAATACAAACCATGTCAAGTCCTCCACGTGCTCCGTGCCTCCTTAAGAGCTGCTCCGTCTCTCGCCACAAGTCACAAGGCACTCGTCACAGCGGCTTTGCCGCCTATGACGCACAAAGCTCTCTGAAGCGGCTGGCCACCCTTCAGCAATCTGGGAATACTTTCCCTCGCACCATCCGCATCCTTCCCGCCCGATGTTCGAATAAGCCTCCCGTCGCTTCCTCCAAAATCCGCCCAAACCATGAGCAAGAAAATAGAAGTTCTCTCCCGCGAAGTCCGCCTCACCGGAGTCGAGGGGCACGACTATGTCTGCCTCACCGACATCGCCCGATACCGCAATCCGGAAGCCAGTGACGACTTGATTCGCAACTGGTTGCGCAACCGCAACACCATCGAGTTCCTCGGTATCTGGGAGCAGATCAATAACCCCGGTTTTAATCCCGTCGAATTCGACGGGATTAAAAAAGTGGCCGGACTCAACAGCTTTACCCTCACGCCCAAGCAATGGATCGAGCGCACCGGCGCCATCGGCATCCAGTCCAAAGCCGGACGCTACGGAGGCACCTATGCGCACCTCGACATCGCCCTCGAGTTCGCCTCGTGGATCTCCGTCGAGTTCAAACTCTACCTCATCAAGGAATTCCAGCGCCTCAAGGAGCAGGAGCGTCAGACGCTCGGCTGGGACATCCGCCGCAACCTCGCGCGGATCAACTACCGCATCCACACCGACGCCATCCAGACTCACCTCATTCCGCCCGAGTTGAGCAAAGCCCAGACCAACCTCGTCTATGCCAACGAAGCCGACGTGCTCAACATGGCCCTTTTCGGACAGACCGCCGCCCAGTGGCGCGCCGCGCACCCGAAAGACAAAGGTAACATCCGCGACCAGGCCACCGGCGCCCAACTGGTTTGCCTGTCAAATCTGGAAAATCTCAATGCCGTCTTCATCGGCGAAGGATTGAGCCAGCCCCAGCGCCTCGCGCGCCTGAACAAAATCGCCATCGAGCAGATGAAATTGCTCACAGCCGAGGACTACGCTCCAAGACTTCGTGGAGGAGGAAAGCCTAAATAAGAAAAGCCCCGCGCTCTCCGCAAACTTCCCGGTATTTTGACGGACCACCGCGATTGCCCGGGGTCGCCGGGCATGAGCACTCCTCTCAGCCCGTTCGGCGCCGCCGCCCGGACTTTTATCCGTGTTCATCCGCGTTAATTTGACCGCTGCGCTCAACTCTTCGAGTTGTCTGTCTCCCTGCGGTCGGCTGTGGCTAAAGCATTTGTTTTGCACGGGTTGTGATCTATGACACACAAACCCCTTCAGGCTCTTGGCTCCCCGCTCCATGCTCCCTGCTGTCATGACAAGGCTTCTTCTCCTTTTGTCCCTCATACTCATCGCCGGTTGCGCTACGGCGCCCGAGCCCGAGGTGAGGGCGGCGGATCCGGTCAAGACAATCGACATCCGCAGTTGGCCCTCGGGTTTGGTCATCGAGCTGAATGGCGAATACATCGGCACGACGCCGGTGGAGCTCGTGGTCAATTCGACCCGTTCCGGCAATTGGACGGCGGACTTCGCGCGGGGTTTCAGCCCGATCATCATGCGTGCCAGCACTCCCGATACCTCCGGCTGGGAGCAAAAGATTTGGTATCCCGGCGATCGCATCCCATCGCGCGTCCTCTTCCGCATCCCCGGCGCGATGAAACGCCTGGCCGTCAACTGACCCCATGCGACGCCGGGACTTCCTCTCCCTCTGCGGATTGGCCGCGGGCTCGTGCCTCGTGTCCGATTCCTTTGCCCGGGTGGTGCGCGACGTTTGTGTCCGGGCGAATCAGCCTTATCTCGCCACCCCGCGCAACCCGCGGCTGATCCTGAGTGCCATCGCCGTTGAGAACGGCAAGGGCCCTCCGTATCTGCTGTCTATCGGCGATCCGCGGCTCCCGCCCGACCCGCTCTCCTTGCTCGAATATCTCGGCCAGTTCGAATGCGTGGACATCGATGATCCTCGGGCCGTGCGCCGTTTCTGTCTCAGGCACATCGGCGAACCCGAGGATGAGACATGGGAGCAATTCCTCTCCCGCCCGATCACCGGCTCCGACTTCACGAAGTGGGAAATGTGGTGGGAGAGCAACCAATGTCCATCGGTCATCGCGCACCGTCTACTGAGCGGTTTGCCGCTCGATGACGGCCGCGGTGCTCCGGCCCACGAGCCATTGGCCAATCTGGTTTTCGAGGAAGGCGAATGGCACGGCCCGTGGCGTGACAACGTCGAGGCCGGCAGCCTCGCCGCGCTGGCTTGCCTGCAAGACCGGCTCAACACGCTCGACCAAAACATCGCCATCCGCATCGAGGGCTGGTGACAGCTGCTATGACACACGGAACTCTTCCCGCTCTCGGCTTTTTGTTTTTTGATCTTTCGCTGATCTCAACCTTCCTACTTTCCCACCTTTACCCCGCAACCCGTTACCTAGCCATGCGTCGTTCTCCTGTTCCCGACCTCTGAAAGCTCAAATTTCGGTGGATTTTATGCATATCCACCAAAACATGTATGCGAAATGCGCTTTTTCTATACATGTCTCTTCGAGTTGTCTGTTTGGTCGCCAAGGCGCCCTTATGACTCACAAAGTTCCTCGAACGACTGGCCAGTGCGATGTTGATGCCCTAAGACAACTCGCGCATTCTTTACTTTCACAATGAGCCCCGCAGCCGATTCACCCGAGACGCGCATTGCCCTGTTCCAGCGCAAACAAGTCCGCCGCACCATCCACAACAACGAATGGTGGTTTGTCATTGCCGATGTCGTCGCTGCGCTCACCGACTCAACAAATCCCTCCGACTACCTTAAGAAAATGCGCAAGCGCGACCCCTTTCTGGGCGACGCTTTCAAAGGGGGGGGACAAATTATCCCCCCCCTTGCTCTGCCATTTGAGACCCCCGGTGGTATCCAGCGCCTTCAATGCTGGAACACAGAAGGCCTTTTCCGCCTCATCCAGTCAATCCCCAGTCCCAAAGCAGAGCCCTTCAAACGCTGGCTGGCCAAAGTCGGCTACGAGCGCATCCAGGAAATAGAAGATCCCGAGTTGGCCACCAAACGCACCCGCGCCCTTTACAAAGCCAAGGGTTACTCCGACGACTGGATCGAGAAACGCATGCGCTCCATCGCTATCCGCGATGAACTCACCGACGAATGGAAAAAGCGCGGGGTCAAAGAACAGCGCGAATACGCCATCCTCACCGCGGAAATTTCCCAAGCCGCCTTCGGCCTCACTCCCGCCGAATACGCACGCCACAAGAAACTGGACCGCCAGAACTTGCGCGACCACATGACCGACCTTGAACTCATCTTTTCCATGCTCGGCGAAGCATCGACTACTGAAATCGCTCGCAGTCGCGACACCCGCGGCTTTGCCGAGAATAAACACGCCGCCCATCAAGGTGGTTCCGTTGCCGGCCACGCTCGCAAGGAGCTCGAGAAGAAGACCGGACGCAAAGTGGTCACCAGCGACAACTATCTCGCTCTTGCTCCGGGCGCCCCCAAACGCAAAATCAGTCCGCGCAAAAAATCCAAGTCTAATTGATTAGATAGCCCAGCTCCTAGCCCTCCCACTGAAGACTGAACACGGACTACCCTGCCTGTCGTATGACCTTCGACCTCTACACAGAAGCAGTGCTGACGCATGACCTGCCAGAGCACAACCTGCGCCGTGGCGATGTGGTCGTCATCGTCGACCATCATGTGGCGCGGGACGGGGAAGAGGGTTATTCCATCGAGGTCTTCAACGCGACCGGCGACACGATTGCTGTGGCTACCGTGCCTGAGAACTATCTCGAACCTCTGCGCAGCGACGAAGTGCTCTGCGCCCGCGTTCTCCAGCCGGCCTAACCTCCTCTCGCCACAAGCCACTTGTTACTAGTCACTCCCTGTGGATCGCTTATCCTTTGGACGAGTGAACATTCACGAACACGATTGTGTGGTCCTGACCGCTGATCTTCCGGCCGATGGCTTGGAAGCCGGCGATGTCGGCACCGTTGTGCACATCCATCGCGGTGGCGAAGCCTACGAAGTCGAGTTCATGACGCTCGCGGGCAACACCCTCGCCGTCGCCACGGTCTTGGCCGGTCAATGCCGCCCAGTCAGCAAACGCGACGTCTCTCACGTCCGCGAGTTAGTCGCGGCTTAGCCCGGAATCCGTCCCTTCGGACCAATTATTTTTAGCCGAGGTCCTCGGCTAAAAATTTATCCGTGTCCATCCGCGTTAATCGGTGGCTAAAAACTTGGCCTGCCTTGGCCTGTCTACAAAACCGTTTGAACGAGCTGGGTCAGAATCTTGCGATCGAAATGCGTGAATGGTGATCGGATAAGCTCTTGGTCTCTTGGTCTTTTGGTCTGGTCGCCGCGGCGACCTCGGGAGTGGTGATTGTCCACAACGCGCGCGTTGCCAACGTTTTCTGTTATGACACGCAAGCTGGTTCCCAAAGCTCATTCCATGCCTACAATCGGTGGGCGTTATGAAAAAATACATCGCCCTCGTCGTTACTGCCGGTGCCGTCGTTTTGGCCGGCTGCGCTTCTATCGTCAGCAAATCCGAATACCCGGTTGCCATCACGAGCAATCCCATCGGGGCGGACTTCGTCGTCAAACGTGACAATGGGGTTCCTGTGGCGAGCGGCGTGACGCCAGCCACCATCGTTCTCCCCGCATCGGAGGGATACTTCCAGCCGGCCAAATACACCATCGAGTATAAGCGCAAGGGCGTGATGCAGTCTGTTCCGCTCACCGCCAAGATCGACGGCTGGTATTTCGGCAACCTGCTCTTCGGCGGCGTCATCATCGGCATGCTCATCGTCGACCCTGCCACCGGTGCCATGTGGCGCTTGAACGATACCGCCGTCGCCACCTTCCAGCAGACCGCCGACTCGACCTCCGGACAACGTGCTCTGCGTATCGTGAATATCGGCAAGGTTCCCATGAAATACCGTGGCCAGCTTTTGGCGCTTAATTGACCATGCAAAAGCTTTGGCTCCTCGCGGCGGTTCTCCTCTTGGTGGTGCCTTGCGCTCACGCCCAGTTTGGCTGGGACGAGGAACCCGAACAAACCGCGGCCACGGATTCCTTTGATGCGTTTGACACAGCGCTGCGCACGCCGGTCATCGAACCGATCAGGCCGATTCGGCCCGTTATTGAGCCGATCGTTCCGGTCTTTCAGCCCTTTGTCGCTCCCGTGGTTGATGCGGATCCGCTGGTTGAACAATGCGGCCTCGAGCCCCAGGTCTCTCAGGTTTACCGCGTCGCGGAGATCGCCGAAGACGATGCTGACTGTCCCGAGTATCTCGGAAGGCTCAGCGCGAATCCCTACGCCTCGGATTCCACCGCAAATCCCTACAGCGCCGCGGGCAGTCCGTATTCAGCCAAGAGCGTCAACAATCCTTATGGCCAATTCGGCAGCCCGTTTTCCCCAACCAGTGCCCGCAATCCTTGCGCCACCGATGCTCCGAAGATCGTTGCACAAGACGGCACTTATCTCGGGGAACTGAGCGACAATCCTTACGATCCCGATTCCGTCGCAAATCCCTATGGACGCTACGGCAGTCCGTATTCTTCCACTTCCATCAAAAATCCGTATTCGACCTACGGGAGCCCGTATTCCTCCCAAAGTCCGAACAACCCGTATGCCACGCAGGCACCGCTCTTGTTCGGGGATTAACCAAACAACATTTCCGGTCGTGGACCACTCACGACAGCCGGCCCTCAAGCCGCGCTGGCGGTGGTCCATTGCCGTTTCAACACAACTGACAAAGGAGACAACACGATGAAAAGAGATACCTGGACGTTCCGTTACACCGCACAACAACTCGCCGACGCCACCAAAGCCAAGATCGAGCACCACAACAAGTGCCTCGAATTCTGGGATGCTCGCCGCGAGCAACTCATCGCCGAGATCCGGGCCGACGGCATCGAGGTCAACGAGAAGACCGTCCTGCAAACGCCAGAGCGCACCAACATCAAGGGGCGCGATTGGACCGCCGGCGGCGATGTCATGATTCGTAACGACCTGCGCAAGTCCCTGATCGAGTCCTACGAAAAGCTCTCCTACCACACCAGCCGCCGCGACCAATACAATGGCTGGCTCCACGCCTTCACCGACAACCAGGAGAACTCCCACGAACTGGAGATGGACGACTGGCAGTTCTTCTTCGGCAAAGACACCGACCCGGCGTGAACCGTCTGGACATGAAGCGGAGTCCTTCCTTCTTCACGTGTGCGCAACGCGGGCGCGTCTTGATAGGTGGACACGAATTACAGCCAAGACGAACTCCGCCCGTTTTCCAACCAGCTCCCGGCCTACACGGCATACGCCTACAAGCTCCTGCACCTTCGCTCCAAAGCGCCAAGCGTTCGGGCCATGACCAAAGCCTTGCGGGAGAGGCTAGGTCTTCGCCGGCTGCGTCTTCGTGCGCAGCTCGAACTGCAAAACGTCTACGACCATGTGGCGTTCGGTCTGGCCCTTCCACGCATCCCCGTGCGTTTGCCCCAGCGCAAGAGGATCCATGCGGCGGGCTTCGTCCGCCACACCCTGGCCCAGCCGCTCGAGATCCGCATCTTCCCGTTCTCTGGTTGCCTCCAAAAGCCGCGCCGGCTTTGGAAGCCCACCGACCTCGGTATCCACTCGCCCGTGGCCACCTGCGAAATACTCCTGCACGAGATTGCTCACGTGCATCAGGGATTCCACTCCTTCACGTGGGATCACGAGCAGAGTTTCATTGGCAGCTACGAAATCGTCGAAGGCGTCTTTCTGGGATTCGGATTCGGACCGCTCTTGCCGCACCAGATCCGGTTCGGCGGATGTCCCCCCGGATCGGCTGCCAGCAGGCTCCAAGGCACGGCCCGACCAAGTCCCTAAAAACTCGTATTGACAGCAACACTGTCAACTGGCAGAGTGCACCCATGAACCGCTCCACTACCTACGAAAACCTCGGGGATCTCGCCGAAGCCGTGAACGATTGGTGCTCCGAAAAAGGGTTCGTTCCCGCCAGCGGTCAGGCTGCCGAGAACCTATCCCAGCGCAGCCTCCGCTATTACCGCACGCTCGGGCTTCTCGATGGTCCGCTCAAAGGCGAGGGGACTTACGGCGAGCGCCACTTCCTGCAACTCGCTTCCATCCGCGCCCTCCAATCCCGCGGCATGCCCCTGCGCCGTATCCAGGAACTCCTCTACGGTCGCGACGACGCCAACCTCCGCGAGCTTCTCACCCGCGCCAAGCGCGAGCAGCAGCCCGTTGCCACCTTGCCCCCATTTTCCGCCGAGACTTGGAACGTCACCCCGCTCGAGGGCTCCTTCGCCTTGATCGGTCGTGACGGCGCGCGCCCCACCGCCGCCCAAGTCGCCGCCATCAACCGCATCCTCCAGAAACAGAAAGTCACCTCCCGATGAAATCACGCAATGTTCCCTCCGAACCCTTCGGCCTCGAAGCCTGGCTGGAAAAATCCCGCATCGTCCTCCCCTTGCGGGGCTTGAGTGTCCGCGCCGATATCACCGCCGGTTTTGCCGACGTCGAAGTCGACCAGCTCTTCGAGCAGAACAACGACCAGCCCCTCGATTGCCGCTACCTCTTCCCGTTGCCGGCCGATGCGGCCGCTTACCGTTGCGAGATGCGCGTCAACGGACGTGTCATCATCGCCAAGACCGAAAAGCGCAGCGAAGCCCGCAAGCTCTTCAAGCAAGCCAAGGCCCGCGGTCGTCGCGCTGCCCTCACCGAAAGCGAACGCGACAATCTCTTCACCCTCCAGCTTGGCAATCTCCAACCCGGCGACATCGTCCTGATGCGTTTCGCCTACCTGCAACCGGTGCAACGTTTGCGCGAACGCCGCACCCTGCGCATTCCGGTCAACCCCGGCGTGCGCTACATTGCAGGGGAACCGCTCCTGCGGGAAAACTCCGGTCCGGGTCCCATCGACGATACCGACTTGGTCCCCGATGCCTCGCGTATCACGACCCCGCGCATTGCCGCCGATCATCCCGATGCTGCTTCCCTGCACGCCTCGGTCCGTCTGCGCGGGGCGGGGGATTTCACTGACTCTGTCTCATCTCCGAGTCATCCCATCGTTGTCCGCAAGGAAGGTGAGGACTTACTCGCTGCTCTGGCTATCGATGGCAATTTGCCCAACCGGGACTTCATCTTCACATGGAATGAGAAATGCCCCGACGCACCCGTGGTCCGTGCGTGGCTCGATGAAAGTAACCGGGGACTTCTTGAGATACGTTTGCCCGAGGCGCCGGCAAATACGGCAACCGCTCCTCCGCCCGACGTGTATTTCCTGCTCGATCGCAGCGGCAGCATGGAAGGAGACAACTGGACCGGAGCCTGCAAAGCCCTCGCCGCGTTTGTCCCTCGACTGCATCCCGCCACCCGCGTCTGGCTCGCGCTCTTCGAAAGCAGTGTCCGCGATTACGAATCCAAGCTGATCCGCGCGGCCGACATCGACTTCGGTGCTGAAGGATCGGCCATTTACCGCATCGGTGTGGATGGCGGCACGGAGCTTGTGCCGGCTCTCGAGCATCTCCTCCAGAAGAAGAACGCTCATAGCGGAGAGCATCATGCCGCTGTTCTGGTCATTACCGACGGGCAGGTCGGCGACGAATACGGTGCTGTGATGGCAGCCAAGAAACTCGGCTGCCCCGTGCATATTCTCGGCGTGGCCATGAGCGCCAACGACGGTCTCGATGCGCTCGCCAAGGAAACCGGCGGCCGTTCCATTTTCCTCGCTCCTGGTGAAGACATTGCCGGAGCTGTCGAGCGTTTTGCCCCCGTTCTTCGTGCACCCGTGGTGACCGGACTCACCATGCCCCCTGGCTGGACAACAGCCGATGAAACTCCGCTGCGCGACCTTTGCGATGCGGACGATATCGTAATCCCCATCAGCGCGACCCCCGACGCTCCCACGCTCGATTTATCCTTCACGCTGCCCACCGGCTCTCCGCCCTCTTCCGACGTCTACGCTCAACTTTCATCCCTCAACCCTCAACCAATCAGCTTCCGCAACGCGGGTCTGATCTGGGCCCGCACGCGCATCCGCTCCTTGGATGCATCCAACCGCGAGGACGAAGCGCTGGTTGTCGCCAAACAGTTCAACCTTCTGTCGAGCGACGCGGCTTTCATTGCTTGGGATGAAGCCGAGCAAGTTCCCGTCGCCCAAACCGAGATCATCCAGCCTGCCTTGGAAGTCGAAAGGCACGTCAGCGCATGCATGGCACCGCCACCCGACAAGCTCTACAACGTCGTGCAAGAGGACAGTTTCGACCCCGGTATCCGGGCCTCAAGGCCGGGACCGCGAATTCGGCGTAGGAAGAAGCATGTCAGTTCAGCCGCAATCCTTTTGGGAGCGCCTCTAGCCTTGCTCACGTTGCCCATTGCGCTTGTTGCCGCGTTGGTTGAGCGCGTTTCGTCACGCAGCAGATCCACTCTACGGCCGGAAGTTGCCGAACTCGTCGAGCGTCTGCGCCAACTCGTCGACATGCTCTACCCGGGGCAATCCTACCCGCATGAAGTCCGCGATGCGTTGGAGCGGATCCAAGCCAGCATCCATGCCATGGAGAAAACCGGCGAAGACGAGCATGTCGCGCTGCAACAAGAGGCGGTCGACCAAGTCGATCGGTTGCTGCAATCCCTGCGCGAACACGCCCGCCAGCGGAAGCAGGAACTCCACGACCGAGCCCGTCACTTTGCCGATCTCGAGCACACCGCCGTGCTGCTCGCCTTGGAGTTTCAGTCAGACGTCGTCGCCTCTCAACTCGAAGCGGATGCCGCCACAATGTGAAGCAATCCCCTATGAACACGAAATACAACACCAGTCGTTCCCTGCACCGAGTCGTCGTGAGACTCGCCGTCGTCGTCGCCTGCCTCTCTTGTTCCTCGGCTCGCGCTCAAATTCTGACCTTCCAGATCTCCGGTTCTACCGGCCTTCTTTATGATACGGTCGGTTACGCTTTCACGGTGAAGCAAGACCCTCTTAGCGTTCATCGCTTGGGAGTCAACGATGTCGGCGGTGACGGACTCGATAGTATGAACATCATCGGTCTCTGGGGCGAGGGAGGGAGTTCGCTAGCCACCGCCATTCTGCCCTCGGGAAGATCCGCGCCTTTGGAATCTGGTTTTCGTTGGTTCGACTTGAGCACACCGGTCCTCCTCAGTGCCAACACTACCTACCGTTTGGGCGTGCAGGCTAACTTGGAAACGCGTGCCTCGGGCTTCGTTACCGACCCCATCTCGCCGTATGTGAACCTCGTCGGCGCGGTGCGAAACAACCAGCAGCAGAACTTCACTTACCCGGGATCCGCGCCGTTCTCTGGTCAGGCTATCGTTGGTCCGAACATGGCTTTCACCGTCGTCCCCGAGCCCTCGATTGCTCACCTGGTGGTCTCGACAGCGATAGCTCTTTTCGCTTTCCGCTTCTTTAAGCGAATGATGCCCCGCCAACGCAGGGTGCCGGTCAGATGGAAAGGGAGGCGGCTGTGATCGGCAGCATCATAGATGTTCTATTTTTCGCACTCTGTGTCGTCGTTTTCGGGACGATCATTTGGTACAACATCACGGAAATTTCCAAGGCCCGCCGGAATTTGAAGAAGCAGGAGAAACGGTGAGATGAGAAGTTGCGGCGGGTTCGTGTTCACGGCGGTTCTTACTGTCGCTTGCACCATCACCCCTGATACCCAAGCACAAAGCCCGGAAGACCATCAGCGCAGGATCGAGGACATGCGCAAACGCGGGGAGGACATTCGCCGCCGGCTTGAGGAACAGCAGGAGGCTGAGCGCCGTGAGAGGAAGCGACGCAACGAGGAGGAGTGGCTCGAGAAACACAAGTTCCTCAATCCGCAACTCCTTGGTCCTTGGAATACTGCAGGCACCTACGCCGCCCCTCTCTACGGATCACGCGAGCGGCTTTTTCCGGAGAAGGACGACGATGTGTCCGCCCTCGACTCGCGACCGACGCGCAAAGTTTACGGCGTCGACAACCGGGGAGATCGCGAACTTTACCCCGAGCTGATCATCGAACCCTCGATCTACGATCGCTACGAGGTTTACGAGACCGACCGGGACGGCATTAAGAAGTGGGAGCCCAAGGCAATCATCAAGCACGGTCTCCACGACAGCTATGAGGTCTACAAAACAGACCGTGATGGTCTGGCTGTCGACGAGCCCCACCTCGTCATCAAAGAAGGCGTCTACGATGGCGAATACAAAGTTTACGAGACCGACCGCTACGGCATGCCTGTGGATATCCCCAGCAAGGTGATAAAGACCGACATCCTCGGCCGCCAGGAAGTCTACCGCACCGACCGCTACGGCACGCCCATCGGCGATCCGATCAAAGAACGGATTGTGGAATGAGCGCATCGCGCGCTTCGCAAGTCGTTGCTGCTCTGCGGTTTTCCAGCTCCGCAGAGTCTTTTAGTCTTTTTGTCTCTGGTCTCTTTGTCGGCCTTCGGCCGGTTATGACGCACAAAGTTCTCTGAAGCGGCTCGCCAACAGTGTCTCAATTCTTTAATAACACCACTTCTGCCCCTCCTGTGAAGCCCGACGACATCATCTCTTACAGCGATTTGGTTCGAGAGGAGAAAGCCAACCTCCAGAAGGGGATGAATTTCGGGATCGGGAAGAAGTATTCCGTCTTTCTGATGTCGGTCCGACCGGGCGCTCCGTATCGGGACAAGATTGATTCGGCGACCGGGTGCATCATCTACGAGGGGCACGACGCACCAAAGAAAGCAGGCGTTGATCCGAAGGCTGTCGATCAGCCGCTCACCACGCCGAACGGCAAATGGACGGAGAACGGAAAATTTTTCCGCGCTGCCACCGACTACAAAAGCGGATTGTTGAAGGAGCCACACCTCATCCGCATCTACGAAAAGATTCAGCCGGGAACATGGAGCTACAAAGGTGTCTTCGAGCTCGTTGACGCCGCTTACGTCTTAGATGGAAAACGCAAGGTCTTCTGCTTCGAGTTGCATCCGGTGGAGAAGACTGTGTTCAGCGGGCGCGTTGAAGTTCCGATCACCCGACTCATTCCTAGCGAAGTGAAGCGCGAGGTGTGGAAGCGGGACGGAGGTCGCTGCGTTAAGTGCGGCGCAAACCACAACCTGCACTACGACCACGACATTCCTTTCTCCCGTGGCGGCAGCAGTATTACGGCAGCCAACGTTCGTCTCCTTTGCGCCAAGCACAACCTCTCAAAGTCCGACAAAATCATGTCTGTCGCAGTCCTGGCGCACTTGGGCTTCGGCGGCGGTTTGCAATTTTACAATTAGCAATGCTCACAGACCGATGAAGCTGTATAAGCGTTAAGGTTCGTCCATGTTTACTGCCGTCCACCACCGTCTCGAGGGCCTTGCGGGGCAGCGCTTTCGTGCGCTTGCCGGGCAACTTCGTCGGCTGCAACAACAGGAGGCATCCTCGGACCGCCTCGATGCCCTCTGCCGCGACGAGGTTCGCTGGAGTGAATCCGCCCCAGGCCTCAACGGTTGCCGCGAACACTACACTGCCTGCGCCTACCTGTTGACGGACCTTGCCAAGCTCCGCTGGCGTATTGTCGAGGACGGCTTCGGCATTGAGTTGGCGACACCGGACGCGAGGGGTGTTTCAGCGCACGAAACGCTCGTCTACAAGGATGCCGTGCGACAGGAGCTTTCGTCGCGCATTCGGCAGCAATTCGAGTTGCCGTCCGTCCGTGACTTCATTGGGCGTATGGAGCGACCCAGTGCGGCCAGCAAAAAAAAATCTGTGCTCGAGCTGATTGCCGATGGGCGCGAGTTGAGAACGCGGCTCTTAAGCGCCTCAGAGATTCAAGGAGATGAGCGAGTCGCGCTCTGCGCCGATGCCGTGCAGCCGTATTTGCAGCTCGTCGAACCGGGTGGGAAGGATGCGTTTACTGGCCATTCCCTATCCGACATCTGGCGCTACTTCCGCTTCACGTGGAGCATCCCTGCCACCAACGTACCCGGTCGTAATCTCTTTTACCTCGTCCGCGACGCCGCCCACCCCAGCCATGCGGTTATGGGCATCACAGCACTAAGCAACGCCCCGCTGGCTCTTGGGGACCGTGACCGCGCTCTAGGTTGGACCGCTTCTGCCACGCAGGCTCACGTCCGCGGTCTCGTGGCTTTGCCAGACGATACGGCACGTGAGGCGTTGGCCTCACTTCTCTTCGACCTCGAGGCCAACGTGCAGCTCGGACTTGACTCCGTTTCTCACGACAAGTTGCTGCGCCCGGAGGAAGCCGACCACCCCACCGAAGAAATTGTCGCCCGCCTGAAGCGGCGCGCTGCCGGTTTCGCTGACCAACGTCAGTCGTTGCTCTCGACCTCCGAGTCTCCTCTCTGCGTCCAGGAGCTCGAGGATGTCGAATACGCCATGCCCGGGGTTTCCGACGATGTGCTCTCTCTAGAAGAGAAGGTTTTCGGTGATGCGAAGATGGATGCAGCCCGCCGGGCGCTGACCGCCAAGAAACGTGCCGCCGAACTCGCACGCTTGTTGCAGGCACGCCTAGTCTTCCAGAAACAACGGAACAAGCTTCTCTTGCCAGGCGCTGCAGCTGCGGCTTACGCAACGGAAGCGGTGACCACGGCCGTGAACACCACATGGTTTTCCGCGAAGAATGCTCGAGCCGGCACGTCCATGCTTGAGATCACGGTCTGTGGCGCCGTGCGGCCTTACAACCACATCCTCGGCGGCAAGCTCGCCGCGCTGCTCATGCTCAGCCCGGAGGTTGCCGACGACTACACCCAACGATATGGACAATCCGTCTCCATTATCAGCTCGATGATGAAAAACGAGCGAGTAGTCAAAGACTCGCGCCTCGTCTTCCTCGGCACCACCTCCCTCTACCTCCATGGCGCAAGCCAATACAACCGCATCCGCCTGCCTGCCGGTATCATATCGCCGGAACAACAGGAAATCCGCTACGAGGCAATGGGTGAAACCGGCGGATTTGGCACGGTGCAATTCTCGGCGGATACAGTGAAAGCCGTCGAGCAGGTCGTGACAGCCATGAGAGGCTACCGCGAAGTGAACAGCGTTTTCGGTGAGGGGCGCAGTCCAAAGCTACGAAAGCTTCGCACTGGGCTTGACGAGCTAGGCTTCGACGCGGACGTGCTTTTGCAGCACCACCAGCGTCGTATTGTGTATGGCGTGAAACTTTTCCCAGACGCGGACGAGTTTCTTAGGTCTGAGCGTGGCAAGGTTCCCGACTTCGTTAGGAGTCCAGCAGAGTTCCGCGACGCAACTGCGCGGATCTCAGCCTACTGGCGCGAGCGGTGGTTGTGCCGAAGACTTGACCATCAGCCGTTGATGGAAGCGCTGAACTCGTGCCATGCGTGGGCGTTGAGCCAAAGACTCCCTACGCAGGAGGAAGAAAGACCGTCTAAATCAGTCGCCCAAGAAATCTCGCTATCTACACCTTTGGCAACATCCACCGAGACGATAGGAGACACCAAGCTCTGGGAGTCGTTGGCCGCTGCCGGGACACAAAGTTGTTCGGACTGCCTCAACGAAGAGGACCTCGATCGGCTTCATGTGCCGACAGGAATCGAGGATTTCTTAGTTCAGAGGGTCCAAGAGGGCTTCAGCATCATTCTCACCGGGAACGCCGGCGACGGGAAGACTCACCTTCTTAAGCGAATCGCTCCAACTCTGAGCGCCGCTGGCGCGATGGTAGATCTCGATGCCACTGCGGTCATGCGCAGAGGCACCGTGACTCCCATCCTTGACCGCTGGAAGGCAGCTCTCGACGCGCAAAAACCTTACTGTGTTGCCGCCAATGAATATCCCCTTCATTTGCTTACGCGCGCCGCACGCGGGGTGCTTCCTGATGCACTGCATGGCGAACTTTCGAGGCAGACAAGGGAGCGACTCGCTTACGGCGCGGATACTAAGCCTGGCGAAGAAGCGTCCCAGAATTTGCTTGTGGTAGATCTTAGTCTGCGCAACCCGCTAGCTGCATCTTTTTCCATCGCTGCCCTGCGTCGCATGCTTTCGGATGCTGCAATCGTCAACCGCGCAGCGTCTAGCGGGGATGCGGATTTCACGTGGAACTTTAATCGGCTTGGCAACCCGCGTGTGCAAGAACGATTGGGCACCCTGTTCCAGAGTTTGGCGGATCGCGGTCACAGGTGCACGGTGCGCGAACTCTGGATATGCCTCGCTAGGATGCTATTTGGCGATCCCTCTGAGACAAACGACGGCACGGCATCCATTGGTGCTCCTCGGTCATGGTATTCCTCACGCTTGTGGACTCTCCCGAGCTCAGGCTTTCGTTTCCGATTGGGTGCTTTGCTCCTCGAGGCTGCGGATCCCGCCGCTTCAAGCCATCCGCGATGGGATGAACGTCTCGAGCGAACGGCAGAAATGACGGCTGAAGAATGGCTTGACGGGGTTCCGCAAATCCAAGTCGCCCATAGTGATCCCAAGGTCAGTAAAGCACGATTCAAAGCGCTCAAAAGGCGCTTTTACTTTGAGCACCAGCATGGCGAGAAAGCATTTGAGTTGCATGCAAGTGGTGGAAATTTCAGTCGTGTTCTCCACGAAGCTACTAACGCTGACAGCATCTTCAAAGGCCGTATACTCCAGGCGATCAACTACGCCTATTGTCCGCGCTCGTTCTCTGGCAGTGACCACGATCTCTACTTGTGGTTTTCTCATCGCTACCATGAACAACCGACCCGGGCGTTTGTTGCCGCGCGTTCGCTTCCCCTGACGACATTTCAGGTTCTTCTTCCACGCTTACCAGTGAGGTTGGCCGGAGCATTTGATTACCGACCGGACCATTTCTCCTTGAGTTGCGCCGCGCACCATGGATGTGAAGCCAGCTTGCGAATCGATGCGGAGCTGCACTCTACCTTAGAGAGGCTTTTGCACGGATTCCCCCGTCACCTCTTACCGGACAGCGCACTCAACAAGCTGGACGACTTCATGAGTAGACTCCTCAGGCTTTCTAGTGGGGACGATTCTCGCCAGTTCTTGATCTATAGTGCCGAAAGCCGTTTCGCCACGCGGGTCACGCTCGATGACAGATTTACCCGCTATGAGGAGGTTGTGAAGTTGTGAAGAAGCGGCAAGTCTCTTTCCAGGCGTTCGGATATCACCTAGATGCGATCAAGCCGGTGCATCTCGCCAACGGGTATTTTCTAGCTCTGACCGGCAAGCACTATCGGCTCGAGTTGCTCAACAAACTGGCCGTTGTCTCGAACAAAAAAGGGCTTACGGGGGAATATCACACGGAAGGTTTGCGGGAGGTTCTTGCGGACCGAGGGCTTCTTGAAGATTCGGTTGCGAAGGAGCACCTGAACCTCTTGCGCGCCCAGGCCAACGCTATCGTGGCGAATGATGATGCCGTTTATGCCGCATTCGACGATTACAAGGCGTTTGGCAACGACTACACGATCTCCTCGCCGGAACTCCTTTGTGATCTTAAGAGAAAGGATGGCTTTGCAGGATGTTTCATCTACTCGGTGTTTGCACTTACAGACGAAGGACGGCGGATCAATGAACTTGCGAAGCTTCGCTTTGAAGAGCCGGGTGATTCCCTGACAAAGTTGTTCCAGCCTGTATTGGATGGCGGCGACACCGCGTTGGCTTGGGAGGGCTTTGATGGCGGGAGCGACGAATGTTTCGACGTAAGCCGTCTGCAACAAGTGGCCGATCTTATGCACCCTCAGACGGCTGGCATACTGCGGCTGGTCGAAACGATCGGACGTGTCGAATCCAGATACGCTTTCCTTCGCCAGCTGGTCACGGTTCTTGGAGTCTGGTTATTGAAGTATCTGATCCGTTCCTCGACCGCGATTGCGGGGATCAATCATGATTCGCTTTTGTTCGCCGATTTTACGGGAGGCCAGTCGCCGAAATGCCGGTCGCGCAGCGTTCATTGCTTCTCGAGGCACCGGGAACTTGTTTACAAGTCGTTCATCAGTCTGCAAGAGCAAGGCGTGATTGCGACCCTTGGCGACTATGTGAATTCCCAGACCGGTCGGATCGACTTGAAGGACGTCGAGCGACATTTTCAGGATCTCGCCGTGCGAATTGGCTTGGTGCAGCCGCGGGCTTCAACCGTGCGTGCAAAGCACTACGAGCCTCAGCCCGACACCATTCGTGCTTTGGTGGCATCCGTAATTTCCTCTACCGAAGGTCCAGTGATGTTCTCGGAAGTGGCAACACGCATACGGGAGGTGTGGGGCCTTTCGTTCGGAGGGTGTCCTGACGACAGTGGCCGGTTGGCTGAAGACGGAATAGTTGGGCTCGATGAAGACGACGATTTGCGGCTGAACAGAGCGCGTTTCGTCGAACACCTCAAGTCGCTTGGGTTGGCATTCGAGCCATCGGATGGTCTGGTTTTATGTGAAATCACTGCGGATTCTGATCAATGACGAAAGAACAGCTCGTAGCTCAAGCGGTTGCTCGATGGATCTCGTCGCCTCGTGTCCGAGGGCGAGACTTCATGCGGGAAGCCCTGCCCTTGATGGATGTGGGGTGGTTCCTTAACGCCCTCGCGCAGCAGGCGGAGTTCAACTCAAGCGATGTCTCGATTGCTATCGCAGGCTTTCCGTTGTCGGCAACCGACTTGGAGTTTGCGTTCCGCGAAAGTGGTCTCGGGAGGCTGAGAGGATTAACCGATGATCTTCATGTCGCAGCAGACTGGCGCAACCACCGCAGCGAGCATCCGGTGATCATCTCGCTGGCACACGGTTGGCATCCCGGTGTCAGCACTCTCGACCATTTCGGGTCGGCTCAGTCGAAAGACTTGACCTATGAATTGCTGGATTGGGCCGAGACTTCTGGCTCTCTCGCGGTGAATGACTTGCAGGTGGAGTTGTTGCGGGCACTCCGATCCGGGGAAATCGCCGATCTACTGTCCCTAGACTCCGTGAGTTCGTTTCTTGCCTCATGGTTCGCCGCTCGCGATGAGGACACGCTTGATGCGCCCCGGTCCGCGCTGCCACAGCTGGGGCTTTTCGCAGATCCAGGTTTGTTCTCCAGACCGGGTGAGATCGGCGCACGGTTGATTGCCAATTTCAAGGTCGTGGCCCGAGTGAAGGACGCAGCGGCTACCGCACTGCGTGCTGTTCAGAGAAACCTCAACAAACGCTTCCGAAATGACTTGGCCACACGTGACCGACTACTGGCTGTGTGCGATAAGCTCGAGCGTGTGAGATTGTATCCCACGGTCGCGGAGCTTGCCTCTGTAACCACTGAGGAAGCGCAGGAGGTGTTTCGTCCTCCCAAGGATTCCGAGACGGAGCTAGAGATATCAGAAATTGAGGATGGGCCCGTAGAAGATGTAGAGCCTGAGACGACAACAGGTGGTCGTCGCGAACTTGCGGGAGCAACGGGTGAGGATCTTCTGGATGACCGACAGCAGAGCCTTAGCGCTCGAATCGTCGAGCTTGAGAAAGCTCTCGACGAGGCGCTGGAGAAAGATGAACGGAGCATCGAAGCGAGCGTCGAAATCCGCGGTCAAGAAGTGCGGATCCGATTAGATCTCGATGCTTCTCTACTCGATTGGCTGCACAGTTTTTGTTCCTCGGAGGTTTTCGGAGGACTTCTTGTCACTCGTGAGCCGTCGCTTTCGATTGCGCTCAAACAGCACAGCGCCTGTGAGACATGCAAACTTGAGCCTGGGAGGGTCGCCGTCATGGATGGACGCACCATGGCCCTACGGGAAGTTTTCGCTGACTGGGACACCCAGCTCGCGCGACGTGGCCATCAGGTCAGTATCTTGGCCGACTGGGATCAGTTCATTGCAGACCGAGCGACCCTCATCGCCCACCTCGACCGATTGTTCCAGTTCCCCTTGGATTGGATGGCGGGGCGTCCGGAGATGGCAGTTGTGGTGGATCGTTACCTTGCGAGGGCGACTAGTCTCTACCGCCAAGTTCAGTCTCAGTTCCGTAACATGGTCGGAGTGGATCAAGGTTGGGCCGAGATTGGCCTGCATGGGTTACTAGCACTTGATGTCATGCAGGTGAAATGCGAGCTCGAAGACGACCGCGAGTCGTGGAAAGCAGTGCTTTTGCCGACGCACCCCCTTCATCTCTGGCGTTATCAGCGACTAGCTTCGGTTCTACGCGGTCTAGGAAGCACACTTTCCGCAGAAGACCGTCAGGCGGTCATAGACGAATGTCGACGTCCGGAGCAATTCCTCAGCGTGCTTTATGCAAGCTCCCTGCCAGCCAACAAGGGCGGTGCGCGCCTGCTTCCGATTTCCAGCGATTTGCATGGGCTGGCGACATTCGAGAACCTGCAAAACGCCTGCTCCGGCTTGGATGGCGTGGAAACAATTCGCTACGCAATGGATCGCTTTGCCGTCTCTCACCCTTTGCACCTCAAGCCTATGCGGGTCGGCGTTCTTAACCCGCCAGATGCTCCCCACCTTGCTGTAGAGATAGCAAAAATTTTGAGCGAGCGGCGGGAGGGGACTCTGCCAGCTCTCCGGTTAGAGTTTTTCTCAACCACTTCTCCGGCTGTTCGCGGGCGCTCTGCCCAGGCTTTAGCGTTTTCTTCCGAGACCATGGACGTTCTGGAGGAACGAATCTCCTCGGGGCGGCTTGAGATGCAAATCCACGAAGAGCCGCGGTCGCTGGAGCATTGGATTGCGCACTGGCGTCGAGAACCGCAGCACATGCTCATTCTGTTTGACGAAGCGGGTGTGTCCATCCGTCGCAGTGACATGGGCTTACCTATGCCGATGAGCCCTTTCTGCGTGCGCAAAGTCATTCGCTACCAAGAATTGCGTGGCACGGTGCGGCTCGATCCCACCACGGACGAGCCACCGTTCTCCGAGTTCATGCAATTGATGAATGAAGCGGACCGGGGTCAGCGCGACTCGACGCCGAACGCTTGGGCGGACGCGGAGAATCTTCGCCACACGGTGGATGTGGTGTTGCAAGGTGAAGAGCCAGGCGCCTTCTGGCTCGGGCTTGCAGATCGTGCTCTACCAGCAGAGTCTGGTCTACAGTCGGTCCGTTTCCTTGCCCGCCGAGAGGGCCAGAGAGAAGTGCTTTTGCTTGCACGGGATTACCGGCGACTGGCGGATTTGGTTCGCCCGGCCTTCAATCGCTGGAACCTCGATGTCACAACCCGCCAGCTTTGTAGCTTGCTCGAGGAAGGAGTTCACCTTTCAGGGGCGGGTATCCTAAATCTCATAAAGAGGGATGGCACGGTGGACGCTAACCAGGTGCTTGGCTTGGCGGGAACGCTCTTGGCGGCCCGCGACTATGCCGGACGCCACCCCGGCTCACTCATCGTTTCAGCGGACCAGCAGATCGCTCGCCATTGGTTAAGGCTGGGCAAGCGTGCGGATCGCTGTGATCTAATCGCCCTACGCCAAGAAGGCGAAGGGCTTGTTCTTGAGGCTATCGAGGTGAAGAGCACTCAAGGCACTGTTGCCGACGTTGCCCGTGGGACACTCGATCAAGCCATCGGCCAACTCTTGGCCACAATGGAAGCTGTTTCGGATGGGTTGAGCGGTGCGGGTGAAGATTGCGGGCCTCTTTCGGTTCCGCGCTGCGAAATGCTTAAAGAAGTCTTGGTTCGCGCCTGCCTTGGCAAGCAAGTCACCCCCGAGCTCCGTGGCACGTGGTGCGGATGGCTCAGCCGGATTTTCGGCCAAGAAGGCGAACCTTTGCCTGTCGAGGTTCGTGGTGAGGTAGTCCGCGTGGCGCTAGGCGAGTCAGCAACGGTCGCACCGGAAGTCGCTCAGTTCGCCGATACATCGGTGGTCATTCGCACGCTCGGAGAAGACGACGTCCAGCATTTGATTGAGCGGTCCGTTTCATCTCCGGAGATACTAACTCCTGGCACGCCGGTCTCATCGACGTCCGAAAGCAGGGTCGCCGCCATGCAGCCCGAAGCCGAGCAGGAGCCTGCTCGGGAAGAGGAGCCACTGCGTGCTGCCTTTGAGAGCGTTTCGGCCCCCGAATCTTTGGCGTCACCTGCTCAGGAAGTGCCGCTATTGGATGCAGCCCCGTCGGACGTGACGTGGCCTCCACAACAGAACGAGCTTGGTATGATCGGGCAGGACGAGACCGTTCGGCAGCTTATGAACCGCCTGCACTACACTCGTGATTTCCATGAGCGGTTCAAGGACACTATGTTTGTTGGATCTGCCGGTGTAGGCAAAAGCAGTTTCGCTCGCGCCATTGCCGACCGCTTGCTCGGAGAACGCGAGATATTCTTCTCCGGAGCCGACCTTAGCAGAGGGCGCATGATTGTCGAAAAGCTGCAAGACGAAGGGAAAATTCCTGACAACCAAATCCGTCCGGTTCGCGTCCGCCCTTGTGTTGTAATGATCGATGAGGTTCACGCCCTCACGCCGACCGTCGCTAATATCCTGTTGAGCGCACTTGATGACGCCCGCTTAACCACGATCGACAATGTTGACTATGATTTTACTCAAGTAGTTTTTCTGATGGCGACCACGGATTCCGGAAGGCTAACCGAGGCATTCCGTAGCCGCCCCGACCGAATTCATTTAAGGAATTACACGCTTGAGGAGTTGGCTGGTATCGTCTGGCTTCACGCGACGCGGCAGCTCGAAGGCTACTCGTTAACTAAAGACGCGTGCATGGAAATAGCAGCCCGAACCCGGGCGCAACCAAGGGTTGCCGTCCGGACGATTGACCAACTGATCCCGCACTTTTACGCCGAAGTGCGAGGGCCGGACTCCAGTCCCAACCGCCAACGGATAGGTGAAGCCATGACTGTCGAAGCCATCGCGGCTTATTTCGACGGTCAAGGTATCGATGCCAACGGTCTTGACGTCACCGCCCGCAATTTCCTCTCCTACCTCGATCGCCACGGAGCTAACGCCGAGGAGCGCATTAGACAAGGGTTAGGCATCAGTAACCGCAATGACTTTGTCGAAGTGGATGAATACCTCCAGCGCCTTGGATTGGTGATGGTGCGTGGTGGGCGTAGCTTGACTCCTGAGGGGCGGCGATATCTGCGACAGTCTGTCGACCTTAGGCACCGAATCGCACGCCAGCAGTGAGCCTTTGGTAGACTGGGACATGTATCAATTGCGTACACTGCGCTTTGTGAGACTTTTGTTCTTTGTCGCCACCTGCAAGCAGGCTCATGGTTAACTGGCACAAAGCACGAGAGAACGAGGGATATGAATCACAATATCGGAAGAGAAGCTTGGGAGAGCGACTGCTCCTTAGAAATTCAATCCTGTCTTGCCAGCATCCGCCAGGCAGAGCGAGTGCTGTCAGAGATCGTGGCAGAAGACTTCGAATATTCTGTTGTGTTCCAACAGCAAATCAATCGCGCTATTGACGCATTTACGCGCGACGGAACGATGTTGCGCGAGACCGTCGACACGCCGATGGGTCAGGCGCGCAAAGTCACCCAGCAAATCACGCTCTCCCCCGAGGTCGCTCGCGCTCACATTTATAACCAAGCGAGAGTTGGGACAATGGTCAGGACTCAGGTCCAAGCGGCCTTGAGGGCCATCTCGCAACTCCTACGAGGAGCGGATCTCGCGCTTGAAGAGGTAAACTTCCACACAGCACTTGTCTGCTACCGAGGTTGTATCGAGCAGGTAGGGCATCTCGCTGTTGTGGCAAAGCAACTAGGAGCACTTAGCGAGCCTGCAAATTTTGACGAAAGTTGCAGAGTCCTCAACGAGGCTTATGACCTCATGGCTAAACGACTCTACTCCACGCGAGTCTCATGGATGGCTTTAGCACAAGGGCACGACTTCGATGAGTTGATCCGCAAAGACCGAGTCGCGTACGAGGAGCATCCCGACAGGGTCAATATTGGAGCCGCTTCCTGCTTGAAGGGCGTCGATCTTCTCGACAAGACAACAAAGGGGACGCGCGCTATTTATAACATTCTCTGCGAGTTCACGCATCCGAACGTTGGCAATCTCATTATCTCGACGGTTCAGGCGTCACCAAGAGAAGACTCGCAAGGGGTCTATTGGATCGACAAGGCATTAAGCAATTCCGCCGTTCCAATTGTGATCGAACAGATGCCACAACTTATGGAGTGGATTTTCAAGGTGGTGAACCTTGTGCTGGTCGATCTGCAAGGTCGCATCTTGCCCGACCTGGAATCCTCGGAGGCAAGGATTCTCACAACTGCACAGGTCTTCACAAAAGAGATGGTGAAGCGAAACCGCAACTTGATGGACCCCTATGCGCCGTGCCCTTGCGGAAGCGGCAAGAAACTTAGGTTTTGCTGCGGCAAATGAGCTTGCCTCGAAGCCAGAACACAGAGCCCGGGGGGAACGCTCTCGATCTTCCGTCTGAATCGGAATTGCCTCTTTTCGTTTATGGAGCACTGAAGCCAGGCTTGCCAGCTCATGAGCAACTGCGCGACTACGTCGAGGCTACTCGGCCTACGGTTATCGCAGGGCAGTTATGGGTAAGGGACGGTCTGCCACTCTTACGCCCCGAGGAGGATGGCGAGGTCTGCGGCTGCCTCATCGTGTGGAAAAAGGGATTCGAGATAGAGGGTTACGGACGGGTTTGCCTTTTTGAGCCCCGGAAGCATTACCAGTGGCACCTGGTCACCCTAGGCGACGGAACTAGGGCGAACGCTCTTGCGGCGAGGTTCCCCAAAAAGGGAAACCCTGTCTTTTGGAACTCAAACACGTGGCGGCTCTGCGACGACCCAGCATTCGGACCAGCTTTGGACGAAATAGATCTCGTGCTTCGGGAGGTTGAGAGGCTGCCTCCCTCTGGCGATGGATTGGATTGGAAAAGATTCTTCCGCGCACAAATGGCGTATCTGCTCCTGTGGTCTGTTCTTGAGAGGTTGGCAGCGCTCTGTTTCGGTCCCGCAGCAGACCCGATGCAGCGTATCAAGCGTCTGCATGAGTTGGAGGGTGTTCCGCAGGCGGTTCTTAAGCACGTGACTCGCACGGGCGAAAAAGTCGCCGACTCACGGAATCCGGAACAAGCAATCAAGCTAGACCCAGAAAATGCTGAAGCATGTTTCAAATACTACTACCAGTTGCGCAGCAATCTGAGCCATCGAGGGAAAGCCGTCTTTGATGACTTTGACAAAGTCCACATGTCTCTCCGCGAGCTTCTCGCGATAACCCAAGAATACCTCAGCGGACTTAAGAGCAGAGAAAAGTCATCCACGTAATCTGCCGCCCAATACGATTAAGTGATCCCCGACCCCAAGGCTTTGTCCCGGAGGAGAAGACTTGATGATGATCATGCGAAGACCCTGCCGATCGTTTTTGGAAGACGGGCACAAGCTTCTGAACTGCTGGCTCTGTCGCTACGGATAGAAAGCCACACGTCTCTGGCAACACGCCCTCAAGAAATCCCCCCCACCTGCGTTAGCCGCCTTCGGAGTGTTAATCCGTGCGCCGAAAACCAGCTGTCTTATGCCTCTCCGCGTTCCTCACGGAGTTTCTGGTGACGCCTTTTTGCAAACTCTCGCAAGAAATCAGGATCGTCTTGCACATCCTTGAACAACTTGTAGGGCAAAAACACTTCTTCCCGCAACTTGGGGTAGCCGCGCTGGGCGGCCTCAAAGTCGGCCATGGCGTCAGGCACGTTGCCTAGATCCAAAAACAATCGCGCACGGGTCAGCAGAAGGTGCGAGTTAGTCGGGTGCAGTTCAATAGCTCGCCTGTAGCAATCCACGGCGCCCGCGAACTGCTTACTTTTCAGTAATTCCTCCGCTTTTTGCTTCAGTTCACGTATTTCCGAATCACGCTGCTGTTCCAGTTCATGCTTTCTTTCTGCGTCGAGCGAAGGCTCGACGAGCGCACCAGCTATCGCGAAAGGGCCCAAGATCATACCCCCGAAAAAAAACACCCACCAACTGCCAACGTTTCTGCGATAGGCGATAGCTGCGGCGATAACACCGAAAGCCATGAGAAGAAGCAAAACACTCATGTGGACTAGCATGAGGTTCGAGCCGCATGAGTTCCGATTGCAAGTCTATATCACCCGAGCACAAGTCACTGGCTTTCTGGCTAACAGACAAATCAAAAAACCGCAGAATACACTGGGCTGCCAGATGGCTTATCCATTCCGAATCGAAACGCGCTCACTGCAGAACCGAACCGCTACATGCCCGAGCCCATGGCTCTGTCCTGGAGGGGAAGACTTGGTGACGACTACGCAGTAAACCTGCCGATCGTTGAGGATGATGGGCTCAAACTTCCGAACTGCCTTACTCCCTCCCATCCGGCCCTGCAACGCATCGAGAATATCTTTAAGCCGATATCAGTTGGTCGCCGTGGCAACCTATCTCCGCTTCGCTCCGGTTATCCACATCATGGATCTCCAGCGCGCGAATCATCCGGCGCTCAGACCTAAGGTAACGAGAACCTCAACCAGCAGGCTTAGTTAACTTCGTTTCCTTTTGTTCAATCCCTCCGCGGACTCTCATACTCCGGCAACCGAAACTTCAGCTTCTGTCTGTCCTTCGCCATCTAGCTATCCTCCGGCTTTAGCGCTTTCCGCAAAAGTGGGTCTGCAACAACCGAGTAGATGTCGTCTTCGTCCGCTGGCAGCTTGGCTGTTGCCTCAAGGAATTCTCTCTCGAAGCGTGAGTTGGAGGCAATGGTCTGCGCGCACTGTTCGTCGCTCCCGCAGAATAAGCCCCGGATCTTTTTCCAAGGGATGCGGTCTTTGGTGAAGTCGATCTGGAAAATGGTCTCAACGTCCGCCCAATTCTCCACCCACCAACTTGCTGACTGCTTGTCCCATTTCATCTCCCATGTAGCCAATTCGCAGGTCAATCGATCCACGCCCTTCCTGTCCGTGACAAAACCCAGCCAAGCATGCTTCACCGTGGCGTGGTTGTCGTCCACCGACTCGACATCCATGTATGACTCGATCTCGTCGAGCACACGCTGACGGTCGCCGTCGATTCGGTAGTCCTGCAGGTCCTTGATGACTTTCTCCGGATCTTTTTTTCTCATGGTGCTGTCTCCTTTGGTCCCGTAAGCCTGTTGTCCTGTGGTCCGCTCTAAAAGAGCTTTGTGCGTCATAGCGCCCGAAGGGCGCAGACCAAAAGACCAAGAGGTTAAAAGTGCGAAAGTAGAAAAGTGGAAAAGTAGACAGTGGACAGACTTCAGTTGTCAGACAGCAGAAGACTGAATGCGCAT
>CAJBKE010000062.1 GCA_903953565.1 uncultured Verrucomicrobiota bacterium | reverse complement strand
GAACCGGAGATGGCCCTAAGGCAAACAGGCGAAGCCAATGACCGTCGGAACGTGGATGGAAAGGCACCGACGCTCATAGAGCGCCGCTACAATGTCATGGATTTGGATTGTCGCCGGCAGCGGGGCGACCGAACAATCCAGCGATGGCCAAGCTCGATGCAATTGTTGCCTATGCGAACCGCTATCTGCGGGTGGCGGAGGTCGAGGACTATCCGGGGGCACACAACGGACTGCAGGTGGAGAACAGCGGGAGCGTGAAGCGCGTGCTCGCTTCGGTTGACGCCGGTCTGCCGGTGATCAAGAAAGCGGTGGCGCTCGGCAGTGGTTCCTTGCTCGTCGTGCATCACGGGCTCTTTTGGTCCGGAGTGCAATCGGTGACGGGGATTTTTCGCGAGAAGCTCGAGATCATGCGCAAGGCCGACATGGCGCTCTACTCGGTGCATCTGCCGCTCGATGCGCATGCGGTGTTGGGCAACAATGTGCTGCTGGCCAAAGCGCTTGGCTTACGCGGACTGAAACCTTTCCTCGGCTTCGGTCGTGCGGGAACTTTCGCCGGATCGCGCACGGAGTTGGTGCGACGTTTGATGAAAACCACGGGCCGTGTTCCCGAGGTGTGCGCGGCGGGTCCGGCGCGTCCGCGCCGCGTCGGGGTGATCACCGGCGGAGCGGGGGACATGGTGGAGAAGGCGGCCGCAGCGGGAGTGGATACTTTTGTCACGGGCGAAGGTCCGCAATGGAGCTGGGTGCGGGCCGAGGAACTCGGGATCAATGTGATCTACGGCGGGCACTACGCCACGGAAACACTTGGTGTGCAAGCGCTGGCCGCGCATCTCGCGAAGAAGTTCCGCCTGCCGTCGAAATTCGTCGATCATCCGGTTCCCCTGTGATCCCGCGGGAATTTTTCACCCAGTCGCCGGTCGAGTGCGCGCGGGCCTTGGTGGGATGCGAATTGGTGTGGGGTGCGTGCCGCGGAGTCGTGGTGGAGTGCGAGGCCTATGCGGCGACGGGTGATCCGGCGTGTCATACTTTCACCCGTCCGTCGGCCCGTGAATTTGTCGCGCGGCACCGTGCGGGAACGGCCTATGTTTATCTCAACTACGGCATGCACTGGATGCTCAACGTGCTGACCAAAGGTGAGGAGGAGGGTTTTGTTTTGATCCGCGCGATCGAACCGCGGCATGGGTTGCGTGCGATGCAAAAGCGGCGGGGAGATAAAAAGGGGCGCGAACTTACCGGCGGTCCGGGACGGCTGGCCGCCGCCCTCGGAGTCACGGGCGCGCACCACGGATCGGATCTGTGTTCTTCGGTGCGGCGCTGTTTTCTCGCGGGCGGGACGGTGTCCGTGGTGGCCGATGGACGCATCGGCATTTCGCGGGCTCAGGAATTGCCTTGGCGGTTTTCGCTGGCGGGAAATCCGTTCGTCAGTGTTCCGGTGAAAAAGAACAAGCCGCGGACTTGCGTCCGCGGCTTGGTAAGAAAGGGTTCCCCCTAAGGTCAGCTTACTTGCTGTAGCTGGCGGAAACCGGAGCCGGCTTCGGCTTGCTGGCGCAAGCGCCGAGGCTGAGCGAAGCAGCCGCGACGGCGACGATGGCGATAACTTTAACGATGGTCATTCTGGATTCACCTCCTTCTATGCTTTTTTGCAGACTATAAATCCTGCCAGAGAGCCGCCCTCGAACAATGAAAATCGCTCTCTGAACCTGAGGGGCCGCTCTCTTTACACAGGCTGGTCAGGCGGGCGCGACGATCCGGACGGGGGTGCCGGCCGGCACCATGCGGTGGAGGGAAATCATGTCGGAATTGCGAAGTCGCACGCAACCATGACTGGCGGGGGTGCCGATGAGGTCCTCTTGGTTGGTGCCGTGGATGTAGATGTAGCGGGCCAGGCTGTTGGCGTTCCGTCGCTCGAGGCCGTCGAGCGTGAGGATGCGGGTGAGGACGAGGTCTTCCTTGCCGCCGGGTTTGGCCAAGAGGCCGGTGTTTTGGCGGGCGCGGAAGATGGTCCATGGCGTCGCGCGTCCGCCGATTTTGCGGGCGATGCGGAACTTTCCGGTCGGGGTTTTGAAGCTGCCCTCCTCGAAACCGAGGCCGAACTTGGATGTCGAGACGGGGAATTCGGCGGCAACCTTGCGTCCTTCCATGACGCGCAGGGTCTGGCTGGCGACGTCGACCACGACGGAGCGGGTCGGGGTATCGCGGTGCGCTTTCTTGTTCGCACTGCGCTGCTTGGATGGTATTTTGGCCGGCTTTCCGATGGGCAGGAACTATCATGTAGCAATCGCGGGTGCAACCGGCGCGGTGGGCATCGAAATGATGCGCGTGCTGGAGCGGCGGAATTTTCCGGTGGGTAAACTCACCTTGCTCGCCTCGGCCAAGTCGGCCGGCAAGCGACTCGATTTCCAAGGCGCGCCGGTCGAGGTGCGTGAGTTGACGCCGGATGCCTTCGCGGATGTCGACTTCGCGCTTTTCAGTGCGGGCGGTTCCATTTCGAAAGAATTTGCCCCGGCGGCGGTCAAGGCCGGCGCGGTGGTCATCGACAATTCCTCGGCTTTCCGCATGGATCCCGATGTCCCGCTCGTTGTGCCCGAGGTCAATCCGGAGGCGGCGCGCGCGCACAAGGGGATCCTGGCCAATCCGAATTGCACCACGGCGATCACGCTGATGGGTCTGTGGCCATTGCACCAAGCCTTCGGCGTGAAGCGGCTTTGGGCCTCGAGCTATCAGGCGGTGTCCGGTTCCGGCGCGAAGGCGATCGAGGAATTGAAGACGCAGGTGGAGGCCTTGGCCCGCGGCGAGGAAGCGACGCGTTCCGTTTATCCGTGGCAGATTGCGTTCAACGTGATCCCGCAGGTCGATGCGTTTCTCGATACGGGCTACACGAAGGAAGAGATGAAGATGGAGAACGAGGGACGCAAGATCATGGGGCTGCCGGGCTTTCGCGCGTCGGTTACGTGCGTGCGTGTTCCGGTTTATCGCGCCCATAGCGTGGCGGTCAGCGCCGAGTTCGAGCGTCCAGTGTCGGTGGCGGCGGCCCGTGCCGCGCTGGAGAAAGCCCCCGGTTTGCGCGTGGTGGATGAGCCGTCGCGTCACGGCTATCCCGTCCCGTTGCACGTGGCAGGGCAGGATGATTGCGAAATCGGGCGCCTGCGTTTGGATTGCGCGATGGAGAACGGGTTGGCCTTCTGGATCTGCGGTGATCAGTTGCTCAAGGGTGCGGCGTTGAACGCGGTGCAGATTGCGGAGTTGTTGGCGGAGTGAGCTGGTGGATCGCGATGTCTCATCGCGATAGGGTTTTTGGAATATCGCGCCGGGACGGCGCGATCCACCTTAAGGTCTGGTGTGAAGGTGGATGGCGGCGGCGATGATGGGCTTCGCCCAGTCCGGCGCGCCTGACAGATCGGCGGGGGCGGTGATTTTTCCGCGTTGCATTTCGAGGAGCAGAAGCGGTTTGGGACGGTGTCCCTCCGCGGGGTCTGCGTCGGCGGAATTGTCATAGACGCGCAGATGGTCGATGAGCGGAAGCAGTCGGATGAGATTTTCGCGGCTGCGGTTCCAGCGTTCGCGGATTTTGTCTTCAGGAATGTCGTGACCGCCATGCGCCACGCGGCTGCGCACGCGGCGGAGATGGAGGTCGGCGCTGGCCAATCCGCAGAACCACAGATGCAGGCGATGACCCGAGCGGGCGGCTTGCTCGAGCAGTTGCGCGATGGTGTGTCCGCCGAGTGTGGTTTCGAAGCGGTAGTCGCGTCCACTCGTGATGGCTTGCTCAAGGAGGGACTTGCCGATTTGCCACGCGTGGGCGTTGGCGAGATTGAGCGGGATGTCGGGGTGCAGGTTACGGATTTGCTGCGCGACGGTGTCGGGGTTGAAGAAGGCATCGCCTTCTTTTTCCAAGAATCCGCCGGCCACGCTGCTTTTCCCTGCGCCATTGACTCCGGCCAACACGGCGATGACAGGAGTGTTTTTCACGCTTTGTTTTTGGCTTTCTGCTGCGCGGCCCAAAGGGCGGCTTCACCAAGTTCCTCGGGCGTGGCTTTGAAGAGCTTCTCGGCCGCGGCGCGTTGTTCCGGTCCCTGCATGCGGTCGAGCATTTCGCGGTATTCCTCGTGCAGTTTCTCGAGCCAGTCGGGGTTTTGTTGTCCGGTCAGTGCCTCGTATTGCTCGACGGAGAGTAAGACGGCGCGCGGTTTGTCGTGGCGGGTGATGGCCACGGCGCGGCGGGCGGCGACCTGCTCGAAGACGTCGGCGGTGGTATTTTTGAGTTCGGTGGCCGTGATGGTTGGCATCTCGGCCACGCGCGGGGCGGGAGAGGTCGGGTTTTGGTAAGAGGTGCTCATCCGTCCAAAATAGCTAAAATAGCTAAAATGGCAAGATCGGCGGCGCGTCGTGGACGCCGCGCCCTATCTTTGGTGGCCGGCGATGAGGAGGCAGATTTCGCCGCGGGGCGGCTGTTTTTCGGCGCGAGCGGAAAGTTCGGCGGCGGTGCCGCGCCAGTATTCCTCGAATTTTTTGCTCAGCTCGCGGGCTACGCAGACGCTGCGGTCGGGCGCGAGTTCGGCCAGCACGGCGAGGGATTTGCCGATGCGGTGGGGTGATTCGAAGAAGATGGTGGTCTCACCGCGCGCCAAGGCGGCTTCGATCAGGGTTTTTCGCCGTCCGGATTTCACCGGAAGAAATCCGCCGAAATAAAACTCGTGCAAGGGCAAACCCGAGCCGACCAATGCGGGCAAGATCGATGTCGCGCCGGGCAGCACGGTGAACTCGAGTCCGCGCGCGATGCATTCGCGCACCACGCGGAATCCGGGATCGGAAATACCCGGCGTGCCCGCATCGGTGAGCATGGCGATGTTTTCTCCCGCGGCGAGGCGTTTGGCGATTTCCTCCGCCCGCTGCGCTTCGTTGTGCTCGTGCAGGCTGAGGAGCGGACGGGAGATGCCGTGGTGTTTGAGCAGGATCGAGGCGTGACGCGTGTCTTCCGCGGCAACCACGTCCGCCTCACGCAGCGTGCGCAACCCGCGCAGAGTGATATCCTCCAGGTTCCCGATCGGGCTGGGGACGAGCGTGAACAAGGTCAGAAGCCCCTGCGGGGCAGTTGCGGGTTGAGGGATGAGGGTTGAGAGAAGAGGAGGCTCATCTCGCGCTCAGAAACCCTCGCCGAGGCGGCTGGCCAGTTTGTTCGCCGTGTCGGTGAAAGCGAGCGGCAGGGCTTGGGCCTCGTCGGTCTGCAGGTCGGCGGTGACGAAGAAACTGGTCTGTCCCGTGACATCGCCCGACATGAGTTCGCGTCCGTCGTGCTGGTCGGTGACTTTATAGTTCACCGTGGAGAGGAGGACGAATTCGCTGGTGGCGACCACGTTGCCGCGCAGCGAGCGGGCCGGCGCGCGCCGCACCGAGATGAGCGTGGTGTCGAGAACCGCATCGGCCCGGTCGCTGTAAGCGATGGTGTAGGTGCCGTCGGTCTGGAGAGCTTTGGTGATTGTGTCGGCCAGCAACGCTTCGACATTCGGCTCGAGGGTTTTGTTTTTCGAAACCGGCACAGCCAGCGTCGTGATGCCGCGCATCATCGCGGGCCGCGCATCTCCCAGCGTGTAGCAACCTGTGAGCAACGCGGCACAGAGCGCCGTGAGCAGACCGCGGAGGATCATTCGAAGGACGGCAAGTCGGGTTCGACTGGCGGGAGATCGGGTGCCGGGAGATCCGCGGGTGCAGGTGCCGCGCCGCCGCCACGGCTGCCGCCGCCTTGCGGACGGACGTCACTGGAGGACGTGCGTAGTTGCGGACGCGGTGCGGGCAATTCTTCGGGCGGGCGCAGGGTGGAGACAGGGGGTCCGGCGTAATTGCTGAGCGAGGAGGTCTGGACTTGGTTCTGCAGGCGGCGCCGCATGGCGGCACGCACGCCGGTCTCGGCCTGATCTGAGCCCGCCCGCAATTCGTCTTCGCCCACCGTGGAACGGATTTCCTCGATGCGGGCGCTGGCAAGGTCGGCATCCGGAGTGCCGGGTTGGCGCCGCACGACGTCGCTGTAGTAGACCACGGCGGCGCGGTAGTCGTTGCTGCGGTCGTAGAATTTGGCGATGGTAAGAAGATCGAAAGCCTCGCGGCCGCTCATGATGTCGAGATTTTCGCGGGCTTGGGCTGCTTTCTCGCTTTTGGGGAAGGCGAAGAGGAATTCCTCGAACGTGTTCTTCGCGTCGATCGCGGCGGACAAATCCATCGAGCGTCCTTCCGCCTCGGTGAACTGCACATAACCGATCTGGTAAAGTGCGTCGCCGGCCATGCTGCTGTCGGGGTAGCGATCGAGGATGGTTTGGTAGGCGGTGATGGCTTTTTCGTATTCCTTCTTGTTCTCGTAAGCTTGGCCGAGCTTGAACTGCACGGACGGCGCGAATCTGGCGTAAGGAGCCGAGGCGAGGATCGAGGTATACATTTCGGCCGCTTGGTCGTAGCGGCTGCGATCCATCAGTGCATCGGCGATGGCCACCTGCGCATCGACGGAGCGGTCGAACTCGCGCGACTGCGGGTAGTTCTCGAGCAGCTTCTGGTAGGAATCGAAAGCGCGCTTCGAGTTGCCGAGCGAATCGTAAAGTTCCCCGAGGCGGAATTGGGCGGCCGAGGCGGATCGGGCCAGCGGGTATTCGCGGACGAGCGTGCGGTAGCTGGTGATGGCCCGCTTGATGTTTCCTTGGGCTTCCCAGTCCTGGGCCTGCTGGAAATAGCCGGCGGCCTCGTCATTGTAGTCGCCGACCGTGGCCGGTTCCTGGGCGCGAAGACTTCCGAAGGCGGGACAGGCAGCGAGCATGACGGCGATGAGCCCGCCGGTGAAACGGAGACGAAACATTGGTCGGTCGAACGTAGGAACCGCGCCGCAGGGCGTCAAGCCGTGAAGCGCGGGGTTTGCCTCAGTATTTGCGCCAGAGTTGCGGCACAAAGAGGGCCAGCACAGCGAGGATCTCCAGACGCCCCATGATCATGAGGAGGGAGAGAAGCAGGTGGGCGGGCGCACCCAAGTCGGCGAAGGTGAGGGACGGACCGACGGCTCCGAGCCCGGGGCCGGTATTGAACAGCGTGGCAATGACCGCGCCGAAGCTGCTGATCAAGTCGAAGCCGGGTTCGAGCGCAGCCATGGCCAGCGAGCCCAGCGCCACGATGAATCCGACGAGCGCGAGGAAAAGCCCGACTTCGGCGAGGTAGGAATCGCTCAGCGGGACGCCATTGATGCGCACGGGAATGATCTGGCCGGGGCGGAAGGTGTGGATCAACTGGCGCCGGAAGTTTTTGAAAAACACCATCAACCGGCTGACTTTGACGCCGCCGGCCGTCGATCCGGCGCAACCGCCGACAAACATCACCGCCACGATGAGAATGCGCGCGAAATCCGACCATTTGTCATAGTCGGCCGTGACAAACCCCGTCGTCGAACTGATCGAGACAACCTGGAAAACGGCGTTGCGCAGCGCGGTGGCGAAGTCGGATGCTTGCGCGTGATACATGAGGCTGGCGGTCACGGAAACGGACACGACCGCCAGGAATCCGAGGTAAAACCGCGTTTCCTCGTCCTGATTCCATTTGCTCCAGCGTCTGGCGATCAGCCAGGCGTAGAGCATGAAACTGATGGCGCCGAGCAGCATGAAAAGAATGATCCACCACTCGATGGCCGCGCTCTGGTAGTAGGCGATGCTGGTGTTTTTCGTGCTGAAACCGCCGGTTGAAATGGTGGCGAAGGTGTGGCACACAGCATCGAACACCGGCATGCCGAGCACGACGAGGCCGGCGAAGCAGGCAACGGAGAGTCCGAGATAGATCTGCCACAGGCGGATGGCCGTATCCCGCATGCTCGAGCTGAAGCCCTCGCTGAACTTCGCGCTCGATTCGCGGCGAAAGAGCGACTTCGAGCCCGCACCCGCCATGGAGAGCACCGCGACGAAGAGCACGAGGATACCCATGCCGCCGAGCCACTGCGTGGTGGCGCGCCAGAGCAGGATGCCACGGGGAATGATTTCCACGTCCTTGATGGCACTTGCTCCCGTGGTGGTGAATCCCGAGGCGGATTCGAAAATCGCCGCGGCCGGCTCCAGCGACGGCGAGGCGAAATAGTAGGGCAGGGCACCGAACAGCGTGCTGACCGTCCAACCCAGACCGACAATGGCGATGGCCTCGCGGCGCAGGATCTCCTTGCTTCCCCCGCGCCCGAGGAGCGCGAGCAAGCCACCCGCGCACGCAGTAATCAAGGCGGAGAGTCCCAGCGCGCGGTCGGCGGCGTAGTGCGGTTCATTGTCATAAACGGCATAAGCCAAGCAAGCGACCATCGATGCCGCCATGAGCAGCAAGAGCAAGCCGAGCGCGCGGGAAAGTTGCCGGTAGTCCATGCCGGTCAGGCGAGAAGCGCGAGCAGGTCCTTCTTCGCTTCGGGGGCGACGATGGCCACGACGGTATCGCCCGGCTCGATCCGGTCATCGGCGGCGGGGACGGTGGCTTGGTTGCCGTGTTGCACGGCGATGAGTCCGCTGGCTGCCGGCCAAGTGACTTCGCCGACTGTCCGGCCGGCCGCCGCAGCGTCTCCGGCCACCGGCGAGGAAAGAATTTCGATGCCGCCCGGAAGCGTGCGCAGAACGGTGGCACCTTCTTCCGTGACGAAGCGCGACAACTCGCGGGCCACGGCGACGCGCGGGCTGACCGCATCGAGAATGCCGAGTTGCGCGCCGGATCGCTGGATGGCGCTGGCATAGTCGGCCCGGTGGATGAGCGTGAGACAGGCTTTGGCCCCGAGGTCGCGCGCCTGCAGGCAGGCCATGACGTTGTCCTCGTCATCGTGCGTCGCGGCCACGAAAAAGTCGGCGTCCCCGACGCGTTCCTCTTTCAATTCGCGCAGGGAAGTCGCATCGGCGTTGATGATCGTGCAGTGCTGCAATTGCCGTCCGAGTTGTTCGCAAAGACGGCGGTCTTTTTCGATGATCCGCGTGTGGAAGCTCCCGCCTTCGAGCGTCTGGGCGAGGGCGAATCCGTAGTCGTCCCCGCCGAAGATGACGACGTTGAGTTTGCCATTGTCCTTCTCCGAGACGTGAAGCTTGCGCAGTCCCTCGGCGAGGCGCCGCGGGTGGCCGTAGATCGTGACGAGGTCGCCGGCCTCGAGGGCGTCGTTGGCATGCGGCACGATGAGGTTGCCGCGGCGGAGGATGGCGCCGATGCGCACGCGGGCGGGGAGGCCGAGTTCGCGCAGCGGAATGGCCAGAGCCGGGCTGCCGGGTTCGAGACGGATTTGCTGCAGTTCGATCCGCCCGCGCGCGATTTCCTCGACGACGAGGCAGTCGGGGTTGCGGATGGATTTGGCCAGCTCCACGGCGGCGAGGCGCGCCGGGCTGAAGAGGTAATCGACCCGGAATTGCCCCGCGTAATCGTAGAGCCATTGCTCGCGCTGCATGGCGAGGCTGGTGCGGGCGATGCTGCGGCGTGCGCCGAGGGATTTGCCGATGAGACTGCAGACGAGGTTGGTGTGGTCGTGGCTGGTCAGCGCGAAGAGCGCGTCGCACTTGGCAATGCCGGCTTCCTCGAGGATTTCGACGCTGGCACCGCTGCCGTGCAATACGCGGCTGTCGAGTTGCTCGTTGAGTTCGGCCGCAAGTTTTTCGTCTTGCTCGATGACGCAGATGGAATGCTCCTCGTCGCAAAGCGTGCGGGCCATGTGGAGACCGATGGCGCCGGCGCCAACAATGATGATGTTCATGAAGCTGGCCTATGGTGCGGGTCGGGGGGGCGGTGGGCGCAAGCAAAAAGCGGGAGCGGTCTCTGTCGGCGGGATTTGCAAGGGGCCCAGGGCATGGCAGGGTGGCTCGGTGCAAACGAGCTTTCTGGTGCCGGCCTACAATGAAGAGCTGCTCGTCGGTCGCGCGGTCGAATCGATTCATCGGGCGGCTGGTGTCTGCGGATTGACGGCCTACGAAGTTGTCGTCTGCGACAATCATTCGACCGATGGCACTGCTGCAGTTGCCCTTGCCGCGGGGGCGCGCGTGGTGCACGAACCGCATCGTCAGATCGCGCGTTCGCGCAATGCCGCGGCAGCCGCTTCGTCCGGATCCTGGCTCGTGTGGCTCGATGCGGATGCCATGCTGGGCGAAGAGGTGCTCGGAGCAACATTGTCCGCGCTTGGTTCCGGCGATGTCTGCGGCGGCGGCGCGCAGGTGGCCTTGGAAGGTGCGCCCCTCGACCGCGCTGCGCGCTGTGCGGTGCGCGGATGGAATTGGATCGCGGCAAATTTTCGACTCGCCGCCGGATCGTATTTTTTCGCTTTGCGCGAGGGATGGGCGGAGACAGGGGGATTCAACGAGGCGGTCTATGCCGGGGAGGAAATCGGATTTTCGCGCACGTTGAAGCGCTGGGGCCGGCAGCGCGGGCTCGATTTCCGCGTGCTCGGCCATGCCGTGTCGTCCTCCGCGCGCAAGGTCGAGCAATTCACCCTCGCGCAGACCCTGAGGCAGGTGGCCATCTGCGCGTGGCCGGGGAATCTCGGACGGCGCGACCGTTGCGCTTTTTGGTATGAAAGGCCGACAGAAGTTGAGGGATGAGAGCCGGAGTGGAGCGCAGACGGCCGAAGGCAAATGAGTGTTGAGAGAAGTTGTCTTTCTCCCTCAACTCTCAACTTGGCTCTCTCAACTCCACCATGATCTATCTCGACAACAACGCGACCACGCCGATCGATCCGCGCGTGCGGGAAGCGATGTTGCCATTCCTCGGGGCGAGTTTCGGCAACCCATCGAGTCCGCATGCCGCTGGACGGGCGGCGCGCGAGGCGATGGAAAAAGCACGCGCGCAGGTGGCGGCGTTGGTTGGTGCGTCCGCCGACTCGATGGTCTTCACCGGCGGCGGAACCGAATCGATCACCACCGCGATTCGCGGCGCCTTGGCCGCGCAACCGGACAAACGCCACATCGTCACATCGTCCATCGAGCACAGCGCGACGAAAAATCTGTGTGCGCAGCTTGAGCGCGAAGGCTTCGAGGTGACCTGGTTGCGCGTCGATGGCGGCGGACGACCAGATCTGGCGCAATATGCCGCCGCCCTGCGTGACGATACCGCTTTGGTCTCCGTGATCTGGGCTAACAACGAGACCGGCGTGCTTTTTCCCGTGGAGGAAATGGCGCGCTTGGCTGACGAGCGGCGCATTGTTTTCCACATCGATGCCGTGCAAGCAGCCGGCAAGGTTCCGATCAATCTCGCGCGTGTTCCCGTGCATCTCCTCTCGCTGGCGGCGCACAAATTCCACGGACCGAAAGGCGTGGGCGCCCTGTTTGTGCGTAGCGGGCTCGGGCTTCCGCCGCTGTTGCGTGGAGGCGGCCAGGAATCGGGGCGGCGCGCCGGGACAGAAAATGTTCCCGGCATCGTCGGGCTGGGTGTCGCTGCGGAGTTGGCCATGCTGGCCTTGCCGGTCGAAATGCCCCGGGTTGCCGCGCTGCGCGATGAATTCGAAGCCGGTGTGCGTTCGCGTTTCCCGGACGCGCGTTTCCACGGTGATCCGGCGCACCGTCTGGCCAACACGACGAACTTTGCCCTGCCGGGCCGCGATGCGCAGGGGCTCCTCGCCGGCCTCGACCGCTTGGGCGTGGCCTGCTCGATCGGTTCTGCCTGCACCAGCGGGGAGGTCGACGCCTCCCATGTCTTGCGCGCCATGGGGGTGGGGGACGAGGAGGCGCGGTCGAGTCTGCGCTTCTCTTTCAGCCGCATGAACACGGGGGCCGAATTGCCGGCTGCGCTGGCCGCCTTGGAGCAGGCGGCGGCCCGGCTTTGACCGTCCGGCTTGGGTCATTGACGCGCGGGGGTAATTCTGGGATTCTGACCGACCTTTTTATGCGCCACACCTTGTCTGTTCTGGTCGAAAACCGTTTCGGCGTGCTGACCCGCGTTGCCGGAATGTTCAGCGGCCGCGGTTTCAACATCGACACGCTGAATGTCGCCCCGACGCTCGACGCTTCCATGTCGCGCATGACGATCGTGGTCCGCGGCGACGACAAGGTCCTCGAGCAGGTGGTCAAGCAGACCGAAAAACTGGTCGACGTAATCAAGGTGGACGATTTCCGCGACGACGAATTTGTCGACCGCGAGCTCGTGCTCATGCGCGTCAACGTGAACGAGAAGACGCGTTCCGAGGTCCTGCAAATCTGCGATGTCTTCCGCGCGAAGATCGTCGACGTGCGCCTCGACAAGCTGGTCATCGAGATCACCGGCAACGAAGGCAAAATCGCCAAATTCCTTTCCTTGATGGAACACTTCGGCATCGCCGAGATCACGCGCACCGGCAAGGTTGCGCTCTCCCGCACGGCCGACAGCGAATAATTTACCATGGCAGCAAAAATCCACACAGACAAAGACGCCGACCTTAAAGTCCTCAAAGGCAAGACGGTCGCCGTGATCGGTTTCGGTTCGCAGGGCCACGCCCACGCCCTCAACCTCAAAGAAAGCGGCGTGAAGGTCATCATCGGCCTCTACCCGGGCAGCAAAAGCCGCGCGGTAGCCAAGAAGAAAGGCTTCCAAGTCTTCAACACGGCTGATGCGGTGAAAAAAGCGGACGTCATTTTTGTCGCGGTGCCGGACACCAAGATCGCCGCGGTCTACAACAAGGACATCGCCCCGCACCTCACGAAGGGCAAAACGCTCCTTTTCAGCCACGGCTTCGCCATTCATTTCAAGACGATCAAGCCGCCGAAAGATATCGATGTCATTATGGTTGCGCCGAAAGGCCCCGGCCACATCGTTCGTCGTCAATACACCGAGGGCAAAGGCGTCCCGGCGCTCATCGCGGTCTACCAGAACCCGAGCAAGCAGGCCAAAAAGACCGCCCTCGCCTGGGCCAAAGGCATCGGTGGCACGCGTGCCGGCGTGCTTGAAACCACTTTCAAGGAAGAAACCGAAACCGATCTCTTCGGCGAGCAGGCCGTGCTTTGCGGTGGCGCTTCGGCGCTGGTGCAGGCCGGATTCGAGACCCTCGTCGAGGCCGGATACCAGCCGGAGATGGCCTACTTCGAATGTCTGCACGAGTTGAAGCTCATCGTCGACCTGATGAACGAAGCCGGTATCGCGGGCATGCGTTTCAGCATTTCCGACACCGCCAAATGGGGCGACGTCCTCGTCGGACCGAAGATCATCGACGCCGGCACGAAGAAGCGGATGAAAGGCGTCCTCAAGGACGTGCAGTCGGGCAAGTTTGCCCGCGAGTGGATCGCCGAAGACAAAAAAGGCCGCAAAAAATACAACGCCCTGCTCAAGAAAGGCGAAAAACACGGCATCGAGAAAACCGGAGAGCGTCTCCGTGGCCTCATGCCCTGGATCAAAAAGCGCAACCTCAAGGGCGCGCAAGCATCCTACGCCTGATCGTATTTCCCCCATAGAGCCCCGCGGCACCGCAAGGTTCGCGGGGTTTTTCTTTGCATGGGGAGGTGGATCGCGCCGTCCCGGCGCGATGTTTCGCTCTAGAAATCGCGATGGGGACATCGCGATCCACCTGAAGATCGCGCTCTCAGACCTTTGGAGGTTCAGTATTACGGGGCTCCTAAGCTCCGCGCAAACGATGCATCGTTTCTGCGGTTAACCCATAAGCTCGCCCGCCGGCCCGGTCTCGTTTTAGCTTCGGCGTCATGCCTGTTGCCTCCGCCAGCAAACCCGTCCGCCTTGCCGATCTCGACCAGTCGAAATCGCACACGCCCGAGAAATACCGCGAGAAACTGCGCGCGGGACATCTGCGCCTTCTCGAACTCCAGCACGCGCTGAAGAATTCCAACCGAAGTGTTATAATCATCGTCGAGGGGCCCGACGCCGCGGGCAAAGGCGGGATGATTAAGCGGCTCGTCGAGCGCCTCGATCCGCGCCACATCCGCGTTTACTCGACGATCAAGCCGACCGACGAGGAATACGCGCATCATTACCTTTGGCGGTTCTGGAACAAGCTCCCTCGTCGCGGGGAAATCGCCATTTTCGACCGCTCTTGGTATGGCCGCATTCTCGTCGAACGCATCGAGGGCTTTTGTTCGAAGGCCGAATGGCAACGCGCCTACCGTGAGATCAATGAATTCGAGCGCGTCCTGCACGATGACGGCACGATCTTGATCAAAATCTGGCTGCAAATCACCAAGCAGGAGCAAATGGCGCGTTTCAAGAAGCGCGCGGCTGACCCGATGAAAAATTGGAAAATCACCGAGGAGGATTGGCGCAACCGCAACCGGTGGAACGCCTACCTCAAGGCGGCTGAGGACATGTTCGTGAAGACCTCGCCAGACTTCGCGCCGTGGCAGATCATCCCGGCGAATTTCAAATGGTATGCGCGGGTCAAGGCTCTTGATGCGGTTTGCCGGCGCCTCGGCGCGGCGTTGGGCGTGAAGTGAATGGCAGGTCGTTTCCCAAGGTGGATCGCGCCGTAACGGCGCGATAAGTTTGTTAAAAGTCGCGATGGGACATCGCGATCCACCTCGCTCACCCGTTCCGTCCCCGCTCGAGATGCAAACGGTGCAACACCCGGTGCACGATGGGCGAGGCGAGAATTCCCACGCTTGAAACCACGACAAGCGTGCCGAACAGCGCATAGAGTGCGGAAAACATCTTCAGCGTGTCGCTGGAGCTGCGTTCGGTGTAGAGCGGGCCGGCCCCGCTGATGAGCATGCTCGCCTCGAGGAACGAATCCACGAAACCGAGCTTTTCCGTCTCGGTGTCCCTGGAGATCACTATGTATCCGGCGGTTCCCACCGCCAGTGCCAAGCCGACAATGCCGGCGACCAGCAGGATCTGCCGCAAAATCCTCCCCGCGAAGACATGGCTCGGGGCGAGGGGTTCGGAGCGGTGTTCCCAAGGCATAAATGTTGGCAATGTCTTTACGCTGGACCGGGCCGGATGCCAACCCTGCCGTCCAACGGCCCGCTTCAGGCGTATTTCTGTTGGCGGGCTTGAACGCTTTTGTCAAACGACTGTCTAAATTTACAGAGAAAACAAGGCTCGAAGTGTGCCATGTTTTCGTTGAAAACAATGCCTGCCAACCTTGACAACAGAGAAGAATCTGGGACCTTTAGGGGGCCCCAGATGAAGTTCTCCCCGTCATTTTGGCGGCGGCTTGTTGTCGCCACGGTGGGCTGCCTCCTCCTGACAGGCGGGCTGCTTTCCTCCGCGCGCGCCGAAGGGTTGCTCCAACTCTTCAACGTCTCTTACGCCGAGATCGCGCGCAAAATGCCCGAATTGGCCGAGGCCGGCTATGGATCGCTCTGGCTACCGCCCCCGACCAAAGGCTCGGGTGGCCTGTCCGTCGGTTACGATTTGTGGGATCCGTGCGACTTCGGGCAAAAAGACCAGCGCAACACGGTGCGCACGCGTTACGGCACCGAGGCGGATTTGCAGCACATGATGGAAGTGGCGCACTGCTTCGGCATCCGCGTCTATTTCGACAACATCATGAACCACCGGGCGTTCGATATCCCGGGTTACAACGAGGACACGCCGACCGGCGGCGAGGGACAGACAGAACTTTATCCCGGCATGGTGCCCGAGGATTTTCACCTGCGCAAAACCGAGGACGGCTTTTACCGCAAATGGGACAATACGCGCGATTGGGGCAGCGCCTGGCAGGTGCAAAACCTCGGCTTGGCCGACCTCATCGACATCGCGCAGGAATCCGGCAACAACCTGAACTTCGGGACGAGTGAGGGCTCGACCCACCCGAAATACGGCTTCGTCCGCGACCTGAACCGTCCGGAGCAATACGATTTCGACAAGGACGGCAACCGCCAATACTTCGGCTGGCTGATCGACCGGGCCAAAGCCGCGCTCGGGGCGAGCGCAACCGCAGAGCAACTGCGCGACCATGCCAAGGCCTACATCCTCGAAAACCGTTCGGCTTACGTCGAATACGTCGAGACGTATCTCGAGCGGGCTGTGCGCTGGAAAATGGACCGCCTCAAGGCCGATGGCCTCCGCCTCGATGCGGTCAAGCACGTGCCGGATTACTTTTTCGGCAAGCAGTCGGGAGCCGACAAGGACACGAGCAACGATGGCTACCTAGGGCAGGTCCAGTGGCAGTTCAACCGCACCCGTGGATTCAGCGACGCGAATCACCGCGATTCGGTTTTCGAGGACAAGAAAGGCCGCGATGACGCGATGGTTTTAGGCGAGCACCTCGGCCAACCGCCGGGATACGGCGGTTATTGGGACGCCGGCATGCGCCTCGTCGACAACGACCTTCGCTCCAAGCTCAACAACACTCTAGGCAACCCCGGCGCAACTCTGGCCGGTCTCGATTCTCCCGGCGCCGGCGGGTTCGCTGCCAGCCTGGGTGTAACCCACGCCAACAGCCACGACAGTGACTATGCGGCGCAGAAGGAATTCCAGCACGCCCACTACATGTTCCGCGAGGGCATGGGACTGATTTACTCGGATGGTTATTACAAGGCCGCCACTCTCGGCGAATCCGGCGGTGCCTTCCCGCGTCACGCGAACACGCAATTCCTCGGACAATTCGGTGATCCGCGCATCCCGAACATTTTGAAGATCCACAACGATTTTGCCCGCGGCTTGCAGCAGGGACGCTGGGGCGACAGCGATTACATGGCCTATGAGCGCCGCGACAATCGCGACAAATTCGGCAACACGCGCAACGGCACGGCCTCCGAGGAGATCACCATGGTGGCGATGTTCAACGACAACACTGCGCAGGGCCAGGCCCGCCCGATCAGCACGAGTTTCTGGTCGGGTGCCTACCTCTACCAATATGCGGAGGGTCCCAACGGCTCGTTCATGGGCGGTTTCTACAAATATGCCGGCGAGCTCGGCAGCGTCGTCGTCCCGCCCGGTGGCTACTACGTCTTTGCTTGGCGCACACCCGAGTTGTCCACGCTTTGGCCGAGTGCTGCCGTCACGCTATACCAGACCAACTCGAACAACGGCCAAGTCGAGGAGGTTCCGCGCATCACGGTTACGCGCAAGGACGGCCCGGACGGTGACAAAAGTTTCAACCCTTACAACCTTCCGAATCGCGGTTATCCCACCAGCGTCACCAACCCGCCGGATTATACTTACCAGACCACCGTTCCGGTGGTGAAAAGCGGCAACTTCAGCATCGTGGCCCGCGCCGACGGATCGGCGGAAAACATCTGGCTCAAGCTCGACGGTGGCGTGGACCTCAATGGAACGCGCCCGACCAACAACACGGACCCGGCTTTCCGCGACCATCCGCCCGGCATCTACAGCGACATCTGGATGGGCTACGAGCAACCGCTCTTTGTCGAGCGCCAGTTCGCTGAAAAATTCGCGGCGCAAGACACGGCGCGTTGCCAGATCGGATCGCCGGGCGCGGAGACCTACGTCCGCACCATCGGCGGCGGAGGATCGATCAACAATGGCCCGGCCACGGCAAACAATTACGGCACCGATGGCGGCAATCAGGCTTCATGGGTTTATCATGATCCAACCGTTGATGTGGGCGGTATTTCCTCTCCGCCGAAGCAGTTCGACGAGTCGGGTGCGAATATCGTCATTTGGTCCAAGAGCAACTCCGTCGGTGGCGGCTTCAAGGCTTTCGTTTACTACACGCTCGACGGCAGTTTCCCCGAGGGTGCGGGCGGCATCGGTCGCGGCACGACCCGCGTGGCCGAGTTGAATTACCGCCACAACCAGACAACCGACGACTGGTGGGCTTCGGCCAACATCCCGAAACCCGCTGCGGGAACCATCTTCAGATACAAAATCGGTTTCTACAAAACCGGCGCCTCCTCCCAATGGCCGAGCGGCCCGACGGAGGTCACCCGCAAGAAAAACATGCTGACCACCTTCCGCTTGGGCGATTTCAATCCGTCGACGAAAGTATTCTTCCCGCACAACGACTACGCCCGCGTGCCGACGCTCAGCGCCGCTTATTCCAGCTGGCCTCTCGCCACGCAGACCGGCCTGAGCGAGGGTTTCCACGTTCTCCGCGCCCGTGCCCACCTCAACCGCAATCCGGACACCTCCGCGCCGCTTTACCAGACTTTCACGCAGGTCTTTTACTATGATGCCGCCACGCCCACCGGCGAGGTGCTGTTCCCGGCCAACAATGGCGACACGGTCGGCGGCTCGAGCTACGAACTCGTCGTCCGCACTGACATGACGGTCGAGGATGTCTGGTTCCACATCGCCGACAGCGACAACGGCAACAACGACGCCGTGACCCAAATCCTCAACGGCAACGGCCCAGGCTTCGAGCCGTTCGTCGACGCTAACCAGAACGGCATCCGCGAGGCTGGAGAGGAATTCACGGATATCAACGCCAACGGTGTTTACGACGCCGCCCTGGCGCAATCTTGGGGACAAGCCACTCAACTGACGTCCGTCAACCTGCCCGACCAGAAAGAGTGGCGCTTCCGCTATAACAATATTCCCTCCAAAAACACCGATCCTGCTACTGCGGCCATCACGATCCGTCTGATCGAGGCTTCCTCGGTGCGCGACATCGACATGACTGCCGCCGCCGCGCACGTCACCGAGATTGTCCGCAACGTGAACACGGATGGCCCCGACCAGCGCGTCAACATCGCGTGGCCGCAGCGCGATGGCGACCGGGTCGACGACAATTACACGATGAAGGTCTACTTCACGAAGTCGTTGGCCGACGGCATCCCTGATGCCAACGACAGCGGCTCCAACACCGATGAGTTGATCAGCAGATTCACCTTAAGCATCGCCAGCACCGAGAGCGGCACCGAACGCGGCGCGGTGGTGCAGAGCCGCGACAACTTCACCATCAACTACAACGTCAACGACACCTTCCACGAGTTGGCCATCCCGTTGCCCAACATGTACAACGATGTGGCGGAGTTCCTGCACACGTTGAAGGTCACCTACACCTTCCCCGACAATCGCAAACTCGATGCGGTCCGTTTGGTCAAAGCCAACCCGAGCACCAAGCCCTTTGTCCGCATCACCCGCCCGACCGAACTCGGTTCCGACGGACGCCAGACCGAGATCATTCTCCCTGATGTGCCCAACACGCCGCTCCCGGGCGATGTGCTGGACTACGTGGTGCGCGTGGAGACCAGCGCCGCGGTCAATGATCTGGTTCTGAGTGGCACCCCTAGCATCGATCTCTTCACCGAAACTTTCACCGACACCAACGGTAACGGCAAGTGGGACGCGCAAGAGCCTTCGACCGACAAAAACAACAACGGTCTCCGTGATCCGGCCGAGATTTTCACCGATAGCAACGGCAACGGAAATTGGGACGCGGCCGAACTCTTCGTCGATGCCAACAACAATGGCACGTGGGATACCGGCGAGGCCTACACCGACCTCAACGGCAACGGTCAGTGGGACGTGGCCGAACCCCTCGTCGACACCAATAACACTGGGCTTTGGGACAGCGCCGAGACCTACAGCGATGTGAACGACAACGGCGTCTGCGACGCTCCGGGCGAACTTTTCTCCGATACGAATGGCAACGGGGTGCGCGACAACGCCGAACCCTTCACCGACACCAACAACAACGGCTCATGGGACGGCATCAAGGTTTCCACCGCCGGCAACACCAAGACCTGGGACTTCACCTGGCGGATCACCGCACCGGCCACCTACGTGCTCAAAGCCACCGCAACGCTTGGCAGCCAAGTGACCGAGACGGTGCGCAACGCGCGCGTCATCCTGCGCCAGATCACCGGAACCGACATCGATTCGAGCAATGACGACGACGAGGACGGCCTCGTCGATATCGACGAGACGAACAAGAAAGATCTGCCTGAAGCCAACGCCGAAACATGGAGCAATGGCGACGTGCACATCCATCGTGCGTCCGGGCTCACGCTGCCGAACAGTCCCGATTCGGACGGCGATCTTCTGCCCGATGCTCTCGAGGTGGGATGGCGTCTGGCTAACACCGACGTGACCGACGTAAACGCCGACACCAATGGCGACGGTTTCAAGAACTTCATCGGCGACCTCGATCCGCCGTTCTATGCGGTGGTCGGCAACAACGGCAAAGTGCCCGGCGTCGGTTCCTTGAACCAAGGCGATGACCGCACCCGCCAAGCTGCCGGCACGGTGACCGATCCGACGAATCCCGACACCGACAACGACGGCATTTCGGACGGGGTTGAGGACACCGACCGAAACGGTTGGGTGAACGGAGACGGCCAATCCATCGAGCCGACTTGGGAGCCTTGGCTGGCCCGTTCTTGGCCCAACGACAAGATTGACACTGAAACCTGGATCGAAACCAGCCCGACCAAGTCGGACTCGGACGAGGATGCGTTGAGCGATGGCTACGGCGAGGACAAAAACTTCAATGGCGTTATCGACGGCGACACTAATCCACGCAACCGGACCTACAACGCCGGCGAGCAGTGGTCGGAGACCGATCCGCTCAAATTCGACACCGACGGCGACGGTCTGCCCGACGGATGGGAAACTCAATACGGACTCGATGCGCTCGATAACGGAACGACGAGCATGCGCACGGGCGGAGCGGGAAATCCGAACAATGGCCCCTCGGGTGATCCGGATGGCGATGGCTTCACCAATGCGCAGGAGCTGGCCTCCGGAACACACCCGAACCAGCCGACCACCGGCGGTGGTGGCGGTGGTGAGGGTTCAATCACCATTGGCACATTCACGCAATGGAAGCACACCGATCTGCTCGTCCTCGACGGATACAACGAGAGCAACAGCAACGGCGCAGCAGATGTCTATCGTTCAAACAACGATAGCGATACATCCCGCGATATCCTCGCATTCTCTTTCCGCGATGGCGGCGACACGGAGGCGGATGGTGATGGACGCGTCTACTTCCGCATCGACTTCATGGATCTCACTGCGAATGCGTGGCAGGGCGAGGTGGACGCCTACATCGTGGTCGACACCGGCAACCCCGGCGCGGGCGAGCGTTCCATTCCCAACGAGGTCGATATCGCTACCGACATGAAGTGGGAAGCGGTCATTGCGGTCTACGGGCAAAACTTCGGCAATATTTTCGTCGATCGAAATGCTGCGCTGAACACCACGACGCAGACCCAAAATCCCGTCACGGCCGGTGGCGTCGAGGCGCGCGGCTTCGGCGGGCTCAACGAGGCTGCGTGGTCGAGTCGCTACGATACGGTCGAAATCGCCGTCGAGCGCCAGCAACTCAAGGATGCCGGTTGGCTGGGTGATCCGAATACTTTGAATTTCCAAGTGTTCGTGACCAAGCCGAACACGCAAAACGGCCTCAACGGCGTCGGTGTGGGCTCGGGTGATTTGGGCGGACGCAACGACATCCGCGATACCATCTACGACGACTACCTCGCGTCCGATTGGTGGCGTGATCAGGACAACATTATTCTCAACGGCAAACTAAGCAGCTATTTCAGCCGCAGCGGCAGTAACGACCGCGGCAAGAATGCCAAGGTGATGCTCGTGGCTCACGGCAACCAAGCCATCCAGCCGGCCAGCGTCACCCAGTCACTCATTCATAGCACCAGCGGCACCAGCTCTGTTGGCTACCAGCGCCTGATCAAGAGTCACGAAGATCACAATGTGCCGCTGACCCTGCACGTCACTCCCACTCTGGCCTCGGCCCTGCAATGGGCGGACAACCCGACGCCCGGTGCGCTCAACGACGGCCCGAGCCTCAACCAGCGCATCAGGAATCTCGTCACCGCGAACAAAATCGATCTGGTCGGTTCGACCTTCGCCGATCACATGCCGAAGTATTTCCAGCAATCTTTCAATCTCGCCAACAAGCAGCTGGCCGACGAATTCCTCACCGGCATCTACGGCTCGGTGTCATCGAACATCTTCTGGGCGCCTGAACGCGTGCTCGATGACGAGTCTTTGGACGCGATCTACAACATGGGTTACCGCATCGTCTTCGCCGACCAGATGCGTCACTTCCGCAAGTGGTTCGGCCGCAGCGCCGCCCTCGGCACTGCCGGCTACCGCATCAACGAGGTCAACGGCATGAAGGTCATCCCGATCCATGATGTGACCAGCGAATACCTCGACCAGACCCGCGACGAAGGCTCGGCCCTGTCGGTCCGCCAACTTCTCTCCCGCCGCGCCCGCAGCGGGGTGCAGGACCAGGCAGTCGTCCTCTGGCGCGATATGAGCGACTTCGGCACATTGTCCAAAGCCGACAGCTACGATGCCAACGTGAGTTGGCTGGGCAGCCGCCCGTGGATCCAAGTGGTCACCGCACAGCAGGTGGCCGACAACCAGATCAATTACGTCGGTCAGGACGGCAATACCTACAGCACGTGGGGAACTGAAGGCCGCGGCACGGGGCAAAATCTTGATCAAACCGCCAAGGACTATGTCGATTGGGCCACCGGCGAGAGCTACGACAATTGGTACAACAAGCTAAAGGTGCAAAACCTCGGCGCCTCGTCACCCTTCGGGCAGGTCGGTGTCGACGGCCATGCCAATGCTGCGTGGACCGCGGCCAACTCTGTCAGCTCACTGAGCCTGCAAAAAGTGGCTCGCGCGGTCATCGGCGGCGCCATGTTCCAGACGTCCTTCTATCAACCGAACGCCGGTCAAGGGATTGACCTGAGAAAGTTCAGCACCGGCGACTACATCAGCCCCGCTTCGCTCGCCAACCAATCGCTGGCCGACTTTGCCAAGAACACCCAGGGCCAGGCGCGCTTTGCCAAAGTCTTCGAGCGTGTCCAAGCTTGGGCCACATCGGCAAATAGCGCGACACGCGGCAAGCAGGAGTTGGACGTCGATCTCGACGGAGCCGTGGAATATCTGCTCTACAACAGTCGCATCTTTGCCGTTTTCGAGGCCAAGGGCGGGCGCATGACCGCCGCGTGGTTGCGTGATCCGTCCACCGGAAAAATCTGGCAGGTCGCCGGCAACTTCGCTTCCTACGCCAACACCGAAACGGACGTCGAGGGCGCTAGCAATTTTGTCGGGACAACAACGACACTCAGTGCCTACCGCACCAGCGGCTTCAAGGATTGGTGGGCAACCGGCGGCACATTCGGCACCGGCAACAGCGCTGCGGTTAACGCAGATTACACGGTTGCCTCGGCGGGCGACGCGGCATGGACATTCAACACTGCCGGCATCTCCAAGACAATTTCGCTGCCCGATGCATGGAGCGGAAACGTCAGCGCGGCCTACACCCTGAGCGGCCCCGGCCAACTCTACGTGCGCTTCGGTCTTGCCCCGAACTTGCTCGACCTGATGAAGAACGGTCATGCCAACCTCGGCACCGAGCAGATCACTCCGGATAACAAGCGCGTCAACTTGGTCAACAATGCGAGCGGCGACGGTCCGGTGCGTGCGTTTGTCCAGACTTCGGCCAACAGTTCGATCAATGCCGGCGCAACGGATGTGGGCGGGGCGACTTTCACCACGGTCAACCGCCGCAACCAAGCGCAGACGCACCAAGTGGAAGTGGCCATCACCGGCAACACCACGTTGGTCTTCGGCTTCGATCAGGGCACGGATCTCACGCAACCAGCCGCCGACAGCGATGCCGATGGTCTCCCTGATGCATGGGAGTTGGAAAACTTCGGCAATCTCGACCGTGACGGCTCTGCCGACTTCGACAGCGATACTCTGGCCGATCGCGAGGAATATGTCGTCGGCTCCAACCCCAAGGATGCCACCAGCGGTTTCCCCGCCCTCGCTGTCGAATCGACCGGTGATACCTTCCGCGTGACCTTCCCGACTGTCGCCGGCCGGGTCTACACCGTCATGGCCCGCACCATTCTCGACTCAGGTGATGATTGGGCACCGGTCAGCAACGTTGGGAATGGCCAGAGTAATCCCGTGACCGGCGACGGCACGACCAAGGACGTCACCGAAACCGGCCTTGGCAATACGCCGGGCCGTTTCTACCGGCTCGAAGTCGAGGTCGCCGGTTCCGCCGATCCGGGCGGCGACGGGATCTGACCCAGCCTCCGGGAGCCCCTACGGGTAGTGGTGGCGGGCCTGCGCCAACCCCACAAATTGTGGTTGCTCCCTAGGGAAAAACCTGTCAACACAAGGACTTGTTATGCCTAAGAAAAAAGCAACCAAAAGTAAACCAGCCAAGAAAACCGTCAAAAAGGCCGCCAAGAAAAAAGTGGTGAAGAAAAAACGGAAAGCGAATCCCGCGCTCATGAAGCCGGTGACGCCTTCCGCCGCTCTCGCCGCCGTTGTTGGCGCCAAGCCCGCTCCCCGCGGACAAATGACTAAGAGGCTCTGTGACTACATCAAGAAGAACAAGCTGCAGGACAAAGTCAAAAAGACGATGATCCACGCCGACGACAAGCTGAAGGTTATCTTCGGCGGCAAAAAAGTCGTCAGCATGTTCGAGATGACCAAGCACGTCTCCAAGCACCTCAAAGCGTAACCTCCCGGTTATCCCTCACAAACCGGCGGCTTCGCAAGAGGCCGCCGGTTTTTTTTGTCGTCAAAAGTAGAAGCTGCATCAAAAGGTTTTCGTCATCTGTTAAGGTGGATCGCGCCGTCCCGGCGCGATGATTCACTGAGGAAATCGCGATGGGACATCGCGATCCACCTGGCGCTCAAAGTTCGAACCCCGATGGCACAAACGAAACCGCGTAAAGACTTGTATCAAAAACTCTCTCAACGGCGGGGGCGCCGTTTCTACTTTTTCTCACCCGTAACTCTCGGGAAACTTCCTTTCGCCCCGTCTTCTCCGGCGGGAGCTTCCGCGGATTCTACATGTGCGGCACCGAGGCAATCATCGCGGCGGAAAGCGCGGCGATGGCTTCGGTCGTGGCCACTGCCACTTCGCGGCCGACCAGATCCATTTTGGCCAGCGTGGCCAGGCGTTGGTCTCGCGCGGAAAATTCCGGTCCGTCGAAAATGTTGTCCGTCAGCCGGCAGCCTCGCAACAAACTGAGGAGTGTGGCATCGCGCGGGTCGGGCAAATCCTCCCCGAGGATGAGTTGTCCGAGCCGGGTGCGCACCTCGGTGCGCTCGTGACCGTCGATCGTGGGGTAGCGCCGCAGGCCGATAACCCAGAGGATTTTTTTGTCCTGCCGTTTGAGGATGCCGCGGGCGATGAGCCGGTCGAGCGCGGGTTGCTCGATCTCCTGCCGGCGGTCGGCCAGCACGGAGAGCCAGTAGGCGACGGAACGCGGATTAGTCTCCGCCGTGATCAGCGCGAGCCAGGGGTCGAGCAGGGGATCGCCGGTGGGGGACGGATCAAGCACGGTCAATTGTTGCGCATCGGTGTCGATTTTCCCGGCCATGGCCAGGTCGGCCAGCACGGCTCCGGCCAAGCCGTAGCCCAGCGCGGTGACGGGCAAGGGAAGTTGCGCCCCGGTTTTGTCGTCCAAGGCAAGGAGGACGATTTCTTCGGTGAAAGTGAGTTGTTGCATGGCTTCAGGCAGTGGCGGACTCCAGGTTCTCGTGGACCTCGAGAACATCGAGAAATCCGGAGATATCGAAAATCTCGCGCAGCGAAGGGGTGAGTGCGGCGAAACCGCAGCGTCCGCCGGCCGTCTTCAGCTTCTTTGCCGTGGCGAGGAAGACGCGCAACCCCGCACTGCTGGCGTATTCGAGGCCGGAGCAATCGAACACCATGCGCGGGGTGGTGGGGAGGAGAGCCTCAACCTTCTCCTCGACGGCCGGAGCGGCGATGCCGTCGAGGCGTCCGCGCAAAGTCAGGACCGGGGTTCCGTTGACAACCGACTCGATGATTTCCATGGGATCGGAGTGTGGGGACCGCGGCGGCCGTAATCAACCGTAGCTTTTGCTGAATTTCTTTTTGTCCTCTTCGTCCGGCGGGCTGTCCACAACGGGTGTCCCGGGAGCTTCCGGTGCCGCCGTGACCGCGGGGGCGGCGGGCCCCTGGTTTCCCGCCTCGACGAAGGCCAACTGCAAATCGGCCAGCACCTTGGTCAGGATGTCTTCCTCTTCTTTGGTCAGATTGCCGCGCGTTTTCTCGCGGATCATTTCGAGCTGATCGATGAAGATACGCGCGATGGGGAGGTTCGGCTCCATGGGTTTTCCGTCGGGCCCGGGGATCTGTCCGAGCATCAGCGCGATCTGCTGCGCCTGCATGAGAACGAATTCGATGAAGCGGCGGGTCATTTCGCCGGACTGTTGGGAATTTTGCACTTCGGCCATGGGGATGTTTTAAGCGCGCCCGCTCCCGATTGCAATTTCCCCGATCTCTCCTTCTTCCTCTTGTAGCGGCGGTCAGCCGAGCAAAGCGAGACGGGCTGAAGCAAAGCGAAGCCAACTGATATGACCGTCGGTGCCTAAAAAAGAAAGCGTCCGACGGTCATAGACCGCCGCTACAATTCATCAAGCCGGCGTCACCAGCACCGTCGCCCGGAACGGATCGCGGAAATACTTCCGCGCCACCTCGCGCACCTGTTCCAGCGTGACTGCGTTGATCTCCGCGGCCCGCTCGGCGTGGTGCTCTGCACCGAGGCCGTAAAGCTCGTCCACCGCGACGACGTGGGCGAAAGTCTCGAGGGATTGATTCCGGATGGCCTCGCTGCCGATGAGTTTCTTTTTTGCCCGGCTCAGTTCGGCTTTGGTCAAACCTTCGGCGGCCAGAGCCGCGATTTCCTCGTCGAAATTTTTCCGCACCAGATCGACCTTGGCCGGATCGGTGCCGAGGTAGAAAGTGAAGATGCCCGGGGCAAAGCCCATCATTTGCGCGGCGCCGACAAAATAGGCCAATCCCAACTCTTCGCGGATGCGGTGGAAAAAGCGCGAGGCCATGTCGCTGCTCGCCGTATCGATCAACTCCAACGCCGCGCGGTCCGCGCTCAAGGCATCCGCACCGCGGAATCCGGCCATGAGAACGGCCTGCTGTTTGGGTTCGTTGACCACGATTTCCGCGGCGGCACCGAGCGGTGGTGTGACCGGTGGATCGGTCATGAGCAACTTGCCCTCGCGCAGTCCGCCGAACATTTCCGCGGCCATGGAGCGCACTTCCTTGACCGAAACATCGCCGAAGATGGCGAGCACGCCGTTCTTGGCGGTGACGCATTCCTCCCGGAAGGCGAGCAGCTGCTCGCGGGTCAGCGATTCCACCGACTCCGCCGTCCCGCTCGAACGCAGACCGTAGGGGTGAGCGCCGAAAACGGCCCGCCGCATGGCATTCCTCGCCACGGTGGTGATTTGTTCGTCCTCCGCTTTGATCGAAGCAATCTGGTCTTCCTTTTCGCGCGCGATTTCTTCTTCCGGAAACGCGGCGTGCGCCAGCACGTCGGACAAAATGTCCATGCCCAGACCGAGGTCGGGTTTCATCACCTCGACGGAAACGCTGAAGCTGTTGTTGCCGGAGTCGGCGCGGATCTGTCCGCCGACGGCCTCGATTTCGTCGTTGAGTTGCTCGGCGCTGCGGCGTTCCGTGCCTTTGATCAGAGTGCGTGCGGCCAGCGCGGTGACCCCGTTGGTTGCGGCGGTCTCGGCCAGCAATCCTCCGCGAAACACGGCGACGAGATTGACCAGCGGCAGTTTGTGGTCCGCGCAGACCAGCACACGCAGGCCGTTGGGCAGGGTGAATTTTTCGATCTTTCGCGCTCCGGCGACGCGGGCCGCCCGGGAGGCGAGATCGAGCGAACCTTTCGGATTGAGTGAGGTGATGGTGGCCTTCGATTCGGTAAGGTAGCGACGGGCCACGCGCTGCAGGTCGGCGGCTTCGACGCATCCGATGTGCCCGAGGTATTCCGATCCGAGGTCGGGATTGCGGGCGAGGAGCCAACTGCCGCCGATGTCGGAAGCGCGGCCGCGGGCGGTCGACAGATTGTTCAATTGATCGGCGAGGATGCTTTTGCGGGCCTTGGTCACCTCGGCGGGCGTGGCGGTTTGCCCGCAGTAGCGATCGACGATTTCCAGCACGGCCTGCGCGGCTTCCGTGCGTTTGTCCGGCTCGCAAAGGAAGTCGATGCCGAAGAGTCCCATCTCGCCGGCCATGTAGGAATAAGCCGAGATGTGGTGAACGAGGTTCTTCTTCTCGCGCAGCTCAAGATGCAAAGGCGTGCTGCGTCCGCCGCCCAAGACAGTGGCGAGCACGTCGAGCGGCGCGGTGTCGGGGTGGGTGACGGGCGGGATGTGCCAGACGAGGGAGCAACGCGTCAGCTCGGTCTCGAATTCCTCGTGCGCCTCGCGCCGTCCGAGTTGCGCGGGTTCGTGCGGGATGAAGAGCGGCGGCTGAGCCTGACGGGATGCGGGCCCGAAATTTTTCTCCGCATCGGCGAAAACCTGCGCGGGGTCCACATCGCCGGTGACGACGAGGAACATGTTCTCCGGCGTGTAGCGCGCGCGGTAGTAAGCGGCGAGGTCGTCGCGGGTCAGGCGGTTGAAAACTTCGAGGTGACCGATGATCGGATGCCGGTAGGGACTGGCGCTGAAAGCCGTCGAAAGCATCAGCTCCGTGCTCATGCGGTTCGGATCGTCGAAGCCCATGGCGAATTCGCGGCGGATGACTTCCTGTTCCTTGGAAAATTCCTCGGCGGGAAGGATCGAATGCAAAGTCGCGTCGGCGAGCAATTCCATGGCGGTGGACGCACCGTCCGCCGGCACGTCGATCCAGTAAACTGTGCGGTCGAACGAGGTGTAGGCATTGACATAGCCGCCCGCCTCCTGCACGGCGCGGGCGATTTCGTTCGGTCCGCGTTTTTCCGTGCCCTTGAAAATCATGTGCTCGAGCAGATGCGACAATCCGGCGCCGAGCCATGATCCCTCATGGATGCTGCCGCTTTGCACCCAGACCTGCACGCTGGCTACCGGGGCGGAGTGGTCGGGCTCGACCAGCACAGTGAAGCCATTGGGCAACACGCGGGTTTGCGTGCGGCCGCGGGCCAGCGCCGCGGCGGCGGGGTCGTCGGGATGGGGCAGGAGGTTCTGCATGGCGGGTCGGCGCGGGGCCGGCCGCGTCAGTTGGCCTCCTGCGCGACTTTGCGAGAACGCGGGGCGCGGCGGGAGGTTTTCTTTTCGACCGGACGGAAGGGCGCGACGAAAGCTTCCTCGAAGCTGAAACCATTTTCGAAATCCTCGATGCGGTCATCGTCGGCGCGACCGAAGACCCCGGCCTCGATGAGATTGAAAACCATGCGGCCCACGTCACCCGTGGAGCGGACGCCCCAGTATTCGAGGACGGTGAGTCCCATCGGACCGAATTGCTGGAGCGAATAATCGCGGAAGCCGGCGAGGAGTTCGTTGGCCGAGACGTGGGTCGATTCGGCGCGCGACTTGCGGCGTTTTTTCTGGGTGAACTCGAGCGCCTCGCGCAGGAAGCCGTAGGCTTCGCGACTGTAGCGCGGATCGAGCGAGACCACTTGGTCGAGAGTTTCGTGAAAAGCCGGTTTTTGCATGGGTCAAGGATCCTGCGCCAATTCCGCCACCGCCGCTTTTGTCTCCCGCGTCTCCCGCCAGTGCTTGATTCCAAGCCCCGCAAGAAAAGCCGCCAGGATGAAAGCGACGAGCCGGCGTTCCTGGCGCGTCAGCCTGAACATCTGATCCACAATAATGACGCAGCAGTGGCCCCGAGGCAAGCGGCGCGTGGGATTTGCTCGCTTCCCGGCGGTGGCAACGCGAAGATGATGCGTATCGGGATGGAGCATTCCGCAAAATGGTTTTTGAAAAAGCACGAAGACGGCGAAGTCTTCGGTCCGGTCGATTTTTCCAAGCTCAAGGAATGGGCGCGCGCCGCACAGGTCTCGCCGCAGGACATGGTCAGCGACGACCGGGTCAATTGGGTCAAGGCTCCCATGCTGCAGCAGTTGCACATGGACTACCTCATCCAGCTCGGTGAAGAGTCCTACTATGGCCCGACCACGGAGGAAGCGGTCCAGGAGTTCCTTCGCCTCGGCGAAATCCATGCCGACACGGTGCTGATCAATTGTTGCACGGGCGCGGACACCATTCTGCGCCATTCCGGATTTTTCCAAGGCCAACCGCCGCCCTTGGAGGATATTGCCGCCGGCGAACCCGGCCGCCGCACCATCCGCCAGAACCTGCAGCAGCGCATTCGCGAACTGGAACTCCTCCTCGTGGAACGGCGCCGCGAGCTCGAAATGACCGATGCCCGTATCCGGCAGTTGGAGCGCCGGTTGCAGGAGGCCGGATTGCGCGCGGACTGACCGCATCATGGCCAAGGAGCGGCTGGATGTCCTGCTCGTGCGGCGGGATCTGTGCACCTCGCGCGAAAAAGCGCAGCGTCTCATCATGGCGGGCGCGGTGTTTTCCGCGGGCACGCGCCTGGACAAACCTTCGCTTGCCGTGGCCGACGATGCTCCGCTCGAAGTGCGCGAGGCAGACCGCTATGTCGGCCGTGGCGGACATAAACTCGAGGCCGCGCTCGTACACTTCGGGATCGATCCTTCGGGTTGGGTCTGTCTCGACGTCGGCGCTTCGACCGGAGGCTTCACCGACTGCCTGCTCCAGCACGGCGCGGTCAAGGTCTACGCCCTCGATGTCGGCCACGGGCAACTCGATTGGAAAATCCGCAGCGATCCGCGTGTCGTCGTCATGGAACACTGCAACGCACGCCACCTGCAGTCGGGTGATTTTCCGGAAAAAGTCAGCCTGATCGTGGCCGATGTGAGTTTCATTTCCCTGACTTTGGTCTTGCCGCCGGCCGCGGGGGTTCTTAGTGACGGCGGAATGATCGTGGCCTTGATCAAGCCGCAGTTTGAATTATCCCGCGCCGAAGTGGGCCGCGGTGGCGTGGTGCGCGACGACAATGCACGCCTCAAAGCAGTGGATAAAATCCGCGATTTTGCCGCGTCCCTCGGATGGTCGTGGGGAGGGGTGATTGATTCGCCCATCGCCGGAGCGGAGGGCAACCGCGAATTCCTTTGCCTGCTCAAGCCATGAAAGCCGGAATCCTCGCCCGGACGGACAAACCGCAATCCGCCGCCCTCGTGCGTTCGCTGGCCGAGGCGCTCGCCGCCCGAGGTGTCGAGGTCTTGTTGGAAAAGAGCACCGCCGCCATGGCCGGCAGTCCCGGCGTGGATGACCCTCAACTTGCCGCGTCTTGCGATCTTCTCATCGTCCTGGGCGGTGATGGCACGATTCTGCGCGCGCTGCACCGCATGCGTGGTGCCGCGCCCCCGATCTTCGGCATCAATGTGGGTTCGCTCGGATTCCTCACCGGCGTGAGCGGAGAAGACTGGTCGCGCGCGGTCGACAGCATCGCGGCCGGCGATTTCAAACTCAGCTCGCGCACCCTTCTTCGGGTCGAACTCGAGCGCGACGGTCGCGTTGTGGAGACTTTCACCGGCTTGAACGATGCGGTGGTCAGCCGCGGACATCATTCGCAGCTGATCAAAGTCGAGGTGCGGATCGACGGTGAAGAGTTGTCGGTTTACCACGCCGACGGTCTCATTGTGGCTACGCCGACCGGATCCACCGCCTATTCCATGTCGGCGGGCGGCCCCTTGCTCCTCCCCGACAGCGCGTGCCTGGTCATCACGCCGATTTGTCCGCATGTCCTGACCAACCGCTCCACCGTGGTGGCCGACACCGCGCAACTCGAACTGCGTCTGGTCAGCCCGGGTCTGGGCGTCACGGTCAATGTCGACGGCCAGGAGATCCGCGAGTTCGGACCGGCCGACGTGCTGCGCGTCTCGCGGGCCGAGGAGAAGTTGCGTCTGGCCACGCTGCCCGGCCGCACCTTCAGCGGCGTGCTGCGGGAAAAGCTGAAGTGGAGCGGCAGTAACGTATGAGCGGGGAAAAACGTCTCCTCGATCCGGCGCGCGTGCGGCTCGATGTGTCTGCGGATTCGCGCGACAGCGCGGTGGAAGCGGCAGTTTCCCTGCTGCGCGACGATCCGCGCATCACATCATGGGACGAGTTCCGTCCTTGGATCGGTCCCAAACAGGTGATGGACCTCGAAGGCTCCGGCGGCGGTGTGGTTCTGGTTCACGGGCGCAGCGCCGCGGTCAAGGACATGGCTTTGTCCGCCCTGCGCTGGAACAGCCCTGCTGGTCCGCGCTTTGTTTTTGCCTTCGCCATCCCCTCGGCCATGACCGAGCAGTATTTGCGCAAAGTCGGGGCTTTGGCCCGAACGTGTCGTGACGAGCGGAAGGTCGCCGCTCTCGCCTCTGCCGCCACGGCGGAGGATTTTGCGGACACGCTCGAGGAGTGGATCGCCTGACCGAAGAGGTTCTTGCGGGCGCGCGCGCCTGAGGGCACATTTCGCCCATGCCGCTGCTTTCCGTCCGCAACCTGCGCACGTGGTTCCCCGTCTATGGCGGCGTGCTTCGCCGGCAGACGGGCGACATCAAGGCGGTCGATGATGTCAGTTTCGATATCGAGGCGGGCAAGACGGTCGGCCTTGTCGGTGAGAGCGGCAGCGGCAAGACAACGGTCGGCCGCACTTTGCTCAAGCTGACGCCCGCGACGTCGGGTCAGGTGCTTTACGAGGGCCGCGACATTCTTCCGTTGCCCGAGTCGGAATTCCGTCCGCTGCGCAAGGATCTGCAGATGATTTTCCAGGACCCCTTCGGTTCGCTCAATCCGCGCATGACCATCGGAGCCATCCTGGCCGAGCCGCTGGAAATCCATTTTCCCACCATGACCCGCGACGAGCGTCGCGACCGCGTGGCGGAACTTCTCAAACTCGTCGGGCTGCCCGCCGATGCCATGGGACGTTATCCGCACGAATTCAGCGGCGGCCAGCGCCAGCGCATCGGCATCGCGCGCGCTTTGGCGGTGAAACCGAAATTCATCGTCTGCGACGAACCGGTCAGCGCCCTCGACGTGAGCGTGCAGGCGCAGATCGTCAACCTGCTGCAGGACTTGCAGGAACAGCTGGGTGTTGCCTACCTGTTCATCGCGCATGACCTTGCAGTCGTCGAGCACGTCAGCGACCATGTCATCGTCATGCACCACGGCAAAATCGTCGAATCGGCACCGGCCGGCGAGATCTACGCGAATCCGCGGCATGACTATACCAAGAAACTTCTTTCCGCCGTGCCCAAGCTGGCGGCCTGATCGCGCGACATGACTTATCTGTTGAGAAAATTCACGGGGCTCAACTGGCCGTTGTTCGGCTTGGTCATCGCGCTCGGTCTCTTCGGCATCTTTGCCATCTACAGCGCGACATGGATGCGCGAGCAGGACTTTTGGAACCGCCAACTCGTCTGGCTGGGTATCGGTCTCATCGTTTGCCTCGGCGTTGCCTTCACCGACTACCACTGGATCCGGCGCGGGGCCCTGCCGATTTACATCGCGGGTTTGCTCGGCCTCGTCGCGGTGCACCTTGTCGGCAAGACCGTCTACGGCAGCGGCAGTTGGCTCGATCTCGGCGTGATGAGCTTCCAGCCGTCGCAGCTCGCCATTCTTGCCGGCATCATGCTGATGGCCATTTTCCTTTCCGAATACGATGACATGCCGGCGCCGCTGCGCATTGCGCTCTGCGCCGCGATCACTGGAATCCCCTGTGCCATGATCCTCGCCGAACCCGACCTCGGTTCGTCGCTCGTCTGGCTGCCGGTCATGCTCGCCATGCTCTACGCGGCGCGGGTTCCGGCGCGCTATCTGCTCACTCTCATCTTGCTGGCTGTGGCCATCATTCCGCTGATGGTCAACTTCGGTCTGCGTCCCTACCAACGGCAGCGCATCATCACTTTCCTCGACCCGGAACTCGACCCTCAGGGCGCGGGTTGGACGATCAATCAATCGCTCACCGCCATCGGTTCGGGCGGATGGGACGGCAAGGGCTTCAAGGCGGAGAACACGCTCAACGAACTGGGTTTTCTCCCCAGCACCATCGTGCACAACGACTTTATTTTTTCCGTCATCGGCGAGCAGCACGGCTTCATTGGGGGCCTGCTCATCCTCCTCGCCTTCCTCGCCTTCGTGGGACTGGGGCTTTACGTCTCGCTCAAATCGAAGGACGAACTCGGGCGTTTGCTCGGGGTCGGTCTGACCACCCTCATCTTCACCCATACTTTCATGAATATTGGCATGACCATCGGCGTGACGCCGATCACCGGTCTGCCTCTGCCGCTGGTCAGCTACGGCGGATCCTTCGTCGTGGCGGTCCTCTTCAGCGTCGGCATCCTGCAAAGCATCTGGGTGCATCGCGGAGGCGGGGGCAGTTCGGCGGGATGGTCGCGCTGAGCGCTGCGGTTTTTTGGAGTGCGCCGGCATGACGGCGCTTTTTTTCATTCTCGGAGCGCGAGGCTGAACCGCCCGAGGCAAAGCGGCTTCATGCCGCTGCACTCCAAAAGGGCTGGACCGCTGTGCCGGCGCCTGCGCGCCCCGCTGCGCGACCGCCTGGCCGGCAAGGCGTGATTTCGGAAGTCCTTGAGGGGGGGGACAGCTCGATCCGAAAAGAGGAAAGGCACTTAGCCACGGATAGAAGAAGATAAAAGGCAGGATAAGATTTTGCCCGACTG
>CAJBKE010000061.1 GCA_903953565.1 uncultured Verrucomicrobiota bacterium | reverse complement strand
TCATCACTCAGATGGACCCGGACTCCACCAGCAAGGGACTCTGGCGCGTCAACGGAACCTTGACGACCAGCTCGCATCCGTATGACCGCTTCGCGCGCCGTTTCGACAGTGCCACTGGCAGGGATACGATGTATTTCGACATCAATGACAACCTGCTGCCTTTAGTGGGCCAGCGGGTGCGGCTTTCCGTGGACTATCTCGATCGCGGCACCGGTCAGTTTGCCCTTCGCTACGATGCTGTGGGGAACAGCCAGAAGACCGCGTTCACGGTCACCAAAACCAACAGCAATACCTGGAAGACAGCTTCGGTGATAGTCACGGACTGGGCCTTCAGAAACCAAGGGCCTAACGGTTCCGACCTCATCCTCGTCAATTTGGATTCAGACGATGATATTTTCCATAAACTTGAAGTGACCAAGCTGGCCAATGTCCAAATCGGCACCGTCGGCTTGGGCGCGGTGAGCGGTCGCACGGATGCTACGACCTACTCGCCGGTCAATGGTGAGGACTTCGCTGAGGGCCAGCGACTGGAGCTGCAGGCGACAGCTGCGCCCGGATGGGTATTCACGGGGTGGAGCGGCGCGTTGACCGGCACCAACCCGAAACCATTCCTTTTCCCAACCAAGGATACCAGCCTCACGGCCACTTTCGCGCTGGCCTCTGTTTCGTCCTCCGTGGATGATTTTAATTCGGTTACATGGTCGGGTGGCACCGGTTGGAGCGCCGACTGGACGACAAGCAGCACAGTAAAGCCCGGGGCCATCATCGAACTGTACGGCGGGAGCCCTAATTCCCAAATAACCCGCACTCTTGCCGCCCCGCTGACCAGTGCGACACTCTCGTTTGCTTGGGATCTCGATAAGACCACCGGACCAGGGTTGGCTGAGGTGTTTGATGGAACCTGGCATACGGTTTGGACCCAAACCGACAAAGGCACTGATCTCGGGGGCACGGTGGATCTGGTGCCCGCCACGATTAACCTAAGTTCCTTTGGTGCCATCTCCCAAATTCGCTTCACCTTGAACTCGAATACGAGCACTGATCGTTTGTCAATTGATGATGTGAGCGTGACAGGCGTGCCCTCCGCTACTGTTTATCCTTCTCCCCAGTTCAGCAGCGATCCTATTAGTAAAACTTCAGCGACGAGCGGCGTAGCGTACACAGGCCAGACAATGGCGGGTGACGCCACCGATCCGAACAGCCAGCCGCTGACGTTTACCAAGCTTTCCAAGATTTCCGGAGGAACTGACTGGCTCACAGTTTCCTCCAGCGGAGCCCTCTCGGGAACACCGACGTCCGCCGACGCCGGTCTGAACCGTTGGACCGTGCAGGTCAGCAGCACCGGTGGTTCCGACACGGCGACCCTCTTGATTGACGTCAGCTCGCCTGGCCCGAATCCGCCTACGGCGCTGACTTACTCCATCCCTTCCGCCTACACGAAGGGCACGGCAATCGCAAATCTCTTACCTGCCAGTATTGGAGGCAGCGCGATCAGGTATGTGGCTTCGCCGCGGCTGCCCAAAGGTCTTTACCTGAACAGCACCACGGGAGTCATCAGCGGCACGCCGACGGAAGTGACCGCGACCGCGACCTACACCATCACGGCAACGAATGCCGATGGCTCTACGACTGCTAATCTAACTATCACGGTGAATGATATCGCGCCTTCGGCGCTGACTTATTCCAGCAACCCCGCCGCTTACACCGCAGGCGTGGTGATCCCCTTTAATACGCCGGCGAATACTGGAGGAATCGTGGTTTCCTACGCGGTATCGCCCGCACTGCCAGTCGGTCTCACGCTCAACACCTCCACGGGTGTGATCAGCGGCACGCCCTTGGCTGCCAGTGCGACGACTTTTCACACCGTGACAGCGACGAATTCCGGCGGATCCACTACGGCTCAGGTCAGCATCACCGTTACCGGTCTTGCGCCCACGTTGCTATCCTACTCCAGCAACCCGGCTACCTACACGAAGGGCACGGCGATCACCAATAATGCGCCGACCAGCGGCGGGGGAGCCGTGGCATCCTATTCAGTCACACCCGCGCTCCCCGCGGGCCTGACGCTGGATCCTGCCACGGGTGTGATCGGCGGGACGCCCACGGCGGTGACTGCGACCGCCACTTACACGATCACGGCCGCGAACACCAATGGCTCCACGACCGCCTCCGTGAGTATCACGGTCAACGATATACCGCCCTCATCGCTGGGATACTCCAACAACCCCGCCGTTTTTACTGTGGGCACGGCGCTCGTGAACGCCACGAGAAACTCGCCCACCAGCAGTGGTGGTGCCGTGGTTTTGTATTCCATCACGCCCGCGCTACCCGCCGGCCTAACCCTAAACGCACAGGGCGAAACCCGGGGCACTCCCACCGCGGCCAGCCCGACAACGGTTTACACCGTCACGGCGACGAACAGCGGCGGATCTACGACAGCCCTGCTAACGATCACGGTTAATAATGCTAGCGCGACCTCACCGCCCGCAAATCTGACCTATGCAACCAATCCGGTCATCTACACGAAGGGAACGGCAATCACGAACAACAGCCCGAGCAGCACTGGCGGAGCCGTGGCTTCTTATTCTGTATCGCCCGCACTGCCAGCGGGCCTCGCGCTAAGCACGAGCTCAGGGATCATCAGCGGGACGCCCACAGCGGTGACTTCTGCCTCCAACTACATCGTTACCGCAACCAACAGTGCGGGGTCCACGACTGCTTCGTTGAACATCACGGTCAAAGATGTCGCGCCCTCGGTGCTGACCTATTCCAGCAACCCGGCCACTTACAGGAAAGGCGCCGCGATCACCAATAACACGCCGACCAACAGCGGTGGAGCGGTGGTCTCCTATGGAGTTTCGCCGGCCCTGCCCGCCGGGTTAACTCTGAACACTACCAACGGTGTCATCAGCGGCACGCCCACGGCGGCGACTCCGACTACCAGTTGCACTGTCACGGCATCGAACAGTGGCGGATCTGCGACTGCTTTGCTGGCGATCACGGTCAATGATTTCCTGACCTATAGCAACTCCTCGGCGATCACGATCAATGACCGGGCAGCTGCTACGCCTTATCCCTCCACGATCACGGTTCCGTCAACAAGCGGAACGGTCATCAAGGCAACGGTCTCACTCAATGGCTTTAATCACACCTACCCATCGGATGTGGATATTCTGCTGGTCGGGCCTTCCGGGCAGAAGTTGCTCCTGATGTCTGACGCTGGGGGAACAGCTGATGTTGTGAATGCGAGTATTTCATTCAACGACACGGCCTCGGCTTCACTTCCAAACAACTCGATCATCAGCGGCACCTACAAGCCCACAAACAACGACACCAACTCCGACACCTTTCCTTCGCCTGCTCCCGCTTCGCCGTATGCTACGACCTTATCCACCTTCATTGGCACCAATCCCACTGGAGTCTGGAGCCTTTATGTGCGAGATGATGACCAGCAGGACGCCGGAACGATTAGCGGTGGATGGAGTATCTCCTTTGAGGTCAGTCCGCCAGCCGTCGTCGCCCCTTCCTCGTTGTCCTATGCGAGCAGCCCGGCCACATACACCAAGGGCGCGGCGATCACGAACAACACGCCGACGAGCAGTGGGGGCGGGGTGGTTTCGTATGCGGTTTTGCCTGCCCTTCCGGCCGGGCTCACGCTTAACACTTCGACGGGCGTCATCAGCGGCACACCGACGGCAGTGACTGCCACAGCCAGTTACACCGTAACGGCAACGAACTCCGGCGGATCAACGAGCTTCCCTCTGAGCATCACGGTGAACGATGCCGCACCCTCTTCGCTGAGCTACGCCAACAATCCCGCGACTTACACCAAGGGTGAGGCGATCACTAACAGCACGCCGACGAGCATTGGTGGCGTGGTGGTTTCGTATGCGGTTTCGCCCGCGTTGCCGGCCGGGCTGACGCTTAATACCTCGACGGGCATCATCAGCGGCACGCCGACGGCAGTGACCGCGCCCGCCGATTGCACCGTCACGGCGAGTAATAGCGGCGGCTCGACCACCGCCTCGGTGAGCATCACGGTCAATGATGCTGAGCCCTCCTCTCTCAGTTACTCCAGCAACCCGGCCACCTACATCAAAGGCGCGGTGATCACGAACAACACGCCGAACAGCAGTGGTGGCGTGGTGGTTTCTTATGCGGTATCGCCCGCGTTGCCGGCCGGGCTGGCGCTGGACACTGCGACGGGTGTCATTAGCGGAACTCCCTCGGCGGTGACCTCCACAGCCGATTACACCGTGACAGCGACGAACAGCGGCGGGTCGACCACCGCCTCGGTGAGCATCACGGTCAATGACGCTGCGCCCTCCTCTCTCAGTTACTCCAGCAACCCGGCTACCTACACCAAGGGCACGGCGATCACCGCCAACACCCCGACGAGCAGCGGCGGCGCGGTGGTCTCGTATGCGGTTTCACCCACGCTACCAGCGGGGCTGACGCTCGACACCTCCACCGGCGTCATCAGCGGATCGCCTGCCACCGTAACCTCGACCACTGCCTACACCGTTACGGCGATGAACAGCGGCGGATCGACCACCGCGTCGGTGAGTATCACGGTGAACGATGCCGCGCCGTCTTCGCTGGGCTACGCCAGCACCTCGGCTACTTACACGAAGGGCACGGAGATCACGAGCAACACGCCGACGAGCAGCGGTGGACCGGTGGTTTCATATGCGGTTTCGCCCGCGTTGCCGGCCGGGCTGACGCTGGACACTGCGACGGGTGTTATTAGCGGAACTCCCTCGGCGGTGACCTCCACAGCCGATTACACCGTGACAGCGACGAACAGCGGCGGGTCGACCACCGCCTCGTTGAGCATCACGGTCAATGACGCTGCGCCCTCGTCTCTTAGTTACTCCAGCAACCCGGCCACTTACACCAAGGGCGCGGTGATCACGAACAACACGCCGAACAGCAGCGGGGGAGGGGTGGTTTCGTATGCGGTATCGCCTGCGTTGCCGGCCGGCCTGACGCTCGACACATCCTCGGGCATCATCAGCGGGACGCCAACGGCGGAGACTGCGCCCGCCTGCTACACCATTACGGCGACGAACACCGGCGGATCGACTACCGTCTTATTGGGCATCACAGTCGTCACGCCTTACACCGCATGGTCCGCCCAACACAACCTCTTGCAAGGGCCGAACGGAGACGACGATGGCGACGGCAACGTGAACACTTTCGAATTCGTTGCCGGTTTGGTGCCTACGAATGCCGCTTCCGTGTTTAAAACCACGGTGTCTGCCACGCCGGGCCAACCGAACCAATTTGCCATTAGCTTCAGCCCTATCTTCAGTGGCCGCACCTACACATTGAAAACTGCTGATTTCCTCACCTCTGGAGCATGGATCCCCCTGAGCGGAGGCGCGTCAAGTGATGCTGGCACCGAGCCCAACATCATTCGCACTGTCATTGATAACGGAGATTTCGGGACGAACAAATTCTACAAAATTGAGATCAGCATTCCGTGAGTCGATAAAGATGCATCGTCAATATCCGAGATTGTTGCCAGCACCACGATGAAGGTCGCCAAAAGCCCAGAGGATGGATGCTCACGGTGCCGATGAAAAAAAGCATGAGCCGCGTCATGAAAATTAACTAGGAAATGAAAACGCCGCAAAAATTGATCGCCCTCGTCGCGCTGTTGCTGGCATCGCCAGCTGCGCTCCGTGCAGAAGCTCAGATCGAGGTGGAAAAATCAAATCCCCCAGGGTCAGACAACGCTCCTACTGAAAAAACCCTTTCTGCACGCCCGCCGTGGGCGGGGTTCTTCGCCAATTCCAAAGATGAAATGATCGATACCGCGAGGTTTCCTTTCGTCAAAGGACAGGCCGATCGAATCAAGTGGGCGGATCTTGAGCCCAAGCCAGGTGTCTATGACTGGTCGTCGCTCGATTCGCACATCCGTAATGCGGTCGAGGGGAACTATTACTACTATTTCGTCCTATGGACCGGCCCGCACGCGCCGGAATGGATTTATGAGCAAGGAGTGCCGAAAGTGGCGGTGAGTGGAGGCAAGGGCAAAGATTATTTTCCCTATTACCTCGATCCCAACTACATCAAATACTTCCATCGTTTTATCGGCAAACTGGCGGATCACATTGCCTCGCTTCCCGAAGCGGATCGGAAAGCTTTTGCTTTCATTCAGCCGGCCTTCGGCTCGACAGGCGACCGCCAGCTCTACAAGGGCTCGCCGAAAGACCCGAGATACAACATCAGCGCGGAGGAGTATCTCGAGTTCTGCCGCGGAGCGACGAAACGGTTCTACGATGCCTTCGATAAGCCGGAACTCGAGCACATCAAATTCCTTTTCAACGTCGCCGATCAGAGCGAGCGGGGAGAGGTGAAGGGCAGGGGAGCAAGAGCGGGCGAACAACTATTCGCCAACTGGCTTCGCCAGAATTACCCGATCGAACTCCGCAAGCAGCAATTTACGATCGCAGTCGGTTATCAGGCCAATGGTGAGATCGAGCAGGACAACGAACTGCGCCCCACTTTTTACGGACTGAACGGCAAGCAGCCGGAATTTGTGCGCGGCGAGTTTTCCAAATTCGGGGAGGGAGGAAGCTTCAGGGAAAATCCGATCTGGAACTATTATTGGACGGCTATTTCCACGGTGGATCGGGGGCTTGATCTCTGGGAAGTGGATTACCGCACTGTCCAAACGGGCAAATACGATGAGGGCTTCGCCTTCGCCAATCGCTATTCCTATTACAAGCAGCCCCAGACCAGCCCGCAGGCTTTCATCGCCCTGCGCGATGTTCTCGACAGCGCGGATACCCTCCGTTTCCCCGAGGAGCAATATGGGAAGGCCGTGCAGAGCAACGCGGACCGGATGAAAAAAATCGAGTCAGAATTCAGCAAATACGGAGCGAAAGTCGGTGATCTGGATGCAGCCACTTCCCTTACGGGAGCCAGCTATCTCTTAGAGGCGAAGGCGATGAACGATGTCGGCTTCGGGCTGATCGCCAGAAACTTCAGCCGGTTCATTACCCAGATTGATGCGAATCAAACCAGTGTCGGATTGTGGCGGGTCGGACCCGCAGATCAGCCTTACGGCCGTTATGCGCGGGCCTTTGAAAATTCAAGCGGGCGAAACAGGATGTATTTTGATCTCGATGATGAATTTCTTCCTGCAGGAGCCAAAGATCCAATCACTCTAAAACTCATTTACTTGGATCAAGGAAGCGGAAATTTTTCCGTTCGTTATGATGCCTCGGACGATCCGGACAAAACCGCGATAAACATTACCAAGACCAACAGCGGAAGATGGGTCGAAAGGAGCATCACCATCGCAGATGCGGCGTTTGCCAATAAAGGCCCCCGGAACAGCGATTTCTCCTTGGTCAATGAGGACGATGAAGAAGACGTCTTCCACCTCATCGAAGTCACCAAATGAAATGCCGGTAACATCTGCGGTTCTGGTTGCGCCGTTGCCGGTGCTGGTGGGCGGTCGAAAAAGTGCCTTACCGATCAGGAAATCGAACAGTTGCCCTCCGGTCATTCTCGGATTGGCCGCTATCCTGTGCGCATTCGGTGCGAAGGCGGAGACGCGGGCGCCAGCCTCCGAGTCGCAAAGCTTCTTGTTTATCGGGAACAGCTTTACCGCCCGGCATGAACTGAAAGACATCTTCAAAACGCTCGCCACCGAGGGCAATCCGGAAACGAACTTCATCACCGAGCGCATCACCTACGGCGGGCGCGATCTGTTCCGGCATTTCGAATTGTTCCGCAGTCAGGACTTGCTCCGTCTGCAGACCCTTTCCGATGCGGACATGAAAACTTCGATGAGCGAAATGGAGGCGCTGGCCAAAGCCGACGAACCGCCGTTTTACACCGAGTATTGGAGGAAGATCGATTTCTCCGCACTCCAGCCGTGGGAAGAGTACGAAGCCGCCGATGTCGCGCCGAAACGAGCCCGTGCGAACATCGCCAAGCGCGGTTCGTCACAATGGAAAGGCGACCGGAGTGTGGTCCTGAAAAGTGCGCTGAGGAATCATCGTGCGTGGTTGGCCCAGCGGAACGACTTTCCGCCGTCGTGGGATTACGTCGTGCTGCAAAGCTGGCAGGATATGAATCCCGATCCGGAGAGCGGCTATTTGAAATACGCGTCGAAATTCATCGAAATCGCCAAGCAGCAGAACACGCGGCCAATACTCTACATCACCGCGCCCTATTCGCAGAACATGGCGCCGGTGACCGGGCCGATCGAGAAAGGCCGCGCCCTTATGGAGGTGCGGCTTGCCGCGGATCTCGCGAAGAAGACGGGCGCCCTCGTTGTTCCCGTGCCGCTCGCGATCTACCGTCTGCAAAAGGCCGGCACTTCGCTCGCGCTTCGCTACAAGAACGACGGTCATCCGAACCAGTATTGCGCATACCTGACCGCATGCCTCTTCTATGCGGCGGTCCTCAACAAGAGCCCGGAGGGACTGGCGCTGACCGAGGTTGTCGAGACCAAGGTTGCCGATCCCGACAAACCTGGCTGCGATCCGGATGGCAATCCGCTCAAGCAGACATTCACCGAATCCGAGCGTCAGCTCCTGCAGCGCACCGCGTGGGAGACAATGGAAGCCTTCCGCCGCGGTGAATTTTGAATTTGTCGTCAAAAGCACCTCCGGCCGGCTGCTGCTTCCGCCGCACCCGGGGCGCTGAAACCGTAGGAAAAAACATCACATTTTGCTCTTTTGGCTGATCTTTAACGGGGTGTTTCTGCCTGTGGCGTTTACATAGTAAGCGCCCGGAAACTCTTCCCAGCCGCGGCCCAGCGGTGAATTGCCCCCTACGAACTGTGAATTCCCCCGTTTTGTCCAAAACTTGGCCTCCACTTGACGCTGTCCAAGACCGCCGCCACCTGAAGAACTAACCTGCATGAGGGGCATTCCTACGATCCTGTTTTCAGCCGCGCTGCTTCTGGCTTCCCGCCCCGTGCTCTGCGGCGCCGAGTCCACCAAGCTGCCAAACAAGCCAAACATCCTTTTCGCCGTGGCGGACGATTGGTCGTTCGGGCACGCCGGGGCCTATGGCTGCAAATGGATCGCGACCCCTGCGATGGATCGCGTGGCCCGCGACGGCCTCCTCTTCAATCAGGCTTACACGCCTAACGCGAAATGCTCACCCTCCAGGGCGTCCATCGTCACGGGGCGCAACCCATGGCAACTCAAGGCCGCCGGAAACCATTGGTCGATCTTTCCACCGGAGTTCAAGTCCTACCAGGAAGCACTGGCCGAGCAGGGCTACTTTGTCGGAATGACCGGCAAGGGTTGGGGGCCTGGCATCGCCAAGAATGCTGCCGGACAGGACCGCGAAATGGCCGGAACACCGTTCCAGGCCAAGAAATTCGCCTCCAAGATTACCAAAGGCATTTCGCCGCTCGATTACGCCGGGAATTTCAACGACTTTTTGGACGCCGCCCCCAAAGACCAGCCGTGGTCCTTCTGGTATGGCGGCCGTGAACCGCATCGCGGCTATGAGTATGGCTCGGGTGTGGCCAAAGGGGGGAGAAAGACCTCCGACATTGATCGCGTGCCGGCTTGCTGGCCGGACACCGAGGAGGTGCGAAACGACATGCTTGATTACGCGTTCGAGGTGGAAAATTTCGATCTCCACTTGGGGCGGATGCTGGCCGAGTTGGAGAAGCGGGGCGAACTCCGGAACACGATCGTGGTCGTAACCTCCGACAACGGCATGCCTTTTCCGCACTGCAAGGGCTACGCTTACAACAACTCCAACCACCTGCCGTTGGCCATCATGTGGCCGGAGGGCATCGCCAAGCCGGGCCGGGTGGTCGATGATTATGTGAGCTTTATCGATTTTGCCCCCACGTTCCTCGAGGTCGCCGGCGTGGCGGAGGGCAAGAGCGGCATGGCTCCGATGTCGGGGCGGAGTCTTGCGGAAATCTTCCAATCGGAAAAGGCCGGGCGCATCATTCCGGAGCGCGATCACGTCCTTCTCGCCAAGGAGCGCAACGATGTCGGACGGCCCAATGACGAGGGCTACCCGGTCCGCGGCATCGTCAAGGACGGGATGCTTTATCTGCACAACTTCGAAACCGATCGCGGGCCCGGAGGAGTGGTGGAGACAGGCTACAAGGATACGGATGACAGTCCGACGAAGGCCGTGGTGCTCGAAACCGAGAAGAATCCCGCTCTCAAGCATTTCTTCGATGCGTCGTTCGGGAAGCTTCCAGCCGACCAGTTGTTTGATCTGAGCAAGGATCCTGATTGCATGACAAATCTGGCCGCAACGGTGTCGTTTTCCGCATTGCAGGAGCAGCTCTTTGCTGAACTCAAGCAACAGGAAGATCCCCGGATGCTGGGCAACGGACACGTGTACGACGAGTATCCTTACGGCTTCGCCGAGAAGCGGAATTTTTACGATCGGGTCATGCGGGGTGAGACAATGGACGGCACCAAGAAGAACCAAGAGGACTAGGAGTCATCGCGCACGAACACGGAATTCTCCTCATGAAAAAATACGCATCCATTTTCGCGGCGATACTCGGATTGCTTCCTGTCGCATCCCCGGCGGCTGAATCGTCGCCGCAGCCGGACAAGAAACCCAACATTGTGTTTATCCTCGTCGATGACGCGGGGATCGGCGATTTCTCGACCTATGGTTGCAAGTATGGTCTCACGCCCAACATTGATCGTCTGGCCGCAGAAGGAATGAAATTTTCCCAAGCCTACAGCGGCAGTGCCGTCTGTGCGCCGTCGCGCTGCGTCCTGATGACCGGCCAGCATACGGGGCACGTTTTGCGCCGCTCAAACCAAAGTAAGGTCGGCCTGCTCTCCCTTCCGGCTGATCAACCGACCGTGGCCCGCTTGCTGCACGATGCCGGCTACGCGACCGGTGGTTTCGGCAAATGGGGGCTGGGAAATCCCGGCACAACCGGTGTGGCGGAGAAGCAAGGCTTTGATGTGTTCTTCGGTTACTACGACCAGAAGCACGCGCACGACTATTACACCGACTACTTGGTTCGCAACAGCGTGGACGTGCCCTATCAGCAGTCTGGCAAGCACACTTGGGAAGACTATTCCCACACCCGCATTGCCGACGAGACGCTCAAGTTCATCGAGGACAACAAGGACCGCCCGTTCTTCTGCTATGCCGCGTGGACACCTCCGCACGATGAATGGGTCATCCCGGACAACACCCCGTTCTCAAACCAGCCCTGGCCGGTCGAGATCAAGAATTACGCCGCGATGGTCAGCCTGATTGACAAGGACGTCGGCCGGCTGATGGAAAAATTGAAAGACCTCGGCATCGATGACAACACACTTGTCATCTTCAGTTCGGATAACGGCGCCAACGATGAATGCATCGAACCGCTCGGCAGCACCGGCGGGTTGCGTGGTCACAAGCGGATGCTTTACGAAGGCGGCATCCGCGCTCCCTTCATCGCCCGGTGGCCGGGCAAGATTGAGCCGGGCACGACCAGCGAATTGCTGACTACTTTCGCGGATTTTCTGCCGACGGCAGCCGATGCGATCGGTGCACCTGCGCCTTCCGGCACGGACGGCATCTCCATTCTGCCGACGTTGCTCGGTGAGCAACAAACAAAGCTGCACGACTCGCTCTATTTCGAGATCTACGAGCCTTACTTCCAACAATCGGTGCGCCTGGGTGACTGGAAAGGATACCGTCTGGGCACGAAAGCGCCGCTCGAACTCTACGACCTCAAATCGGATCCCGCGGAAAAGCACGACCTTGCCGCTGCCCACGCTGACATCGTCAAGAAAATCGAGGACATCATGGTGGCTCAACACACGCCTTCACCGCATTACGACGCGCCGGAACAATCCGAGAAGGGCACCAAAAAGCCCGGCCAGAAAAAGAAGGTGAAATCCGTTCCTGAAATGTTGAACGAGGAAAATGCGAAACCCGAACCCGGCAAAGAATAATCGCCAGATGCGATGCATGGACGCGCACCGGGGGTGACTGCCTCTCCATAAACCACCGGAGTCCGGTTCACCGCGCGTTCCACCAAAAAACCAAGAAACCAGTCCTGCGATCAGAATTCTCATGAAAGTACTCGTTACAGGTGGAGCCGGATACATCGGCAGCATCACCACGGAAAACCTCATCGCGCAGGGACATGAAGTCGTGGTGTTTGACAATCTCTATCAGGGGCATCGCGCCGCCGTGCATCCCAAGGCTGTATTCGTGCGGGGGGATTTGGCGGTCAAAGTGGAAATCAGCGCCGCCATCGCCGAACACAAGCCGGAGGCCGTGATGCACTTTGCCGCCTACTCGCTCGTGGGCGAGTCCATGCAGAAACCCTTCAAGTATCTCCAGGAAAACACGAACAATGGTCTCAATCTCATGGAGGCCATGAGCGACCACGGGGTGAAGAAATTCATCCTGTCCTCCACCGCCAACCTCTTTGACCAGCCCGAGCGCATGCCCATAGCGGAGGACGAGCGCATCGTCCCGGGCAGTCCGTATGGCGAGAGCAAGTTCATCATGGAACGCGCCCTGCACTGGCTGGAGAAGACGCACGGGATGAAATCCGCCTGCCTGCGTTATTTCAATGCCGCCGGCGCCAGCGAGGAACGGGGAGAGGATCATAATCCCGAGTTGCATCTCATTCCGCTGGTGCTCCAGGTTGCCCTCGGCCAGCGCGAGCACATCAGCATCTTCGGCGACGACTACCCCACGCCCGATGGGACCTGCGTGCGGGATTATATCCATGTCTGCGACCTGGCACAGGCCCACATCCTTGCCCTCGCTGCGCTGGAGCAAGGCAGCCGCACGTACAATCTTGGAAATGGCCAAGGGTTCTCGGTGAAGCAGGTCATCGAGACCGCCCGTGAAATCACCGGCCATCCGATTCCCGTGAAGATCACCCCGCGCCGCGCCGGTGATCCCGCCGTGTTGGTGGGGGCAAGCGAGAAGATCCGCGCCGAACTCGGCTGGAAACCCGAATTCCCCAATCTCAAAGACATCATTCTCAGCGCTTGGCAATGGCACCAGGCCCATCCCCACGGCTACGGCGATGCGAAACACTGACGATCCGGTTGCATGGCGAACCGCAGCCACCCGAAGCTTTCAATGACCTGAAGCAGGAATGAAACGCATTTTCACGCTCATCTCCTTGTCGCTACTCGCGATGTGCGGGTCTGATCTTCTCGCTGCCGGGACAAAGCCGTCGCGTCCCAACATCCTCTGGCTCATCGCCGAGGATTTCGGGCAGCACTTGGGCTGCTTCGGCACCAAGGAGGTGTGGACGCCGAATCTCGACCGCCTCGCGGGCGAGGGGGTGCTCTACACGCGGTTCTACAACGGCATGGTGTGCTCGGTGAGCCGCTCGTCGTTCATGACCGGTATGCATGCCACGAGCATTGGTGCGCAGAACCATCGGACCAAGGACAAGAAGATGCTGCCGGACGGCGTGCGTCCGCTCACCGAATGGTTGCGTGACGCGGGCTATTACACGGCGAATCTGGTCGAGATGCCGCCCTCGTGCGGCTTCGAGGGCTCTGGCAAGACGGACTGGAACTTTCTCTCAGCGGACAAGCCCTTCGACTCCTCCAAGTGGGAGGATTTGAAATCCCATCAGCCGTTTTACGCGCAGGTGAATTTCAGCGAGACTCACCGGCCTTTTCACGGGCCAAAGAAAGCCGACCCGGCCAAAGTGGAAGTCCCGCCTTACTATCCGGATCACCCCGACGTGCGGAAGGATTGGGCCGACTATCTGGATTCAGCGACCGAACTGGATCGGAAAGTCGGCGCGATTCTTGAGGCGCTGAAGGCCGACGGTCTTGCCGATGACACCATCATCGTTTTCTTCGGGGACAACGGCCAGGCGCATGCGCGCGGGAAGCAGTTCTGTTACGAGGAGGGCTTTCTTGTGCCGCTGATCATTTACTGGCCGAAGAATTTTCCCGCGCCAGCCAACTTCAAGCCCGGCACGCGCGACGCACGCCTGATCGCCGGCATTGATCTCGCCCCGACCATGATTGACATCGCCGGGGGAGCCAAGCCGCCCGAGATGCAGGGCCGCATTTTCCTCGGCGACCGTTGCGAGCCGGAGCCCGACTACATCTTCGGCTATCGCGACCGCTGCGACATGACTGTGATGCGGATTCGCAGCGTGCGCGACCAGCGCTGGCGCTACATCCGCAACTTCACTCCTTGGGTGCCGTTCCTCGCGTTCAACAACTACAGGACGCAAAAGTATCCGCTTTGGACGCTCTGGCCCAAGCTCGCCGCTGAGGGCAAACTCACTCCCGGGCAGGAATTCGCCGTTCAACCCTCGATGCCTGAGGAGGAACTCTACGACATGGAAAGCGATCCATGGGCGTTGCACAACCTTGCCAAGTCCGACCAGCCCGAGGTGAAGGAGGCGCTCGCGCGGCTCCGCGGTGTCCTTGAGAAATGGATCGTGGACACCGACGACCACGGACGTCGCTTTGAAACTCTTGCCGAACTCCAAGCCGCCGATCCGAAATTCGTCGTCTCGCGCGACTGGCGTCCTCGGCCCGATACGCCGTAAGTTGGAAGGCTGCGCTTTATCAACAGAACTACTCAGCAAAATGAAACACCTCCATAAACTCCTCACCGCGCTGCTACTCGCGCCGCTGCCTGTTCTTTCCGCCGCCGCGGCTTCGAACGACCACGCCAGACCCAACATTATCGTCATTATGGCAGATGACCTTGGTTCCGGCGACATGAGCTGTGCTGGCGCGACAAAGGTCCGGACGCCGAACATCGACCGACTCGCGGCGGATGGTGTGCGCTTCACCCAGGGCTACGCGCCATCAGCGACTTGCACGCCGTCGCGCTACTCGTTGTTGACCGGTGAATACGCCTGGCGTCAAAAGGCCAAAAGTAACAGCATCCTCGATGGCGACGCGCCGCTCTGCATTGAGCCGGGGCGGTTCACCCTGCCGGAGATGTTGCGCAGGGCGGGCTACCGGACCGGCGTGGTAGGGAAGTGGCACCTCGGCCTTGGGGATGGTGAAACGAAGGTGGATTTCAACAAGGAAGTCAAACCTGGCCCACTGGAAGTCGGTTTCGATGATTCTTACATCATCCCTGCCACCGTGGATCGCGTGCCGAGCGTCTGGGTTAAGAATCACAAAGTGGTGGGTCTCGATCCAGCTGATCCGATTGAGGTCAGCTATCTCAAAAATATCAGCGACGAGCCGACCGGCATTGATCACCCCGATCTTCTCACCCACTATGGCGCGGACGAACAGCATTCCTGCACAATCATCAATGGCATTAGCCGCATTGGCTATATGAAGGGCGGGAAGGCGGCGCGTTTCAAGGATGAGGAGTTGGCCACGACCGTTGTGAGAGAATCGGTGGATTTTATTGAGCGAAACGCGGGCAAGCCCTTCTTTCTCAGTGTCGGGCTTTTTGAGCCGCATGTTCCCCGCGTGGCAGAGCCACCGTTTGTCGGAAAGAGCGGCACCGGGGTGCGTGGCGATGTCATCGCGCAAGTTGACTGGCAGGTTGGCGAAATCCTTGGGACGCTCGACCGCCTCGGCCTGGCGGAGAATACGATTGTCATCTTCTCCAGCGACAATGGACCGATTCTCTTCGACGGCTACTACGATCGCTCCGTTGAGGATCTGAATGGACATAACCCCACCGGCGGATTGCGCGGGTGGAAGTATCAGACCTTTGAAGGAGGATGCCGCGTTCCGTTTATCGTGCGTTGGCCTTCGGAAATCAAACCACGAGTGTCCAACCAATTAATCAGCTTGGTGGATGTGATCGCCACAGTGGCTGCTATCACCGATCAGGAAATCCCGACGGGAACCTCCCCGGACAGCATCGATCTGTCGGCTGTATTGCTTGGTAAAACTTTGGACAATGTGCGTGATCACACTGTCCAGCATGGTGTCGCTGGCACCATGGCGCTCCGAAAGGGGAACTGGAAATACCTGCCTGCCACCGCAAAGGACGCAGGCGGCGGAATGGGGACCGGAGCGAACGCTTCCGATGAACGCTTCGCCGCGGCCTTCATCCCTGAGCCCATGCTCTTCGACTTAGCCACCGATCCGGGCGAGAAGTCCAACGTCATCGCGCAGCATCCAGAGAAAGCCAAAGAGTTGGCGGCAGAACTCGCCAGCATCGTTTCCAACGGTGCAACGCCGAAACCGGCCTCATCGAAGCCATAAGTCCAATCAACCCCACCCTTTTAATTCAACTGCCAATACACAACCCCACTTATATGACATTCTCCACCTTCATTCTAGCTCAAGCGCCCGTCGAAACCAGCACCATGAGCACTCTCGACATGGTTCTCTTTTTCGTGGCTGTCGTCGGCGTCATCGCCTTCGGCATCTGGCAGGGCAACAAAGAAACAAAGGGTGCCGCTGAGGCCGGAGGTGCCGCCGGATACTTCCTGGCTGGACGCGGGCTGACGTGGTGGCTGGTCGGCTTCTCGTTGATTGCTGCCAACATTTCCACGGAGCAGTTTGTCGGCATGTCGGGTCAGGCCGCCGACTGGCTTGGGATGGCCATTGCCTCGTATGAGTGGATGGCAGCCGTTACCCTCGTGGTGGTCGCCTTTGTTTTTCTGCCGAAACTGCTGAGGTGCGGCATCTACACGATCCCGGAATTCCTTGAGTATCGCTACGGGGTGGTCGCACGAACGGTGATGGCAATTTCCACGCTCGTTATCCTGGTCGGCGTGCCAACCGCTTCGGTGATTTACTCCGGAGCCAAGGTCGTTTCTGTGTTTTTCGCTGGGCACCAAGTGTTGGGACTCGATCTGGGCTCCATCACGGTCGGTTGTTGGATCATCGGACTCTCGGCTGCCGCTTATGTGTTCGTCGGTGGGCTAAAAGCCTGCGCGTGGACGGATCTGATCTGGGGTGCTGCCCTCATTCTGGGCGGCTTGATTGTCCTGACTTTGGCGTTAGGAGCCATGAGAGACGCAAACCCTCAGGATTTGATCGCAACCAAGGTCGCCAATTCGAGCGCCACGGTCGAGGATCTTGAAAACGCCGGCGGCTGGGAGCGGTTCATGCTTTTGAATGACGGCAAAAATTCTGAGGCCGTCGCTGTCGCGGGCGAGAACCTTTCCGGTGGCAAGCTGCACATGATTCGTCCCAAGTCCGATCCGGCGATTCCCTGGACGGCCCTGCTCATCGGGCTATGGATCCCGAATTTCTTTTACTGGGGCCTCAACCAATACATCGTGCAGCGAACCCTCGGATCCAAATCCCTTGCGGAGGGACAGAAGGGAATTATTTTCGCAGCCGCCCTGAAGCTTGTCATTCCCTTCGTCATCGTGATTCCCGGGATTCTGTGTTTTAACCTCTACAGCCATGATCTGCGTGCGGAGGCTACGAAGAAGAACGAACGGATTCTCTCCGCCATTGAAACGGTGGATGTCTCCGGCCAGCTGAGTGTTCATCCTCTTTCAGGAAGCTTTGCCAAAGTGGATCCTGAGAGTGCGATCAGGGTGATCGAACACAATGCACGTGTCCTTGGCGAGAAAGTGGAAGGCCTTGCCAGCGCAACTGATGAAACGCTCACTCAAGTCAACAATGATCTCGTGGCGATGGCGGTTTCGAAAAATGTCCCTGTCGGCACGAAGTTGATTGATTACGACTATGACGCCGCATTTCCGGTGCTGTTGCGTAATTTGATGAAGCCCGGGATCACGTGGTTCGTCTTGGCCGCGATCTTCGGCGCGGTGGTGTCATCACTGGCCTCCATGCTCAACTCCGCGTCGACGATTGCCACGATCGATATTTTCCAGAAACTCAAACCGCGCAGTAGTCAGGATACCCTAGTGGGTGCTGGAAAGTTCTTCACGGTCCTGTTCGTTTTGATCGCCTGCCTGATTGCTCCGAACCTCGGGAATCCGGCCTTTGGCGGCATTTTCACGTTTATTCAGGAATTCCAGGGCTTCATCAGTCCGGGCGTGCTCATGGTATTCCTGTTTGGTTTCCTGGTGCCGCGCGCGCCCCGCTTCCTCGGCTGGCTTGGAATTCTCGTCAATGTCGTGCTCTACGGCTATCTTTACATGTTCCAGAGCAGCATCCCATTCCTCAACCGCATGGCAATTTGCTTCGGGGTGGTTTTTGCCGTGATGATGATCATCACTCTGGTCAAGCCAATGGCCAAACCGGTCGTGATGCCGACGACGGACCTCATTGCACTCGAATCGTCGAAGATCGCAAAGATATGGGCTGTCGGAGTCGTGGTTGCCACCATCGCACTCTATATTTTCTTCTACTAACGCTCCGGCTAGCATGAAGGCACAACTCTGTCATCAAAGGACGGTTCAAGGGAGACGGAGGTCAATCCTCGTGCTGCGTCTGGCATGCAGAGCGACGCATTAGCACCCGTGTTCGGATTGCCAGCCCTAGGTGGTTCCGAACATGCCGGTGTGGTCTTTTAGTGTTTAATTCATGGATGCCTCCGTCACCAAGAAGCTGTTCGGCAGAGACCCCGTCGGCAATCGCATTGATCTGTTTACGCTGACCAACACGCATGGCCTCGTCGCCAAGATCACCAACTACGGCACCATCATCACCGAGTTGCACGTGCCTGACCGCCGGGGCCAACTTGGCAACGTCGTGCTGGGGTTCGATAATCTGCGGCAATACCTCGGCGGCAATCCCAGCTATCTGGGCTGCACGGCCGGACGGGTGGCCAACCGCACGGCCAAAGGCCGTTTCCGGCTCGACGGGAAGAAGCACCAATTGGCCGTCAACAACGGCCCGCACCATCTCCACGGCGGCGTCACGGGTTTCGACAAGGTCGTGTGGGCGGCCGAGATTGTGCCCGGCAAGGAAGCCGCTGTGGCCTTCAGCTACCTTAGTCCGGATGGCGAGGAAGGTTATCCCGGGAATCTTGCCGTCGCCGTGGTGATGACGCTCACGAACCGCGACGAGCTGCGGATCGATTATACCGCCACGACCGACCGCGCCACGCCGGTCAACCTCACCAACCACAGCTATTTCAACCTCGCCGGCGGCGGCAACGTTCTCGGCCACGAGCTGAAGCTCGCCGCGAAAGCTTACACCCCGGTGGATGCCACCTCGATTCCCGCCGGCAAGCTGGCGCCGGTGGCCGGCACGGCGTTCGATTTCACCAGGACGAAACCCATCGGCCGGGACTTCGCCCGGCTGACCGAAAGGCCCATTGGCTACGACCACAACTTCGTCCTCAACGGCGGAGGCCAACGACTCTCGCCTTGCGCCACCGTCTACGAGCCGACCACCGGGCGCGTCATGGAGGTGTTGACCACCGAGCCGGGCGTGCAGTTTTACACCGGCAATTGGCTGGACGGCACGCAGTGCGGCCCTGGCGGAATCTACTACACCCAGCACAGCGGTCTTTGTCTGGAAACTCAGCACTTTCCCGACTCGCTCAACCACCCGAAGTTTCCTTCCGTCATTCTGCGCCCCGGACAAACCTACCTGCAGACCACGATCCACAAATTCTCCACCCGCTAAAACACCTCATGAAACTCCAAGACCTCGCCTCCCATGTCTCCTCCGAATTTGAAAAGCTCTACGGTCGTCCGCCGCGCTGGATCGCCGCCGCCCCAGGCCGTGTCAACATCATCGGCGAGCACACCGATTACAACGACGGCTTTGTCCTGCCGATGGCCATCGAGTATTACAGCGTGATGGCGGCAGACCGGCCGGTCGATGGCCGGGAGGTCATCACGCTGCGCAGCACTCTGGAGGCCGAGGTGGCTACGATTGATCTTACCCGGCCCGTCAGGCCGGCTGCGCCGAAATGGGGGAATTACCCGCGCGGGGTTGTTGCCGGCTTTCAGGAGCGAGGCATCCAGCCTGGAGGTCTCGACGTGCTCCTGCATTCCACCGTGCCGCTGGGCAGTGGCTTGAGCAGCAGTGCCGCGCTCGAGGTTTGCACCGCGACGCTGCTCGAAGCAGTCACGGGCACGACTCTTGATCCCGTCGAAAAAGCGTTGCTCTGCCAGAAGGCCGAGCACGATTTCGCGGGGGTGCCCTGCGGCATCATGGACCAGTTCATTTCGGCCCTCGGACGCGAAGGCCATCTGCTCCTGCTCGACTGCCGCCCGCGGACGACCGAGCTCGTGCCGATGAGTGACCCGTCCGTCGCGCTGCTCATTATCAACACCAACGTGAAGCACGAGCTGAGCGGCGGCGAATACGCCGAGCGCCGGGCACAATGCGAGGAAGCCGCAAGGAACCTCGGTGTGGAGTCGCTCCGTGATGTGACCGCCGTGCAGCTCGAAGCTGGAAAAAGCAAAATAAGCGAGACTGTTTACCGCCGTGCCCGCCACGTCATCGGCGAAATCGGGCGCACGGTGGACGCAGTCGGAAGTGTGCGCCAATCCGATTGGCCCGCAGTCGGTCAGCTGATGTATGCCAGCCATGCGGCTTTGCGGGATGATTACGAAGTGAGCTGCGAGGAACTCGATGTGGTTGTGGAGATCGCCGAGGCCATCGGTGAGCGGGGCGGCGTCTATGGCTGCCGCATGACCGGCGGAGGTTTCGGTGGTTGCTGCGTTGCTTTGGTCAAAGCCAGTGCCGTGGAGGATATTTCAAAAAAAATCGCCGCTGATTACAAAGCCAGAACCGGCATCGCCGCCACGATCTTCGCCTCGCGCCCCGCGGCCGGAGCAACGGTTGTCAAAGGATGAAGCTTCGTCATGGCTGAACCCGGCCGTAATCATGCGTGCCTCCTTGTGCTTAGGGGTGCCAATCTATGTCAGAAAACTGTCCGTCGGGTGGGCTTAGTCGGCGCCCTCACGCTGCACGTCGTTATATTTGGAAGGTTGCGCTCATTCCAGATGGGATGAGCCGCGCTTCATTTTCGTTGCCATTTCTGCCTCGTGAAAATGTCGCCCATTAATCTAGGTGCTTAGCCTGTGGTATGAGCGTGGCCGATATTAGCCCACCTGCCTGTAATGTGGGCCTTTTCCGGCACGGTTTGGGGGAGGATGAAAATCAATCGTCACAGCTGCTAACAGAAGTCGGATAGTTAGCGAGCAAATGGGTGCGCGTGGGAGAGATTTCCCCGATAGCCGTGTAAACGAGCCGCTCTGCCGCTGAGCTAACCGCGCCAAAGCAAGTTTCTCGATAGCATCGGCTTCGCCCCGAGCACAGGGCAAAAGCGGCAGGTGGTAGTCCGCTTGGCATGGACAGCGGAAGGCGTTTAGGATCCGGTTCCATGGATTTTGCTGCCCTTCTTTCCGATGCTCTGACCCTCCATTCGCTGGCCACGCTGGCGCTGCTCATCGGTCTCGAACTCGTCCTGGGGATCGACAACGTGTTGGTCATTTCCATCGTTGTCTCGCGTCTGCCTGAACATGAGCGCGACCGCGCGCGGGTGGTGGGACTGGTGATTGCGTTGGTGGCGCGGCTGATGTTTGTGGCCGGGGCCTTCTGGTTGGTCCAACTGACCAAGCCGATCCTCGAAGGGCTGCCGCTATCCTGGCGCGATGTCGTGCTCATCTCGGGCGGTTTGTTCCTCCTTTGGAAAGCGGTCAAAGAAATCCATCACGTGGTCGAGTTGCACGACGAAGGCGTCGGCGGACGGATCGCGACAAGTTTCGCGGCGGCGATTGTTCAGATCGTGCTACTCGACATGGTTTTCTCCCTCGACTCCGTCATCACGGCGATCGGCCTGACCCATAACCTGCTCATCATTGCCTTTGCCGTGATTGCCTCGTTTATGGTTATCCTGGCCTACGCCAAAAAGATCGGAGACTTCATCCACCACCGACCGGCCTTGAAGATTCTGGCCCTCGCGTTTCTTGTTACCATCGGCGTGACCATCTTTCTCGAGGGCATGCACCAGCACGTGGCCAAGGCTTACATTTACCTGCCAATGGGCTTCGCGCTGGCCGTCGAGCTTTTGCAGATGCGTCACGACGCGAACCGCCGCAAGGTGACCGGCCCACGCAGTGCCGATGCGGAGGCGCCGGATGTTCCGGTCTGAGTTGGCCAGCCTCAGCCGCTAAAGCTTGGCGGTGTCGGGCCGCGTGCCGGTCAGCCTGCGAAGCAGTAGCCCGGGCCAGACGGAGATTGCGCGCAGCAGGAGCCAGCAGTGGACTCGGATGAGGAGGAGGTTGTCGCGCAGGTAGCGAAAATGGCGGGCGCGGTCGGCCGGATAACGCACTTTGGCCGGGACTCTGGCGGTGGGCACACCGAGCCAAGGCAGGCGCACGGCCATCTGGGTGTCGAAGTCGAAACGTCGTCCGCCCCGGATTCGCCGCATGGCTTTGATCGTGGCGAGGACCGGGTAAACGCGCAGACCGAAAAGCGAGTCGCCGAGGTCGGGATGCAGGGTCTCCACGCGGGCGAAAAAGTCGGCGATACTGTGGCCGATGACGTGCGCGGCGGGTGCATCATCGCCGAATTCCGGCATGCCCATGACCAAAGCGAGCGGCTTCTCCTTTGCCACCTCCATGAAGCGCGGAAGGTCGGCGGGATCGTGTTGTCCGTCGGCATCGAACACCGCCGCGTGGGTGAAGCCGCGGTCGACGGCGTAGTTGAGGGCCGCGAAGACGGCCGCCCCTTTGCCGGTGTTGCCCGGTTGGGCCAGCGCGTGGAGTCCGGGTTCTTGCGCTGCCAGTTGCACCACTGGCACGCCGCTTCCGTCGGTAGAACCGTCAATGACGACAATAACGGGTTGCCACACGTCCATCACCCCGCGCACGGTCCGCTCGAGTTGCGGACCGTTGTTGTAGCTCGGGATAACAACGCACCGGCGCGGATCGATGGGAACCGGCGATGCGTCGCGCATGTTATGCCTCGTGCTGTTTTTTGTCCCCGACCCAGTCGTAGTGGAAGAATTTCCCCTTCGGCTGGTCGGTGCGCTCGTAGGTGTGCGCGCCGAAGTAATCGCGCTGGGCTTGAAGCAAATTCGCGGGCAGGCGCTCCGAGCGGTAGCTGTCGAAGTAAGCGAGCGACGCGCTGAAGGCCGGCGTGGGAATGCCGGAGAGCACGGCGTCGGAGACGATCTTGCGCCAGTTGGATTGAGTGCGGTTGATAACGTCCTTGAAATACGGATCGAGCAAAAGGTTGGGCAGCGCCGGATCGAGGTCGAAGGCTTCTTTGATCCGCTGCAGGAAACGCGCGCGGATGATGCAACCGCCGCGCCAGATCATGGCAATCTCGCCGAAGTGGAGCGGCCAATCTTGCTCCGCGGCCACGGCGCGCATGAGGGCGAAGCCTTGGGCGTAGGAACAAATCTTCGAGGCGTAGAGCGAGTCGCGCACGGCGGCGATGAGTTCCTGTTTGTCTCCGGGGAAGCGGGTTTGCGGTCCCTTGAGGATCTTCGACGCGGCGACGCGCTCTTCTTTCAGCGCGCTGATGCAGCGGGCGAAAACGGCTTCCGAGATGGTCGAGATGGGGATGCCAGCGTTGAGTCCGTCGGTCACGGTCCACTTGCCGGTGCCCTTTTGTCCGGCGCGGTCCATGATAACGTCGACGATCGGCGCGCCGGTTACCGGGTCTTTCACCGCCAAAATGTTGGCCGTGATTTCGATGAGAAAGGAATCGAGGTCGCCGGCATTCCAATCGGCAAAGGCTTTCTGCGTTTCCTCGATGGATAGTCCGAGGCCGTGGCGGAGGATATTGTAGGCCTCGCAGATGAGTTGCATGTCGCCGTATTCGATGCCGTTGTGGACCATCTTGACGAAATGGCCCGCGCCGTTGGGGCCGATGTATGTCGTGCAGGGCACGCCGCCAACGATGGGCTTGCCGGGGGTCGCGCCTTCGAGCGGTTTGCCGGTCTTGCCGTCGACTTTGGCCGCGATGGCGTTCCAGATGGGGGCGAGTTCATTCCATGAGGATTCGGCGCCGCCGGGCATGAGCGAAGGACCGAAGCGCGCACCTTCCTCGCCGCCGGAGACGCCGGAGCCGATGAAGCGGAGGTTTTTCGCCGTGAGGTCTTTTTCGCGGCGGATGGTGTCGCTCCACAGCGCGTTGCCGCCATCGATGATGATGTCGTCCTTGTCGAGCAGGGGAACGAGGCTATCGATCACCGCGTCGGTCGCCTTGCCGGCTTGGACAAGGATGATGATTTTGCGCGGGCGCTGGATCGAGGCGACGAAGTCCTCGAGGGTGAGCGCGGCGTGGAGTCCGCCGGGCGTGTCGGGATGCTTTTTGACGAATTCCTCGGTTTTCGAGACCGTGCGGTTGTAAACCGAAATGCGAAAGCCGTGGTCGGCGATATTCAGGGCAAGGTTTTGTCCCATCACGGCGAGGCCGATGAGACCGATGTCGGAAAGTTCTTTGCTCATGTGACGAAAAGGACGCGAAGCTTAGCGAGGGGAAGGTGGTTGCGCCAAGCGGATTGAATGTGACGGCGCCGCTACAAGGGCGGATCGCGATGTCCCCATCGCGACTTCCCCGACGGAGAACCGCGCCGGGACGGCGCGATCCACCTTTGCTTTTGCTCTTGGCTATAACACTTCGAGTTGGTCGGGAGGCGAACGGCCCGACGCGCCTCATAGTCCGACTAATCGCGGTGGTAGGGATGTCCGGTCAGGATGGTGTTGGCACGGTAGATTTGCTCGAGGGCAACGACGAGGGCGAGTTCGTGCTGGAGGGTAAGGGGGCCGAGGGACCAGAGGAAATCGGCGGCGTCGAGCAGGGTTTGGTTGTGTCCGTCGGCGCCGCCGATGATTAAGGCGACCCGCCGTGCGGACAGCCTCCATTCATCGACCTTGGCCGCGAGTTCGCGGCTGGTCAGCGCCTTGCCGCGTTCGTGGAGCACCACGCGGAAGCAGCCCTCGCTGCGGGCTAGGAGATCCGTGCTTTCGCGGGTGCGATCGGTGGCTTTGATTGTGATTTGTTCGAGCGGCGTGAATTTAGCGAGGCGGGCAAGGTATTCGTCGCGTCCGGCTTTGGCGTAGGCGAGGGCGGGTTTGCCGACGGTGAGCAGCAGCCATTTCATGGCTGCTGAGTTGAGGGTTGAGGGTTGAGGGCTGAGAGAGCGCAGTAGTGTGCGCCGAAAACTTTGGCGGCTTGGTCGGCGACTTCTTCAAGCGGGATTTCGCGGCCGATTTCCTTGGAGAGGGATGTCATCGTGACGCCTTGGATGCCGCAGGGGGTGATCGCGGCGAAGCCGGAAAGGTCGGAGCCGACGTTGAGCCCAAAGCCGTGCATGGTGATCCATTTGCGCACGCCGACGCCGATGCTGGCGATCTTGCGGTCCTCGAGCCAAACGCCGGTGAGGCCCTCGCGGCGCTGCGCGGCCAGCCCGTATTCGGCGAGAAGCGCGATGAGGCCTTCTTCGATCCAGCGGAGGAAGAAATGGAGGTCGGGAGTGAGTTTTTGCAGGTCGAAGATGAAATAGCCCACGAGTTGGCCGGGTCCGTGGAAGGTGGCTTGTCCGCCGCGGCCGATCTCGACGACCGGGTGCGGTAGCGCGGCGGGGCCGAGACTGGAGCGGTCGCGCCGGCGGCCGATGGTGTAAACGGGGTCATGCTCGAGGAGAAACAATTGATCGGAGGTCTCGCCGGCCCCGCGGGCAGCGACGGTTTTTTCCTGCAGGTCGAGCGCGGGTTGGTAGGCGAGGCGTCCGAGCCAGCGTGATTGGGGAACGGTCATCGGATGGCGGTGGCGCGGCGGTTGAAATGAGTCACGCCGATGGCCAAGGCGTCGGCCGCATCTGGCGGTGGGGTTTCCTTGAGTCCGAGCAGGGCGCGGATCATGAAGGCGACCTGGTCTTTTTGCGCGGCCCCGCGTCCGACTACGGCTTGCTTGATGAGGCGCGGGGCGTATTCGTGCACTTCGAGTCCGTGTGTCGCGGCGATGATGAGTGCGGCGCCACGGGCCGATCCCATGATGATGGCGGTGCGGACGTTCTGCACATAGATGACTCCCTCGATGGCGAAGGCGGTGGGTTGATGGGCGTCGGCGATGCGGCCGAGAGTTTCGTGAATCTCGCGCAGGCAGTGGTGGGCGGAGAGTTTGGGAGGGTTGGTCACCACGCCGTAGGCGAGGGCGCGCATTTTTCCCTGCGAAGACTCCAGCACGGCGTAGCCGGTCCCGCGGAGGGAGGGATCGACGGCGAGGACGCGTTCGGCGGACATGAGGGATAGATTCGGTTGGGCGGGTGGATCGGGGCAAGAAGGCTTTGGGGGAGGCAATGGCGCGGGGCCTCCGGCTCGTAGAGCGCTATGCCTCGGACGGACGCTCGCTCTCAAGAGTCGAGGAGGTTAGGGTTTGGCCATGGCGCGCAAAAAACTTCTGCTTTTCGATATCGATGGGACGCTGCTGCTGACCGGGCGAGCGGGGGAGCATGCTTTGCGCGTCGCCTTGCAGGAGCGATTCGGGGTGGAGGATGATTTGTCGGGGATTTCGTTCGCCGGTTCGACCGACGGGGCCATTGTCCGGCAAATGTTCGAGGCCAACGCCATTCCGCACACGCCGGAGAATGTGGCCGATCTGCTCGATGGTTATGTTCATCATCTGGCCTTGGAGTTGCCGCGGCGCGAGGGGTGTGTTTTACCGGGGATTGTCGAGTTGCTCGAGGCTTTGCACGGACGCGAGGACTGCGTTCTCGGGCTGCTCACGGGGAATATCGAGAAGGGGGCGGAGTTGAAGCTGTCGCACTATGGGGTATGGGACTTTTTCGAATTCGGGGCGTTTGCCGATGACCACTTCGACCGCAACAAGCTGGGGCCGGTGGCTCACTCGAGGGCGGTGGAGAAACACGGAAGCAGCTTCGAAGCGGAGGATGTCTATGTTATAGGCGACACGCCGCGGGACATCGATTGTGCGCGGGCCGCGGGATTTGTCGCGGTAGCAATTGCCACGGGGAGCTACGGCAAAGATGAATTGGCGTCGCACAAACCGGATTTTCTGTTCGAGGATTTGTCGGACACGCGGGCGGTGTTGACCGCGTTGTTCGAGGAATAATGAGACTGCAGATAAAAGAGAGGGCACCGAGGGGGAAGAGATGAAGGCGCCCGAAGTTTGTCCGGCCTGTGGCGAGGATGTGCCGCGTGGCGCCTTGGCCTGCCCCGATTGCGGGGCCGATGAGCGCTCTGGATGGCGCGAGGATGCTGACACCACGGGCGGACTCGATCTGCCGGACGAGGAATTCGATTACGAGGATTTCAAGCGCCGGGAATTCGGCGGTGATGGTGTGAAACCGGAGGGGATCGGCTGGGCATGGTGGGCGGCAGCTGTCGCCGCGCTGCTTGCGTTCATCGCGATGATGCTGCGCGGCACGATGTGAACGGGTTGCTGGAGAAGTTGCTTATGTGCAAAAGCGCGGCATGAAAGAGAGTGACGGGCACAGCAGTTGGCGCGCGATTTTAGCGTCCTTGGTGGGCGCGGTAATGGCCGGCGCAGGCGCGCTCTTTTTCATCTTTGCCGACCGCGGAGCCACGAGTTTCTCCGCATGGTTGTGGTCGTCCGCTCCGTGGGCGGTGTTTCTCCTCATGCCGCTCGGACTGCTCCTCATTCTGTGGCTGCGAGATCATGTCTTTCCTTGGACTGACGGCACGGGGATTCCGCAGACAATCGCGGCTCTGGAGAAAGGTCCGGGTGAATTGCGCGACCGCATGTTTTCCCCGCGTGTTGCCACTGGTAAGGCGGTTCTCACCGCGTTGGGCCTGTTTTCGCTTTTTTCCATCGGTCGCGAGGGGCCTTCGGTCCAACTCGGCGCTTGTTTCATGCATTGGGCCGGACGCTGGGTGCGTTTTCCGGTTCAGCTCGCCGAGCGCGGACTGATCATGGCCGGGGGCGCGGCGGGAATTGCCGCAGCTTTCAATGCGCCGGTTGCCGGTTTGGTTTTTGCCTTCGAGGAAATCGGGCGGTGCTTCGACAAACGAAACCTCGGCATCATCATCCGCACGGTGATGGTCGCGTGCCTCGTCTGTCTCGTTTTTCTCGGAAACTATTATTCCTTCGGACAAGTCGACTTCGGGCGCACCCTACCGCTCGAGTTCCTTTCGCCGGGGCCGTGGGTGGCGGTGCTCATCGTCGGGGCAATCGGCGGTTTGCTCGGGGGATTGTTCGCCAAAGTGTTGCTCCTTCTCGTGCCGAAGGTCACCCGACTGATGCGCTCGCATTTCGCGCCGGTGGCGGTGGTCATCGGTCTGGCCTGTGCCGCGCTGGCCTGGTTTTCCAACGGTGCCACGCTTGGCACCGGACACGATGCGGCGAGGGCGCTGGTCCTGCAGGGCAGCCCGGCTTATCTCTCGACCTTGCCGGCCGAAGAGGTTGCCGCTTTGGAAGCAACGAGGGACAGCCTCGGGCCTTGGTATGCGCTGCAGCGCGCGGCAGCGAGCATGCTCGTCCTGCTCACCGGAATTCCCGGCGGATTGTTCGACCCTTCTTTTTCGGTTGGCGCGGGATTGGGGCAGGCCACGGCGGGTTGGTTTGCCTGGAGCGGGGCCAGCCTGCAGGGACTCATCCTGCTCTGGATCGTGGCCTATTTTTCCGGCGTGGTGCAGAGCCCCATGACGTCATTCATTATCGTGATCGAAATGACCGGAGCGATCGCCTTCACGCTGCCCCTCGGTGTAGCGTCCATCGTGGCTTATGAAGTCTCGCGGCGGGTCTGTCCGGTGGCCCTTTACGAGGCTCTGGCGCAAAATTTCCTCCGTTCCGGTCCCGAGGACCTCGCTGGCCGGGGTCCGTGAAGCCGGAAAGCGATTTACAGGAGCCGTCGGCTTCGGAATCATGGCCGGTTCGATGTCCGAGATTTCCAAAGCTTATGAACCCGGTGCCGTGGAAGAGCGGTGGTATGGGGAGTGGATCAAGGAAGGTTGCTTTGCGGCTGACCCCGCCTCCACCAAGCCCGGGTTTTCCATTGTCATTCCACCTCCGAACGTCACCGGTGTGCTCACGCTCGGCCATGTGCTGAACAACACGCTGCAGGACATCCTGGCGCGCCGTGCGCGGCAGACGGGCCACGAGGTGCTGTGGTTGCCAGGCACGGACCATGCCGGCATCGCCACGCAAACTGTGGTCGAGCGGCAATTGCGCAAGGAAGAGGGTAAAACGCGCCGCGATTTGGGACGGGAGGAATTTTTGAAGCGCGTGTGGACGTGGAAGGAAAAACACGGCGGCATCATTATCAAGCAGCTCAAACGCCTCGGCTGCTCCTGCGATTGGGACCGCGAGCGGTTTACCATGGATGAGGATTACTCGCGGCAGGTGCAGGAGGTATTCGTCAAACTGCACGCGCAAGGGCTGATTTACCGCGGCAAGCGCATGGTCAATTGGTGTCCGGTGTCGCAAACGGCGTTGAGCGACGAGGAAGTCATCATGAAGCCCGCCAAGGGCAAGCTCTACGTAATGCGCTACGAGGTGGCGGAAGAGCCGGGGACGTATTTGGAAATTGCCACGACGCGACCCGAGACGCTGATGGGCGACACCGCGGTGGCCGTCCACCCGGACGACCCGCGTTACGCGCGCTTTATCGGGAAGCATGCGGTGCGTCCGTTTCCGCGGGCGGAAATCCCGATCATCGGCGACACGCATATCGACATGACCTTCGGCACGGGCGTGCTCAAGGTGACGCCGGCGCATGACAAGGCGGACTTTGAGATCGGTCAGCGTCATGGTTTGGCCGTGGTCGACGTGATGAATCCGGATGGCACGCTCAACGATTTGGCCGGACCGGAGTTTGCCGGGATGGAGCGCTTCGCCGCGCGCGAGGCGGCGGTGCAGAGGCTGGAGGAACTGGGCCTGCTCGTGCGGGTCGAGGATTACGCGAACAACGTCGGCTACAGCGAGCGGGCCGATGTGCCGATCGAGCCGCGGTTGAGCGAACAGTGGTTTTTGCGGTATCCGCAGGTCCCGGCGGCGTTGGAGGCGGTGACCTCCGGAAAGATCCGCTTTGTGCCGGAGCGCTGGGCAAAAATTTACGAGCACTGGATGACGAACATCCAAGACTGGTGCATCAGCCGTCAGCTCTGGTGGGGGCATCGCGTTCCGGTCTGGTATCTTCAGGACGACCCATCGGTCGTGCACGTCGGCCTCGAAGCTCCGCCCGGTCCGGAGAAGTGGCGTCAGGACGACGACGTGCTCGATACGTGGTTCAGTTCCTGGCTCTGGCCATTCGCCACGATGGACGACGCCACGCGGAAGAAGTTCTATCCGACGAACGACCTCGTGACCGGCCCGGACATCATTTTCTTCTGGGTCGCGCGCATGATCATGGCCGGACTCGAATTCACCGGCGAGGTGCCGTTCCGCAATGTGTTTTTCACCAGCATCATTCGCGACCTGAAGGGCCGGAAGATGTCCAAGAGTCTGGGCAACTCGCCGGATCCGCTGGATCTGATGGCGAAATACGGGGCCGACGGGCTGCGGTTCGGTCTCATGCGCATTGCGCCCCACGGGCAGGACGTGCGTTTCGACGAGAACCAGATCAAAGAGGGGCGTAACTTTGCCAACAAGCTGTGGAACGCAGCCCGTTTCCGCGAAATGCAGGGAAGCTCCGCGGTGACCAAGCCGCTTTCCGAGCAGAAGCTTTCGCCTTACTCGATCGCCGTGCTGGTCGCTTTTGATGCGATGCATGCGGGATACCGTCGGGCTTTGGATGACTTCCATTTCCATGAGGCGGCGGCCGTGTTGTATGACTTTTTCTGGAACTCGTATTGCGACTGGTATGTCGAGGCGAGCAAGGCCGGGTTGGCCGCGGGCGGCGAAGCGGCCGATGGTGTCCGTGCCGTGATGGATCACGTGTTGAGCGGTTACCTGCGTTTGCTGCATCCGTTCATGCCGCACATCACGGAGGAGTTGTGGTCGCGTCTCGGCTTCGCGCAGGGCGAGGGGAAAGCCGGGATGATTCTTTTTGCCGCGCCGCCGCCGGAGGATTCGTTGCCGCATGTTTCCGCGGAAGACAAGGCGCGCGCGTCCAACGCCGTGCATGGTGTCTACGATGCAGTGCGCAATGTCCGTGTGCTCCGTGCGGAATTCAAAGTAGCCGCCAATCAGGAATGCGCCGCATATCTGGCCCGCGATCCGGCCTTTGCGGGTCTCGATCTGTCAGTCTTCCGCTTGTTGGCCAAGGCCTCGCGGCTTGAAGAACTTGGTGCGGGTGGACCGCCCAAGAAAATGCCGCACACGCCGACGCCGCTCGGCGAGGTCTATTTGGATTTGGAAATCGACGTGGCTGCCGAGCGCAAGCGTCTCGAGTCGGAGATCGTCAAGGTCGATGCCGAGATTGCCAAGGTGAAGGCCAAGCTTTCCGACGAGTCGTTTGTCGGCGGCGCGCCTGCGCAGGTGCTCGAGACTTTCAAACAGCGCGGCGCGGACTGGCAGGCCAAACGGGCCAAGCTCGAGTCCGTGCTCCATTCCCTTTGAGGATCGAATCGTGCAACTGACCACCCGCCTGCGCCGTAACCGGGCCAGTGAAGGCCTGCGGCGGATGACCCGTGAAACGCGGCTCGATGTGGCGGATCTCGTTTATCCGCTTTTTGTGCATGGTGGAGATCACAACGAGCCCGTTGCCTCGATGCCCGGCGTGGAACGGCGCAACGTGAAAGATCTGGTCCGCGAATGCCGCGAGGCTTTCGATCTCGGGATTCCTGCCGTGGCCGTTTTCCCGGTCATCGATCCCGCACACAAGGACGAAAAAGGTTCCCATGCACTGTCGCCGGACAATCTGCTTTTCCGCGCCCTAAGCGAGGTGAAGTCGGCGGTGCCCGAATTGGTGCTCATCGCCGACGTCGCGCTTGATCCTTACACCGATCACGGTCACGACGGCATGCTTACGAAGGATGGGCGTGATGTGGACAACGATCCGACGGTGGAAATGCTTGGCCGGTTGGCGGTCAAGGAAGCCGAGGCGGGCGCCGATATTGTGGCTCCCTCCGACATGATGGATGGACGCGTTGGGGCAATCCGTGCGGCGCTCGATGCGGCAGGGCGCACGGATACGTGCATTCTCGCCTACGCGGCTAAGTTCGCCTCGGCGTATTACGGTCCGTTCCGTGACGCGGTGGGCAGCGCGCAGAGCAAGCCCATTTCCAAGGCAACCTACCAGCTCGATCCGGCTAATGTCCGCGAAGCGCTGCGGGAGGTGGAATTGGACGAGCGGGAAGGCGCGGACATGGTCATGGTCAAACCGGCGGGGCCTTATCTCGATGTGATTCGCGCGGTGCGGGAGCAGACGAAGCTGCCGCTGGTCGCTTACCAAGTGTCCGGCGAATACGCGCAGATCCACGCAGCAGCGAGGGCAGGGTGGTTGGATTACGAGAAATGCCGGGACGAGGCTTTGCTCGCGATCAAGCGGGCGGGGGCGGATCTCGTCATCACCTATTTTGCGCGGGAAATGGCTGAGGCAAGCAAGAGCTAGAAAAAGTTACTGCCGAACCCGAGAGGGTTCTCGTCGTAGGGACGGGTGGATCGCGCCGTCCCGGCGCGATAGTTCAGAAAATCGCGATAGGGACACCGCGATCCACCGCCCTAACCCGGCGGCCAGTCCATCGGTCGTCCGCCGAGGAGATGGATATGCAAATGCGGAACACTCTCACCCGCATTGGGACCGTGGTTGATGACCAGACGGTAGCCGGTCTCATCGAGGCCTTCTTGCTTGGCGATGTCGCGCGCGGCGAGGAGGAGCTTGCCGAGAATGGCGGCATCGTTGTCGCGAGCCTCCCCGATGCGGGGAATGACGTGCTGGGGAATCACGAGAATGTGGACCGGCGCCTGGGGATTGATGTCGCGGATGGCAAGAACGTCGTCGTCATTGCGGACGATGTCTGCGGGGATTTCGCCGGCGGCAATACGCTCGAAGAGGGTCATGTCAGCTCGAGTTCGAGTCCGCGTTTGCGGCGGAGGCGCGCGGCTTGTCCGCGGACGTGTGCGACAATTTCATTGCGCAGGGCGGCGCAATCTTTGCGCCAGGCGCGGGCGCGGCGCAGGCGTTTGACGCAGTCGGCCAGATCGCAGAGTTCGACGCGTGAACTGCGCGAAGAGAGAACGCGGCGCAGCGTGCGGTCGAGTTCGTGAAAGAAAGCCAATTCATAGCCGGCGCCGGCGGATTCTGCTAGGGCGGCGAGCGATATGCGCACGGGCGGTTCGGGGAGTTTGAAGCCGCGGGCCACTTCCGGATAACCGATCACTTGCAGGACGCTGGAGACGAGGGTGCGCAGGCACTGACTGGCAATGATGTTTTCCTCAAACTCGCGTTCGAGGTAGCTGGTCACGCTCTCGGCAACATGAGGGGCGAGCCACCACCGCTCGTAGCCCGCTTCCTCGGCGGCCTCGGCCACAGCGCGCTCGAGCCAGGCGCGCTCGTATTTGACGGCGCGCTTGTCAGCGAGGCGGACGAGCGGGAGGTTGTCGGCGAAGGCGATCAAGGGAGTTGAGGGATGATCAGGCGGGGGCGGTGGGCTTGCTTGCCGCGGTGAAGAGCTCGGGTTGGTCGGCGCGGCGCGGGCTACGTTTCTTCATTTGTTCCACCTCGTCGACGAACTCACCGGCTTCCTGGAATTGGCGATAAATGGAGGCGTAGCGAACGTAGGCGACGGGATCGATGGCTTGGAGTTTCTCCATGGCGCGGAGCCCGATGAGCCGGCTGGCCACTTCGCGCCCGCTCTCGGCGCTTAGCTCGATCACGATTTCGTCCGCAAGCCGCTCGAGAGTTTCGAGTTTGATCGGACGTTTCTCGCAAGCCTTGGAAAGACTGCTGAGGAGCTTGTAGCGGTGGAACGGCTCGGCGCGGCCGTTCCGTTTGAGCACGCGAAGTTCGACCTGTTCGATGGCTTCGTAGGTCGTGTAGCGCGTGCCGCATGCCACGCATTGGCGGCGTCGTCGAATGCGCTCGCCTTCCTGGATGGTGCGCGAGTCGATCACACGGTCGCTCATGTCTCCGCATCGGGGGCAACGCATAGTGTTTTAGCCTAACTCCAAGGCGTTGTTACCACAACAGGTTGTGGTGTCAATACCATTGCTCGACTATTTGTTCTCGGTTAACTCGACGCAATGAGCGGACAATCTTTTCCCGTTGGATGTATCACCCTGAGCGATCGCGCGGCGGCCGGCCTCTCTGAGGTTTTGGGCGTCCCCCGAACTCGCTCTCGTCTTGCCCGGATTCGGCGAGATCATGCGGGTGAGGTTGTTCGAGAAAACTCCCGCCGCGATTTTATGGCGCGCCGTTGCTGGGGTGGCATGCCGGTCGAACCGGATCGTCCGGCGGTCATCGGTGAGTGTCTGGCTTTGATTGCCCCGTCATTGCCGAATGTCTCGATCACGTCACGGGCTGGCGTCCGCGCTCGGCCACGCCTACAAGAGCAGCATGAAAACACGCGTCTTTCTCGTTCGTCACGGTGCCACGGTGCTTTCGGCTGAAGATCGATTTGCCGGAGCGACCAATGTGGAATTGAGCGACGTTGGGCGTCGGCAAGTGGAAGCATTATCGAAGCGTCTGGCCGCGCAGCCCATCAGCGCGTTCTACGCTTCTCCCTTGGATCGTACGATGGAGACTGCGCGTATTTTGGCGGCACCGCATAAAGAAAGCATTGAACCGGATGCCGGTTTTCTTGAAATCAACCACGGCGTATGGGAGGGGCTGACGCGGTGCGAGGCGGAGACAAACTTCGGCGACATGTATGCCAATTGGGAGAAGGACCCCTACAACTTCGCCCCGCAGGGCGGCGAAAGCGGTTTGGCGGTGGCGGCCCGCGCCATGCCGTCTCTCCTGCGGACCGTGGCGGCGCATCTTGGCGAAATGATTTGCGTGGTTTCGCACAAGGCGACGATCCGTCTGCTGCTCGGCGCGATCCTCGGTTTCGACCCGCGGCGCTATCGCGATCATCTCGATCTGAATCCTGCTTCCCTGACCATTTTGGATTTTCGCGATGCGATGGAGGCGAGGCTCACACTCTTCAACGACGTAGCGCATTACGCGCCGGATGGACTGGCTATTCCGCCGATGCCGGGCGGTCGGTTGTCGAAGGTGTGGGGCGACGGGAAAAAGTAACGGAACGGCCGTCGCCGCGGACGGCGACGCTACAGGGTTTCCGCTTCGCGGACTTGGCCGGTGAGCGGGTCGCGCTGCAGGTGGCGGAGGCCTGCGGGGCCGGCGACGATGATGTCGTCTGCCATGCCGAGGAAAAGTCCGTGCTCGACGATTCCGGTGCGGGCGCGCAGTTCGGCCGCGAGTTCCTCGGGATCTGCGATAGGTCCGAACGCGCAGTCGTAGATCATGTTGCCCTCATCGGTGATGAAAGGTGTTCCGTCGGACTTCTTGCGCAGGACCGGGTGGCCGCCGAGTTGTTCGAGGAAAAGCCGCTGTGACTCGCTGCCAAAGGGAACGACCTCGATCGGCAGATCGTGCAAAGTGCCGAGCTGCGGGGACATTTTGGCCTCGTCGACCACAATGATCTGACGCCTGGTGGCTTGGGCCACGATTTTCTCGTGAAAGAGCGCGCCGCCTCCCCCCTTGATGAGATTGAGTTGCGGATCCACCTCGTCGGCGCCGTCGATGGTGAGATCGATGGCTTCCGGTCCGGTATTGTCGAGCAAAGGAAGCCCGGCTTCGCGGGCCACACGGGCGATATCCGAGGAAGTGGCGAACGCTGTGAGGCCAGGCAACTCGCCGGCGGCATGGCGGCGGGCGATTTCCCTCACGGCATGAATGGCGGTGGAACCGGTGCCGAGTCCAACGGTCGTGCCCGGTTCGACGTAACGGGCGGCGTAAACGGCGGCTTCTTTTTTGAGCGAGTCTCGGTCGGCAGCGGCAGCAGGCATGGCGGGACTATGCCCGAGGGGAGCGCGGCGCGGGAGGATTTTTCGCTGTGGGATGCGCGGGCCTTGACCTGCCGGAGGGAGGGGCGGAGTATTCGCGGATGGCGCGCGGGACGCGCTCCCACCAATGGAAGAGGTCGTGCGCAACCAGATCCGCGAGTTCCTTGCCAGCAAGGGGCTGCGCAAAACCACGCAACGTGACGCCATCATCGAGGCGGCCTTCAGCACGGATCGGCATTACACGGCCGACGAGTTGCTCGACATGGCGCGGGGGATCGACCGGACGGTGAGTCGGGCCACGGTTTACCGGACGCTGCCGATTTTGGTGGAGAGCGGACTGCTCCGCGAACTCGACTTGGGGCAGGGGCGTAAAGTTTACGATCCGAATTTCGTCGATCATCCGCACCACAATCACCTCATCTGTCTGGACTGCCAGACGATCCTGGAATTCGAAGATCTCAACATGGAATTGCTCGAGAACTGCATGGCCAAGCGGATGGGTTTCACCCCGGCCATCAAACAGGTGCGCATCGAGGCGCGTTGCGACGAATTGAAGCTCAAGGGCGTCTGCCGCAAGAGCGGGCGGGAAATTTTTGCCGCGGCGGTTTGATATGTGGCACGGAAGATTCACCAAGGATCCTTCGGCGCGGTTGCGCGCCTACGGGGAGTCGGTTTCCTTCGACCGTCGGCTTGCTTTGCACGACATCGAGGGTTCAAAAGCGCATGCCGCAGCATTGCGTAAAGCCGGCTTGCTCAGCCTGAGGGAGGTGTCGGCCATCAAGCGGGGTCTTGATGCCATCGCCAAGGAAATCCGCGCCGGCCGGTTCGTCTGGCGCGAAGAGCTCGAGGATGTGCACATGAACATCGAGGCGGCTCTGACCAAAAAAATCGGGGCGGCCGGGGCGAAGTTGCACACGGCGCGTTCGCGCAACGACCAAGTGGCGACCGATCTGCGCCTGTGGATGCGTGACGAGACGGCGGCGCTCATTGCCTCGGTGCGGCGCCTCCAGAAATCGCTGGTCGGGCTGGCCACGCGGGCTGGCGACGCGATCATGCCGGGTTACACTCATTTGCAGCGCGCCCAACCGGTGCCCGCCGCGCACCATTTGCTGGCCTATGTCGAAATGCTCGATCGCGATGCGGGACGCCTGGCCGATGCGGCGCGTCGGGCCAATGTGCTTCCGCTCGGATCCGGGGCGCTGGCAGGGTCGACCATTGTCTTGGATCGCGCCCTCGTTGCCCGGCAACTCGGTTTCGACTCGGTCTCGCAGAACAGTATGGATGCCGTGTCCGACCGCGACTTCGCCTGCGAATTCCTTTCCGCCTGCGCCATCGCCGGCATGCATCTTTCGCGGCTGTGCGAGGACACGATCCTCTGGGCTTCGACCGAATTCGGCTTCCTGCGTCTGAGCGACGAGCACACCACGGGTTCGAGTCTTATGCCGCAGAAGAAGAACCCGGACATCGCAGAGTTGGCGCGCGGAAAGTCCGGCCGACTTTACGGCAACCTTGTTTCGCTCCTCACCACGCTCAAAGGTCTTCCTCTTTCCTACAACCGCGACTTGCAGGAGGACAAGGAGCCGGTCTTCGACTCGGCGGATACTCTCGGCTCTTCGCTCGAGATTCTCGCCGAGATGTTCGGCGCGGCCCGGTGGGAAACGAAACGCATGGCGGTCGCGGCGGATGACGCTTTGTTGGTCGCCACGGATTGGGCGGACTACCTCGTGCGCAAAGGTCTTCCTTTCCGCGAAGCGCACAAAGTGGTGGGAAAACTTGTGGGCCAAAGCGTGAAGCGCGGAGTGAGCCTGCGCGAGTTGACGTTGAAGGACCTTCAGGCGGCGTGCGGCCTTTTCAAGGCTGACGCGATGAAGTGTCTCGATGCACGCCGTTCTCTGCAGGCACGCACGGCCGAAGGTGCGCCATCGCCGCGGCGCGTGGCGGACCGTCTCGCTTTGTGGCGCAAGCGGTTGGCCGCGGCCAAATCATGAGCGGAACTTGGGAGGTTCTGCGGGAAGATGTCCTTCTCGAAACCCCGCATCTGCGCGTGACGCGCGAAAACGTGCGCACGCCATCGTGTCCGGCTGGTCGCGAGTGGACCAAGGTGACGCGCAAGGTGGGTGTGACCGTTGCTCCGCGCCTTGCCGACGGTTCGTTCATCCTCATTCGCGAAGAACGTGTGCCGGCCCGACGGGATTTTTGGCAATTTCCCGCGGGTCAGGTGGAGGGGGGCTCGGACGACCGGGCAATCGAACAAGCTGCGCGGCGGGAACTGTCCGAAGAAGCCGGCTGCACGGTGACTGGGACGCTGGAATACCTCGGCAAATTTTTCACGTCACCCGGTTTCACCGACGAGCACACGCATCAGTTTTTCGCCACCGAAGTGCGTTGGGACCGTGAAGCCGTGAACCACGACGGAGAAGAGCAGATTCTCGAGATAAGGCCTTTCCAACCGGAAGAATTGCGCGAGCTGATCGCGCGAGGGGTGATCGAGGATGCCAACACGCTGGGGCTTTATGCGCGCTTGGCCGCGGGGGAATGGCTGTGAGTCTGGAAAAGTTCATCAAATTCCGCGACGGGCGGGACATGCCCAAACCCTTCCTCGATCATGTCGAGGACCTTCGTCGCATGGTCGTACGCATGGCCATTGCGCTCGGCGTGTGCATGGTCTTCGCCTTCGTTTTTCGCGGCCAGCTGGCATCGTTCATGCAGGCACCCTTGTTGGCGGTGGATCCCTCGAGGATCGACAACTTGCAATCGCTCGGTGTGGCCGACTCGATGACCATCTCGTTGCGGTTGGCCTTCTACGGGGGTCTGATCGTCTCCTTTCCCGTCTTGCTATATTTTCTCGCGGAGTTCGTCTTGCCTGCTCTGAGCGCGCGCGAGCGGAAGACAGTGCTGCTTGCGTCCATCGTCGGCTTCGGGCTTTTTCTCGCCGGGGCGGCCTTCGCTTTCTACAGCGTGTTGCCGGCGGCGCTGGAATTCTTTTTCCAGGATGCGCAGATGATGCAATGGCGTCCGACTTGGACGGTGGGCGAGTATTACAGTTTCACCACGCAGTTCGTCCTAGCCTTCGGCCTGGCCTTCGAATTGCCGGTGGTGGTGCTGGCCTTGGTCAAGGTGGGTTTGCTCGAGCACGTGCAGATGAAGACGACCCGTCCTTATGCCATCGTGGTGATCTTCCTGCTGGCCGCGGTGATCACTCCGACGCCGGATGTTTTCACGCTCGTTTTGATGGGTGCCCCGATGGTGTTGCTCTACGAGGCGTGCATCTGGATCGCGCGATGGATGGAGAAACGCGAGGCGCTCACCACACGCGGCGCAGACCGTAGCGATCGAACACCGGATCGCGACTGATCAGGTCGAGTCCGCGGTGGCGGGCTTGGATGACCTGGATGCGGTCGAAGGGATCACCGTGGATTGGTTCCAAGAGTTGCACCGCGGTGACCGCGCGCCAATCGGGCGTCAGCACCTCGAAACCGTTTTCCTCGAAGAGACGGGGGAGATCGGTGTCCAAGGAATAGGGTAGTTTGAGTTTGCCCAAGCCCACTTTGATCGAGGCCTCCCACACGGAGGCGAGGCTGACGAAACAATCGTGCCGCCCGCATTCCATGAGATCGGCAGCCCGATCGGAAAGATTCGGCGAATCCTCCAGCAGGGCGATCCATGCGTTGGTATCGACAAGATATCTCACATGTATTCCTTGAACTCTTCGAGCGGTTCGTCGAAGTCAGGTGCCATGTAAAAGCCCGGCCCTTTGGCGCACCCGCGTTTGGCTTTGGTGTGCTTTTTCGGAGCAGGCGGCCGCAACTCGGCAACCCGTTTGCCGTGCTTGGTGATGTAGATGGTCTCGCCGCCGGCCACCTCGTCGAGCAACCGGGAAAGGTGCGTTTTGGCCTCGAAGGCGCCGATTTCTTTGGTCATAAAGTCAAACTAGTCTGACTAGTTGGAAAAGCAAGGTGTTCCCGGGCCTTTTTGAAAGGGCCCAATTGGTGAGGTGGCGGTATATTCTCGCCTATGCGGATTGTCTCCTTGCTGCCAAGTGCCACGGAAATCGTGGCGGATCTCGGGTTGCTCGGCTCGCTCGTCGGGCGCTCCCATGAGTGCGAATGGCCGGAGGAGGTGCGGGGTGTTCCGGTGGTCTCGGCCAGCCGGATCGATTCGGCAGCACTCGATGGCCGGCAAATCGACCAGGCCGTGCGCGATGCGCTGGCGAAGGGGGAGGCGCTTTATGCAGTTGATGGCGCACTGCTGGCGGCTTTGCGGCCCGATGTCATTCTCACGCAGGATCTTTGCCGGGTCTGCGCGGTGTCGGGGTCGGATCTCTCGAATGTTGGCGCGCGAGTGATTTCGCTCGGGCCTCGCACGCTGGCCGAGGTCGCCGAGTCGGTGAGGTATCTTGGAAAGGAACTCGGGGAACCGGACCGTGGTGACGTGCTTGCCGCAGAAGTGCTCCAACGTATTGCAAGGATTCGTCAGGCGGTGGCTGGTAAGGAGCGACCGCGTGTCTTTGTCGCCGAATGGATCGATCCTCCCTTCGCTTGCGGCCATTGGATTCCGGAAATGGTCGAGGCAGCCGGAGGATATGAGGTTCTGGGCCGGGCCGGAGAGCGTTCGGTCCTCACGACCTGGGATGCGGTCCGCGCGGCGGAACCGCAGCTCATCATTGCCGCGCCCTGCGGGTTCAACGAGGAACGCTCGGCCCGTGAAGCTGCCTCGATCGGCATCGGTTGTCCGGTCATCGCGGTGGATGCAGACCGTTATTTTGTCCGTCCGGCACCCTCGTTGGCCCGCGGCGTGGAAATCTTGGCGCGGATTTTCCACGGGGTTGATGCTGTGGCCGGGTAAGGCTTCAATGTGCCGATGAAACTCCACCGCTCCATTTCCTTGGACCGTCCCCTGATTGTCGTCGCCCTGGAACGCGAGGCCCAACACCTCCACGCATCGGACCTGCCCGTCTTGGTCACGGGTGTGGGCAAGGTTTGCGCCGCTTCGGCACTGGCTGCGGTGCTGGCGCGGCAACGCCCTTCGCGCATCATCAACATGGGAACAGCGGGAGCGCTGCGCGAGGGCTTGAGCGGGACGCAGGTGGTCGGGTGCGTCATACAGCACGATTTTGATGATGCGGGGATTTTCGGTCTCACCGGCGAGCATTTTGGCGCGCCCATCAAACTGCACAGGGCCGGGCCGGTGCTCGGGTCGGGTGACGTGTTCATCGACGGCGGACCTGCCAGGGAGGCGCTGATGGTCAAGGGCATCGACCTCGTTGACATGGAGGGATATGCGGTGGCGCGGGTGGCGCAGGATTTCGGGCTGGATGTCACATTGGTGAAACAGATCAGCGACTCGGCCTGTGAGTCGGCCGGGCGGTCGTGGTCGGAAAATGTGGATCACTGCGCCGAGCAGTTGGGTGCGTGGCTGGCGGCGGAGTTTTCCGCGTCTTGACGCCTTCATGCGCGCGGCGGAGGCTGGCCGCTTATGAATATCGACGCCTACACCAAAATCGTTCTCACCGTGATTGCCGGGTGCCTCGCTTACATGGTCGCCCGCGATCTGACTGTCGTGCCGTCTGCCCATGCGCAGGAGGCTCAGACGGTGACTGATGTGAATATAGTCCAGATTGCCGGGTCCGCGGTCACCGCCCCAAGCAACAGCCGTTTCGAGGCCTCGTTGCCGGTTACGGTGCTGGACAGGTAGGCGGCGCAAAAAAAAACGCCGCCGGGCATGGGGCCGCGGCGGCGTGTGGTGAGAGGTCGGGAGATTTACTCGGCGTCCTTCTTTTTCGGCTCAGCTTTTTTCGCGGCCGATTTTTTGGCCGGCTTGGCTTTTGCCTCAGCGACCGGTTCCACGGCAACCTCGACCGGGGCGCTGTCGACCCATTCGAGGACGGCCATGGGAGCACTGTCGCTCTTGCGGGGTCCGAGTTTGATGATCCGCGTGTAGCCGCCGGCGCGGGTGGCCGAGCGGGGCACGATTTCATCGAACAATTTCTTCACGGCGGCGGGCTGGTGCAGATACGCGGCGGCGGTGCGGCGCGCATGCAGGGTGCCTTTTTTGCCGAGGGTCACCATTTTCTCCGCGAGCGGGCGCGCGGCTTTGGCCTTGGCCAGAGTTGTGCGGATGCGCTGGTGGATGATCAGGCTGCAAACCTGATTGGACAGCAGTGCGTCGCGATGGGCCTGCGAACGGCCGAGTTTGACGGTCTTTTTCTGGTGCCTCATGGCTTACTTCTTCTTGGATGTTTTCTCTTCGTCCTCTTCGGGCTCCGCCTCTGCGGCGGGCTCGATGAGGCCGGCATCGAATTTCATGCCGAGACCGAGGCCGAGTTCCTCAAGTTTGTCTTTGATCTCGTTGAGCGATTTCTTGCCGAAGTTGCGGTATTTGAGCATCTCGGCTTCCGATTTCATGCCCAATTGGCCGACGGTCGTGATGTTCGCGTTGTTCAGGCAGTTGGCCGCGCGGACGCTCAGTTCGATCTCGTTGACCGACATGTTGAGCAACTTCTTGAGCTTGGCGTTTTCCTGGCTGACCGCTTCCGGTGTCTGGTCGAACTCGACCTGCGTGTCGTCGTTGCCGACGAACACGTCGAGGTGATGACGCAGGATGGATGCGGACTGGAGCAGGGATTCGTCCGGCGTGATGCGTCCGTCGGTCCAAACCTCGAGCACGAGCTTGTCGTAATCGGTGCGTTGTCCGACGCGGGTGGCCTCAACCGCATATTTCACGCGGGTGACAGGCGAGAAGATGGAGTCGATGGCGATGACGCCGATGGCTTGATCGGTCGTCTTGTTCTCGTCCCCGGTGGAGAAGCCGCGGCCCTTGCGCACGTTCATCTCGATGGAGAATTTCATCTTCTTGTCGAGCGTGGCGATGTGCTGCTTGGGATTGAGCACTTCGCATTTGTTGGTCGACTCGATGTCCTTGGCGGTGACTTCGCCTTCTTTGTTCACGTTGAGCACGACGCGGTGCGTGTCATGGTCATGCGTGTTGAATTTAACCATCTTCAGGTTGAGGATGATTTCAACCACGTCCTCGACAACGCCGGGGATGGTCTGGAACTCATGGTTCACGCCTTCGATCTGGATCGAGGTGATGGCAGCGCCTTCCAAGGAGGAGAGGAGCACGCGGCGGAGCGAGTTGCCCACGGTGTGGCCGTATCCGGCCTCGAAGGGTTCCGCGATGAACTTCGCGTAAGTATCGGTGGCAGTCTTCTCGTCTTTGACGAGAGACTTGGGCATTTCGAAACGACCAAGACGAACGGGCATAATGTGTGTTTTCTGATTTTCGCCGGGTTACCCTTGGCGCGTTTGACTCCGGAGACGAGGCTGCGGAGCCCAAGGACCTACGGCGCGATTGGTTACGCGCGAATCCGCAACACTAGCGATGGAGTCTTCGGGAACAAGAAAAATCTACTCTTCTGAGAGGATGCCGTCGGCGACCAGACCGTCATGGGTGGCCCGAAAAACCTCCCGACTGACGGGATGACCGGCCACCAGGAATATCTCAAGCAGGGCGGCCGCCTCGGAGGGCGGGATGCGTCCGGCCAGGCGGGGGTAAAGGGCGATCGTATTGCGATCCGGAATGATGACATGAAAACCGTCGCCAAGGAGTGGCTCGAAGCGGCCGTAGAACGCGGGCGTGAGGGCCAGCGAGGACAGCATAGGGTCGGGTCCGGTGATGAGCACGCGGTCGATGACCCGACCTTTGCCGCGGCGGATTTGGATTTTGGCATCGGCCAGCCACTTCGTGCCATCTTTTGCCCCGAGGTCGCCCGCCCACCGCATGGCTCCACGCGTCGTCGCGTATTCGAAAAGTCCGAGCGGTGCGGGTCGCGCTGCCGCGATGATGGCGGTCTGCGAACCCGGGATTTTTTCGTGCAGCCGAGGACGCTCGAAAGCAGGGATCACGACCAACCGCCACCCGGGATCTGGCACAGACCCGGCGGCCGCGTGCATTCCGAGCATCAGGGCAAGAAAAGCGCGCTTGCCGTAGCGGCGGGGTCTGGTAGCGGTCATCGTCGATGATTACGTATTTGGATGGTGTGCTGCGCGAAGTCCTGCCCACTCAGGTGGTGGTCGAGGTGCATGGAGTAGGCTACGAGGTTTTCATCCCGCTCTCCAGCTACGATCGGCTACCGCAGCCGGGACAGCCAGTGCGGTTGCTTACCCACCTTCAGGTTCGCGAGGATGCCCATATCCTTTTCGGCTTCGCCTCGGCGGAGGAAAGGGATCTTTTCCGGTTGCTCGTCACACGGGTCAGCGGGGTTGGGCCGAAGTTGGCCCTTGCGGTTTTGAGCGGCATGGACGTGATGCGCTTCAAGGCCGCGGTGGTCGATTCGGACATCGCCTCGATTGCCAAGATCAGCGGACTTGGAAAAAAAACGGCCGAGCGGATCGTTCTCGAGTTGAAAGACAAGCTCGGGGTGGCCGCGGCGTGGGAAGCGGCCAGTGCGGACAAAGCACCTTCGCCCGAAGCCCGCGCCGCCAACGATGCGGTGCTGGCTCTCATCGCGCTCGGATACAAGCAGGTCGACGCAGCCAAGTCGGTGCGTGAGGTGGCGCTGAAAAACAAAGAAGCGGGGACCGAGGAGTTGGTGCGGTTGGCGCTGAAGGGCTTGGTGTGAGCACAGCGATCCCGGAGTCCGAACGCCTCGCCCGCGCGGAACGCATCCGCGCGGCCCTTCCGCCGGCCGGACTTTTCGCCGGCAAGGAATGGCGGGTTTCACCCGAGCCATTCGTCCTGCCTGCGGGGATGGACGAGGAATTGGAGAAGCTCGGATTCCGTCTGCGCAAGTTCATCGAGGCGTGCAATCTGCTCTACCGCCTGAGCGTCTCGGGTAAACGTCCGGCGTGGATCGCGGAGTTGCTTGATCGGAGCAAGCCGCGCGAATTGGTCGAGTTGGCGCGGTCCAAGGCGCTGGCCGAGGACATCCCGCGCGTGCTGCGACCGGATGTGATTTTGACCGAGGACGGTTTCACCATTGCCGAGTTGGACAATGTTCCCGGAGGGATTGGACTGACGGCTTGGCTCAACGAGGTCTATCTGGCCGAGGGCTTCGATGTGCTCGGTGGTCGCGGCATGGATGACGGATTTCGTGCGCTGGTTGACGGTGGAGACATCGCCATTTCGCAAGAAGCTGCTGATTATCGTCCGGAAATGGAATGGATGGCGGCGAGGATTGGTGCGCGGGTGATCGATGCGGAAAATCCTCCGGGCGATTTGCGATCCACGGTTTACCGGTTTTTTGAGCTGTTCGATCTGCCGAACATCGCGGGGTCGATGGAGCTGCTGCAAGCAGCGGCCGGAGGGAAACTCGCAATGTCTCCGCCGCCCAAGCCGTGGATCGAGGAAAAGCTCTGGTTTGCTTTGTTCTGGCTGCGTCCGCTCGCGGAATTCTGGCGGCGCGAGTTGGGCGACAAGCATTTTTCCACGCTGCAAAAGGTGATCCCGCGCACGTGGCTGATGGACCCGCAGCCCCTGCCGCCGACCGCGGTGTATCCGGGGCTGGAAGTCCAGAGTTGGGAAGAGATGAAAAAGTTCAGTCAGCGCGAGCGCGAACTGGTGCTGAAGGTCAGCGGGTTCTCCGAGCTGGCCTGGGGATCGCGCAGCGTGAGGGTCGGACAGGATTTGTCGCACGAGGACTGGGCGCGGGCGATCGACGATGCGTTGGCCGATTGGGAGCGGTGTCCGTGGATTTTGCAGAAGTTCCATCAGTCGCGCGTCGTGGAGATGGATTATGCAGGCAACGACGGTCATAGACCACCGCTACAAACGATGAAGGGCCGCGTGCGGCTGTGTCCTTATTACTTTTGTGGCGCACGCGAGACGAAACTGGGCGGCGTGCTGGCCACGATTTGTCCCTCGGACAAGAAACTGCTGCACGGCATGCGCGATGCGATTCTGGCGCCGGTAATGGTGGCCGGCCACTGATCCTCGTTTCAGGGAATCCAGCCGGGTAAAGCCGCGGCCTGCTTGATCCACGCGGTCATCTGCTTTTCGTCGAAGCCGTCGTCCTCGTAGATATCGAGCCAGCGTGCATCGCCGCTTTTCGGCGTGCCGCCGGGCGGGATCGGTTTCAACGACAGTCCGCGGAAGAAGGTGACCTTCACGTATTTGGTCAGGCAATGCGCGCCGAGGAACCATCCGCTTCCTTCCACGCCGTAAAAAGGCGAGTTCCAGCGCACTCCCTTCTGCACCCCCGGCACCGATTTGGTGATGAGCGCGTCGAGTTTTCGCCCGATGTCCTGCTTCCAACCGGGCATAGCCGCGATGTAGGCCTGCACGGGCGCATCGCCGTCGCCCTTCGGGATCTGTGGATTGCCGCCGGAGAGCAGTTTGGGTTTTCTTGTCATTGGTGCAGGCAGGATTCTCACCAGAAAATTCGGCAAATCAAGCGAAGGGCCGGATCCGGTCAACGTGATCCCTAAAAGGCGCGCGCTTTGGTTTCTTCTTGGCTTGGATCTGGGGGAAGTTGGCTTACGTTGCGCAGCTGACTTCAGGGATCCGAAATGAGCATGCAACTGGAAACGGTAGTCGGAGACGCTCTCGCCAAATATATTCCGGATCTCGCGCGGCTCCGGATGACTGTTTTCCGGGAGTATCCGTATCTTTATGACGGCAGCGAGGCCTACGAGGCCGAGTATCTGCGCACTTACACCGCTTCGGGTGAGGCCATCGCTGTGCTCGCGCGGGACGGGGATGCCATCGTGGGGGCCTCGACGGGGATTCCGCTTGCCGCCGAGACCGAAGCCTTTGTGCGCCCGTTCGAGGCGCTGGGTCTGGACCCCACCACGGTCTTCTACTGCGGTGAATCGGTGTTGCTGCCGCCATGGCGCGGACGCGGAATTTATCGCGCCTTCTTCGAGGCGCGCGAGGCCTATGCCAGAGGGTTGGGTGGCATGGCGTGGATGAGTTTTTGCGGCGTGGTTAGGCCGGAGAACCATCCGCTGCGCCCCGCGCATTGGGAGCCGCTCGACGCGGTGTGGCGGCGCTTTGGATTCGCACCGCAGCCAAAACTCCAGACCAGCTACGCTTGGAAAGACATCGATCAGCCCGACACCACCGAGCACCCGATGCAGTTCTGGCTGAAGCCGCTGGGCTGATACGCACGCTGTTCCCAACGAACGGCGCAATCTGGAATCATGTAATCTTGTCAGTGGACTGGAACCCTCTTGCCACGTGCTGCGCCTGGGCAACCAACAGGATGCGATCTAGTTTCAAGAACGGCAGAAAATTTCATTCCGGAGATTGCTCACGCGGATTTTGTTTTTCGCCGATCGCTGGCCGACAAACTCTCGTAGAGTCGCACGATGTCGTCTTCGCTCACATCGATGAACGAGTCGATGCTGCGCACCGCCGCAACCACCGCCTCGTGGGTCACGCCGGATCCGGCGGCGGGTGACTTCGTATGATGGAAGCGGGCCGGGTATCTCCGCCAGGGGAACCAGAAGTTGAAGGCCACGGCAAAAAGCACGAGGGCGAGCGCGTTCAGGCCGACCGGCCAGATGGCGAAAGAATAGCCCAAGTCGCTCGCCTTCGATCCTGCCAGCACGGCAATGAGGGCGGTCGATCCTCCCGGCGGATGAAGGCAACCCAGCAGTTGCATGCCAAGGACGGCAAACCCCACCGCGCATCCCGCCGCCAACGTGGTGTCGGGTATTAGTTTGTGACAGGCGACGCCGACAAACGCGGAGAGCACGTGTCCCCCTACGACAGGCCAAGGTTGAGAGAGTTTGCCGAGAGGGACGACGAAGAGCAAAAACGTCGTGGCTCCCATGGAGAGTACGAGAAAAGCTTCGTGGGCCGGGCCGAAAAAATAGCGGCCGAATCCGACCAAGCCGGCGATGGCCAAAAAAGCCCCCGCGCACGCGACGGTCTTTTCTTTCCATCCGGTCTCGTCGCGTTCGATACCCAACCATGCTTTGATTTCGCTCATAGAGAGCCAAGGGATCCGGTGAATCGGGGAAAAAGGCAAACCTTACGTTCCAATCCGGGCAAGATGGGCGTTGTGGCGACTGCTTCCCGGCGTTAGACAAGGCCGCATGAGCAAAACGACCCGTAGGCCCGCGGTTGAAGAGGAAGCAAAACGTCTCGAGGAGTTGTCCGTGGCGCTCATCCGGGAGAAAAACTGGCAAGCTCTCGAGCAACTGCTTTCACCCGCTTGCCAGTTCGTCACCGGTCATGGTTCTTGCGATCGCGCCGAAGCGATCAAGTTGATGAAAGAGATGAACCTCGGCGAAGTCCGGTTCAAGGATTTCAAGGTCGCCCAAGCGGGGGACAATCTCGTCGTCAGCTTCTGGCTGAGTGCGTCCGAGATGATCGGAGGCAAGGTGCTCTCGACCGGATTCTCTCCGCGTTTGAGCGTCTGGCAACGGGTCGGGCCGGACTGGCAATGCGTCGCCTACGCCGACTTCAATCCGGTCTGAGGCAAGATTGCCATGGGCCCCGTTCAAGGGCCAACTTCGACCAAACCAGCCAGAACATCTACCTGTCTATGGTTGCGAAGTTCTGGGCGGATCGGACATCGCTTTCACCAACGCATGAAAGGAGGCGGGCTGAGAGGATGTTTGGAGAACCAATCCTTTGCACCGCTGAGCAGAAATTTGTGGAACCCAGCGTTGGGAAATTCCGATTTCAGCCGGGCGATGAGAGTGGAGGGAAGTCCGAACTTGAAAAACCCGAGGGAGAAGTCCACGAGGTCGCCTTTTCTGAAAATCTCCACGAGCGGATAAGCGGGGTCGCGGTAGGGCCGGACCTTGTGATGCATCTCGATCATCAGGGCGATTTCGTCAGCCCAATGGGAAAGGTTGTTTGCCGACAGCCATTTCCGCGCCTGTGCCACCGAGGGTGAGAGATAAGCCACGGTGTGGTCGGACCAGAGACCGATGTCGTGGAACGCGGCAGCGATCGCCAGTTTGTCTCTTTCCTCGTCCGAGCACGGCTTGAGCGCCAAGCAAAAGTTGAACATGCGGTAGACGTGTCCGCGGTAACCTTCGTAGGTATCGCCGATCTGTTCTTTCCAGCTGGAGAGAATCTGTTCGATGAGATGGTGATTGGTAACGGTTTCCATTCGGGTTGTTCTCTACTCCAGTCTCATTGTCATCGCGGAGTGAGGATACGCACAAGCAGTTGCTGCAGAATGAGCGCGGGGTCGGAGCCGGTAGACATGATGGAGGTGGTGGCTTCGGCGCAGGCGATGGTGGCTTCGGCCAGCTCGCGGGCTTTGAAACGTTTGGCTTCCTGCGCGGACATGTAGAAGCCGTAGGCGTTGAGGGTGCCGTCTTTTTTGCGCGGGAGAATTTCCTTGGCCCCCTCGGGAAGTTGCTCGAGAGCCGACTGGAAGGCCGGGTAGCTGGGAGGCACGCGGAGTCCGTATTCCTCGATGAGGACGGCGGCGGCAGTCATGCGCTGGATGGTCGGCATGATGGCGGCGTAAAGAAGGCCGACAGAATCTTCGCCTTGCGCGAGGAGTCTTTGCAGGCAGTTGCTGGCCTCGCGGAGATTGCGGCGGGCAAGGCAGTTGCCGAGTTCGAAGATGATGCCGCGACGGGTTTCCGGGACGAGAAGGCGGATGTCGTCCTCGAGGATCTCCCGACGCTCGTCGCCGAGGTACGTGTCGATTTTGTCGAGTTCGTTGAGGACTTGGCGGGTGTCCGAGCCGACGTAGGCGGCGAAACGCTCGAGGGCGTCGGGATGGAATTTCAGCTTCCGCTCTCGAGCGGCGGACGTCGCGGCTTGGCGCGCGGCCTCGTCTTCGTCGAAGCGCGGACCGCCGGACGGCTTGTCGATCACGTCGGTCGCGGCGACTTTGCTCAGCGATTTGTAAAAGGTGCGGCGTTTGTCCGGGCTGATCGCACTGAAGAGGAAGCGCGTGCCGTCGGGGAGTCCGCCTTCGAGCATCTTCTGCAATTCCTCGAGCGCCTCGAGCACCGACTTGCTCCCGCCGAGTTGGGTGTCGGACAGAAAATTCGCGCTCTTCAGCCAGACGAGTTTTTCCGAGGCGAGAAAGCCCGCCATACTGAGCGAAAGGATGGCTTCGCGGATGATGTTTGCCGCGTGCTCGGCGTTGTCGGCATGCGCGTCGATCGTCTCGACGGCGAAATCGCCGCCCTCGGCCGGCGCCAACTCGGCCGCGAGTTCCTTGGCGCGCGCTTTGACTGCCATTTCATCATTGCCCGCGACGAAATGGATCGCGGTGTCCTTGGCGGCTTTTTTGGTCTTAGCTACTGGCATGGTATTAGGAATGAGGCGCGACCTCCAACCGTAGGTCACCGGGCACCGGATGGGGGAGATTTTTCCGAAAAGCTCGGTGTCGCAGTCTTTGCCGTCGGGGCTTATGGTGTCGGTCCATGAAAAGTCTTCTCCTATCCCCTTGGTCCGCCGTTCTCGCCTGCGCCGCACTCAGCACCGTCACCGACACGCTCGGCACGACTTGGTGGGAGCAGAAAAAGTTGTGGATGCTCCTGGCCATCCTCGGTCTCTCCCCGCTCGTATTTCTGTCCTTCGGTTATGTCGGTTCCCATTTCGGCCTCGCCAAGGCCTCGAGCCTGACCAACACGCTGGTGGTCATCGGACCGATACTCGTCGGCATCTTCTTCCGCGGGGAGCTTCGTCAGCTTTCGGCCGTGGAAGTGGCAGGCATGGCTCTGGCCGTGGCCGGTATCGTGCTGCTGACCGTTTTCAGTCCGAGTGAAGCCAGCTGAGATCCGCGAAGGAGAATCAGCTCACCTGCGCCGCTTTTTCGCACCGTAGGTGACGGAGCGGCGGGTGGGGGCGATTTTTTCCAAGCCGGTGCCGGCTTTGAGTTCGGTGATTTGGTCTCGGAGGAGGGCGGCGCGCTCGAATTCCAAGGCGGCGGAGGCTTCCTCCATTTCCTGGGTCAGTTCGGCCAGCAATTCGGAGAGGGAAAGGCCGGCACCATCCTCGGCGACGCGGGCGGTTTCGTCTGATTTTCCTTTGAGGATGACGTGGAGGCTTTCCTGCACGGCGCGTTGCACGCTGCGCGGGGTGATGCCGTGCTTTTCATTGTATTCCATCTGGCGGCGGCGGCGGTAATCGCAGATTTCGATCAGCGCGCGGATGCTTCCGGTCATGGTGTCGGCAAAGAGGACAACCTCGCCGTCGACGTGGCGCGCGGCGCGTCCGGCGGTTTGGATGAGTGACGTCTGGCTGCGGAGGTAGCCTTCCTTGTCGGCGTCGAGGATGCAGACGAGTCCGACTTCGGGGAGGTCGAGGCCTTCGCGGAGGAGGTTGATGCCGACGAGGATGTCGAACTCGCCGGCACGGAGGGCGCGGAGGATTTCCACGCGTTCAATCGTGTCGATGTCGCTGTGGAGATAGCGGACTTTGAGTCCGATATCGCGGAGGTAGTCGGAGAGGTCTTCGGCCGTGCGTTTGGTGAGGGTGGTGACGAGGACACGTTGATTTTTTTCAATGCGCTGGCGGCAGAGTTCGATTGTTTCGTCGATCTGGTCTTTGAGCGGACGCATGGTGATCTTCGGATCGAGGAGTCCGGTGGGGCGGATGATTTGCTCTGCGACGAGCGGGGCGCCGGGGGTGGAGATGTCGAAGTCCTCGCGCGCGCGTTGGAGGAGAGCGGCGCTTTCTTCCAGGGTGAGGCGATTGTCCGGCCGGACGGCGGGGAAAAACTCCTTGTTTCCGACGTGGCTGTTGCGGATTTCGAAATCTCCGGGCGTGGCGCTCATGTAGAGGAGCTGGTTGGTCATGCCCATGAACTCGGGGAAATTCATCGGACGGTTGTCCATGGCGCTGGGGAGGCGGAAGCCGTAGTCGACGAGGACCTGTTTGCGCGAGCGGTCGCCGGCATACATGCCGCCGATCTGCGGGATGGAGGCGTGGGATTCGTCGATGACGCAGAGGTAGTCCTTAGGAAAAAAGTCGAGGAGGGTGAACGGGCGCGAGCCGGGGGGGCGTCCGGTGAGGTGGCGCGAATAGTTTTCGATCCCGGTGCAGAAGCCCATTTCTTCCATCACCTCGAGGTCGAACTCGGTGCGCATTTTGAGGCGCTGGGATTCGAGGAGTTTGCCCTGTGATTCGAGCTCGGCGAGGCGTCCGTCGAGTTCGGTGCGGATGGTGCCGAGGGCGCGCCGGAGTTTGTCCTGCGGGGTGACGAATTGCTTGGCGGGGAAAATGGTCAGGCCGGGGACGGTTTTATTGACGTTGCCGGTCAGCGGATCGAAGAGGCTGATGCGGTCGATGTTGTCGCCGAAGAATTCCACGCGGACGGCTTCCTCGTCCATGTTGGCCGGGTGGACCTCGACCACGTCGCCACGGACCCGGAATTTGCCGCGGCCGAAGGCGATATCATTGCGAGCGTAGAGGAGATCGACGAGGCGTCCGAGGAAGGCTTCGCGCGAGAGGTCGCCGCCTGCAGTGAGCGGGAGGAGCATCTGCTGGTAGTCTTCCGGAGAGGCGAGACCGTATATGCACGACACGCTGGCCACGACGAGGACGTCGCGGCGGGTGAGCAGGGAGCTGGTGGCGGAGAGGCGGAGGCGTTCGATCTCCTCGTTGATCGAGGAATCTTTTTCGATGTAGGTGTCGGTGCGCGGGATGTAGGCCTCCGGCTGGTAGTAGTCGAAGTAGCTGACGAAATATTCGACCGCATTGTCGGGGAAGAATTGTTTGAATTCCGAGTAAAGCTGCGCAGCGAGGGTTTTGTTGTGCGAGATGACCAGCGTGGGGCGGTCGAGGTTGCGGATGATGTTGGCTGCGGTGAAGGTTTTGCCCGGGCCAGTCACGCCAAGGAGGGTTTGATGGCGATGGCCGGCTTCAAGGGAGCGGGTCAATTTTTCGATGGCCGGCCCTTGGTCGCCGCAGGGGGAGTGAGGCGAGGCGAGGCGGAAGGGGCTGGCCATAACCTTCCAACATAAGCGCGCTGCGGGCCGCGCGCCAGCGGGACGAACGTGGTTGAGAAAAAACGGGAACAGTTCTACTTTGGGTCCAGATCAGCGTCCTCATGGCGCAGATCAAGATCCGCAAAATTTTATGGTAAAAATCGTCACCCAACTTGCCGTCTTCATCGAAAACAAACCCGGAACCTTGGCTGCCGTCTGCGATGTGCTGGCCAAGGAGGGGATCAACATCTGGGGTTTGGCCACTTCCGATACGACAGACCACAACGTAGTGCGGCTCGTTTTGGATGATCCGGACCGGGCGCTGGAGGTTTTCGAGGAGCGTGGGACGCTCGTGGTGGAAAGCGAAGTTCTCATGGTAGAGAACCGCAACCAGCCGGGCGCGCTCTCCAAAATCGCCAAAGTGTTGTCCAAGAAAAAACTCAACATCGAGTATGCCTATCTGGCGAGCCATCCGGGCGACGTGCGTGGATTGCTCATCCTTCGCGTGAGCAATCCGAAGTCCGCGCTGAGCGCGCTCAAGGCGCTGAAGATTTGATTGGTGGATCGCGCCGTCCCCGGCGCGATCTCATAATAAAAATCGTGCCGGGACGGCACGATCCACCTTACACATCCACCTTACGGCGGGGTCATTCCCGTATCGCCGTGCACCGCGGCGACGTAGTCGCGCACTGCTCCGTTGATGGCCGATGCGGTGTCGGCGCGCTGTTTGGCAAACTTCGGTTTGAACCACGGGTAGAGCCCGATGAGGTCGTGCAGGACCAGAATTTGTCCGTCGCATCCTTCACCGCTGCCGATGCCGATGGTCGGGATCTGCAGGGCGGGAGCGATTTCCGCGGCGAGTCCGGGAATGATAATTTCCATAACTACGGCAAAGGCGCCGGCCCCCTGCACAGCGCTGGCATCGCGGCGGATGGCCTCGGCTTCCTCCGGCGTGCGCCCTTTTACTTTGTATCCGCCTTCCTCGCGGATGTGCTGCGGGAGCATGCCGATGTGGGCGAGGACCGGAATGCCTGCGGAAACGAGTGCCTCGATTTGCGGGGCGACGATCGCGCCGCCTTCGAGCTTCACGGCCTGCGCGCCGGCTTCAATCAGTCGCCGTGCGCTGGCCACGGCCTCCTCGGCCGAGCGGTAGGTATCGATCGGAAGATCGGAGACAACAACCGCGTGCTTTGTGCCACGCGCCACCGCCGCGGTGTGTCGGATCATGTCGTCGAGGGTTACCGATGTGGTGTCCGGGTAGCCCAGCACGACCATGCCGAGCGAGTCGCCGACGAGGATTAGGTCGATGCCCGATTCATCGACGAGTCGGGCGGTCGGATAGTCGTAAGCGGTGAGCGCGGCGATCTTGCGGCCCGCAGCTTTGCGCGATCGGAATTCGCCGGCGAGGTCCTTCATGAGCGATCAATCTCGCGCCGAAGCCATCCCGCAGCAAGCTTGCTTCACCAATGGCTCGCGACCAAGCGCACGGCAGGTGCGGCCGGCAGTCTGGCCAGCAGGGATGCGGTGCTGTCTCCGACCTCGGGCAAAACAAGATCGGGGCGAATGTCGGCCAGCGGCTGCAAAACGAAGCGTCTCTGGATCATGCGCGGGTGGGGCAGTTGCAAAGCCGGCGTGTCCGAGCAGAGGTCTCCCATGTAGAGCAGATCCAAGTCGATTTTGCGCGGGCTGTTGCTCTCGCGAACTTCGGCGCGGCCGGCGTTCTGCTCGAATTTTTGCAGGCTGGCCAGACAGGCGTGCGGAGCCAGTGAGGTTTCGATTTCCATGACGGCGTTGAGAAAGGGGTCCGCGCCCGGTGCGCAGTCCACGGGATCGGTTTCGTAAAGTCCGGAGCAGAGTGGGGCTTGCCTGCCTTCGTGCATCGACAGAACAAAGTCCCGCGCGGCGGTCATTTGCGCCAAGCGGTCGCCAAGGTTGGATCCGAGGGCGATTCCGGTTTTCAAGGGGGTTATCATCATTCCAGCCGATCCGTCTTTCGCCAAGCGGCTTCCGGCGTTTGCGGGCGGGGGTGCAGCGTGTTAGGAGATGTCCATGCGTCACGTCTGGTTTTTGCTCGTCCCTATGCTTTGCCTTGGGCCGCTCTGGGCTCAGGAAGAAGATGGTGACGATGTTTCGCCCTACCGGGAGATGAAGACGTTGGCTCGCGCGGTGGAGCTTATCCGTCAGGACTACGTGGACGAGGACAAGACCGGCTACGAGGAGCTCATTTACAATGCGCTGCGCGGCATGCTCGAGGAATTGGATCCGCACAGTGATTTCATGGACCCGAAGGATTTCAAGGGTATGCAAGAGGATACGCGGAGCGAGTTTGGAGGGCTCGGTGTGGTCGTCGGTATGAAGAACGATCGGCTGACCATCGTCGCTCCGATGGAAGGCACGCCAGGGTTCCGTGCCGGACTGCTTCCCGGCGACGTGTTGCTCGAAATCGACGGGCAGTCGGCGGAAAAAATGTCACTGCGCGATGCGGTGGAAAAATTGCGCGGTGAGGCGGGCACCTCGGTCAAATTGGTGGTGGGGCGCGAGGGCGAGCCGAAGTCTTTGCCATTCGACATCGAGCGGGAGGTCATCAAGGTGCCGAGTGTCCGCGGCGCCAAGGTGCTCGAGGGGGAAGGCCCGCGGGTCGGATATGTCCGCGTGACCCAATTCAGCGAGCCCACGGGCAAAGAATTTGCCCGCGCGCTCAACGAACTTGAGAAGCAGGAGATCGACGGCCTGGTCGTCGATTTGCGCTTCAACCCCGGAGGTCTGCTCGGCAGCGCCGTCGAAGTGGCTGGCGAGTTTCTCCCGGGCGGCGCACTTGTGGCCTATACCGAGGGCCGGTCGGCTTCCGCGGAACGCCGCTACCTCGCGCCGGGCAAAGGACGAAAGCCGCGTGGGTATCCCGTGGCGGTGCTGGTCAACGGCTCGAGCGCGAGCGGGGCCGAGATTGTGGCCGGTGCGCTCAAGGACTCGGGGAGAGCTTTACTCGTTGGCGAAACAACTTTCGGCAAAGGCTCGGTGCAGAGCGTGGTCTCTTTGCCCGATGGTTCCGCGGTGCGATTGACCACGGCAAAGTATTTCACTCCAGGCCAGCAGCCGATCCACGAGAAAGGGGTCATGCCCCACGTAGTGGCCACCATGTCGGCGGAGGACGAGGCGCGGTTGCTGGCGCTGCGCAGGCAGGAAGATTTGCCGGCGGGAACCAAGCGAGAGGAGCTCCGGCCGGTCGATGATGTTCCCTTGCAGCGTGCCGTGGACGCGCTGCGTGGTGTCCTGCTCCATGCGAAGGAGGGGACGGACCCAACGCCGTCCAAAGAGGGTTGATCCATCCGCTTGTTCTTGCTTTGGAGACCTCGTGTGACGAGACAGCGGCTGCTGTTCTCCGTTTTCCGGGCGAGCTGCTCGGTCACGTCGTCGCCTCGCAAGCCGACGTGCATGCAGCCTATGGCGGTGTGGTGCCGGAGGTGGCTTCGCGCAACCATTTGGTCCACGTGCGCGAAGTGACCGAATCCGCTTTGCAGCAGGCGGGTGTGGGTTTGTCCGATGTCGACGTGTGTGCAGCAACAAGCGGACCTGGTCTGGCCAGCGCGCTGCTCGTCGGGGCGTCGGCGGCAAAAGGTCTCGCGCTGGCTCTGGGCAAACCGTTCGTCGCAGCGAACCATATCGAGGGGCATTTACTCTCGCCGTTTTTCGGACGCGCGGAAATCCCGCCGTCGATCGGTCTTGTGGTCAGCGGCGGCCACACGCTGCTCGTGGACATCGAAGGTGCGGGCCGTTACCGGTTGCTCGGGCGCACGCTGGACGACGCGGCGGGGGAGGCCTTCGACAAAGTGGCGAAGTTGCTCGGTTTGGGTTACCCGGGTGGCCCGCTCATCGAGGCGGCCGCGCGGCAGGGCGATTGCACGCGGTTCGAATTCCCGCGAAGCATGAAGTGTTCGGGCGATTTTCAATTCAGCTTCAGCGGATTGAAAACATCCGTGCGTTACCTGCTGCCCAAGACATCCGAGTCCGACCGCGCTGATTTGTGTGCCAGTTTCCAGGAGGCGGTTGTCGACGTTCTGGTGCACAAAGCGGTGGGGGCCGCAAAGCGGTGCAGACGCAATCTCATAGCGGTAAGCGGCGGGGTGGGATTGAACCAACGCCTGCGCGAGTGCTTGGTCCGTGGAGCCGAGGACGCAGGGCTGGAGGTGCTGTTCGCCGGGCCGTCCCTTTGCACCGATAATGCCGCGATGATTGCCTACGCGGCCGCTTGGCGCGCGAAGCGCGGCGAGTTCTCGTCGGTGGAGACGGATATTTTCCCCTCGCTGGGCGACACTCTTTTCGAGGTTTCCTGAAAGTTGGCTCGAAAATTGCTTGCAGTGTAGGCTCGGGCGAGGCGTTCTACAGAGATGCCCGGCTTTCAGCAAAGCGCCCAACTGGCGCAGACGCAGGTTCTGTCCCCACAGATGCGTCAAAGCTTGGAGATTTTGCAGGCCACGGCTTTGGAGCTGCAACAAATGGTGCGGCAGGAACTCGAGACCAACCCCGTGTTGGAGGAAGAGCGTCCCCCGGAGGAGGCGTTGGAAAAAGACGATTCCGAAGACGGCGAGTCCGAGGAGGAGGACGAGTTCGCGCGGTTGCAAGATGATTGGAGTGATTTCTCCGCGCCAGGAGCAGTCGATCCGGAGGCCGAGACAAGACGGATGCGCTTCCTCGAGGGTATCGCGCGGGATGAGACGCTGGCGGCGCATCTGGAGAACCAGTTTGGTCGGCTTGCCCTCGATTCCGTGCAGCGTCGCATCGTTTCGCTGCTCATCGGAAACCTCGACGAGAACGGCTACCTTGCCGCATCGCCCGAGGAAGTAGCCGACGAGGCCGGTGCGGAGACAGCCGAGGCGATCGAAATGCTGCACGTTCTGCAAACGATGGATCCGCCCGGAGTCGGGGCGCGAGACCTGCCGGAATGTCTCGTGTTGCAGTTGCAGCGGCTCGGTCCGGGGAATGCTGCGGCGAAAGACATTGTGCGGAACCACCTCGACTTGCTCGGACGCAAAAAGTTCGCCGAAATTGCCTCCGCGCTCGGTGTCACCCAGGACCAAGTTCGCGAAGCGGGGGCGCTCATCGCCAGGCTCAACCCGAAGCCGGGCCGGGTCTTCGCCGGCGAAGCGGCCCAGGCTCTTGCCCCGGATGTCATCATCGAGAAAGTCGGCGACGAATACGTGGTCTCCCTCGTGCGCGACAATGTGCCGCATCTCCGCATCAGCCGCACCTACCGCGATCTCCTCGGCGAATCGGGCGGCGCGCCCGAGGTCCGCGGCTACTTGCGTGACAAAATTCGCGGCGGCAAATTTCTGATCAAAAGCATCCAGCAACGCCAGCAGACCATCATGGCCATTGCGCGGGAGATAGCTGCGCGGCAACGGCCGTTCCTTGAGGAAGGCGTGGCGGCGCTCGTGCCCATGACCATGGCGCAAGTCGCCGAGGCCGTGGGCGTGCACGAGACCACGGTCAGCCGCGCCATTGCCGGGAAGACGGTGGCCACGCCGCAGGGAGTTTTCGAAATGAAATTCTTTTTCACCACCGGTTACGTCACGGCGGGCGGCGCCGAGGTGAGCAACACCAGCGTGAAGGATGCCATCGCTGTGCTCATCCGTGCCGAGGACCCGCGCAAGCCGCTCAGCGACCAGCAGATCATGGATAAACTCAAGGCCTCCGGTTTGCCCGTGGCGCGCCGCACCGTGGCGAAATACCGCGAGGCGCTCGGATTCCTGCCGAGCCATTTGCGAAAATCCTTTTGAGGCGCGCCGCGCGCAACGAGTATCACCTGACTATGTCGCAATTGAATTCGGAGATGGTGCGCGAAGCGCTGAGGTCCGTGAAGTATCCGGGCTTTAGCCGCGATATCGTGTCGTTCGGTTTGGTCGAATCGGCGGAAGTGCGAGGCGACGAGGTTTTCGTCAAACTTTCGCTGGCCGTGGCGGATCCCAAGGTTTCCCAGCAAATCCACCGTGAATGCATGACGGCGCTGGCTTCCGTGCCCGGCTTGCGCACGCCCCATGTGCTGATCGATTTGAAGAAGCCGCCCGCCGCCGCCTCGCCGGGCGCGACCAAGATCGAGGGGGTCAAGCACGTGATCGCGGTGGCCAGCGGCAAAGGCGGGGTGGGCAAGAGCACGGTGGCCTCGAATCTCGCCCAGGCCCTGAGCTTGGGTGGCGCGCGCACGGGGCTTTGCGACTGTGATTTTTACGGCCCGAGTATCGCGCTCATGTTCGGAACCACCGAGCAACCTTGCGCGACCGAAGACAACCGCATTGTGCCAATCGAGCGCTACGGGTTGAAGCTGATGTCGATGGGATTTCTCACCGATGCGGATACACCGGCGGTCCTTCGCGGACCCATGGTGACCCGCTATACGCAGCAGTTCCTGCGGCAGGTGGAATGGGGTGAGCTCGACTACCTGATTCTCGATCTGCCGCCGGGAACAGGGGATATCCAGCTCACCGTGGTGCAGACCGTGGCTCTGGCCGGCGCTGTGGTGGTGACGACGCCGCAGGAAGTCGCGCTCATCGACGCACGCAAAGCGGTGGCTATGTTCCACAAGACCAATGTGCGCGTGCTCGGCATCGTGGAGAACATGAGCTATTTCCTCTGCCCGGGCGACGGGGTGCGCTATGATATTTTCGGACGCGGTGGCGGACAACGCGAAGCAGACCGCTTGGGTGTGCCTTTGCTAGGCGAAATCCCGATCGACATGGCGACGCGCGAAGCGGGTGATACCGGCATGCCGTTAGTGGCACGTGCGCAGGAGAGCGCCGTCGGCCAGGAATTCATGAAAATCGCTGGGGCTTTGCGCTCGGAGTTGGATGGGGTATCCGCGGAGCGAAGTGCGACGTAGTTATACCAAAATTTCCTGCAGTTTTTGTTATTTCGCTTTTCCCACCCACACTTGACCGCGTTGACCGCCATGCTTATTTTACCTCCTATGAATACCTCCCACGACGAGGGTGTCTCCCTTGTTCGTAATTCCATGCTTTACCGAGAATTCCTCGCGGAGCGTGAGGAGGTCCTTCGTCACAAGTGGATCGAAAGCGAGAAGGTTGGCTACGATATCGGTTTCGAGAAGGCTCTGCTCGACTGGGTCATGCGGCATCGTGGTAGTTGGCGGGATAGCCGGTCGCGCCATTCCCGGCTGGTGGCAGGCGCCAATTGAGCGTTCGCTTCGATATCTCGGCGCGAGACGCCTCGTCTTCCGCGCGCTGCGGGACGCTTCATACGCGCCGCGGGATCATTCGCACACCGATTTTCATGCCGGTCGGCACACAGGGGACGGTGAAGGCGGTGAGCCCTCGCGAACTGCGGGAGTTGCAAGCGCAGATCATCCTCGGCAACACCTACCATCTTTTCGTGCGTCCGGGGCTGGACGTCATCCGCAAGCTGGGCGGGCTGCACAAATTCATGGGGTGGGATGGTCCGATCCTCACCGACAGTGGTGGCTTCCAAGTTTTTTCCCTCGCGAAGCTGCGTCGCATTACCGAGGAGGGGGCGCATTTCCAAAACCACCTCGACGGCAGCCCGTGTTTCATCGGTCCCGAGACCTCGATGGAAATCCAGCACACGCTCGGGTCGGATATCGTCATGGCTTTCGACGAGTGCCCGCCGCATCCGTGCACGCATGAGCAGGCGGCGCGGAGCCTCGACCTCACGTTGCGCTGGGAGCAACGCTCGATCGACTGGTGGGCCGGGCGCAATGACGCAGGGCAGCGTCCGCTCCTTTTCGGCATCGTGCAGGGCTCGTCCTATGCGGACCTGCGGGAAAAGTCCGCGCGGGCCTTGGTCGAAATGGGTTGGGACGGTTACGCGGTCGGCGGGGTCAGTGTGGGCGAACCGGAACCGGAGATGATGGCAGCGGTGGAATACGCCGTGCCGCATCTGCCGGAGGATCGACCGCGCTACGCCATGGGCTTGGGCACGCCGCCGCAGATGGTGGAAATGGTCGCGCGGGGCATCGATATGTTCGACTGCGTCTTGCCCACGAGGGTGGCGCGCAATGGAACAGCCTTCACGGCGGCGGGGACGCTCAACATGAAGAATGCCTGCTACACTTTGGATGAGGGTCCGATCGAGGAGGGGTGCGATTGCTATGCGTGCGCGAATTTCTCACGTGCTTACCTGCGTCATCTGGTGAAAGCGGAGGAAATCCTCGGTCTTCGCCTCATCACGCTGCACAACCTGCACTTTTACCTCGGGCTGATGGCCAGAGTGCGCGCGGAGCTGGAGGCGGGAACTTTCGCCGATTTCCGTCGCAAGTTTGTCGGCGGATACAAGGCGCATCGCGAGTCAGTGTAGCGGCGGCATCCCCGCCGCCGGGGACGGCGACGCTACAGCCAAGACTCAGGGATCCTGCTGGTCCTCCCGCACGTAGGGGTAGCGCGTTTCGAAGAGCAGTTCGGGCGGGAATTCGGAGTAGCCGCTCCAGATCCATTGCACATTGCTTTTGTAGGGGGGAGCATAGGTGCCTTTGAAGCTCGAAACCGGAAAGAGCAGGGTGTCATAGAGACCGTAGCCGAGGCGCGCGAACATGCGGCCGAGCCCGCGCACGATGCCGTAGCTGAAAGCGGCGTTGTTCCCTTCGAAGTAGTTCACCGACATCATGGAATCGGGCAGTTCGGTGATTCCGTAGGCGATATTGCCGAGCCCGCGGCCCAGCTTGCGCGTCGGACCCCACTCGGAGGCGGGCGGCTGCTGGATGTCGGCGTGGACCAAGGAGGCGACCAGAATCAGACCGAGGGCCGGGAGGAGAACTTTCATGACTGTTTGCTTATCATTGGCCCTGCGCCCATGGCAAGCGCGGGGCGTCAATCGCCCAATTCCACGCTCCAACAGCCGACATCGACAAAATGCCGCCAGCTATCATGCACGGGAGAGCTGTAGGTCAGATGGATGAAGGGGCGCCAGCGCGGACGCTTCGGCTCCTTCAAGAGAACCATGTTGGCCTCGTGGGGCAGACGGTTGCCCTTTCGGGTGTTGCACGGGATACAAGAACAGACAACGTTTTCCCATGTGGTCTGGCCGCCACGTTGCCGAGGCAAGACATGGTCGAGGTTGAGTTCGTTCCGGTCGAGACGACTGGCGCAGTATTGGCAGGTGTGGTTGTCTCGCTCGTAGATGTTTTGCCGCGTGAATTTCACTTCCTTGCTGGGCAGACGGTCGAAGTAGAGCAAAACCACCACGGTGGGCACGCGGATGTTGAAGCGGACGGCGTGGACCATGTCCGCCCCCGGCTCGGCCTGCGAGAAGTCATGCCAGCTTTGAAAGTCGTGGGTGAGGTAGTTGTTCTCCTCGTCGCGCCACACGACATTGGCTTGGCCCTGATAAAGGAGGGTGAAGGCGCGGCGGGCACTGCAGACGTTGACCGCCTGCCACAGCCGGTTCAGCACCAGCACATGCCTGTCGAGCAGCGACTCCATGGAAGAAAAACGGGCTATTGGGGGACGTTCAGCGCGATAACGCGGAAAATACCCGAGCGCCTTTTCAGTGTCAAACAGCCGGGGCTGCGGGGGCGCGGGTGGCGTTGCTTTTTCAGAGGAGCCCCGGTAGACTCTAAAGTTCGATGAGAATCGTCCGCGCTATCGCTTTGGGTGTGCTTTTGGCCGCCTCCGGGACTTTCCGCGCCGCCGCGCAGGACGATCCCGCGCGCGAGTATTTTTCAGCGTACCAAGAATTCCAACGCGCGGAGCGTCTCGAGCGCGAAGGTCGCAATGCTGATGCCATTGCAAAATTCCGCTACGTCGCCACGCAGCTCAGCCAAATCAAAACGCAAGCGCCCGATTGGCAACCGCTCGTCATCGACTTTCGTCTGACCAAAACAAAAGAAGCCATCGTCCGCCTCGAGGGATCATTGGACGATCCGACCCTCGGGCCGCCGCCGGATTTGGCCATGGCCGGGGAATCCGAAGATGCGCTTCCTCCGGTTCGTCCCATCGGGCGCGATGCCGGACTCGCCGGTCCCTCGATCTCCATCTCTCCGGTTCAAGACGACGCGCCTCCCGCCGTAGAGCCGGCCGAACCGAGTTCGGTGAGCTCGCCAAGCGATGTCGTGGCTCCCGGTGACGATGCGCAAAAACTGCGTGATCAACTCACGGCCGAACAAAACCTGAACGCCAAGCTTCAGTCGCAGATGCAACAGGGCGAAGCGGAACTGTCTGCCGCAAGCATGGAATTGGAAAAGACCAAAGTGATGGCTGTCGACCTCACGACCAGGCTGCGCCAACTCGAGGAGTCCGGTGGTGTTTCTTCCGACTCTTCGGCCGCGGCCAAGGAGGAACTCGAAAAGTTAAGCGCGGCCGCAAAGGAACTGGAGGGAGCCCTGGCAGCAGCCAACACGGAGAAGGAAGAGCTGACCGGCAAGATCGCCGAAAGTGCCAAGCAGGTTGAGGAAATGACCGCACGGACGGAAAAAGCCGAGGCCCGCGCTGCGGAACTCGAGGCCGAGCGCGAGACTCTGGCCGCGGCACGCGATCAAGCGGTCAAGGACGCCGAGACATCCAAGGCGGAGGTTCAGACGCTTGCCACTCGAGTCACTGAGTTGGAGGAGGAGCGGACCCAACTCATCGCCGCCCGGGATACCGCGCAGCAGGAGGCGGCGGAGGCCAAGTCGGCACTCGAAAAATCGGCCGACCTCATCGAGGCCAACAAGCAACTGGAGGAGAAGCTCTCCGCCGCGGCCACGCAGATCGAGGGAATGGAAAGCGATGCCGCGGCGAAACAGGAGGTCATTGCCGGCCTCAACGCCGACCTCGACAAAGTCCGCGCCGAGCTGACCTTGGCGCAGACCAAACTCAAAGATGACCGCGAGCGTTTCGATCAATTGCAGCTGGCGAACGACCAGCTTCTCAAGGAGTACGACGAAGTGACCGGCGCATTGGCCGCGGTGAAGCTCGGCGATGTCACCGCCGCCGAGGCCAAACTTATCCAGCAAGAGAACGAAGTCCTCCGCGGCATCATCATGCGCCAGATCAAGGAACAGGCGCGTCGCGAGCAGGCCTACCGTTTGGCGCAGGAGGAAATGGAGCGTTTGGAAATCCGCTCCGACACGCTCAACGACAAAATCAACCAACTGGCCAAGCCGACCCTCGAACTGTCCTCCGCCGAGCAGGAAATGCTCAAGCGTCCGGTGGTCACCGTCCTGCACGAGAGCACCGACGAATTTTCCGCCCAAATCGAAATGCTCAAGCCGTCCGCAGACAATGCCGCACCGCAAACTGCGGTCGTATCGGGAGACGGCGCAACTGCCGCACCGGAGCAAACTGAGCCGACGGCTGCCGCAGATGCATCCTCCGCGCAGCCGACAGATGCCGCCGCTTCATCGGAATCTCCCGCGACGGCTGCCACGCCCGAAACCGCCGCCGCCGATTCGCTCGCCGCACCGATGACTCCCGAGGTCACTGCGCTCATCACCGAGGCGCGGGATCAGTTTGTCCGTGGAAATTTTGCCGGCGCCGAAGAGCTCTACCAGAAGTTCGTCGAGTTGCAGCCCAACAATGTCGTGGCCCTGGCAAACCTCGGGGTTTCGCAATTCCGCCAAGGCAAATTGACGGCGGCCCAACTCGCGCTCGAAAAAGCGTTGGCCGTCGATCCGAAGGATGCTTTCACCCTGACCACGCTCGGCGCGGTGATGATCGAGCAAAACCGCATCGAGGACGCCATCGGCTACCTCGAGCGCGCCAACGGCTCGCAAGCCGACGATGCCATCACCCTCAATTACCTCGGGGTGGCTTCGAGCCAGCTCGGACAGTTCGGCAAAGCCGAGCAATCTTTGCGTCGCGCCATCACGGTGAATCCGGAATACGCCGAAGCGCACTTCAATCTCGCCGTGATTTATGCCACGGCCAAACCGCCGTCCATCGCGCTGGCCAAGCGCCACTACGAGAAAGCCCTCGAACTAGGATCGAGTCCCGACAAACGCTTGGCCTCCATGTTGCAAGGAGAGCCCGGCAGCTGACCGGTTCGCGCGGCTGGGTCAGGCGCCCCTACTAGGCGATCTGAAAAGTTTAAGAGCGAGGGGACTTCGGTCTTATACCAATCACGAAAGGTTCCGGACGTCTGGCAAGGTGGATCGCGCCGTTTGCCTATGGGCCATCTCCGTCTGCCGCGGCGGACTCCGGTTCGGCGCGACAATCAGTCTGGAGATCGCGATGTGGACATCGCGATCCACCCTGCGATCAAAGTCCGAAACCTTTTGGGGTCTGGTCTTACTGGTAACCGATCTCCAAGCGCATGAACAATGAGGCTTTGCCGCCGCTCGACGACCACGCGCGGCGGCGGAAACCGGATGGCACGTTTGCTTGATCCACATTCCCCATCTCCGTGAGTCCTGCATTGCTCCAGTTCTGCAGATCGGTGCTGATTGTCGGAGTGATGGCAAGCGCCACGTCCCCGTCGCGCACGATGAAGTTGAAGCGGATGCCATCCGGAGTGAAGAGGATTTCGTTCGCGGCCGGTGTTTCGTTTGCCGACATCGGATCCTTGCCGAACGCATACTCCGCAAGGTTGGATACGCCGTCGCCATCGGCATCTGCAGACAGCGTCGCCAGCGCACCAACCAGCCCGTATTGCGTTGCGAGAATGTGGGCCGCGCCCGAGCGCACGATCACTGTGCGGGATGCGCTGGCTGCATTGCCCGCTGCGTCCGTGGCTGTGTAGGTGCGGGTGTAGGTGCCGCGGGCCGCGGTGTCGACCGTGCCTGTAGTTGCCACTTCGACACTCCCGTCAATGGCGTCGAGAGCGGACGCACCGGGCTCAACGAAGGACGCGCCGACCTGCAAGTAGAGCGGGTTGTCGCCGGATACGGTAAGAACGGGAGGAGTGACGTCGACCACCGCTACATTGCGCGTCGCCGTGACCTGAATATTGTCCAAGCGGTTGTTTCCGCTGGGGGATGTCGCTCCGGCAACGGTCATACGCAGGAAAACGTTCGAGGCGCCGTTCACATTGGTGATGGCCGGAAGACTGATGGCAGTGAAGTCTGTGTTTGTCCTGTCTGCTTGCACGCTGAAATCGGTCCAATTGCTCGCGTTCGTGCTGTAGGACCAGGTGTGCGTGGCGAAGCCGGTGGCCGTGCCGCGGGTGGCGTAGCTGACGGCCAGATCTTTCCGGTCGGCCATGCTGAATTTGAAGACGATGGATTGTCCGTTGGCAGAGTTGGACGCCCCTGAGACCAGCGTGAGGGCGGTGGGGCTTGCCGTGTTGGTGCTGAAGCCCGGTGCTGCATTCGACGACGTCCCGCTTTGAGCAGTGACTTGGTTGGTGGTCCAACGGCTCGACCCGTTTGTGCCGTCGAGATGGAGTGTCCCGGAACCAAAGTTGGCCAAGTAAACAAGCGGGGCGTTGCTGGAGGCGGCGGCCGTCCCGCCGTTGGTTGTGGTTTGGAAGTCCCAACCGGCGACCAGAGCCGGTGTGTCGGTAACGACCAGTGACTGCCCCACGGAAGCCGCTGCATTGTAATTGCCGTTGCCGGCCTGCGCGGCGGTGATGGTGGTTGTCCCCGCGGAAAGAATGCTGACCGTGGTGCCACCGACCGAGGCCACGGAAGGATTTGAAGACGTGTAGGCAACGGGCAATCCCGAGTTGGACGATGCGGAAAGTTGGAACGGCGCATCGCCGGCGTTTTTACCGGGTAGGGAGCCGAAAGTTACCGTTTGGTCTGCCTTGGTGATCGTGCCGGTCAAAGTCGGTTGCACCAGCGTGTAGTTGGATGCATCCATGCCTCCGAGAACCAAGTTGGCTGTGACCGGCTTGTCCACGCCCGCGTTGGCGTCGCTGAAAGCTCCGCCGCCCGAAACCGCGAGGCTGTCGGTGATCACCGCACCCACCAGTGTCGCTCCGGTGATGGTCGCTGCGGAAGTCTCGTCGTAAGTTTTGGTTGTCACGATCGCGCCGGCGACAGTGAGTTGTTTGGCGGTGATGCTGGCAGTGAGCGCCGGCTGTGCGGAGATCACGTAATTCGCCGAGGGTGCGGGAAAAAATCCCGTTCGGGTGAGCGTTTTGCCCGAGCCGATGTTTTTGTTCGGGAATGCCCAGGTCACGTTTCCGCCGACGGCGAAACTCTCGTTGTTCACCAACCCATCGTAAGCGGCAGTGCCGGCAACTGTGACATCGGTTATTCCATCGTAGTCTTTGTTCGCCGCGCTGAGTCCGGTAACCGTTAACGACTTGGGTACCACGGCGTGTCCATTGACTGCCGTGGTCAAGGTTACAGTTGTGGCTCCTCCACTGGTGATATTGATAGTTTTCGCGTTGTAGCTGCCGCCGACACCGGCCGTGGCGGCGAGGCGCAGGTAGAGTGTGGTGGAACTCAGGGTTCCTGCGGCAGGGGTAAGCGTGACAGAGGAGCTGTAGACGGCGTTGTCCGCGGACACCTCGAAGCCGGCAGGCGCGGTCGCGTTCACTGTGCTTGTCAGGTAATTTCCCGAAACGGTGAACGTGGCGGCGGACGACGGAGTTCCGTAAGTCGTGGTGAGCGGTGCAGGATTTCCGGAAACAGAAAGCGCGGGCGGGGTGAGCACGCCAGTGGTGAAGGAAGGAGCGCCGGCCGTCCGGTAGTCGATCAATGCTCCGCTGTTGTTGAAGGGATAGAGGCGAAAAGTGTAGGTCTGGCCGGCGATAAAGCCGGTGAACGATCGGTAGGAGCCCGCAGCTCCGGAGAGGTTGATTGCGCCGGAGCCGTCGCCCACATTCGTGTCGTCAGCCGCGGGCACACCGTCAACCGGAGTGCTTTGCGCCCCCAAACTCACCACCAGCAGGTAGCCGTCCGCTTGGACCGGCGTCCACGAGGCTTGGATGTTCGTCGTGGTGATCTCACCCGCAGCGAAGTCGGCGGCATGCTGCAGTGGTTCGGCTTTGGGAGTGGTGAAGTCGAGGGTCTCCCCGTAGGAAGTGCCGGCTGCACTCGTTGCATAACTGCGGAAATAATAGAGCGTCCCTCCCGACAAACCGGAGATATCCGCCGTGAACCCACCGGTCCCCGATCCCGCGGGCGCGTTGGAAGCGCCCTCCGCTCCGACTTGCAGGGCGGTGTTGAGCGTGCTGTAGACAAACCCGCGCGCGCTGACTGCCGAGGTTCCCGCGGCCGTCACGGTCCCGTTCAAGGTGGCGGATGCTGCGCTGACGGCACTGGCGGCGGATGAGGAAACCGTCGGCGGCGTGCTGGCCGGGGCGAGCACATTCACCGTGCGGGTGGCCGTGCCGATGTTCCCTTTGCTGTCGGTCGCGGTGTAGGTGAGTGTGTAGGCGCCGGTGATCAAAGTGTCGACCGTTCCGGTCGTGCTCACGGTCTTGCTTGCATTGTCGCCGGCGTCGAACGCATCCGCGCCCGCATCGGAGTAGGTGCCGCCGCGCGTGACGCTTGCCGGGTTGCTTCCGCCGAGGGTGATGACGGGGCCGTCCTGATCCAGCGCGCGTAGCGTGTTGATGTAGGACGTGTTTTTCGAGTTGTTGCCGCTTCCGAAGGTCTTGGCAGTTGATGTTTCCGCCGCGCTGCTCGCGTAAAAGTCGGCAAGGTTGGGGGTTGCGTTGACGATCGAGCAAAAATAACCGCGGAAGCCGGAGAGTTCGCGAGTCGATCGCGCTTTGCGCCCCGTGAAATTGCTGTATTGGTTGCCGGCGGTTCCCGCCGCCAGCGTGTGTATTCCTCCGGCCACGCCATCCGGTTGCATGCCGGCGGGTTTGACCATCACCATGTCGATGTTCCCGATATCGAAACCGCCGCTTTCCTCCGTGAAATAGGTCGCGTTGGCCAGGTTTACGCCGAGGACGAAATCGGACGGATCAAGATCTTCGGCCAGCGTGTTGCCGGCGGCGAGGACGATGAGGGTACCCGCCTTGACCTTCGCCCAGAATGGGTCATCGGCGAAGACGTATTTCCCGCCGCCGTCCGTGGCCATGTTGCTGTTGAAGTCCTTGATGACCATGCCGCGCAGGTCGACAGGTGGCCCGTTGAGGTTGTCACCGACGACGAGAAGTTCGACGCGGTCGGTCGTCGCGTTGTGGTATTTGTTCACGACCACGGTCGGCGTGGAGGGTTGCTCGGTCGCGGTGATGACGCGCAAGGTGTAAGCTTTGGTCGAGGTGCCCTGCGCCCCCGTGGCGCGCAGAGTCAGCGTGTAGGTTCCCGAGGTCGTCGGGGTTCCGCTGATCACACCACTCGCGGTGTTGACCGACAATCCGGCGGGCAGCCCGTTGGCGCCGTAGGATGTCACGGTTTGCAGCCCGTCGGTCGTAATGCTGTAGCTGTAGCTCGTGCTGACGTAGGTGGAACCGCCCGAGGTGGCGACGATGTTGGGTCCGATCGGGGTCGTGACCGTGCCGGACACGGCAACCGTTTTGGTTGCCGCCCCGCCGCCGGAGTGCGCGATATTTCCGTTGTATGTCCCCGCGGAGGCATTAGCGCGCATGCGCACGTAAACGGCTGTTGCGGTGAGTGCGCCGTTCACCGGCGTGATTTCGATGAAGTCGCCGAAGTTGCCCTCGCTGGCTCCGACTTCGAAGCCTGCCGGCGGGGTGATGGTGATCTTTCCGGTCAGGCCGGCGCCCGATACCTCGTAGGTTTGGATTGTCGAGGCGGTTCCCGCCACGGTGGAGAAACCGGAGAGGCCCGTGGCGGACAAGGTTAGCGTGGGATCCGAGGTGGAAACCGTGGCGCTCACCTCGAGGTATTTCGGCACGGCTCCGCTGCCCGAGTGGCTGATGGCCCCGCTGGTCAGACCGGGGGGCGCGGTGCTGGCCACGCGCACAATGACAGCTTGGGAGAGACTGCCGTTGGCGGCCGGACTTAGCGTCGTTTCTGCAGCAAAATTCACTCCGTCGGTGCTGATCTCGAAATACTGCGGCGCCCGCACTGTGATCCCGTCGCTCAATTCCGATCCGGTCAGCGTGTAGCTTTGCGTGGCGCTGATGAATCCCGCGTTCGCGGTTAAGCCGTTCAGGGTTGCCGGCGTGAGCGTGACCGAGGGTACACGGACGATGATTTGAAGAGTCTTCGAATCGCTGCCGAAGGCATTGATTGCCGTGATGGTCGTGCTGAAGGTGCCTCCGCTTGTCGGTGTGCCGCCGATCGAACCTGTGGAGGTGTTTATGGACAATCCGTCGGGCAGGTTGGCCGCGGTGTAGGTCGTCGGGGAATTCGATGCAGCGATCTGGTAGGCGAACGCCGTGTTGATTTGTCCGTAGGCAATAAGGTTGCTGGTGATCACGGGTGCGTTCGGGTGGGCCTGCACGTTGATGGTCAGTGTGGCTGTTCCGTCGCCGTTTGCGTTGGAAGCGGTGAGTCCCACGGTGTACGCACCCGGAGTTGTCGGCGTCCCGCTGATGACACCGCTCGAGGTATTGATGCTCAATCCCGGAGGCAATCCGCTGGCTGCATAAGAGGTCGGGCTGTTGTTGGCCACAACCTGGTAAGAGAAAGAGGCCACTGCGGTGGCGCTCGCCATGCCGGCGACTGTGATGGCTGGCGCAGGATTCGGGGCCGACCCGAACGAACCGAAAATGGCGAGGTCGTCGCCGCTGATGTTATTGATGTAGAAAGTTCCCGCACTCGAAGTGGCGTCGTATGGAACCAAACGGAAGGTGACTGTGGTGTCTGGCGCGACAGTTTGCAGCGCGGCAATCGCGCTCAAGTTGATGGCGGTCTGGGCGTTTCCGCCGGTCGTGGTCGCAGACCACGTGATCGGTGTTCCGATGTTGGAGAATGCCCCGTTGCCCACTTGGTATTGCCATTGGCCGGTGGAAGGGCCGGTGCCGGATCGGCGGATGTTGTGCGCGGGGATTTCCGTGAACGACACAGGCAAGGAGGAACTCATGCTGAAGTAGACATACTTGTTGTTCGTGACGGCCTCGGCCGCATTCGTCGCGCCATCGAATCCCGTTCCGCCCCAAGTGTTGGTTGCCCCGCTCCCGCTTGTCGTGACGTTGGGGCCACGTGTGAGACCACCGCTCGCCGCGAGCGAGTTGGAGGATGTGGGCGCGAATGGGGAGGGACCGTAAGCGGAAAGACTCGCGACATCCCACCCGGCGAGTTTTTCCGGCGATCCGCCGGGTGTGGTCACCGTGCCCGCCACGCTCAGTGCCTGGGTGGCCGTTCCCGAACTTTGGTGGGTGATGGAACCCGCAACCACACCAAGCGGTGCGGAGGAAGTCAGCCGGACATAGACGATGGTCGTCGGGACCGTGCCGCCCGAAGCGACGAGAGTCCGCATGCCGGCGAACGTGCTGTTGTCGAGGCTCACTTCGTATCCGGACGGCGCGGTGATGGTGATATCACCCCCGAGATTGCCTCCGGTGACGGTGTAGCTTTTGGCTGATCCCGCGCTGCCCTGCAGGGCGGCAAAGCCGCTGAGGCTGGTGCGTGAAAGCAGGATTTTCGGGTTCACCTTTCCGGCAACGGTCAGCGTGCGTGTCGCAGCACCGCCGCTGGAGTGGGTGATGTCCCCGCTCCAATCGCCCACCGGTGCGTCCTCCTTGATCCGCACGTGAACCTGCGTGGAAAGTGTCCCGTCGATTGCGCGGGGAATTGTCAGAATCGACGAGAAGAGAGTGCCGTCGGCGCTGATCTCAAAGTTGGTCGGCGCGGTGAGATCGATATCGTTCGCGAGGTAAGTGCCGTTGACGGCGTAGATTTGCGCGGTTCCCGCCGCGCCCTGCGTCGCGGCGAGTCCGCTCAACGCCGCCTGCGAAAGGCTGATTGTCGGGGTCGAGCCACTGGTGGTCACCGTGAAATCCTCGTAACTGGTGTCGCTTCCTCCCGGGCCGGTGACCGTGATGGGCCCCGTCGTTGCCCCGACCGGCACCACGGCCGTGAGTTGGTTGGCGCTGACGTAGGTCGCGCTGGAGGCGCCCACGCCGTTGAATTGGACGGTCGAGTTGCTATTGAAGTTGTAGCCCGAGATCGTGACGGTGGTCCCGGGCGCGCCGAGCGACGGGCTGAAGGTGGTGAGTACCGTCGGGCTGTTCGGACCGTTGCCTGTGTCGACCAGATTTTTCAGGTAAATGGCCGTCGAGGGATCGATCGAAGTGAAGAAATTCAGGCCGGTGACCTCTTCGATTTGTTCGACCGAGGTGATGTAGCTTTGCCAATTGCCGAGACCGCTGCTCACGTTGGGTGTGAGGATGGCGATAACTCGCGATGATGTGGTGATGCGTTGATTGGCCGGCGTTGTGCTCGAGGCATTGGGGACGACGACGGCAATTTTCCAGACTGAACCGGGCACCGACATACTGTTGCCGATACGGTTGCCCGTGAACGCCGAAGGTCCCGAAATAATCAAGACTTCGCTGCCTCCGCTCGCGAGGCCGCGGCAGTAGCTTTCGAACTGGGCCCACAGCCCCTGGTTGTTCGCATCGGCCTGCGGGATGATGTTGCTCATCCGGAAGGTGGCCTGATTATTGGTCAGATCTTTGTTGCGGTCGGCCGACGGGGTCATGTGTCCTCGGTCCCAGCTGATTCCGTAGCTCGTGCCGAAGGTCGACGTGCCGATCTTGAGGTAACCGGAAGGCAACAACTCCTCGACGGCCCAGGCATCGGTGCGCACCTGCGATCCGCCATCGTCCACCGAGTAACTCCAACTCACCCAGTTCGGTTGGTGGGTGTCGTCGTTGTAGGAAATCGCGTATTGCGACCGTTGGTTGATGAGGAATTTGGTCCGACTGGTGCTGTTGTTCGTGGCCCCGTCGGGATTTCCCAGCGCCATCTGGTAGTCCACGCCGATCCGAGCCTCGGCTGCGCACAGCATGATCAGGAGCGCTGCGAGGAGGAACCGCAGCGCCGAGGGGCGGTATGGGAACACGCTCACGGCGAATAGCTTACGTTTGAAGGGGCCAACTTGCTATGATACCCCCCACTATAAAATAACTCGGACGTAGGCCCACAGCAACTAGTTGCTGGGAGTCAACGTTTTGTGTTCTCCGACTGGCCTCTTCCGCGCAACCGGATCAGATGCGTCGCCCGAAAAGGCGAGTTGTTCGTGTTCGAACTGTCCGTGCCGGGTATTGGCTCCGGTCCCGAAACGAGAAGACTAGCAGTCCGCGCTCTCCATCGCGGCATCCAAGCGATCGGCGGCAGCCTCGAGTTGCTCCTTCAAGTCGTGCAACGCGGCCCAAGAATGTGCGATATCCGAGCCCCATTCGCCCTCGAGTCCTTCGAGTTTGGCGTTGGGCGAGGGGTGGCAGGCGAGGTTTTCCTCGATCAAGCACGCAATGGTCCGCAGGGCGGGGCCGTGATAG
>CAJBKE010000060.1 GCA_903953565.1 uncultured Verrucomicrobiota bacterium | reverse complement strand
GACCAAAACGCGCGCCCTCTTCGCCGCCGGAGACGCCGGAGCCGATGAAGCGGAGATGTTTGGTCGCGAGGTCTTTTTCGCGCCGGATGGTGTCCGACCACAAGGCGTTGCCGCCGTCGATGATGATATCATCTTTCTCGAGGAGCGGCACGAGGCTGTCGATTACGGCGTCGGTCGCCTTGCCGGCTTGGACCAGGATGATGATTTTGCGCGGACGTTGGATCGACGCGACGAAGTCTTCGAGGGTCAGGGCGGCATGGAGTCCGCCCGGGGTGCCGGGGTGATTTTTAACGAATTCCTCGGTCTTCGCCGTCGTACGGTTGTAAACCGAGATGCGGAAGCCGTGGTCGGCGATGTTCAGCGCGAGGTTTTGCCCCATCACGGCGAGGCCGATGAGACCGATGTCGGAAAGTTCTTTGCTCATGTGCTTCAGAGTTTGTTGGCTTGGGCGAGAGCGGGCTTGCCCTCCAGGACGTTGATCATATTTTGCGCCGCCATGGTGGCTTGGCGCACCACACTCTCATAGGTTCGCGAGCCGATGTGCGGCGTGATGACCGCGCCGCGGCACTTGAGCAGCGGGTGATCGGGTCGGGGCGGCTCCTCGTCGAGAACGTCGGCGCCGTAGCCGGCGATCTGCCCCTCGCCGAGGGCGGCGGCCAGCGCGGAGCTGCCGACCAGTTCGCCGCGCGCGCAATTGAGCAGCACGGCGTTTTTCTTGAAAAGCTTGAGGCGCTCCGTGTTGATGAAATTTTTCGTCTCCGGCGTGAGGTTCATGTGCAGGGAAACGATGTCGGAGCGCCGGATGAGATCGTCCACATCGTCGACGCGCTCAACACCGTGGGCCCGAGCGAAGTCCGCATCCCAATAAACGTCGTAACCCAGCACGTTCATGCCGAAGGCGCGGGCGCGGACGGCGACTTCCTTGCCGATGCGTCCCAGACCGGCGATGCCGATGGTCTTGCCCATGAGTTCGTGACCCGTGAGGCGTTTCCATTTCCCATCGTGGACGGCATTGGATTGCTCGACGATCTGGCGATAGATGGCGAGAAGGAGCCCGAAGGTGTGTTCGGCCACCGTGGTGTGGTTGACTCCCGGGCAAAAAGTGACGGGGATTTTCAGTTCGGTGGCCGAGGCGACGTCGACTTTGTCGAGTCCGATGCCGTATTTGGCCACGACCTTGAGGCGCGGGAGGGATTTCTCAAGGACGGCGCGCGTGATGGCATCGTCGCCGCAAAGGAACGCATCGAAGTCACCGGCCAATTCCAGCATGCGCGCTTCGTTGAGCGGACCGCGCTCGCGGACGATTTCGTAGCCCTCTCGCGCCAGCAGAGCGTGGTGCGGACCGGGGGTATCTTGGAAAGATGTGGTGGTGAGAAGGATTTTGGCCATGGGAAAAAGAAGGGTATGTGCGGCAAGCAGGCGTCTGATCTGACAACATCATTTTGCCGTACTCAGGCTCGTTGTCGAAGGAAACAAGTGTAGCACCCTCGCAAGCATGGTATAAATTGCTACTTCGTGAAAGCGGCCCGCGAAATCTACCTGCCCGAACCCGGGTCCCCGCACTGGATTCCTCCCGGGCCACCTCCGGGCGGTTTGCTTTACCTCGCATGGGGCCGCCGGTTTTACGGCCGCTACCCCATTCCGCTTCGCGTTCACCACGGGTGGACCTACATGGTCGTGCTTTCGGGTCACCCCCACCTACTGGCGGGAGACAAGCGCCAGAGGACATCGCGAGGATCGCTCATCGTCGCCGGGCCCGATGTCCCCTACGGATGGAGCGACCGTCCGAATGCCCCGTGCTCCCTCCTTGTCTGGTTCTGGAGCCAACCTCCGGAAATCGGCGCAAAGCTGGACAAAAAGACGTGCTGGCTGCGCACGGCCGACGCCGAAACAACCGCTGAACTGGAGCAGTTGCATCGCCTGACCCGGCGCGAGATCCAGCGGCCCGATTCTTTCTCGCCGGAGGTTGTCGCCGCCTTAAAAAAACTCATCGACACCAATCTGGCCCGCAGCGCCCGCGGCCCGGCGGAGACCGGCACGCGCGATGCCCACCGGTTGCAATTGGCCGAGCAATGGATGCGCAGGCACCTCGACGTGCGTGCGCCGGCGGCCGCACTGGCCGATTACCTCGGCGTTTCCGCCATGGGCCTGCAGCGTCTCTTCCGCCAGGCGACTGGTCGCGCGCCCGGCCGGGCCCTGCTCGAAATGAAGCTGCGCGAAGCCTCGCGCCTGCTCTCCCGACCGGGCACCACGGTGAAAGAAACCGCCCTCACGCTCGGCTACCGGCATCCGGGTGACTTTACCCGCGCCTACGCTAAATTCCACGGACACCCACCATCGGACCGCAGGGATTGAGGAACAAGTGCTCCTCTCTTTTTTGTCGCCTGCTCCCGGAGCAAGCCGCAGACCGGTTACTCAGCCTCCGCGCATGGCACCGGTTCGCGCCACCTCCAGGCGTATCGGATTACCTCTTGCGGGCGTCGGCCAAATCACGTGCCGAACGCGCATGGGCAGCGATGGCTCTCCAATCCTTCGCTTTGATTCCTTCGCGCGGCGCGATCCATGAGCCACCGATCGCGGCGATGAGAGGATCGTCGAGATAGTCTGCCGCGTTTTTCGCGGTCAGGCCTCCGAGCGGGACGTAGCGCAGACCAAGGTGCGCATAAGGTGCCGCCATGGCGCGCAGATATGGCAAGCCTCCAAGTTGCTCCGCGGGGAAGAATTTCAGCAACCGGCATCCGTGCTCGACGGCGATTTCGATATCGCTCGGAGTGGCAATTCCCGGACCGAAAGAAAAACCCGCCTCCCTCGCCGCAGTGAGGAGACGCGGGTTGCAACCCGGGGAAACGCCGAAGGCGGCATCGGCCTCGCGCGCCGCATGCAGCTGATCGACACTCAAGATGGTCCCGATCCCCGCCACCATTTCCGGAACCTCGCGGCGGATGTGCCGCAGAGCGTCCAAGGCGGCGGGGGTCCGGAGGGTCAGTTCCATCACACCCACCCCACCCTCGAGCAAAGCCCGCGCCAGCGGCACGGCGTCCCCGGCATCGTCGATAACGAGTACGGCGACAATGCCGGCCTCGCAAATTTTATCGGCCAAGGCGGGATCGAAGAGCGGGGAAAGCATGCGCGTAATTTCTTATTTCATAGCCGGCACGTCGAGCCAGCGTCGCTCGGCCCATGATTGGAGCCCCAGCTCGGCCAGTTGCACACCCTTGGCGCCTTCGCGCAACGACCAGGGAAACGGTTCGTTTTTGACCACGTGGCGCAGGAAGAGTTCCCACTGCACCTTGAACGCGTTGTCGGCGCTGTCGTTGGTCGGCTGCGTGATCCATCCGGCCTTGTAGTCGATCGGGCTGTCCATGTCGGGATTCCAGACGCAGCGCGGGGTGGCCGAGCCGTGCTGAACGGTGCAATTGCGCAGTCCTGCAACGGCGGATCCCTCCGTGCCGTCGACCTGCAGCGTGAGCAGATCGTCGCGTTTCACGCGGACAGTCCACGAGGAATTGAAATGGCAAACGACACCGTTGGTCAGTTCGAACGTGGCATAAGCAGAATCGTCAGCCGTGCACTTGTACGTCTTCCCCTGCTCGTCCCAGCGCTCTGGGATGTGTGTCGCCCCGAGGCAGCTGACCGACTTGATGTCTCCGAAAAGGTTTTGCACGACGTATTGCCAGTGGCAGAGCATGTCGACGATGATGCCGCCATCGTCTTCCTTGCGGTAGTTCCACGAGGGCCGCTGGAGCTTTTCGTGTTCGCCGGTGAAAACCCAGTAACCGAACTCTCCGCGCACCGAGAGAATTTTGCCGAAGAAGCCGGTGTCGATGAGGTATTTCAGTTTGAGCAAGCCGGGGAGCCAAAGTTTGTCCTGTACCACTCCGTTTTTCAGTCCGGCCGCCTCGGCCTCCTTGGCGAGGGCAAGAGCCTCGGCCGAAGTCGTCGCGGTGGGCTTCTCGCAATAGATGTGCTTGCCGGCGGCGATAGCCTTGCGCACGCCGATCGGACGCTGTCCGGTGAGCGTGGCGTCGAAATAAATGATGTTGTGCTTATCCTTGAGCGCCGCGTCGAGATCGGTCGTGTAGCGCTTCACGCCCGTGCGTGCGGCGAGAGCGGCCAGTTTGGCCTCGCTGCGACCGACGAGGATCGGGTCGGGCATGATGACTTCGTCATCGCTGATTTTGACGCCGCCCTGGTCCATGATGGCCTTGACCGAACGGATCAGGTGCTGGTTCGTTCCCATGCGCCCCGTGACGCCGTTCATGATGATTCCCACGCTGTGTGTTTTCATAAGCTCAGATTTTTTCACGCAAAGTTCGCCGCGTTCGCAAAGGGGTCAGAGGTTGTTGGCGACGCGCTCGATGCCGTTTTTCAGGCTGGGGGCGCCAAAATTCAGGAGCAGGCCGAGTTTCAGGCCGGAGAGACGGAGATACGTGAGGAGTTGCTTGGCGAAGACAGGCTTCATTTCCTCGACCGATTTGAGTTCGACGATGAGCTTCCCCCTCAATGATGAGATCCGCACGGAAGGCCTCCGGGATGGTGAGGTCGTCGACCACAACGGAGATGCTCTTCTGCGCCTCGACCCGCAGACCAGCCTTGCGCAGTCGCGCCGCCAACACCTGCTCGTAAACCGACTCCAACAGCCCGGGCCCCAATTCGGTATGCAGCCGGAAAGCCTCATCAAGCACCCGCTTGGCCAAAACGTCCTCCTCCTTCATTCCGTGGCGTCCTTGGCGAACGTTGCGTGACACTGCGGTTGCGCCCCCGCGGGCAACGCCGGAACATCGACACCCGCCACAGGAAGCGTGCCGTCGAGTTCCTGACGCCAGTGCGCCACGTCGCCGGACGGTCCGTAGACGTAGATCATGCGCATCGGCGTGGAACCGGTATTGGTCAGCTGATGGAATACTCCCGATGGGATGTAAGCCGCCTGCCCTGCTTTGACCGCGCGGCGTTCCTCGCCGAGACACATCTCCCCCTCGCCTTCGACGATGAAGTAGATTTCTTCCTGCTCTTGGTTGTGCCACGGGACCTGTCCCCCGTTGGGCTCGAGCGTGACATTGCCCATGGCGAAGTTGGTCGCCTGGATCGGGGACATTCCCCCGACAAGGTTTTGCGTGCGGCGCCGCGCGGGATAGGTGCGGCCCTGGATTTCGGAGAGGTCGGCGATGGTCATGAGAAGAAGGTGAGATAAGGCCCTTTGCCGGCCAAGCGCAGCAGATAAAGCGCGAGTTCGCGGGCATGGTAATCGCCCCACATGGCCGCCTCGCCGCACGGCACTTTGCGCCCGGGCGGGATATGATCCCAGCCGTTCGGGCGGTGGTAGACGCTGTGCAAAAGGAGCCCCTCGTGGTTCGGATCGCTGCTCAGGTAAGGCTCGGCGAAAAGGGTTTTCGCGGTGGTCAATCCCGCCGCAAGATACTTTTTGCCCGGCTCGGGCTCGCCGTGGTTCTCCAGCCAGCGGCCAAGACGCAGCAAGCCCTGCGCGGAGATGGCCGCCGCGGAACTGTCCACCGGCTCATGATCGTTAAATGGGTCGGCCGGACGATCCAGATAGTCACCCATCTGGTCCAAACCGGGCGCTCCGGTGTCCCAATAAGGAACGCCGTCGGTCGGCGTGTGTTCGAGATAGAAATCCGCCGCGGCCTTCGCCGTTTCCAAGAAACGCGCCAGCACCGCTTCCTTGCCGCCGTAGGGAACGAAATCGGCGGCGGGCAAAGTCTCGAGAAATTCCAACTGCTCCGGGTAGCCGCAGAGCACCCATGCGTGACCGCGCGTCCAAGTGGTGAAAGGCGAGTAGCCCTGCTGCGAGCTGGGGCAGCGGTAGTTGCCGTCATTCGTATTGAAGACCGACTCGTGCACCACGCGCCCGCGCAGATCGTAGATGTCGCGGCCTTTGCCGAAATAGACATTATAACGCGACGTTGTATCCGCGTGCTGGATGATGCGTCCAAGGAGTGACACCGCCTTGTCGTTCTCCTCCATCAAGCGGTGACCAAGGAGATGGGCCACAGCCAGTGCGCGCATGGTCCGGATGGTGTCTGAGAAGAGCGAGTGCGGGCCGTTGAACGAGTAAACGTAGCCAAGTTCCGGGCTGATTTGCGTCCACCGCGCCGCCTGAACCGCGCCGCTGGACTTGAGGGCCAAATCATAAAAATGCCCCTCCCACTCATCTGCCGGCAACCGTCCCTCGCGAAGCAACCGACGCAGGTTCCCGTAAGTGCTGACATTGTTGAATCCGTGGTCATGCACGCCGACGTGTGTGACGTGGGGAGCCATCAGCTTCAACGTGCCCTCGCGCCCGATGCGCAGCATCTCCTCGTCGCCCGTGGCATCGAACTGCAGGATGGCCGCGCCGAACTGGAAGCCCTGCGTCCACTCGGTCCAGCCGCGCGACGTGTAGCGTCCCTCGATGGTGAAAACCGGAGTGCCGTCGGAATCTTTCCAGCGCTTCTGCAGAGCGCTGATTTTGGGGGCGGATGCCTCGAAGACCGCGTGCGCGGCCTTCTTTAGCTTTTGCGCGGTCAGGGAATGGTCGATTTTGATCATAGGATTTTATTTCAGAGACGCCGCAACTGGAACCCGCCGTCGACGTCGATCACGGCCCCGGTACTGAAAGGGAGATCCCCCCGGCAGAGCGCGGCCACGGACAAGCCCAAATCTTCCGGCGTACCCCAGCGAAGCTGCGGGACGAGACCTTCGGCGATGAGTTTGTCGTATTTGTCGGTCACCTTGGCCGTCATGTCCGTCTTCATGATACCGGGCCGCACTTCGAAAACCTGCACGCCCTCGCCCGCCAAACGCACAGACCAGAGCTGCGAGGCCATGGAGAGTCCGGCCTTGGCGATGCAATACTCGCCGCGGTTGACCGAGGCGGTGTGGACAGACATCGAGGTGACGAAGACGAGTTTGTATCCGCCGGGCAACCGCGATTTGCCGGGATGAGCCAGCCACCAATTGGCGACAAGCTGGCTGAGGAAATACGGGCCGCGCAAATTGACCGCAATAACTTCGTCGAAGCTTTCCTCGGTCGCCTCGGTGATATCGGCGCGCACCTTCGGGGCAATCCCCGCGTTGTTGACCAATCCGTCGATGCATCCGAATTCGCCGAGCACCGCGTCAATCATGGCCGCGCGCTCGGAAGCCGAGGCGAGCTGCGCGGAGACCGGAAAAAATCTCTGCGCCTTGTCCAGCGCCGCATCGCGACAAAGTTGCGCGGCCTCATCGGCCGCCGCACGGTTGCTCGCGTAGTGGATGGCCACATCGTAGCCCTCCTTGGCCAAAGAAAGCGCCACCCCGCGGCCCAAACCGCGGCTTGCGCCCGTGACGAGAATAACCGGTCGTGACATGAGGGCAATCTACTGCCTGCCACCGATCCCCGCTACGGGCGAAAACGCTTTATTTAGCACAACAACGACTTTATTTATTGTGCTGATGCTGAAAGCTCCCGTCCAACCCATCGTCCTGCGCCGGCTTCACCTGCGGTGCGGGGACTGGACAGTGCGTTCGCTGCGCGTCAACCGCCACCTCCAGCCCTTCGACCGCTACGCGCCGCACCGGCACGCCCACGGGCAGCTCCTGCTCTACCTGCGCGGCCGCGGCGAGCAGCGCGTCGGCCACAAGAAGCTTCCCGTCGGGCCAGGTGCGGTCTTCTTCATTCCCCCGGCCCGCGTCCACGAGTTCCGCGAGCAGGCTCCCCGCCGGGCCATCTGCCTCGTGGCCGACCTCGGGGGCAAAGGCCCCCGCGCACTCGGATTCCGCCATGGATGGCTTTCGGCCGAGGCACTCGCCTCGATCCGCCAGCATGTGGCCTCGCTATCTTCGGAAAGCGGCAAAGGACTCGACCTTTCGGCCGGCGGCGCGGCGCTGCTGGTCATGGACAGTTGCCGTCGCGCCTGCCTCAAGGAGCCGCAAGGTTCCGGCGGAGCGGCCATCATGAAGCGCCTGCAGCGCGCATGGCGCCCGGACCGCGCCGGCGAAGCTCAGTGGTTGCGTCCGGCGGAATTGGCCAAACGCGTGGGACTGCAAAAGGATTACCTCAATCGCCTCGTGCGGCGCGCCACCGGCCTGACGCTGGGTCAATGGCGCGACCGCGAACTGCTCCGCGCCGCCGAAGCGAGTTTGCGGCAAGGACACCGGGTCGCTGCGGTGGCGTCCGATTTGGGCTTCTCCGATGCGAATTACTTCGCACGCTGGTTCCGCAAACAGACCGGGCTCTCCCCCTCCCACTGGAGCAACCGCTGAAGCGCCATGCCGGACCTTTCCTCTCCTTTTGTCTGGACCGCAGCGGTGGCTGCTGCGCTTTGCGTGGGCATGGCGAAAACCGGATTCGCCGGGCTCGGCATTGTATCTGTCTCGCTCTTTGCTCAGCTTTTCCCCGCGCGAGAATCCACCGGCGCACTGCTACCCCTTATGATCTTCGCCGATTGTTTCGCTGTCCTCTTTTACCGGCAGCACGCGAATTGGAAGGATCTGCGAAAACTGCTGCCCGCCACTTTCGCCGGAATAGTCGTCGGCTGGTGGATCATGCCGCTCATTCCGGACCGGCAATTTGCGCTCCTGCTCGGATGGCTCATCCTTGCCCTTATGGCTCTGACTGTCTTGCAGCGTTGGTATCCCGAAATGCTCCGTCGCGCGGCGGAACACCCCTTGCTCGGAGTTTCGGCCGGCGTGGCCTCCGGGCTGGCCACCATGCTGGCCAACGCGGCAGGCGCGATCACCGCCTTCTATTTCCTCGCCCGCCGCATGGATAAGATGACCTTCGTCGGCACGGCCGCGTGGTTCTATCTCATCGTGAATCTATCGAAAGTCCCGTTCAGCATACAACTCGACCTGATCAATCCTGCATCGCTCTCTTTCGACCTCATGCTGCTGCCAGTAGTCGCTCTCGGCTGCGCGGCCGGGCGACTCCTCCTGTGCCGCGTCCCGCAACAACTCTTCGAATGGATCACCATCGCAACGGCTTCCGCCGCGGCCCTGCGCCTCATTCTGACCGCATAATGATCGTATAATGCGGCCCAGGTCGAAACAACGAGACGCCCAAGGGGTCGGTGATTGACGTCCACCGATCGCCTCACGGACGTTAGCTTACGCATGCCATCCGAACCGCCCATTGACGTCGCGATCATCGGCGCCGGGATCTCCGGCCTGCAGGCCGCGGTCGAGTTGGGCAGCACGGGATTGAAAGCCACGGTGTTTGAAAAAAGCCGCGGACTGGGTGGGCGGGCGGCGACACGACGATGGAACGGGCTACCAGTGGACCACGGGGCGCAATTTTTCACCGCGCGCTCACCGGAGTTCCGGCAGCAGGTCGCGCAGTGGACCGCGCAGGGAACATGCCACGAATGGACGCGCGGATTTCACCGCTATGAAAGCGGGAAGCTTTCGGCGCCCGAAGATGACAGCCATCCGCGCTACGCTTGCCGCGAAGGCATGTCCAACCTCGGACGCTCGATGGCCGCCGCGAACGCGATCAAGGTCGAGCGCCAGGCAAAAATCATCTCGGTCCGCGCCAACAAAGGCCAATGGGCTCTGGTCTGCGAAGACGGCCGCGCCTTCGAGGCCCGCTCCCTCGTGGTGACGTGCCCTCCCCCGCAGGGCGCCGCACTTCTGGCGGAGGCTGCGCCGGAGGCGGCCGATTTTCTCCGCAGCGTGGAGATGGAGCCGTGTCTCGCCGTCGCCGCGGCTTTCTCCCGCCGCGAACTCGATTGGCACGGCATCCAATCGGACGACGCGACGGTTTCCTGGATCGGACACGACAGCTCGAAGCGAGCGGATTTGCATGACGGCAAGACCGTGGTGGTCATCCACGCCTCGCCCGCCTTCAGTCGCGAGAACTACGGGGCCGCCGAGGATGATGTCGTGCGGAAGTTGCTCTCCCGTGCCGGGGAGATGGCAGACACGGACCTTTCGTCACCCGAAGAATTTTTTCTGCAACGCTGGCGCTATGCGCAGCCAGTCGCGGCATTGAGCGCGGGTCAGGCCCCAACGTTCGAGGAACCTGCGCCGCTTGTGCTGGCCGGAGAGTTTTTCGCCGGAGGCAAGATCGAAGGCGCATGGCTCTCCGGTCGCGCCGCGGGACGACTGGCAGGAGAGCGGGAGAGTTCATTCGATAGCTGAGAGTTGAGGGATTAGGGAGTGCGTATGAGCGGCCTGCATCCGGCGTAGACGAAGCGTTGGCTATCCGAGCTATCATACCAGACCTAAAAGGTTTCAGACTTTGATCGGAGGGTGGATCGCGATGTCTCTCCGAGCCGGAGGCCACATCGCGATTTCCAGACTGATTATCGCGCCGAACCGTAGTCCCGCCACAGCGTGACGGAGATGGCCCAAAGGCAGACGGCGCGATCCACCTTGCCAGACGTCCAGAACCTTTCCGTGATTGGTATGAATTGCCTTCGGCTGTATCACCGCGCCGACTCCCAGCCATAAACTCCCGAGCCTCTTTCCAGACTTACGGCGCGATGGTGGCCTTCACGCGGTAGAAGGACTTGTTCGTGGCCGGCAACGAGAACTCTCTACGGACGTAGTCCGGAGCCAAAAGGATGGCCGGATTCGTCTGGTTGGCCGAGTTCGTTACGGATGCCGTGACACCGATGTCGTCATCCCACGGGCCCGTGCTGAGGTTCGTCGTGGACTGAACCGCGTAGGAGACCGCATTGGTGTTTGTGCTGGCAACGAAGTTGAACACCGCGTCCGATCCGCTCCGGGACGCGGTGAGCAAGGCCGCCGTTCCGACCGTTGGATTCCCGTCGAAGGCGAACTCCAGGTCGTTGTTGAAGCCGTCGCCGTCGGGGTCCGCGGTGCCGTTGGTGTCGACCAAAGTCGGGTAGTTCGTCAGCCACGCGGTATAGCCGGACACACTGTTGGTCGAGACAATGGACAGCGTGCCCGTCGATTGGGAAAACTGGTAGGTCACCCCGTTGGTGCCGTAGGACCAGATGCCGCCGCTGTTGGTGAAGCCGGCTACGTTGAATGATCCCGGGTAAGAGCGCGAGGCCACCGAAACCAGAGTCCAAGAGGAACCCGCGTTGGTGGCGGCTGCGGAAAGGTCGATGTCGAACGTGCCACCTAGAACAGCCGTGCCGGCGCCACTGACCGCGTTGTTGGATCCGCTCGCGCCGGCAAAAAAGCGCAAGGAACCGGATGAACCAAGCTCCAGCGAGCCGCTGTTGATGACTGTGGACCCAAGGTAAGTATTGGCGCCGCTCAGGGTCAGCGTTCCTGCGCCGCTCTTGGTCAGCGCCCCGCTGCCGCTCATCGTCCCGGCATACGTGCCATTGGTCGTCTGGCTGAATGTCGTGGTGGCGTTGTTGTTGATCGCGCCTTGGAGGCTGGTCGTGTCGCCGGCCAAAACACCCGCGCTGACCAAAGTGCCGCCCGAGTAAGTGTTCGCGCGCGACAGGGTCACTGTGCCGTTGCCGCTCTTGGTCAAGACTCCCGAACCGCCGAGGATCGCGGAAATGGTGCCGTTTTCCACGGCGTAGCTGGTTCCGGTGATCTCGCCGGTGCTCCCGGCAATCGTGCCGTTGGTCAGACTGACCGCACCAACCGTGCTGTTGAAGGTCCCGATGTCCAGCGTGCCGCCATTGACCGCAACCGCGCGCGTGGCGCCAAGCGCGTTGTTCGTGCCGAGGGCCAACGTGCCGCTGTTGATCAGGACACCGCCCGTAGCTCCCAACTCATTGTTGGTATTGGCCAAGGTCAGCGTGCCCGCGCCGTCCTTGGTCAGAGTGGCGCTACCCGTTCCAGTCACGCGGCCAGTGAAGACCGTGTTGCCTGCCCCGCCGACGAACAGTGATCTTGAGCTGCTCAGGGTGTTGGCGAAAGAGGACAGGGTCAGCGTGCCGGCATCGGAATCTATGCGGTTGGTGCCGCTGTCGAATGTGATCGCGCCGTTGTAGGTATTGTTGTTCGTGATGTTGCGCAGCGTGGCAAGCGAGCCGTCGGTGCCGCTGAGGGCGAGAATTTCGCCATCCACCGTGATGTCGCCCAGCAACTCAAGTGCGCCGCGACTGGCTACAGTGTTGGTCAGCCCGTTGGCCGCGCCCATGGCGTAGGAGTTGGCCAGGCGAAGTGTCGCACCCGCCGAAACCGTGGTGAGTCCATCATAGTTGTTCGAGGCGTTGAGCGTCGTCCTTCCCGTGCTGCTGGCGGTAAAAGCTGAAGAGTTCGACGCGCTCGTCGTGAAGAGCGAACCATTGAAGGTGAAGTCACTGTTGCCGGCCACGGTGAGGGTTTTGGCAGCTGTTGTGGGCGAGATATCCACAGAACCGTCGAACGTGACAGCGACATTGGTTGCGGTGATGGTCCTACTTCCGCCGGTAACCAAATTCCCGGCGCCGGTGTTGGTGAAGGTCAAGCTCGAGGCGCCGTTCGTCGCCAACAGGATCGTGTTGCCCCCCTGGTAGGTATTCATCTTATAGCTACCCGCCGCGGCGAGATCCAAAGTAGGAGTGCGGGCAGCAGCGCTGGCTCCCTCCAAAGAAGACTTGCTGGAGAGGGCGTCGACCGCGGTGAGTCTGAGCGTATACGTATTGGTCAGAATGGTGAGACCCGAGTAACTGTTCGAGCCCGAGAGTGTGATCGTTCCGTTGGTGCCGCCGATGGTGAGGCCGCCCGTGGACCCAGCGAAAGAGTTGGAGATGTTACCACTCACAATGATACCCCCGGCACCCTCCAGTGTGAGTGTGCGGCTAGTGGCAGCATTATTGTTCAAATTGATCCCCCCGCTCAAGGTGATCGGTCCGTTGGTCGCTTTGATCGTGGAGCCGTCGCTCGGAGTGATGTTGCCGCTCCAGGTCGCTGCGCTGGCGCTGCTGTTGTAAAGCGACCCGCTAGCAAGCACCCCGGTGCCGGCATTGGTCAAACCCTCGCCAACAATGGTCTGGCCGTTCAAATCGATGGCACTGCCGCTGCTCACGCGAGTCAATCCAACGGTGCTACCCAGAGCCCCGGCGTTGCCGAGTTGCAGGCGAGCGCCGCTGCTGACAAGGGTCGTTCCGCCGTAGGTATTATTGCCGGAAAATAGAGTTAGGCCTTGGTTGGTAATGGTGACGCCTGCGGTCGTTGCAGTGCCACCATTGGCAATCACGCTGGCGACGGTGATGTCGCCGATGCCGCCGAAGGTCACGGTGCGATTGGCAGAGGTAGCGGAGAGATCAATACCGCCGGCAAACACGAGTGAGCCACCGGCAGTGAAGGACCCGGCAACACCGGAGGCCTGAGAGTTCAAGATCTTGTTGTTAAAGGTCTGCACCGTGCTCGAAAGGTTCGAGATTCCATAGGCCCCATTCATGGTAAGACTAGATCCGGTGAACGTGTAGGCATTGGCACCGGTAGTGAACAAAACACCATAGATTTCCCGATTGGCGCTCAGATTCACGGTGTTGTTGCCGACCGCAGCGTTGGAAAAAGTGGCGACGTTGTTGGTCAACACCGTAGCGTTCGTCGCGGCGATGTTCGTAGGCGCGTTGCCACCGAGCCAACTCGCGCCGTTCGTCCACTCCGAGCCGGTGTTCGCCCAGGTGGCGCCGATAGCAGTCTGCGCCTGCGCGGAGGTCACCGAGAGCAGGGCGAGGAAGACCGCGAATGAGCGGGTGAAATTTTTGGAAACGGTGCGAAGGAGAGGGTTTGCGGTGTTCATGGGAGGTTTGAGATAAGATATAATATTTATTGCCTCAGGCAAGTTCCTTTTTGGGCTTTCAGATGTGAGGAACTCTTGAGTCCTACACCAGGATGGGGCCGCGCGCAAATGGCGGCACTTCGGCGGGGACGGGAGCCTGTCCGAACCGACCACTCAAACCGCGTCCGGACCGCGCAGGCGATCGCGGGCCGGAGCGCGGAGGCCGAGTATGGACTTCGCGTCCTTGAGCAGACGGCGGCGCGACGGCCAGAGCATCAGGCCGAGCAACGCGATGGCCGCAACATAGGTCGAGGGCTCGGGGATGGCCGTGATGGTGAAGGTGCTTGTCCCGGAGTCCCAGTTGGTGGTGAATCCGTCGGCGAAAGCGAAGTAACCGTTGTCGTAGCTCCCAGAGGAGGAGGATGCGATGTAGCCGGACGTAACCAAGTCCTGACCAAAGACAAGCGAGTTGCCTTGGAAGAAGTTTTGCACGGTGAGCAACGCGCTCTCGGTGTCGCGCGAGTAGGTGCCGAAACCCAAAGAACCAGCGGTTCCGCTTCCAAAGTTCAAGGTGGAAGCCACGGTGACGTTGAGGTTGCCGAAGGTTTCGCTCACACCGCTGGCGCGGGTGATCGTGCCGCCCGAGAGGGTGATGGCCGAAGTGTCGGCAACTTGGTTGTTGGCGGAGAGGAGCAACTGCGCTCCGCTGCCCACACTGACCGCGCCGGCGATAGCGTTGACACCGGCCGTCTTGTTCAGTGCGAGAACGCCTCCGCTCACTGTCGTGCGGCCGAGGTAGGTGTTGGCGCTCGTCCCGGAAAGGGTGAGCGTGCTGGATCCGGTCTTCGTCAGGTTGCGAGATCCGGTGTCTTGTCCAATGGCTCCGGAAAGCGTGATGTTGCCATTGGTCGCGGCGATGGTGGTCGCGGCGGTCAGGGTGACAGCTCCGCTGAACGAAGCTGCCGTGGCGCTCGAGTTCTTGATCGCGCCGCCCGAAGAGACACCGGAGCCTTCGACCGACAGCGCTTCGTCACTGATCGCGCTGCCGCCCAGGTCAAGAGCGCCGCCCGAAAGGACGGTCGTTCCGCTGTTCGTCGTTCCGAGAGCGTTGTTGTTGCCGAGGAGCAGGGTCGCGTTGCTGTTGACCATGGTTGTGCCGTTGTAGTTGTTCGAGGCGTTCAGAGTGACCGTGCCCGTCGTGCCCACGACTAGGCTGGAGGTAAATGTGTTGTTGGTCGTCAGGATCGAGCCGTCAAACGTGTAGTCTCCATTGCCGAAGAAGCGGAATTCCTTGTCGGCCGTGGTCGCCGAGACCTGGAGCGCGCCGGCGAAGGATACGTCAACGTTGGTCGCATAGAAGCTTCTGTCCCCTCCGGTCATGAGGTTGGTGACCGAGGTATTGGTGAAGGAGAGTGTGGCGGCGCCGTTGGTCGCCACGAAGATCATGTTGCCGCCCTTGAAGTTCTGCATCCTGTAATCCCCGGCCGCCGCGAGCTCGAGAGTCGGAATCCTGTCCGCCGAGGTCGACCCGATCAATGAGGAGTTGCTCGACAGCGCATTCGTCGTGGTGACGCGCAGCCTCATATTCGTGCTGGCAGAGGTCTGGAGGGTCGTGTCGCCCGAATAGGAATTCGAACCCGAGAGCACCGTGGTATTCGTGTTGCCGGTGAGGGCCAGCCCGCCGCTGCCGGCCAAGTTGGCGCTGATCGTGTTGGTCTTGCCGACCGCGACCGAACTGATGCTGCTGGCGGTGAGAGTGCCGGTGATGCCGGTGATGCGGCCGCCATTGGTGACCGTCACCGCGCCCATCGTGTTGCTGTAGCTGCCGAGGTCAAAGGTGGCGTTGTTGACCGTAATCGCGCGCGTGGCACCGAGTGCGTCGTTCGTGCCGAGGGCCAAGGTGCCGGCGTTGACGATGACGCCACCTGCAATGTCGAAGTTGGTGGCGGACAAGGTCAGCGTGCCCGCGCCGTCCTTGGTGAGGGTGCCGGTGGTGCTGCCGGTGAAACGGCCGCTGAACGTGGTATTGCCCGCCCCGCCGACGAGTAGCGCTTTGGTGCTGGTGAGGCTGTTGGCGAAGGAGGACAAAGTGAGCAAACCGGCGTCCGAATCGATACGATTGGTGCCGCTGCTGAAGCTGACCGCGCCGTTGTAGGTGTTATTGCCCGAAATGTTGCGCAGAGACGCGGTATCACCATTGGTTCCACTCAAGCCGAGCGTTTCGCCATCGACGGTGATCCCGCCCTGCAGTTGCAATGCAGCGCCGGCCGCGACCGTGGCGCCGCCGGTGGCAGATCCCAGAGCCGAACCGTTGCTGATGGTGAGCGCACCGGCGCTCACGGTGGTGGCCCCATCGTAGGAGTTGGCTGCGCTCAGAGTCACCGTGCCGTTGCCGCTCTTGGTCAAGGTTCCCGAACCGCCGAGGATCGCGGAGATGGTTCCGTTTTCCACCGCGTAGCTCGTGCCGCTGAGCACGCCAGAGCTGCCGGAAATTGTGCCATTGGTCAGGGTTACCGCACCGACCGTGTTGTTAAATGTGCTGATGTCCAGCGTGCCGCCATTCACCGCAACCGCGCGCGTGGCGCCAAGCGCGTTATTGGTGCCGAGGGCCAAGGTGCCGTTGTTGATGAGAACAACGCCCTGAGGTCCCACTTCATTGTTGGTATTGGCCAGGGTCAGCGTGCCCGCGCCGTCCTTGACCAGGCTGCCGCTATTGTTTCCGGTCACGCGGCCGGTGAAGATGGTGTTGCCCGCCCCGCCGACGAGAAGCCATCTGTTGCTGACCACGGTGCTGGCGAACGAGGACAAGGTGAGCGTGCCGGCGTCGGAGTCGATGCGGTTGGTGCCGGTGTTGAAAGTGATCGCGCCGTTGTAGGTGTTGGCGCCAGAGATGTTGCGCAGCGATGCGGTATCACCATTGGTTCCGCTCAGGCTGAGCGCCTCGCCCGCACTCACGGTGATGCCGCCGGACATTTGGAGTTGCCCGCCCGTGCTGACCGTGGTGCCGGTGTTGGTGCTGCCCAAGCCCGTGGCGCTGGTGATGCGCAGCGTGGCGCCGGAACTGACAATGGTCGTGCCATCGTAGGTGTTGTCCCCGCCAAACGTGGTGAGGCCGGTGGCGTCGATCTGCACGCCGTTGCTGAAGGCGTTTCCGTTGACGATGGGGCCGGTGATCATCCAGTTCGCCGAGCCGGCCAGCTTGGCGGTCACGTTGGCCGTCGAGCCCGATTGGATTTTCCAACCGGCCAGAGACAGCGTGTTGCCCGCGCCGTTGGCGGTGAAGGTTCGGCCGCTGGAAGTTGAGGTGGAGTCGAGAGTTCCCAAGCCGAGAGTCACGCCGGTTCCCGCGACGGTAATGGCGCGGCTACTGGAAGCCGTGACCGTGCCGGTGCCGAGATTCAGGCTGTTGGCTGACGTGCTGCCGGATGTGCCGAAAGTGATCCCGTCACCCAGGGTGATATTGTTGTTGCCCAGGTTGGTGATGGCGCCGCCGCTAGTATTGTTGAGGAACGCGGCGCCCGAAGCTGAGCTGATTATGAAAGTGTTCGTGCTGATCGCGTAGGCGCTGTTGATGTTCACGCCACCACCGCTGTTGAGAGTTGTCGTGCCGCTGTAGCTGTTGCTGCCTGACAGCGTAACGTTACTGGCTGTTGCGGCAACGGCTATATTGCCCGTTGATCCGGCGAACGAGTTGGAAATGTTGCCGCTCAGGATGAGCCCGCCTGCGCCGTCGAGAGTGAGGGTTCGGGAAGATGCCGCGGTGTTGTTAATGTTGATGCCGCCGCTCAAAGTAATAGATCCATTTGTAACTTTGATAGTGGAGTCGGCGGTCGGCGCAATGTTGCCGCTCCAACTTGCTGCGCTGGCACTGCTGTTGAAAATAACGCCGCTGGAAGAAACACCGCCGCCGCTGATGGTCAATGCCTCTGCACCAATGGCTTGACCATTCAAATCAAGAGCACCACCGCTGGAAATGATGGTTCCACCATTGGTGGCTCCCAAGGCCGTGGCGCTGCCGAGGCGGAGTCGGGCGCCGTTGTTGACGGTGGTCGTGCCGAAATAGGTATTGTTGCCCGAGAGGATGGTCAGGCCGGTATTTGTCACGAGTATGTTTCCGCCCGTCGAAGTGCCGCCGGCAGCGATCGCGCCGCTGACAGTAATGTCACCCGAACCACCAAGGGTCACGGTGCGGCTGGCGCTGCTAGAGCTGGTCGTGAGATCAATACCGCCAGCGAAAATCAACGAACCGCCGCCATAAGAACCATAGATGGCCGTGCCGCCGTTGTTGATTATTTTATTGCTGAAGGTCTGAAGGTTGGCCGATGCGTTCGAAATTCCACCTGCGTTGCCGACGGTGAGCGCGCTTCCGGTGAACGTGTAGGCGTTGGCACCGGACACGAAAACCAAACCATAGATGCCTCGCGCGCCACTCAAATTCACAGTATTGAAGCCTGCTGCGGCGTTGGAGAAGGTGGCAATGTTGCCGACGAGAGTATTGTCATTGGTCGGCCCGTTGTCACCAACCCAACTGGTGCCGCTCGTCCATTCCGTGCCGGTGTTATCCCAAGTCGCTCCCGTGGCGGTCTGCGCCAACGAGGTGAGCGGAAACAAAGCGATCGAACAAACAACCGCGACCGCGAAAACTGCGGTCGGCGCGCGGAATCGCCCAGCGAAGCGCAGTGCACTTAGTTGAGGCGAGCCGGATGAAATGTTGACGCGAGATGTTGCTTGATGCGCGGAGGCAACAAAGAGGAGAGAAGCTGCGGAGTGCATTTGTTGTGGGGATTAAAGCACTGTCATTTTCGCAATATTTATCACTGGCGCAAGGAAAAGTATGCCCGATGCCTCGTTTTTTTTGTGGAGATACACGATTCGCCGTTCCTTTCCGAACAAGGGATCGGATTCGCAACCAATGGCCTGTGCACCCACCACGAATGGGATGTGGTGCGCGCGAAAATTATCCCTCGACAGCCGCGGCCCTTTGCAGTTTGTTTGGCAAGTATGAAGATTATTACCCTCACCCTGATTTCTCTCATTGCCGCCACCTCCGCGGTGGTCCAAGCCCAAGCCATCAAAGAGGCCGACCTGCCGGCTGAGGAACAAGGCAAGTTCAAGGCGGCGAAGGACGCGGCCTACAAATCGGGGGACGCGGACCTGAAGCAGAAGAACCTCGATTACAAGCAGACCTTCCGCGAGGAGATGGTCAAGGTCGACCCTTCAATCTTCCCGCTGCTCGACAAGGTGTTCCCGGTCTCCGGCAAGACACAGATGAAGGTGGATGAACTCCCTGCGGCCGATGCCGAGCGCTACAAAGCGGCGCAAAAGGCGGCCCGCAAAGCCAACCCCGCCATCAAGGAAAAGCAGCAGGCCGCACAGCAGGCTCTGCGGGCGGTCATGCTCAAGATCGACCCGTCGATCGGGCCGATCGTGGACAAGGTCTATCCGCCGACCACCGCCTCGGAATCCGATGCGGGCAGCTCCGAGTAGCGGGGAGCCCCTGCCGGGACCATAGCCAAGCAGACTAGTTCATCGGTAATAAGTATTACTTTGAGCTTGCTTTCCCCTTCCGTCCGGTGAATCGTGGCTTTTATGCCCATGCTTACCCCCAAGCATCACCATCGACACCAACCTGCCTTCACGCTCATTGAGCTGCTGGTGGTTGTCGCCATCATCGCCATCTTGGCCGCCATCGCGATGCCGGCGTATAGCGGGATGATGGCCGGTTCAAAATCATCAAAGTGCTTATCGAACATGCGCCAAATCGGGGTCGCAATGATTGGCTACACGGCTGAGAACAACGGCATGTTTCCGGCTGATCCGACCGGAGAGAATTCTTGGGCCAAGTATTTGGGCCCCTACATTCCGACCAGAGACGGTGCTGATGTGGGAGTCGTTAAAGATGCTGTCTTCCGGTGTCCGGCCGAAACCAACCTTCCTCCGAGTGATTTCGAGAACAGCGTCAACCACTACATCGCCACCTACACGATCTTCAAAGGGAACAACCAACAAAGCGGAGCTAACAGGCTCGTAGCGGTGCAAAATCCCTCGCAAACCCTGCTTCTTGTGGACGGTAGGCTAAACCCGGCCAACAACAGCGGGTATAATTGCAACACGGCCTGCACGCACAATGCATATAACTCTGATTGCGGGCAATCCGATCCGACCAAGACAACAAGTGTCGCATTCCGCCACAAAAACATCGCGATGAATGCGCTCTACGTTGACGGGCACGTTGGGACTATAAATTGGAGCAGCCGCACGAATGTGACCAAGGCCAATTGGCAGGGTAGAGGCTACTGAGGCCTAGCCGGAACGCAGTGGAGACGGCCTTTGGCAAATTTCACAGCGGAGGCTTGTCGACAAAGCGCCAAGTCCCTGAACCCGCGCCGTAGCGGGTGTGTGCTGGGAAGTAACTGCAGGGTTTTCAGACTGGTGGATCGCGATGTCCCTATCGCGATTTTTCCGACGAGGAATCGCGCCGGGACGGCGCGATCCACCTTTGCTTTGGCTCATGGCCGCACAACACTTCGAGTTACTGGGGAGTCAAATGGTTTCCAGAGGATTGGCTTAAGCCTTTTGTCGTCCACAGCCGTGGACTCGTTCAGCCTTCGCACCTCTTTTACGATTGCACGGGGGCCGGCCGGGCCTTCGCTCCGCGCAGAGCCGCAACCTTGCCGGTGCTCTCGCGCGCAACAAGTTCCGCGTCGATCACCATGTCGAAGCAGCGCGCGCGTTTGGCATCGGACTGCTCGAGAACAAGCTCGCCCGCGGCGCGGCCGATTTCCTCGGGGGCGGCGCCTGCCCCGGTGATCGATGGCGATTCATCGCTGAGGATGCTTGTCTGGTCGAAGGCGGCAAGGCTCAGATCCCGCGGAATGCGGAGTCCCTCGCTGAGGAGAAAATTGACCGCGCCGCGCGCCATCATGCCGTTGAAACAGATCCATGCCGTGGGCATCTTGCCGCCCCCCGCCGCGCTGAGCATCTGTTCGGCCGCCTGCCGTCCATCGAGACGGTCTGCTCCCCTCGCCCACTGGCAAAATTTCGGTTCGATCTGCAGCCCGCGCAGCCGGAGGGCACTGACCAGCGCCTTCCACCTGCTGTCGGAGCGCTGGCGGTGCTCGCTGCCGCCAAGCCAGGCGAACTGGCTGTGGCCGAGATCCGTGAGGTGCTGAACGAGTTGCTCGGCCGCCTGCTCCTCGTTGGAGAGGACGGAATGGCACAGCCCGGGATACTGCGCGGAGACCGAAACGATGCGGGGTTCGAGTTCCTTCAACGCGCGGAGGAAAGGACGTTCCACCTCGCCCATGACAACGAGTCCGGCCAGGGCACCGCCCGAGGCGTAAAACTGGCGGAGCTTTCCGAGGTCGAGTTCGTCCTCGGTGCCGAGAAGCAAAAGCGAGATGCCGCGCTCCTCGAGATATTCATGCAAGCCATGTTGGACGTGGCCGAAGAAAGGGCTCTGGTTGTAGAGCTTCACGCCGGTGCGCAGAATAAAGCCGACCGATGTCGATTTGGCGGCGGGCAAAAGTTCGGGCGCCATCCCTTTGGGCTGGTAGCCGCGACGCCGGGCATAGCTCCAGATTTCCTCGTAGGACTCCTTGGAGACCGCGTTGCGCCGGCCGTTGAGCGCCATGGAAACGAGGGTCTGCGATACGCCCAAGTCTTTGGCGATCTGCTGCTGGGAAATGCGGCTCTTTTTCACGGGGAGATTTCTAAACCGCCCTGCGGTCGCTCCGCAAGAAGCCAGAAGCAGCAATTGCCACTTGCAAAGCCTTGTGTGATAAATATTATCCCATTGTGACCACGAGCAATTCCGCCCACACCGCAACTTGCACCATCGGCGAAGCGGGCCCGGAGATTTGGACCGCGAACACTTCGGACGATCACCACATTGTCCCCGATGACGTTCCGCAGAGAGTGAAGGAGATCGCCATGCTGCGCGGACTGGGATACAGTTTCCGCGAAATCGGCGAAAAACTCAGCGTGTCCCCTCAAGCCGTTTCCTTGATGCTGGCGCGCCACCGCCGCGCCGCGAAGTCGCTGGACAGAACGCTGCAACTGCACGGCCTTTCCTCCCGAGCCGTCAACGCGCTGGGCCGGCACTCCATCCGCACACGCGAAGAGGCCCTCAAACGCAACATCCTCGCCAAACTTCCCTACGAGCGGAACTGCGGCAGCAAAACCGTCAGCGAGATCGAGCGCTGGCTCACATCGGAGTGCGATTGAAACCTCCGCTCACCAACGACGAAACAGGCGCGGCTGTCGTCACGAACGACAGGGCTTCGGGTGCGACTACCGCGAGGCAAACAACGATTCTCGTCGCGTTGAGCGAGGCGGAGGAAACCGACTTTCTCCCGCCCGAAATGAAGGCACGCCTGGACGCCATGCCGGTCCGGCAAATCGTCATCCGCTGGAACGGCACCGACACCGCAGCGCTCGTTGCCAAGCTGCGCGAGCACCGTCCCGACGTGCTGCTCTGCGCATGGGCTTTCCCGCCGTTGCCGGAAGATCTCGAGGTCGGTGCGCCCGACGGCTTGCGCTATGTCGCTTACCTCGCCGGCAGCGTGCGCAAACTCGTGCCCCGCTCCCTCCTTGAACGCGGTCTGCTCGTGACCAACTGGGGAAACACGATCAGCGGCACCGTGGCCGAATGCGGATTGCTGCTCACGCTGATGGCCATGCGCCGGGCCTCGCACTGGTCGGTCGCGATGCACCGGGACGGCGGGTGGAAAGACGGAATGCGCACGGTCACGCAAAGTTTTTTCGGCAGGAGCGTGGGCATCCACGGCTTCGGTCATATCGCACAGCAGATGGTCCCGCTGCTCCGGCCTTTCGGCGGGCGCATCTCGGCTTACTCCCCCAGCGTGCCGGACACACTCCTCGCGGAGCACGGCGTCGAACGCTCCGGTTCACTCGAGGATCTTTTCTCGGGCTCCGATGTCATCATCGAATTGGCGGCCTACTCGCCGAAGAATCACCACATCGTCACGGAAAAACTTTTGCGCTCCATCCGTCCGGGTGGCGTCTTTGTCAACATAGGCCGCGGCGCGGTGGTGGACGAAGCCGCATTGATCCGCGTCGCCCGGGAACGCGCCGATGACTTGCAAGTCGCGCTGGATGTTTACGAAACCGAACCTCTGCCCAAGGATTCGCCCTTGCGCGGCCTGTCGAACGTCGCGCTGCTTCCGCACATCGCGGGGCCGACGAAGGACCGGCGCCGCGACAGCACCGCCTTGGCTTTGGATAATCTGGAGAAGTTCGTCCGCGGGGAGGAAATCCCCGGACTGATCACCCCCGACATTTATGATCGCTCAACCTGACCGCAAACCGGCCGCGACGAAGCGCGAGTTTCTGACCTGCTATTCCACCATGGGTTGCCCCGAGCTCGATCTCGCGGGCGTGATCGAGCTGGCCAAGCGTTATGACATCGACTGTCTGGAATTGCGGTCGTTGGAAAATACGACGGACCTTCCCTCTTATTTCGCCGCATCCCGAGGCGGGAGTGCCGCGGCGCGCGATCTTCTGGAGGCCGCATCCGAGCCCGCGCGCGTCCTCGGCACTTCTTTCAAGCTGGTCGGGGACAACAAGGCGGGGCGTGACGCCCTGCTGGCTTTTGCGCGTTTGGCCGAGGAACTCGGCACCCCGTATCTGCGTATTTTCGGCGGCGGCACATGGGGAAAGCAGCTCGTCGACGAGGATTTCCAATTCGCGGTCGAAGTCCTCGAGTGGTGGAGCGCCGAGCGCGCGGTCAACGGATGGCGCACCGACATTCTCATCGAAACACACGATGCATTTTCCGCCACGCCGCCGCTGCTCGAGCTATTCGACCGTCTCGGTCACGGCACGGGCATCATTTGGGATTCCCACCACACGTGGCGGCTGGGCGGAGAAAGTCCCGCGGAGACTTGGACCGCGCTGCGTCCCCACATCAAGCATGTGCACATCAAAGACAGCACCGGTGTTCCCTCGGCGCGGCATCCCTACACTTACGTTGTCCCGGGGACCGGCGAGATGCCTTTGCGGGAAGTGATGTCGGTGCTGCGCCGCGACGGCTACAACGGCGCGATTTCCTTGGAGTGGGAAAAAATGTGGCACCCCTACCTCCCCGATCTTTCGGAGGCACTGGGCGCCGCCAGCGAACAGGGCTGGTGGTAGCAGGAGGCAGCACGGACGGACGCCTTGAGTCCGCGCCGATTTCCCGCCGCAATTTTCTTTTCGCCATGGCCGGTGCCGCCGCCGCCGCGACCGGACGTTTGCCATCCACGGCTTGGACATCCGAGACTAAAGCTTCCGCCGTGAATCCCTCTCTCGATCACCAAGCATGGCTGCGCATCGCGGAAGAAGGTCTTCGACCGCTGGCCGCCCTCATGCAACCGCGCAAGGCGGAACTCCCGCTCCTCGGCAAAGCGAGCAACCACGGCGCGCAGGCCGACCGCCTCGAGTCATTCGCCCGCCCCTGCCTCTGGGCCGCGCACTGGCTGCAGTGCGAAGACAAGAACACGGCCAATCCGGATTCCCTTTCGCGCGAAAACATCGCCGAATGGTTCCGCCGCGGATTGGTCCATGGCACCGATCCGGATGATCCGCAGTATTGGGGTCCGACCGGCGATCATCACCAGCACAACGTGGAGATGGCCGCGCTGGTCCTCTCCCTGGATATCGCCCGCGGTTGGCTGTGGGATCCGCTTGACCGCAAAGAGCAGGCGCAAATCGCCGCATGGCTCGGCGGCATCCGGGGCAAAAAACTGCACCGCAACAACCACCTCTTTTTCGGCGTGCTCACGCTGGAGTTCCTGCGGCGCGAAGACTTCGGCGAAACGGGCGACGACGAATCTGTCCGCGGCTTCCTCGACGCGCTGGAAGGCATGGCACTGGGCGGCGGATGGTTCCGCGACGGCACCAACGAAACGGTCGATTACTACAACGCCTACGCGTTTCACTATTATTCGCTGTGGTGGGGCCTGCTGCACGGCGCATCGGACCCCGCACGGCAAAAACGGTGGAACGATTGGACGGCGCAATTTTTGCCGGACCATGCGCGCTTCTTCGCCGCGAGCGGGGAGAACGTTCCCTTCGGCCGGTCGCTGACCTACCGCTTCAATGCGGTGGCGCCGTTCGCTCTGGCCGAGAAGGCGGGCATCTCGACTTTGTCACCCGGACTATCCCGCCGCCTCTGCTCGAAGAACCTTGAGTTTTTCGGGTCGCGTCCCATCCGCCAATCGCAGGGTGCGATCGGTTTGGGTTGGGTCGATGTTTTTCCCGAGTTGTCCGAACGCTATTCGTGCGCCGGTTCGCCCTATTGGTGCGCGAAAGGCCTCTCTGCCCTGCTCCTGCCGCCTTCCTCGGATTTCTGGCAGGCGGCGGAAGAACCGCTGCCGAGCGAGGCAGGTGATTTTGCGCATCCCATGACGCAGACCGGCCTCATCGTGCGCGGCATCAGCGGCGAGATCGAACTGACCAACGCGGACACGGCGATCTGCGAGGCGAACACGATCTTCGGTCCTTACAAATGGGGCAAGCTGGGTTACCGCACCGGCACAGGCTTCGAAGTGCAGGCGCCGGGGACCGACTATCCCGTCGACGCCTCCCTCACCGCGCAATCCGCCGACGGAACTTTGCACGGACGCCAGGCGACTCGCGCGCTCGCGGTCGAAGCGAATCACCTTGCCTGCGCTTACACGCTTGGCAGCGGTGTCGAGATCGAGACGCACCTTTGGTGGAACGGACCCTGGCAATTGCAGCTCCACAAATACCGGCTGCAAAACCCGTGCCGCCTCCTGCTCGGAGGACAAAGCCTCGCCGCGGAAGAGGAATCCGAGTTGGTCTTCTCGGGAAAATTCCCGCGCCTTTCGTGGCGCAACCGCACGCATCACGCGATGCTCCAGGCGGTGCACGGCTTCGAGAACTCCGCCTTGCGCCAAGCCGCTCGTGGGAAAAGTCCGCGCACGCACATTTACGCCGCGAACAGTCTCACGCCGTATTTCCAAACGGCCACCATTGAGGGCGAAGGCTGGCTGGCCGCGCTCCACGGCATCAGCCCGGTATCTGCGAATCTCGCGGATTGGGAAGTGATCGCCAGTGAAGCGGGCGCGTGGACCTTGCGGAGCAACGGGGCGGCAAATTGGATCATCCGCCATCCCGCGTTGCCCGGCGCGGTGTAGAATCACCCGAGCGTCGGGCGCAAACAAAACCCCGCGAACATCCCATTTTGTAGCGGCGGTCTATGACCGCCGCTGCCTTACTTGAATTGCTCCGACGGTCATAGACCGCCGCTACAGGCTCGGGAAACCAACCTTCGGGAAGACAAACTCTAGCGCCCCTATCGCAGCACCGTGAGTTTGAGGCTAGCCGGCTCGGCGAGGAGCGTGGCGCCGCAGGCCGCTGACAACTCCTGCGCCACGCGCAAAGACCCGGCATTCTTGCGCTGCGCTTTCGCGTCGGACTGGATCGGCATGGAGATGGTCAGCTCTTTGTCGCTCGCGGTCACCTCGACTTTCAGTGCGGGGGACAAGGCGTAGACCGACTTCCCTGCTTCCAGGGTTTTCTCCTCGTCCTTGACCGGAAGCGGACTGGCATAAGTGGCCATCGCTTGGACGATGGTGCGGAGCAGGACGTAATCTTCGCGCAAGCGGACCGCGGGAACTTCCGGAGAAAGCTCGAGCGGCACGGCCCATCCGAGCTCCTGGTTGGCCATCATGGCCGACCAATCTTTGAGCAGATCATCGAGCGCGAAATCTTCCTCGTGGAGGTCACCCTTGGCGATGTCGGCCACGGCAAAAGGGGGCAAGGGCTCAGTGCGCAACTTTTCCCAATCCGTCTTGGTCTGCCCCACCCACTCGGGCGCTTTGCCCAAACGCAACTCCAACTGCGCCTCGTAGAGCGACTCCGGCAGGACGGGCGCACCGGGCAACTCGTTGCCTTCAAGCGCATCTTCTTTCAATTCCAGCGGTTTGCCGTGGAGTCCGACAAAGAGCGGCTTGACGAACTTCGCTTCCTTGCCTTTGACATAATTCCATAAATTCACAGGCTGATCGTCGTTGCTGTCGTAGGAGAAATTCCAGAACACCATCCAGCGAAGATGGTTCGGGAAGGACGGCGCGGGTCCGCCGCTGCGTGTCATGGTGCCGCCGTTCACCCGGTCGATCAGCGTGGCGTAAGGACCATTGCCATGCGAGTCGATGGTCGAGGCCGGAGTCATCTGCCAACGCCAGACCACCGTTCCGGCCGAACGGTTGCCCGTCGAGGCGCTGTGCTGGGGAGCCGTTTGTTCTTGCGTCAGGCCCATGAGATTGAAGGAACTGTCCGAACGGATAGCCGCGTCGTAGTGCCCCATGTTTCCGGCGAAACGGTTCTGCAACAGCGAGCTGCAGGCGGAATTGCGCAGATAGATCCCCGTGTTGAGATTGAGAAAAGCGCAACGCCTGATCCACCCGTTGGCCACGCGCTTGAACTGGATGCCGTCCCACCCCTCGTCGTCGAGGGCGGAGCGGTGGTGAACGAAATCGCCGAGCCATCCACCCTGCAGGGCCAGATCTTCCACTCCAACCTGCTCGAGCATCGTGGCCGCCGAGACTTTCACCCCGAAGTCAGCGCCCAGATTGATCAGGACCGGTTCCTGCAAGACGAGCACGTTGTCGCGCACCTCCTTGATCCGGTGGATCTCGTTCATGCCCGCGCCGTCCTGAATGAGCCGCTTCCAAGTGGGATGTAGTTCCAACCCGGCAAGCAATTCGTTGTCGAACTTGTGGGTCTTGCCTTTCAGGACAATCCACTGGTCCGCCTTGAAGCCCTCGGAGGATTCGACCGGAACCTCGAAACTGTCCCGCTTCACCGGGCCCGTCACGGCAACAGACGACGGACCATCCGACTCCCCCGACGGAGGTTCGAACATGAAAATGTAGGGTATCTTGGACCAGTCATCTTTGCCCTCGGCATCTTTCGTTCCTTTCGGGACAGGATACGGGCCCGTGCGGTAGCCGGAATGGATCGAGCGGATAACCGTGCCGCCCGCGGAGGAACCCGCTCCGCGGATGACGATGCCCGACTTACCGATGCGGATCGGTTCTGCCTTGTTGCGGTCGCTCCAGACGAGAAATTTTCCGGCGGGAAACAAAACCACACCGCCACCGGCCGCCTCGGCTGCGGCAACCGTTTTGCGGATGGCCTCCTCATCGCAAAGCTCATCGTCGGCCACCGCGCCGTAATCGGTCACCTTGAAAACGGGACCGGAGACATCCGGGATCGCTTTTTCCCCGTGCTCGTATCCGGCGTAGGAAAAATCGGTTAGAATATTCGCGGGCGAACGGTCCTTCGCCTCCTTGAAAGCCAGCCAGTAAGCGGACTCCTTGGCCTCGGCGAAGGCGTGGGAAGACAAGGTCACCGCAAGCAGAAGCGCGGAAGATAGGGAGGGAAGTTTGTTCATAGATGCGGCGACGCAGGTCAATATGCGCCAGATAACTTGACAGCAAAGGCCCCGATGGCACAAATAATTATTATGCAGCCGGTAATTTGTTCTGTTTTGCTCTTGGCCGGAGCCTCCGCGCTGTTGGCCCAAACGAACGTGACAACCCCGACCACCACTCCATCCCCGACCCCGCCTGAGGTCACGCCGTTGGAATTGCCGGGCAGCGAGCCGTTCGTCTACCGCCACGCCGGAACGAATGAATTACGCCTCCACGTCGTGAAGCCGGCGGGCTGGAAAGCATCGGATAAAAACCCGTGCCTCGTCATGTTCTTCGGCGGCGGTTGGGCCAGTGGCACGCCGGAGAAGTCGGTGGGATGGGCGAAGTGGGCAGCCAAGCTGGGCATGGTCGGAGTGGCGCCCGATTACCGCACGCGCAAGCGCCTGGGCGGCACGCCCGAGGACTGCATTTCCGACGCGCGCGCCGCGGTGCGCTGGGTGCAGGAGCATGCGGCCGAATTGGGCATCGATCCCGCCAAGATCGCCGTCATGGGCACCTCGGCCGGAGGACACATCGCGGCATGGACCGCGATCACGAAGAAAGGCCCGGGCGCTGATGACCACGGTTCACCGGATCCCCTGCCCGCCGCTTTGATTTTGCTCAATCCCGTGAGCGACACCAAGGATGGCGGTTACGGCGGCACCAAGCGTTTCGGCGGTTCTGCCGAGCGCGCCTTGGCCTGCTCGGTTCCCGATCAAATGCCGGCCACGATGCCGCCTGTTTTGATTTTCCACGGCACGAAAGATGAGACGGTGCCTTACGCGAACTCGGCGGGCCTGATGGAGAAGCTCAAGGCCAACGGCAACCGCTGCGAGTTGGTGACCTTCGACGGATTGGGTCACAGCTACTACTCGAGCAAATTCGGCGAGGCGGGCGCGGCGGCGAAGATTAAAACTCAGGACGAAGCGGCGAGATTTCTCGTTTCGCTCGGACTTGTTCCGTTGCCCCCGGCGCCAGCGAAAGCAGGCGAGTTGGAATAATACCAATCACGAAAAAGTTCTGGACGTCTGGCAAGGTGGATCGCGCCGTCCCGGCGCGATAATCAGTCTGGAAATCGCGATGTGGACATCGCGATCCACCCTCCGATCAAAGTCTGAAACCTTTTGGTGTCTGGAATAACTCTCAAAGCGTAGTTGATGGTTGAGGGATGAGAGTTGAGGGACTGACGGCGCGGAAGGACGCTGTTCCATTGCTCAGAACGGATTGTAATTCGAAAGCGGCCAGAGTCCTTCGGCTTCGATTTCGCCGAACAGCACCGCCTTGGTCGTCCGCAAACCTTCCGGCGTGAGGTTCATGTTGAGAATGATCGTCTTGGCCGAGGGGATCAGTCCGCCGATGCCGCCGATGCAGTAAGGCGTGTTGCTGACCAAGACCACGCGATGCCCCGCATCGATCAGGGCCTTGGCGTAGCCGCCCGGCTTTTCCTGACGGTCGTAGTAATTCGTGCAGACAATGAGATCAAATTTGTTAGCCGCGACGAAGGCGAGAACTTCAGCATCCTGCTTCGCGTCGGAACCGAAGCGCGTCTCGTAGGTCTGCAGCGCGGGCCAACCCTGCTCCATCAATTGCGCGAAGAGCGCCGGATGGTCGTATATGTCGTTCGGCGACTTGATCGAATTTTGCTGGCTGATGAGGAGCACCTTCTTGGTCCGGTCGAGGGGCAGCGCACCAAGTGCGTCCTTCACCACGATGATCGCGCGGCGTGCGGCACGGCGGGAGGTTTCCACGATGACCGGATCGCTGTAAGGAGCGGCGGCTTGGTCTGCGTCGACCATGCCCATGTTATCGAACAGGCCGTATTTCTGCTTCAAACGCAGGACGCGGCGCACCTTGTCGTCCAATTCGGACGCGCTGATTTTTTCCGACTCCACCCACTGCCGGATGACATGGAACATTTCGCCGCGCCACTGGTTCTCAGCCTTCATCAGGATGACATCGACGCCTGCCTGCAAGGCGCGAGCGCAAGATTCCCCGACGCCGTAACGGTCGATGAGCGCACCCATGGTCATGCTGTCCGTGGTGATCAATCCTTCGAACCCGAGTTCCTCACGCAAAAGCCCGGTGACGATGCGGCGAGAAACCGTCGCGATGTTGTCCGGGTCGAGGTGCGGATAAATGCAATGCGCCACCATCACCGAATCGAGACCGGCCTCAATGAGCCGGCGGTAGGGCAGAAGCTCGATTTTTTCGAAACGCTCGGCGTCCACCTGCAAAACGGGACAAGCATGGTGTGCGTCGGTCGCGGAATCGCCGCGCCCCGGAAAATGCTTGGCCGCGGCAATGACCCCGGCGTCTTGGAACCCGCGCATCATGGCCACGGCGTATTCGGCCACGATCTCGGGATCGTCGCCGAACGCGCGGTGACCGATCTCCGGATTGTCCGGGTTGATGTTCACATCGACCACCGGCGAATGGATCATGTCGAGGCCCGACGCCTTCATCTGCACGGCGATGCAGCGCGCGACCTCGCGGGCCATGGCCGGATCGCGTCCGGCGACCAACCCCATGTTCGAGGGAAATTGCACCACGCCCCCGCGGGAGAAATCCTTGCTCGTGTCGTTTTCCTGGTCGATGACCATGTGCAGCGGAACGGCCGGCGTGCGCTGCGCGGCCAGACGGCGCAGTTCGTTGAGCGTTGCCGCATACTGCTGCGGCGTGGCGTAGGGCGGCTGGCCGACATCGGCGATTTTCTGCAGGGAAGGAACGAATCCCTCGCCAAGTTCCTGCTGCTTGGCTTTCCCGTCCGAAAAGTAGCGAAACATCCGGGTGAAAGGCGAAAGGCGCAAACCGCCGCAGTGGTAGCGCAAGATGGCCTCGCGCAGGTCGTTGGTGATGATCGTGCCCGACATGCCGATGACCACGCACTGGCCGATCTTCTGCTCTAGGGACATCTGCCCGAGAATGGTTTCGATTGTTTTTTCGTCTTTCATGGAAATGTTTTCGCTTCGTGCCGGATCAAGGCCACGCGGCGTCTTCGCGCAGAACGCTGCGGAACTCGGAGAGCAACTGGCTTTGGTAATCGCCCGCGAAAGTTCCGGCAAAAAAACGGTCGAGGCCCTCGCGGTGAAGCTGCTCCCAAGATTGTCGTTCCCGACCGGGAAGAACGGGAAAAAAGAGAGCGCCTGCGGCAGCTGCCGCCTCGTAATCGCCCGGCGCGTCGCCGATCATCAAAGCGTGGTCCGCCGGACGCGGCACGCGCAGTGCCTGCGTGAGCTGCGCTTTTTTGTCCCCCTCTTCCTGCCCGGCAATATGGCCGATCGGCCCGAGAAGATCCGCACCGCCCCAGTCGTGTTCGAGTCCCGCGCGCGAAGACGAGGAGATGATCCACACGTCCGCCGCCTGCGCCGCGCGCTCGAGGGATTCGCGCACGAGTGGAAAGGGCGGGTTGCCCTCTTCGCGGGTGATGCGCGCGTAGAGTTCGTCGCTGCGGCGACTCCAAGCAATGACCTCGGCGAGAAACGACGATGAATTTCCGGCGGCACACTCTTCCAATGCACGGACCGAAAGCGGACAGCCGGAGAGAACAAAATCCCGCAGGGCCGCGGGATCGGGAAGGCTCGAGACACGATCGCGCCGACCGGAAATTTGCCGTAACCGCTCGAAGGACATAACAAGACCCTGGAAGCGGTTCGCGCCGCGGTGCACGGAATAGAGGTTGACGAAATCCGCCAGCTCACGGAATTCCTTCTCCAGCGGCTGGAGGCCCCACAACTCGATGGCTATCGGCTGGAAGACCTGCTTGTGCTTGATCTCCATCGAATCGAAGGCCGTGCCATCCGAATCAACGCCGACGAAGTAAGGCATTTGCGATTGAGACTCCACTCTTAGTAGTGCCGGAGGGCGCAGCTGCACTCTGTTCGCCGGGCGCGCCGGCGCGGTGCTTTTTTGTTTAACCATTCGCACGACCGCCAGGTGGCGCTAATCGGCCCCGCCCCTCTTGCGCAAACCCCGTATTCGGGTGAGTTTAGGGATATTGACTCGGTGCTTATTGGGGTCATCTTCATAATAATTATACGGCCTCAGGCTGAACGTCACTCCCTACCTTTTCCCCATGTTCTTTTCCCCTAGAACCCACCGATCCTGGAACCGCGCCCGACGCTGTCTTGCGGCGCTCGCTTTTGCCGTGCTCATCCAACCGGCCATTAGCGCCACTTACACGGTCAACAACGCGGCGGACTTCAACAATCTGCCGCGGTTGAACGCGGGTGACGTTGTGCAGTTGAACAGCGGAACCTACGGCGCAATGAACAAGACGCTGGAGAGCTCGATTTCCGATGACACGACGGCGAAAAACAATCCGATCCTGATCTACGCCGTCACGCCGGGCGGCGTGGTCGTCAATGCCCCATCCCAGATCACGCTTTCGGGGCGCGGCATCACCTTGGCCGGTTTGGACTTCAACGCGAACAGTGGAATTTTGGCCGGCTCGTCCTACCTGGTGGGCACCGCTTCGGGTTCCCGCTACATGACGCTGTCGCACCTCCGCTTCAACGGCTGCTCCGCAGGCAACACGGACGGCAAGTGGATCTACATCCAGGGATTTTATGCCACCATCGAATATTGCACCCTCACCGAGCGGCCCGACACGATCCGCAACGCCACCGTCGCGTTCCTGCCCAACACCGCGGAAGGCGGGGTGAGCGTCCCGCGTTCGCACAAGGTGCGCTACTGCTACTTCGGACCGCGCTACGCGGTTCCCCAGAATACGAGTAGCGATTTGGACAACGGCTTCGAATCCCTCCGCATCGGCGTAGGTGATGTCCAGACCTTCGACATGCAGGTCACCATCGAGCGCAACGTCTTCTACCGTTCCATCTGGCGGATGGACGGGCAGACCGCGGGCGAACCGGAGATCATCTCGATCAAATCCAAGGGCAACAAAATCCTCAACAACACCGTCCTCGAAAGCCAAGGCGGCATCTGCTTCCGCAGCGGCGCGGGTAGCACGGTCGAGGGGAACTTCATCTTTGGTGGCGGCTACTACACCAACGGAACGAACATCGTGCTCGGCACCGCCAGCGACAATCAGGCTGGCATACGCGTGATCGGCCCCGACCAGATCGTACGCAACAACTACATCGCCAACGTCGTCGGGGACGGAATCCGCGCCTCTCTTTGTGTCATGTCGGGCGAATCGGATTACAACGCTGGCAATCCGGCCAACAACATCGGCAACACCGGTTCCTACCAGCCGGCCCACAACGCGAAGATTTACAACAACACGTTCATCAACTGCAAAGAGATGAGCTTGGGTCTGCTTTCCAACGACAGCCTCACCAACAGCAGCGGCGCCTACGTGGCGAAGTCGCCGACCAACGTGCAGATGTTCAACAACGTCTGGCAGGGTGGCAACAGCGCGACCACCAGCGCGATCAACCGGGAGACGAGCAATGTGACGGGCTACACGCCCATCGTGCTCGGAGGCTCGGGAGCCAACTACATTTACGAAACCAGCTCGGGCAAATACGGATGGAACGGCCTGAGCAACAGCACTTACACGACCGCCAGTCCGCTGATCACCAGCAACTTCGACAACTACAAGATTCCCGCGACCAACAGCCCGATCTTGAACAAAGGGACGGACACCCTCGCCGCCACCACGGATATCCGCGCTCTCGCCCGTCCGACGAACAACATCGACATCGGTTGCTTCGAGTCGGGGATCGCGGGCAGCGGGCTCAAGCCTCTGCTCAAAAGCGAAGTGGGCGTGGTTTTCGACGGCGGTCCCTCGTCCTACCCCGTGGCGGGCAGCGGCGACAGCAGGCCGACTATTTTGACCGCGGCAATAGCCGGCGGCAGCGTGGGAACCTCCTACTACCAACTCATGCAAGCCAGCGGCGGCGACGGACTTCTGGTCTGGAGCATCAGCAGCGGCAGCCTCCCTCCGGGTCTGACGCTTTCCGGCGGGGGCATTCTCTCCGGAACACCGACGACCATCGGCAACTACACGTTCACGGCGCGCGTGACAGACAGTGATGCCATCGGACCCGACTACGCCGAGAAAGCCTACATCCTCGCGGTGGCTTCAAGTGGCGGTGCAAAACTGACGATCAGTAGTGTCAAAGCCTTCAGCACGTCTTCCGGGTCCAAAACGTCCTATTCCTACGACGGGGCGACCAACACCCGGTGGAGCACCACGGTGACCTCGAAGAACCCGAACACCAACGGGACCAACTTCGGCAAGGACTGCGCCTGGATCTGGTGGGATCTCGGCGAGAACAAGAACCTGACCTCGCTGAAACTGAATTGGTACAACGGCTCCACCCGCACCTACACTTATCGGATCGATAGCGGGACCAACACCAACAGTTGGACGACGATCCTTCCCAGGACAAATTCCGCGACCAACGGCTTCACCAACGGCTTCCAGACAGTGAACCTCGGCAGCGCTTCGGGCCGCTATGTGCGATTGGTTTGTTGGGGGAATTCCACCAGCAACGGTTACATCCACGTCACCGAGTCTGAAATCTACGGCTCCACCACGGCGACCCAGGACCCGAGGAGAAGGCAGTCGATCGTTTTCGGTGCTCTGGACCCGGCGTTGGAGACAGATCCTCCGGTCGCACTCTCGGCCTACTCGCTGTCCGAGAGCAACACATCGACCGATCTTCCCGTCGGCTATGAAAGCTCCGACCCCAACGTGGCTGTCATTGACGGCAGCACGGTCACCATCAACGGATCCGGTTCGACTTGGATCACCGCGAGCCAATCCGGGGACACGAATTACCAGGCCGCCTCCCCGGTGCAGCAAATACTCACGGTCACCGCCGTGGTGCCCGATATCACCAGCGCCACCACCGTGACGGCGCAGCGGGGCCTGCCGTTCCGTTACCAAATCACCGCTTCGCGCGATGCCACCAGCTTCGGCGCGTCCAATCTTCCCGCGGGGCTGACCGTCGACACTGTGACCGGAAAAATTGCGGGAACGCCGTCCGTCTCGGGTTTGTTCGCCGTCACTCTCACCGCCGCGAATTCTGCCGGCACCGGCAGCGCCACCTTGAACCTCAATGTGGTCGAGCCATACGTGTTTGAGACTTTTGAGAACTACACCAACGGAGCTCCCGTTCCTCTGGTGGCACCCTCAAGCGTGACCAGCGGGATCAAGGCGTCGGGCCAAGTGACCAACTCGGCGGGGAACAGCATCATCGGCGGAGCGGCTGGAAAAGTGGCCTGGTTCAACGATACTTCGACGAACTCGGGACAGCTGGAATTCAATGCCGGTGCTTCAGGGCAGTCCTATTTGGCGGCCAGCTTCGAGATTTTGAATAACGCCGCGCCCAGTGCCTCGGGTGATATGCCACTTATCGTCGGCTTGGCCGCTTGGAATACCGCGAACACCACTGCGGGGGGAAGCGCCTCAAAACGAATCGCGGCTTTGGAATTCAACCAGTTTGGCTCGCTGACCACACCTGCCTGGTCGGTCAAGGGGGCGACGACGAATGGCTTTACCTACAACCTCACCAACAAGCAGACCGTCCATCTCTTTGCCAACGATCACGACGCAAACACGATCAACTTCGTGGGGCCGGACGGCAACGTGCGGACACTGGACACCAACAGCCTCGCCGTTTTTCTCAACCGCGGCTTCATCGGCATGTATGGGTTGAATCTGGCAGCAGTCGACAACTCTGCCTCCCCCGGCGTCACCTTAATCGGAAACAACAACCTCGGACGGCTCTGTTTCAACACCAGCACCGCCAACACGGGCAACTGGCTCATCGACAACGTCGTCGTTTCGGACATGCCGACCGATGTGGTCGTCCCCGCGCCGTCGGCACCGATCATCACGAGTCCGTCCACCGCCAGCGGGCAGGCCGGCTACGCTTTCACCTACAACACCACCACTTCGGAGTTGCCCGACATCTATGTTTGCGAAGGGACCTTACCGACGGGATTGTCCTTCAATCCAGCCACCGGAGCGATTTCCGGAACGCCCAACCAGAGCGGTGTTTTTCTGGTGACGATCTATGCGGGCAACTCGGCCGGAACCGGTTCCTTGGATGTCACCATCACCATCGCTCCCGCGCCGCCCAATATCTTTTCCGGAAACGACCCGAGTCTGAACACGGCGACGAGCTGGAGTCTGGGGGCCGCGCCAACCGCATCATCGAGCGGCGGTTCTTACACCGATCTGGTCTTCTCCTCCAGCGCGACCAATCTCACCACCAGCGCGGGCAACATCAATGGCAAATCCTGGAACGTTACCAATGGATTGAATTACACGCTCAGTTCCGTGCGGACCAATATCGGCTCCGAAACCACTTACAAGATGGGAAACACCGGCGGCACGGACACTTCCCCCTTCACCAACACCGTCACCGGAGTGGAAAACGAAATGGCCTTTTTGACCAACAACTCGAGCCTGACCCTTTCCCCGCAGAGCGCGAGCAACTCCATACCCGCCGTTTTGGAGCTCCGCAACAGCGGCATCCTGCAGATCGCGACCGGTTGCACCTTGAACATCCCCTGCAACATCCAGCAGACCTCCACCAGCTCGGCTTATGCCATGACCAAACGGGGGGGCGGAAGACTATCGTTCTCCGGCAGCAACAGCTACACCGGAGCAACCGTCGTCGAGGCGGGAAGACTGGCGCTGGGCGGAAGCGGATCTTCCGCCGTCACGGTGAAATCCAACGCGATCCTCGAAATCGCGCTGACCAATCCCGGAACCGCCTCCGCGATAATCTCCGGCGCAGCGCTTGCTCTCGAGGCGGGGTCCAAGGTCAACATTGTCGGATCACCGCTGGCCGGGTCGAACTATACCTTGGTCACAGCCGCGTCGGTCACCAGCGCCGCCACACTTGAACCCGCGGTGAGCAGCCACCAACTGACCGTCTCGGGCAACGCGCTCATTCTCGCCGCTGTTGCCACACCAACACCCACGCCCACACCGACGCCAACACCTACACCGCCACCGACACCCACAGCGGAGGAATTCAATACTCTACGCACCAAGTGGCGGGATACGCTGGTTGCGGATGTAATCAGTTCCAAGACAACCGCGAGCATCAACACCCGAGCATCCGGTTATCAAACGACGATGCTCTACACCATCACCGGGATCAAAGTGATCAGCGGCGGATCGGGTTACACCAGCGCTCCCACGGTGCAGATCACCGGAGGCGGTGGCAGCGGGGCCACGGCCACAGCGACGGTTGCGGCGGGGAAAGTTTCGGCGATCGCAGTCACGAGCGGCGGATCGGGTTACACCACCACTCCCACCGTCACCATAACTGGCGGCGGCGGAACGGGTGCGACCGCATTGCCGCTTGTTGCCATTTGGAGCGACCTGCCGCTTGCCGCCCAGACAGCTCAGACAGGAGTAGTGAGCGCGGACGTCGCTTCGGGGAACATCGCGGATTCTTTCAAGCGGCTCGAATACATGGCTCAAGCCTACGCGATACAAGGATGCGCGCTGTACCAGGATCCCGCCCTCTTGGCAGCCATTGCGGGTGCTTTGGATTGGCTGACATCGAATGTTTACACCGCAACGGGCACGGTTTTCGGGAACTGGTACGATTGGGAGATCGCGGGTCCGCAATCGCTGAACAACGCGGCGATTCTGCTCCTCTCCAATCCCGGCGCGTTGAGCTCGACCCAAATCGCGAACTACGTCAAAGCGGTCTACAATTTCGGACCCAATAGTGTTAACTTCAAAGACTATTTCTGGTGGGGCGCCCTGACCGGCGCGAACACTTCCAACGTGGCTCTCGTCGCAGCGGTGCAAGGTATCCTGCTCGGCACCAACACGACGACTGTCACCCGCTTCTGGCACAACACCGCAGGCCATCCTGTCAATCCCCAGACCGATTATGTTGTCAGTGGCACCCTTTTGCTCGATGAGGCCCAGGGAAATCTAAGCGGCAACAATCCACTGGATTCGTCCGGGGACAGCGTGTTTGCGCAGGTCACGAGCGGGGACGGTTGGTACGCTGATGGTTCCTTCATCTTCCATTACAATATTCCCTACACTGGGACGTATGGTCAGGAGTTGATCGAGAATATTGCCATCCTGGTTCAACTGCTCGACGGCTCCCCTTGGGAAATCACCGACCCCAATCTCTCGAACATGTATGGCTGGATCACCGAGGGCACCATGCCGCTGATGTATCAAGGTGCCATGATGGACATGGTGCGCGGCCGGGCCATCGCTTCCTCGTCCTCGGATGAAGCCAAAGAGGGAGCCGCGGCACTGAGAGCCATGCGCTCCGTGGCCACTTTTGCCCCGAGCGGGATAGCAGCCGAGCTTCTTGCCTTTGCCGATTCGCCCCAAGTGACACCGGGCCAATATCACTTCGCCTCCATGGACCGCGTGGCCATGCATCGCGATGCATTCAGTTTTGGTCTCAGCATGTCCTCCACCCGAGTGGGCGGTTATGAAATCAATACCACCTCGCCGACCAATCTGAAGGGTTGGTACACGGGAGCGGGGGTAACCTACCTGTATTTGGATAATCCGGACACCCAATATATGGACACCTACTGGGCGACGGTGGACTGGTATCGCCTTCCCGGAACGACGGCAGACCTGAGCGCGACTCCGGACGATGCGGTCACGGACCAGAACTGGGCCGGCGGCGCGCAAGTCAACAAAGCCTACGGGGTGGCCGGAATGTCGGCGCATCCGGCGGGAACCCAACTTTACGCCAAAAAGTCTTGGTTCATGCTGGATGATAAAATTGTGTGCCTTGGAGCCGGCATCACCTGCACCAGCGGCGGTCAAGTGGATACCACCATTGAGAACCGCAAGTTGAAGACCACTGGAGCGACGACGTTCAACATTGCGGACACTGCGTATTCTCTCGCTGCACCAACGACCTGGGCCAATCCCGCGACGGTCAGCACGAGCACGAGTCCGACTTGGTGCGCCTTGGACGGCGTGGCCGGGTATTACTTCCCGGAGGGCGCCTCCAACCTGCAGGCCCAATTCGTATCCGGGTCAGGCGCTTGGACGACGATCAACCCGACGGATTCCGACCCTGCCATCTACACGGATTATTATCTCCAGATCGTGAGCAAGCATGGGGTGAATCCGACGAATGCGAAGTATGCTTATGTCATTCTTCCGAATCGGAAGGCGAGCAGCGTGAAGGCCTACGCGGCCAACCCGGATATTTCCATTCTTTCCAATACGGAACCAACCAGCGCGACCACCGGCATCCAAGCGGTGAAGAGCAAGGTGCTGGGTGTGGTTGCGGCGAATTTCTGGGCGAAAACCAGCGGTCCCGATACCGGCGGCACAGCCGACTTCATCACCGTGAACAAGCAATGTTCCGTCATCGTGAAGGAAACCTACAACAGCATTTCCGTCGGTGTGTCCGATCCGACGCAGAGCAACAACGGCACGATCACGGTCACTCTCAATGGCCGCACATCGCTCGGCACGCTGTCGTCCGACCCCGGTGTAACCGTAACTGGAACCAGTCCAATCACACTCTCCGTCAATGTCAGTGGATCCAAAGGAAAGTCTTTCAACGCCTCTTTCTCCCTCGCCCCCTCGCCCGTGATCACAAGCAATCCCGAGATGGTCGCGATCAATGGGAAACCGCTCAGTTTCCAAGTCACGGCGGACAATAACCCGACCTCCTTCGACGCCACGGGATTGCCGCCCGGCTTGAGCATCAATGCGTTGAGCGGCGTGATCAGCGGCACACCGACACAAAGCGGCACATACACGGCCACAATCTCCGCCACCAGCTCCACGGGCACGGGCTACGCGAACTTGACCATCACCGTCGCCGGTGCCACCTCGGATATTTCCTACACCTACAACAGTTCCACCACCTGGACTTGCCCGGCGAATGTCACCGCAGTGCAAGTGGAATGTTGGGGCGCGGGCGGTGCGGGCGGGAGCGGATCAAAGCCGGTTAACGGCAATGCTTTCGGCGGCGGCGGCGCAGGCGGTGCCTATGCCAAGAGAAACACGGTCCCGGTCACTCCCGGATCGAGCTACACCATTACCATCGGGGCGGGTGGGGTGAGCGCTCTATCACCCAGCCTGACGGCTATCCCCGGCGGCGCTACATGGTTCGGTTCGGATTCTGCCACCAACTGTCTGGCCAATGGGGGAATGGGAGGGCAGAGTGTCATAAGCTCCGGGTCGGGCATTGTCGGGAGCGGAGGTGCGGGAAGTTCCGCGGGAAGCGTGGGAGATGTCGTTTATGCCGGCGGCAGCGGTCTCGCCGGGCAAGGGAGCCCGATCAATACGGGAGGAGGCGGTGGAGGAAGCGCCGGAACAGGCGCCGCGGGCACCAGCGCAACATCCTACTTGGGCTCAACCGCTGTGACCGGGGGCGGTGCGGGCGGAAATGGAAAGGATTCCTCCGGAAACGGCGATGGTTTCCCCGGCAGCGCACCCGGCGGCGGCGGCGGCGGGGCTCGCGGGTCCTCCGTCGGTTCGCAATGCAGGGGCGGGACCGGTGCCGATGGTCAAGTGGTCCTCACCGTGCAATCGGTAGCCAAGGCGACGCAATCCATCACCTTCATCCTCGACCCGGCAACTGCCACCGCGGACACAACGCGCATCCTGAGCGCCACGGCGACCTCGTCGCTGCCGGTCACATTCACCAGTTCGAACCCCGCGGTGGCCACGGTCAGCGGATCGACGCTCACGATCATCGCAGCGGGATCCACGACGATCACGGCGACACAAGCGGGCGATGGCCAATACGATGCGGCAGCCCCCGTGGAGAAAGCGTTGACGGTCACTTCGGCGGCCTCGGGCTTCTCCACTTGGAACGGGAATAGTTCCACCATGACACCCGAGTTGCTGTCCAAGTATGCCATCGGCGGGGCCAGCAACTCGACGGCGACCAGCCAGCAACCTTTCGTCTCTCTCGCGGCGTCGACCTTCTCGCTGACAGCCGTGGTGCGCACCGACGATCCGAAGCTCACCATCACTCCGCGCGCCACCACCTCGCTGGGTGGAGCCTGGGATTATCCTGTCGCCACCACGGGCGCGGCCGAGAGCGTGAGCCAAGCCAATGTTCCGGTCGGCTGCGAGCGCAAAGTCTTCACCTTGGATCGCTCCACCAACACCAAAGTGTTCATCAAGCTGGAGACCGGTTACACGCCCTGACGCCCACGAAAAGCGTGGGCCTTGTCGCTGCCCTTGGGGCAGTTTCCACTTGAGTCCGCGGCTGTTCTGATAAATATTAATGGCCTTATGAAACGCACTTTTCTCGCTCTGGTTGTTGTTGCCACCTCCGCACTTCTCCTTACGGCCCGGGCCGAAGAGGGCGCGGACAAACCCAAAGCTGATCCCGCCACGGCCTTTGCCAAAATCGACGCGAACAGCGACGGATCGATGACCAAAGAAGAGTTCGTGGCATCGCCGAGGGGACAAAAGGACCCGGAGAAAGCGGCCAAGAAATTCACCAAGATGGACGCCGACGCCAACGGTTCGGTGAGCCTCGACGAGTTCAAAGCCAGCGCGGTGAAGAAGGACAAGAAGGACGACAAGGCTGCGAACGATGGCGGCGGCAGTGACGAATAGAGCGGCTTGAGATTTTCTGTCGCGGCGGCACTCTATCCGCGAATCCGTTGGCTCAACGCGCCCCGGAGTGACTCGGCGACACCAAGCGGTTACGACATTTTCGAAACTGCCATGGGGCGCGCGAATCGGCCGTTTCGTCGGAAGTTCGGCGCATTGCGGCGACTCGGGTAAACCGCGGTGTCCCCGTCTTGATTTGCTTTCCGGCTCCATCTCACGTGACGTCGCTCTTCGCCTTGTGGTTTGCCGAGAGCCGAAGACGATTGGTTCAGGAGGCCCCTCGCCTTCCAGCCTATCAACTCGTGCCCAAACGAAAGCACCCGCGCGTTGCCGCGCGGGTGCTTTTGCAATGATACCGCCGTTTATCCCTCGGCAGAGGTGACGCTTTGGGCCGGCGGTTTCGCCGCCTGCCAACCGCCTTCCCACTGCTTCATCAAGGATTTGACCAGTTCGGCATTGGCCGGATCCTTGGCCACGTTGGCGTTCTCCTCCGGGTCGGTCTGGTGATCGTAAAGTTCGATCGCATCCACCTTGGTATGGTCATCGCGGTCGACCCAAACGGTGAAGCGGTAGCGGTCGGTGCGCATGCTGTAGCCCATCAAGGCCTGTCCGTCGGACTTGCGCGGATACTGACTGAAGGCCGCGGTCTTCCACGGGAGCTCGGGGTTGT
>CAJBKE010000059.1 GCA_903953565.1 uncultured Verrucomicrobiota bacterium | reverse complement strand
GATCGAGATCATCGACAAGGTGGCCAAAGGCGGCAACGAAGTTGTTTTCAACATCACCACCCAGGCCCAGTTGAATCCCGCGGAGTTCCGCACGTTTTTCAACATCGGTTCGCCGCTCTCCGGCTACCACAACAACCAATCTGACTATCTCAACGCCGGAGTCACTCTCGTCTCGACGAACGCTTCCGTCCGTTACCCGGGGGAGACCGACTCCAATTACACCGCCACGGTCGCGCGGCAAATGCCCGAAAATCGGCCCCTGCGGGTCGGCGACCGCGTGGAGGTGGAGTTGAGCCAATTCCTGCTCGCGCCGCGCAATGGACGCAGGAACTACTATGGCACCGCCTTCCTCTACGTGGTCGGCCAGGGCGTCGTCCCTTGGTATGCGAAGGACTGGGAGGCGGAAACCAACAAAGTGGTCGGGGTCACGTCGTTCGATTCCTTTCCGCTGCCGGAGGAAGCGTGGCTCGGCGGACTGACCACGCTGCCCTACCAGTATTCGAACGAACCGGAGAACCGCTACAAGCAAATGGCCGGGAACATCACGCCCGAGAGCGGGCAGCCGTTCCTGCTCGGACGCCGCCTCCATCATACCGATTTCCGCACCGGCGCGCACACCGAAGCGGGGAATCCGGTTTTCGCCGAGCACATCGGCAAGGTCGGGCCCGGATTCGTCGCACAGAGCTGTGTCGCCTGCCATGCGAACAATGGAAGATCTTTGCTGCCGGCGGTCGGCGAAACCATTGACCGGGCTGTCGTCAAGGTCGCGGCATGGGAGGACGGTGCGCCGCATCCGTTGCTCGGCGAGCAACTGCAACCTCACTCCACCGAAAGAACGCCCGAGGCGGAGGTCAGTCTGCAAGGATATACCGAAATCACGGGCACCTACGGCGATGGCACGCCTTACACCCTGCGCAAGCCGGAGTTGGAATTCAGCGGCGTCACGCCCGCATTCTATTCCCTGCGCACGGCGCTGCCGCTCATCGGTTTGGGTCTTCTCGAGGCCGTTCCGGAAAGCACGATCCTCGCCCTCGCCGACCCCGATGATGCCGACGGCGACGGCATTTCCGGCCGTGCCAATATGGTTCCGGATCCGGTTAATCCCGCCATCCTCCGCCTCGGCCGCTTTGGGCATAAAGCAAGCCAAGCCTCGGTGTTGAACCAGATTGCCCACGCCTTCAACCGCGACATGGGCGTGACGAGCAGCATCTTTCCGGTCCTCGACGGCGAGACATCTCCGCGGCCGGCGGAAATCGGCGACGAGGAACTTGATCTGATGAATCGCTACGTCAAGTTGCTCGGGGTCGGCGCCAGACGCGACCTGCAGGATGCCGAAGTCCTCCGCGGCCAGCGGCTCTTTGCCACCGCGTCGTGTGTCGCTTGCCACACCCCGGAGATGACCACGGGCAACTATCATCCGCTGGGCGAATTGAGGAACCAGACGATCCGCCCTTACACCGATCTGCTCCTGCATGACATGGGCCCCGGTTTGGCGGACAACATGAATGGCGAAGGCGCCTCGCGTTCCGAATGGCGCACCGCACCGTTGTGGAATATCGGCCTATCGGCCGGAGTCAGCGGCGGGGAGGGGTATTTGCACGACGGACGCGCGCGGACGCTGGAGGAGGCTATTCTCTGGCACGGAGGCGAAGCCGAGCAGGCCAAGGAAAACTTCCGAAACATGCCCGCTGCAGACCGCGCGGCCGTGATCAAGTTCATCCGGTCCCTGTGATACAAGCGCGCGGGCACCGCCAAGCGTTTCAACTCTAGCAGCGACGGAGCGCTCCAGCGCGTGTGAAGTTGGGCTTTCCAAGGGACATCGAAACCTGGCGAAGTGGCTTGGTTGCTGCGCCCGACTGAAGCAACTGCCGTGGCGGAGCCAGTTATCTAAACTTCAGAAACATGCCAGAGTCTTTCCAAATGTGGAGGACACTCTACCCCTTAAGCGATTTAAGGCAGGCAACAAAGGGGCAACGTTTTGACAACGCAAGGAAGGCGTGTTGCCGCATCGTTGCTGTGCGCGGAGTGATTTTGCCACAGTTTGCCACAAAGTGTTGCTAAAACTTGGTGAAACTTGCTCGCTTGGCTTTTTCCATCAAACGCCCGCGAATTGAGTATTCATGAGGGGTGAAAGCGTATTTGAACCCAAAAGAAAATGGCAGCGCGCACGGGATTCGAAAACGTGCACTAGGGTGTGGCCAAGGAACGCCGAGGCATGGCGCCCGGCGATGATTGGCCGTTAGTGGTTGCCAGTGATCGCCCTTAAAGCTCGAGAGGTTTGTGGCTTCAGGCAGCCGAAGGCAAAATTGCTACGAGGAGATCTATCGATGCGGGGTATGAAATACGCGGCGAGATGGGAGGTTCTCGGTGCCTTGGGACTGGCAAATGCAAGGGGCGCCGGGCACGAAAGAAAACAACTAGGCACGGCCATTTTGTACGCGGAGCGGGGCAGCCGACGAAATTTCGTCGCCAAAAGTTCGATGCTCCGCGTGATCAAAAGCCGTCGGCGGCATGGGCGGCACAGTTGTGGAAACTGTTGTGAACTATCGGAGGCCCACTCGCGGTGATTACCGTAGGGAGTTCACGGAAAGATGCTGGTGAAGAGTGGCGGTGAGGGAGGGATTCGAACCCTCGGTAGCCTTTTGGACTACGGAGCTTTAGCAAAGCTCTGCTTTCGACCACTCAGCCACCTCACCTGAAAGGGAGAAAATTGCCACTGGAGGCCGCGCGCGTCAATGCTCGTTGGCTGCCTGGTACAGCTTCCAAACCTCCCAGAATCCCGGGGCGAAGTCGCCGGGGCGGTTGGCAACCCAGGCACGCACGGTCTCGACCGGAAAAAAGCCCGCGCTTTCGATTTCGGACGGGGGAAGAACAAAAGGTCCGTCGTGGATGGCGGTGTAGACCTCGACAAATTCCTGCCCGGTATTCGAGCAGGCGCGGATTTTGCCGATCGGGGTGAGTTGAGGGCGGATGCCGAGTTCCTCTTCGGTCTCACGAGCCGCGCCGGCGTCGTAATCTTCGCCCGGTTCGAGGTGTCCGGCCGCGCTTGAGTCCCATTTGCACGGCTCGCGGTCTTTCCATGCGCTGCGTTTCTGCAGGAGAAGTTCTCCCGAGTGGTTGAAGACGAGAATGTGCACGGCACGGTGCAAAAGATTCCCGTCGTGAACCTCCCGGCGCGGTCGCGTGGCCACGACACGGTCGGATTCGTCCACAACATCGAATGTCTCGCCATCATGTTGCGCGGGCGTGGCAGCAGACGGGTCGAGCGTGCGTGCGAGGTCGATCCATTGCGCTAAGGAAAGATTCTCCGCGCGGCAGGTGGGCGACAGGCCGTGCTTGGCCGACCATTCCTGCCAGAGGCCAAGGGGAGCCTTGAGCAGGGCGCGCAGTTGTTTGCGCCGCTGGCTGAATCCGCGTTGGACGAGGTCGTCGAAAAATGTGGCACGGACCGGCGGAAATTCCCGAGCATCGCGCCGCTCGAGGACAACCAAGGCCGAGTCGACCCCGGGCTCGGGAAAGAAGACGGAAGGCGGCAGGGAGCGTTCGCGGCGGACTGTCCAGAGTCTTTGGGTGCGCACGGTCAATGCGCTGTAATCGGCGTGGTCCGGTCCCGCGGCGAGTCGCGCGGCGAACTCGTCCTGGACGGCAAACACGGCGCGGGTGACCGGAGAGCAGGGTCCGAGCCAGTTGCGCAGAATCGGAGAGGTCGCGTAATAAGGCAGGTTGCCGGCCAAAGGAAAGGGTCCTTGTGCCATGAGCGGACGCCAGTCGAATTCGATGGCGTCGGCATGCACCACTTCAACGCGGTCGGCGGGGAGTTTGCCGCGCAGCCATTCGGCGAGGCGTGCGTCTTTTTCGATCAGAAGCAGCCGGTCGCAGCGCTCGAGCAGGGGTGCGGTCAGCGAGCCGAGTCCCGGCCCGATCTCCACGGCAAAGGCCGCGTGCCCGGGAACCGCCGCCGCGGCGATGGTCCGGGCAAGGTTCTGGTCGTGGAGGAAATTCTGTCCGAGGCTTTTCGTCGGGCGCAGTTGCAGCTCGTCGAGCGCGGAACGGATGTCGGTGAGGCGCAAGGGCGGAAGAACGGGATGATATGCGTGCCGGTCGGAGGAATTATGGCCCGTCACACATCGAACAATTCGGGATAATGTTGCCGCGCATAGTCGCGGCATTTTTGCTCGATGGCAGCAGGGTCGGTCATGGCAGAGCACTCGCTGGCCACCCCGCCGCATTCTTTGGCGTCGAGGCTTTGCAACGCTTTTTTGACACGGGGAACGGCGCGGGTGACGACGCTGAGTTCGTCCATGCCGAGTCCGAGAAGGAGCGGTGTGAGATGGATTTCCGAAGCCATCTCGCCGCATACGCCGATCCATATACCATGTTGGTGTGCGGCACTTGCCGCCATGGCAAGGAGCCGGAGGACAGCTGGATGGGTTGGCTGGTAGAGGTGGGCGATGCGTTCGTTGCCGCGATCCACCGCCATGGTGTATTGCACGAGATCATTGGTGCCGACGCTGAAGAATTTGGTTTCCTTGGCCAGTTGGTCCGCGATGAGCGCGGCGGCAGGCAGTTCGATCATGGTGCCGACTTCGATGTCGTGGCAGTAGGGGACACCGCGGTCGGCGAGTTCCTTTTTGCATTCCTCGAGGTGCGCGTTGGCGCGGCGGAGTTCGTCGATTTGTCCGATCATCGGATACATCAGCCGGACTTGCCCGTGGTGTGCGGCGCGCAGGATGGCGCGGAGTTGCGTTTTGAAGAGCTCAGGTTGGGCCAGGCAGAGGCGGATGGCCCGGCAGCCGAGAAACGGATTGTCCTCGCCGTCATGGCCGGAAAGGTGGCTGAGCTTGTCGCCGCCGATGTCGAGGGTGCGGACGATCACGCCATGCGGGGAGCAGCGTTCGGCCACGAGTTTGTAAGCCTCGTATTGTTCGTCCTCGGAGGGCGGCTCGGTCTTGTTGAGGAAGAGAAATTCGGTGCGAAAAAGACCGATGCCCTCCGCCCCGGAGGCGGCGACGGCGTCGAGTTCCGAGGGCAGCTCGATATTGGCCGAGAGGACGATGTGTTTGCCGTCGCGTGTGGTGGAACGGGTGTCGCGGATTGAGTCGAGCTGGTGGGCGACCTCGACCTTCTGGCGCTCGATTTGTCCGTATTGCAAGCGGGTCGACTCCGAGGGATTGAGGATGAGTTTGCCGCTGTATCCGTCGAGGAGCACTTGATCGCCGGTGGTGAGCTTGGCGCAAATGCCCGGCAGGGCGACGATGGCCGGGATGCCGAGGGAGCGCGCCATGATCGCGCTGTGAGAAGTGCGGCTGCCTTGCTCGGTGACGAAGCCGCGGACCAGCGCGCGGTTGATGAGGGCGGTGTCCGACGGCGTGAGATTGCGCGCCACGATGATGTGAGGACGGTCCAGGCGGTGGAATTCCTCGCGCGATTTTCCGAGCAGGTGCCGGAGGACGCGCTTGGTCACATCCTCGACGTCGACGACGCGTTCCTGCAGGTAGGGGTCGTCGATCGCACCGAGCGTGCGGCAGTATTTTTCCGCGACCTGGTGGAAAACGAATTCGATGTTGTGCAGCTCGCGCTCCAGTCCGCGCAGGGTCTCGTCGATCAGCGTGCGGTCCTCGACCACCAGGAGGTGCGCGTCGAAGATACTTGCATCGTCCGCACCGATCGCCCCGGCGATTTTCTGCTGGATATCGAGAAGCTCCTGACGCGTGGCGATGAGGGCGGCCTCGAAGCGTTCGATCTCGCCGGGGATGTCCGCTTCCTTGATGTCGCGAAGGGGTATTTCCTCTTCGTTTTGCCAGTGGACGACGACCTCCGCCTCGGCAATGCCGGGTGATACGCCCAGTCCCTGACTGATTGACTCTTGATCCAAAGGTTCTCCCATCGCGGGCGCTGTTTACAGCATGGCGAGGGGTGGGGGGAAGATCAGAGAAACAAAAACCGCTCGATTCCCAGCCCGGCCGGGGCGGGAGCGGCGCCCGGTTAGTCCTCGTTGAACCTGTTCGCGACGAGTTGCGCGATTTCTTCGAGGAACTTTTCGGCGTCGCTGCCCGAGGCGGAGACGGTGAGCTTCGAGCCGTGACCGGCGGCGAGCATCATGAGCCCCATGATCGACTTGCCGTTGACTTCTTCACCGTCTTTTTCGACCCAGACCTCGGATTTGAAGCGGTTGGATGTCTTGACGAACATGGCGGCCGGACGTGCGTGCAGTCCGTAGCGGTTCATGATGACGAGCTCGCGGGTGAGGCGGCTTTCGTTGTCGGCGGTTTTTTTGGCGAGGATCCCCATGGCGGGTTCAGTTGGGCTTCATGGTCGCGATGAGCCGCTCGTTGAAATCGTGCGCGCTGTCGATCCCGTGGGACTTCAGTTTTTGGTCCAACGCAGCAACTTCCACCAGACGTCCGAGGTCGCGGCCCATTCGAACTGGAATAATAACATGGGGCACGGAGATGCCAAGGATCTTGTAAGACTGCCGCTGGAGGCCGTGGCGGTCGATATCCTCCATTTCCTGCCAGTCCTTCAGAGTAACGACCAGGTCGAGGGTCTTCTCGGTGCGGATGCTGCGGACGCCGAAGATTGACGCCACATTGATGATGCCGATACCGCGGACCTCCATATGAAAACGGGTCAGGTCGGCCGAGGTGCCGACCACTTCGCGTCCCTCGAAGGCACGGAAGCGGGTGATATCGTCGCTGACCAGGCTGTAACCCCGCTCGAGAAGGCTGAGCACGCATTCGCTTTTTCCGATGCCGCTGGCGCCGCGGATGAGGGTGCCGACGCCGAGGATATCGACCATGCTGCCGTGCTCGCTGCGTCGCGGGGCGAACTCGAACTCGAGGGCGATGGTGGCCGCATTGATGAACTTCATGGTGATCATCGGCGTGCGGAAAAGCGGGACACCGGCCTCGTTGGCCATCTCGGCGACTCCGGCCGGAAGCTTGGCCCGTCGGGCCACGACGAGGCAGGGGATGGTGCAGTCGAAAAAGCGGCGCAGGCGTTCCCTGCGCTCGGCGGCGGGGAGATTCTGCAGATAGCTCAGCTCGGCGCTGCCGAAGACCTGGACCCGTTTCGGGGCGAAGTATTTGTAAAATCCGGAGAGCGCGAGACCGGGGCGGTTGACCGTGGGTTCGCGGATGACCCGCTCAAGGCCTTTTTTCCCGGCAACGAGTTCCAGGCCAAGTTCGTCGGCGTGGGCGGTGAAAAAGCGTCCGACGCTGGGGGGTTCGATTCCGGGAGAGGGCATAGTTACATGGTGAAGCTTTCGCCAAGGTAAAGCTTGCGGCTGACGGGGTCGTTGAGAAGGAAATCTTTCGGTCCCTCGCTCTCGACGCGTCCCTCGAAGATGAGGTAGGCGCGGTCGACGATGGCGAGCGTCTCGCGGACATTGTGGTCCGTGATGAGGATGGCGAGGCCGGCATCGCGCAAGTTGGAGATGATCTGTTGCACGTCGAAGACGGCGATGGGATCAACGCCGCTGAACGGTTCGTCGAGCATGAGAAGCGACGGGTTGGTGACCAGGGATCGGGCGATGGTCAGGCGCCGTTTTTCGCCGCCGCTGAGGGTGAGGGCGGTGTTTTTCGCGATGTGCTCGATGCCGAACTGGTGGAGCAACTCCTCGCAACGCGCTTTGCGCTCGGACTTGCCGAGTTTGGTCGTCTCGAGGATGGCCATGATGTTCTGCTCGACCGTGAGCTTGCGGAAAACGGATTCCTCCTGCGGCAGGTATCCCATGCCGGAGCGCGCGCGTTTGAACATCGGCATGCCGGTGACGTCTTTGCCATCGAAAAGGACGCGGCCGGAATTCGGGCGGACCAGACCGACGATCATGTAGAAGCTCGTTGTCTTTCCGGCGCCGTTGGGTCCGAGGAGGCCGACGACTTCCCCGCGGCGGACATTGATATCGACCCCGTTGACCACGGCGCGACCGCCATAGACTTTGACCAGCTTGTCCGTCTGCAGGAGTGTCGTCCCGGCGGTCTCCGCGCCGCGTGCGGCAGGTTGTTCGGATGTGGCGGTCATGGCATTTGCGGGGCGGAGGAGTCGGTGATGACGGTGCGGCTGGGACCTACGGTGCTGGCCCGGCCGTCGCGGTGCAAGATCATGCGTGTGCCCGGCGAGGTGGCAATGTGCCGGTTGATGCCCTGCTGGATTTGCGGGCTGCCGCTGAGCGTGGCCTTGCCGGTCGAGGGAATGTATTCGGCGCGCTGGGCTCGGCCGACCGCGCCTTTGCCCTCTTCGTCTTTCGAGGTGCGCTGGACGATGACCACATTGCCTTCCGCCACGGCGCGCTCGATACCGGAACGGTCGGCGGAGAGCGTGACGGTCAGTCGGTCTGCCGCCATGAGAAAGCTAGGGTCATTGACCCGGACACTGCCGACGAAAACGGCGATGTTCCGCTTCTCGTCAAAGGTCGCTTCTTTTTGCGCGGTGATTTCCGTCTTGGCTCCGACGGGCCGAGAGTCGGCCAGCGGTCCGAGTCCGAGTGGATCGCCGCCGGTCTGGCCGAGAACGCCGGCGGCGCCGCAGAGAAAAATGAGAAGAGTTGCAGTCTTCACGGCTGGGTGGTGTCCGCCGCGGTCACGATCATGGTGACCGGACCGCTCAACCGGCTGGTGCGCGAATCGATGTCGAACTCGAGGTCGCGTCCGGTGATCTCGATCGTGTCGCCTTTGATCACGGAACGACGGTCGCTGGACAGGCGACGCGTGGTCTGATCGAAAACCGCCTCGGGCAGCACGACCGTCAGGCTGGGGGTTTCCGTTTGCTCGCCGAAAATTTCGATTTGCAGATCGGTGAAGGTGAATGCGGTGTTGCTGGACCGTTCTGCTTCAGCGGCGTTGAGTCGCAGACTCAGTTTGCCCTGCGCATTGTGGTGCGGCACGCGGATGTCTTTCACGCTCTGACCGATATCGACGGGAATATCGACCGGCGCCGGGGCCTCTTGGGCATGAAGCGTGAGGCCCGCGGCCAATGCTGCGGATAAGGCAATGAACTTACAACGCATGACGGATGGCAATAAGACGGCGCAAGACGGAAGGCAAGCGGGCGAGGGGAATCTGGTTCGGGCCGTCGGATGGCGCGCGCTTCGGATTCTCGTGCGTTTCGAGAAAGACACCGTCGGCTCCGGCGGCCACGGCGGCGGCGGCGAGGATCGGGGCCAACTCTCCATCGCCGGTCGTGCGGTCCCCGCCAGCGCCCGGGCGCTGCACCGAGTGCGTGGCGTCGAACACGATATGAAAGCCCTGCTCGCGGATCCACGGAATGGAGCGCATGTCGGCCACCAAGTTATTGTAACCGAAAGTCGTGCCGCGCTCGGTGAAGAAAAACTTGCGGCATCCGGCGGCGCGCAGTTTCGCCGCGATCGGGGCGACTTCCCACGGGGAAAGGAATTGGCCTTTTTTCACGTTGACAGCACGACCGCTGCGCGCGGCGGCCTCGATGAGGTCCGTCTGGCGGCAGAGAAAGGCGGGAATTTGCAGCAGGTCGACATGGCGGGAGGCAACGGCCACGTCTTCCGGCGAATGAACATCGGTGGTCACCGGAATCCCGAATTCGCGGCGGATGGCGCCCAGGATGCGACACCCTTCTTCGAGACCAAGTCCGCGGAACGAGCGGCCCGACGTGCGGTTCGCTTTGTCGTAGGAGGCCTTGAAGATGAATGGAACGCGCAGTTTGCGGGAGAGAGCCACGAGACGGGCGGCGGCGCGGCGCGCGGATTTTTCGCTCTCCAGCACGCAGGGTCCGAGAATGAGCAGGAGATTTTTCCCGCCCACCGTGACGTTTCCGATCTTGAAGGGTTTGGCCTTCATCATGCGCATAAGGTTACACGCGCGAAGCGGCGGAGTCACTCCCCATGACCACTTCCTCTACCAGGTTGGCCGTGCGCTCCGTCGCGCCCCGGTGCGGGAGCAGAGCCAGATTTGCCGCCGCCACCAATTGTGCGGCCTTCTGCGGGTCGGACCAAAGCTGCGCCGTTTCGGCGGAAAGCGTCGCCGCATCGCGAATCTCAATGGCGCCACCGGTTGTGCAGAGCGCGTCTCGCAAGGATGCGAAATTCTCCATGCGCGGACCAAAGAGGACGGGGCGTCCGGCGAGGATGGCCTCGACGGGATTCTGTCCGCCCGATCCCGACAAACTTTTCCCTATGAAGACGGCATCTGCGCAGAAATACCAGTCACGCAACTCCCCGGTGGTATCGAGCAGCAGGATGTCCGGTGGCGAACTGTCCGGTTCCGCAGTCCGGCGCATGACGCGCAGATTCTTGCCGGCCAACCGGCTCATGATATCGGCCGTGCGCTCGACATGACGCGGGGCGATGAGCAAGCGGGCTGAGGGGAAATCCCTCCGCAGGATGTTCAAAGCGTCGGCCAGAAGTTCCTCTTCCCCTTCATGGGTGCTGCCGGCCAGCAAGACCGGTTCGTCGCGGGTGAGTCCGAACGCCGCAAGAACCGGTTGCAGATCGCGGGCCGGTTCTCCCCCGACAGTCGGATCATATTTTACGCTGCCGGTGATGTGCAGTCGTTCCGCGGCAATGCCGAGATGTTTCCACAGGCCGGCATGTTCTTTTTCCTGGAGGCCGACCGCGCCGAGGAGACTCGTGATGGGACGCAGAATCGGCGCGAACCGGCGGTAACGCCGGGCCGAGCGCGGAGAGACCCGCGCATTGATCAGCACCACCGGAATTTTCCGGTCGGCGGCGGTCCAGACGAAGTTCGGCCACATTTCGCTCTCCGTCAGGATGACGGCGCGTGGCCGGACGCATCCGAGGGCTCGACGCACCACCGGACCGAAATCGACGGGTGTGTAGACGGGCACCCACCAGTCTTTCTGCTGCGCCAAGGCAAGTGCGTGGGCCGTGGAGGTTGTGCTCGAGACAACAAACTTCCATTCCGGCCGACGGCGATGCAGTTCGTCGAGAAGCTTAAGGGCGATGAGCAATTCTCCCACGCTGACGGCGTGGACCCAGAGCCAAGTTCCCGACTCAAAGCGCTGCTGGAGGTCGGGGCTGTAGCGGGCGAAGCGTTGACCGAAATCGCGTCGGTAGTCCCCGCGGCGGAACATCCGCACGAGATAGCGTGGGAGGATGACGATTAAGGCGAGGGGGAAAAAAAGATTGTAAAGGAAACGGATCATTCGAGCGGTAGCCGCCGGTAGATTGCGACCCAAGCCTGCCCGTAACGGCGGTTCCTGAGCAATGTCCAAGACGCATTTCCCTGCGGAGGCTCCTGCGGCAATTCAGTGATGAAAAATCCGCCGGGTGCCACGCAATACGAGAGCCGGTCGCCGGAGAGCAGGGTCGCCGGATGGGCCGGGTCTTCCTTGGGTAAGGGAAAAGGCGGATCGGCAAAGACCAGATCAAAGGAGTCCTGCGCGGCTTGCGCGAGGAATTTGGCGACGTCTTGCATCCGCACCGTGCCGGATAGCCGCGCGCGCGCCAAATTTTTGCGCACCACATCGGCGGCCTTGCGGTTTTGGTCGACAAAAACGCAGGACTGCGCGCCCCGGCTCAGCGCTTCGATGCCGATCGCCCCGCTGCCGGCAAAAAGATCGGCCGTGCGCGCGCCAATGACAGCCTCGCCCAAGCTCGAGAAAACCGCGCCGCGCACCCGGTCCATCATGGGACGGGCAATTCCGTCAGGGCAGTCGAGGTGCAACCCTCCCGCGCTACCGGCGATGATGCGCATGGTCAGGGAGTGCCGAGGAAGTTGAGGAAAAATTCGCCGATTTTGCCGCCGATGCCGCCGCCGAGCACGCGCGCGGCCAGGTCGCTTTGCGGTTTTTCCAACGTGCCGGTGATGCGGAAGTCAACGGCGCGGAAGCCCGGCATGCCTTCGATGCCGGCGTCCGGAAATTCACGGCCGGTAACCGCCGCGATGCGCGCGGCCGACGCGGGGCCGAGGATGAGCCGCGCTTTGAGGTCGAGGCCGCCGGCACGCGTAATCGGGCCGGACATTTCCACCGCGAACTCGTCCGCGCGCAGCCAGAGTGGCGCGACGTGGACAAAGTCATCCTCAAGCCGGAGTTCCGCGTAAGATTCTTTGAACTCCAGATTCTGCAGCTCGCGGATGCCGAGGGCCTGCCCGATGCCGCGCAAATATTCGGAAGGAATCATCCGCGCGCCCGTCAGATCGACACGGGCTTTGCCGCGAAGCCGTCGTTGCGGGGCGTTGCGTCCTTGCACGGCGAAGGTGGCGGCGAGCGTGCCTTCGAGACGCGTGCCGCCGAAGGAGGAGGGCAGACGCAATTCCGACAGGCGGAAACCGTCGAGCTTCAGATCCCATTCATAGGGAGAGCCATCGGTGCGCGTGGCCACTTCGCCGCGTCCGGAGAGTTGTCCGCCGGCAATCTCGCCGCTGATCGCGGCGAGTCGGAGTTGTCCTTCTTCCAAGGTGAAATCCGAAGAGAGTTCGCGCGCGACAATCAGTCCGGCCAGCACGGCTTCCGGGACGCGCGCCTCGCCGTGCGCATTGCCTTCCGGCGACAGATCGGCATTTGCCGTGATGCCATCGGCGTCAAGCAGCGGCCAGCCGTCGCGGTTCTCGAAAAGAATACGCGAGCGGCGGACCTGCATGCCGTCGACGCGGACATGCACGAGAGGTTTCGGCGCAACAGCGCCGGCGATTTCCACCGCGGGACGCTTCGCCTCCGGAGTTGCGGCGGAACGCACCGTGACCGGCGTGCCTGCGGGCACCGCAACGGCTTCCTCCGGTCGGCGTGGCACGCGCCACTGGCCGTTCGCGTTTTGCCGCCAGGTGAGGACGGCTTCCTTGAGACGCAGATCGCTGACCACGAATTCGCGGCGCAGCAACGGCATGAGTCGGAAGAGAATCTGGAACTCGGAGGCCTCGAGGAAATTGACCCCGGCATTTTCCATGTCGGGCATGACGAGTCCGCGCAAGCGGATGCCGTCCCAAGGCGTATAGATGGCGCTGCGCACGCTGAGGGGCAGTCCGACGCTGTCCATTGCCGCTTGCCGCAATTGCTGCTGCATGGCGGCGGACTGCAGATGGAGGTTGAAAGCCACCACGGCCGCGAGGACGACGACGAAAACGGCGGCGAGCGCGATCAGGCAGGGGCGTAGGCAACGCGGCATGGAACCGGCGAGAATAGTTGGCTTTGGAGGACGAAGCAAAGCGTGAAGCGCACATTGCTCCGTCCATCGGCAACTGATACGCTGCGGCGAGTGGAAAGTTTGCGGGAAAAATTCCGCGTGGCCCCGGTCACGGTGTTGCTGGCCGGAGCTTGCGTGGCCGGTTACGCGCTCGAGGTGTTTTTTTTGAACACCGCCCGCGGTATTGACCTGTCGCTGTGGGCGCTGAGCGGCGATGCGCTGGCCGGTGGGCGTTGGTGGACGGTTGTCACGCACCTCTTCCTCCACGCGAACATGCTGCACCTCTTGGTCAATGTGCTCGGCCTGTGGTTCATCGGCCCGGAGGTCGAATACATGCTCGGCCGCGCGAAATATCTGCTGCTCTATTTGTTCTCCGGAATCGCCGGCGGGCTGCTGCAAACATGGTTCTCGCCGCCGAGTGTCGAGTTGATCGGAGCATCCGGATCAGTCTGCGGCCTGCTGCTCTCGTTCACCACGGCGTATCCCGAGATGCCGCTGCGCGCGCTGCTCTTTTTCATCCTGCCGGTGAACATGAAAGCCAAGACCCTCGGTCGCGGGCTCATCGTGGTTTCCCTGGCCTGCGCGCTCCTGCGCATCGTGCCGCAAGTCGGGCACCTTGCGCATTTGGGCGGGGCGCTGATGGGCGCCTTCCTCACGTGGTGGTGGTTGCCTGCCTCGCCGCGGGGTCAACGGCCGGCCGATCGCGTCGAGCGCGAGGCGCAAACCGAAGAGTTGCTGGCCCGTGTCATGGACGAAGGAATCGAGAGCTTGAGCCGCGAAGAGAAGCGGCAACTCGAGGCTCTGACCCGACAGCGCCAGCGGCGTTGGTAGGAAGGATCAGCGCGCCTGAAGCGTGAAGGGAAGGCACATCGAGCAGTCGGACCTCGCTTCGCTTTCAAGTTTGCCGCCGGCGCGTTGGTCAATGAACCGCACGACGCATGGTCCGAAGCCGCACGGAGTGGTTCGACCGAAGAGACGGCTGCCATCGCTTTCCAGATTTTCCTGCGGCAGACCGACTCCTTCGTCGCTAAGGTGGAGAATGTAATGTCCGATTCCCTTCCGGCCGTCCAGCTCAGCAACTCGAGCACCCTCAAGACCCGGTTCCTGCCGGCCGGAGCGGAAAATCATCGGGCAAGGGTGCGGTGAAATCCAACCGTTCCCCGCTCGTCGGGTGATCCACCGAGATTTTCCACGCATGGAGCAACTGCCGGGGAAAGTCAGCCCCGCCGCCATACACGCGGTCGCCGGCAATGGGGTGGCCGAGGTGTTTCAAATGCACGCGGATCTGGTGGGTGCGTCCGGTTTTCGGGCGGCATTCGACGAGCGAGAGATTGCCCTCGGAAGACAGAACTTTCCACGTGGTCTCCGCCGCGCGCGCCTCGGGGCGGCGGCTGATGGCCATGCGCTGGCGGTGCACCGGATGCCGCGCAATCGCGCCGGTGACCACGCCACCGGTGGCGCGGGGACGTCCGCGCACCACGGCGAGGTAAGTTTTCTGCGCGGTGCGCTCCGCGAATTGCCGCGCCAGCGCGGCGTGGGCCGCATCATTTTTGGCCACCAAAATGCACCCGCTTGTGTCCTTGTCCAAACGGTGCACGATGCCGGGCCGCAAGGGATGGCCGCCGTCCGAAATATTTGCGCAGTGATGCAGGATGGCATTGACCAACGTGCCCTGCCAGTGGCCCGTCGCCGGATGAACGACGAGGCCGGGCGGTTTGTTCAGGCAGAGCAAATCGTCGTCCTCGTGAATGATCTCGAGCGGAATGTTCTCCGCCACGGCATGCACGGGCGGTTCGGAGGCGGGCGGAGGCAAAGCGGCCACCACATCGCCGGCGGCTACGGGATCGGAGGCGCGGGCCACGGCACCGTTCAAGGTGACCAACCCTGCCACGAGCGCTTTCTGCCAGCGCGCCCGGCTGAATTGCGGCCATTGCGTGGCCATCCAGCGGTCGAGGCGGGGCGCGCTTTGCGCCGCGGTGCAGGTGAGTGGTTCGTTCATAGTGGTTCGCGGAAACGCTGGACGTTCCCGCGGTCCCGCGCAAGGTTTGCCGCGTGGACGAGGAGTCTTCCCCCCGGATCATCGACACGTGTCCCGCTTGCGGCGGGACGATCGACGTGTCCGATGAACTGCCCTTTGCGCAAATTTACTGTCCGCATTGCGGCGAGGGGATGCGTGCACGCCGTATCTTCAACAATTTCGAATTGGTCGAGCTGATCGGCGAGGGCGGCATGGGATCCGTCTTCAAGGCCTACGACCATAATCTCGGACGCATGGTCGCCCTGAAAGTCCTGCGTCGTGAAATGAGCGCACGTGAAGACGAGCGGGCCAAGCTCGAACAGGAGGCGCGCGTCACCGCCTCGGTCAATCATCCGCACGTGGTCCGCGTCTATTCATTCGGCGAGGCGGACGGCCAGTTTTACCTCGCTATGGAGTTGGTCGAAAAAGGTTCCCTCGACGACCTGATGTCGGTGCAAAGCCGCGTTTCCGAGGCGCAGGTGCTGGAGATCGGGGCGCAAATCGCGCAAGGACTCGAAGCGGCGGCGGAGAAGGGGCTGGTTCACCGTGATGTCAAACCGGGCAACATTCTCTTCGCCGATGCGCACACCACCAAGATTGTCGACTTCGGTTTGGCCCGCGCGCTGGCGGAAGAAGCCGGGGCGCGAGGGGAGATTTGGGGCACCCCGTATTACATCGCGCCGGAGCGGCTCAATTACGAAGCGGAAGATTTTCGCAGCGATATCTACAGCTTGGGCGGAACGCTTTTCCATGCCATCGCGGGACGTCCGCCCTTCGAGGCGGAAAGCGCGAGCCTTGTCGCGCTCAAGCAAATGAAAAGCCAACCGGCCAGCCTCGAGGCTTTCGCGCCCGATGTCGCGCCCGAGACGGCCTATGTCGTCAATCGCATGCTGGAGAAAAATCCGGACGACCGTTACCCGTCGTATGCGGAGTTGATCGAGCATCTCGAATTCGCCCGCGCCAAAGTTCTGGAGCATGCCGGGCGACCGGCCGGCACCAAGCGCGAAGTGATCAAGGTCGAGACGAACCGCACCAAAGTCTACGTGGCCCTCATTTCCATCGCGGCCGCCTTGCTCATGCTCGTCGCCGGCGTCTGGCTCTTCTTCACCAGCGAGCGTCCGGAGATCAAGGGGCTGCGCGAAGCGGTGACCGCCGGACGCCAAGGAGAGGTGGCGGATCCTCTCGATACGGGGCTGGCCGCTTTGGCTGACGGGGACATGGCCCAGGCGGAAGCGAATTTCGCCAAAGCCGCCGCCGAGGCACCGGCCGGCAGTGAGCGCGCGCAATGGGCGGCCTTCAACCTTGCGCTCTCCGCCGCGCTGTCCGGCAACGCGGACGCCGCGCGGGATCGTTGGCGTGAGGTGTCGCGCACGGGTCTTTTCTCCGACCGCTCCGAGCATCGCGATCTGGCCAACATGTTCCTCGACTCGGCCGACTTCGGAACGCGCGGCAAACCTCTGCGCACCGATGACCTCCGGCGATACCCGCAAACCGGTCCGGGCGCGCTGGTTTTTTTCGTGGCCGGCGTGACGGATTGGGCCTTGGGCGAAAAAGACGAAGCCAAGAGTCTGTTCGGCCAATTTCTGGAAATCAGTCCGGACCCCGGCGTCGCGGGCTGGAACAGCTACCGCAAGGTTGCGGAGCGGCTGATGGCCGGCAGCTAGGGGGTTTGCCCCCGGGCCGGGGCGGGTTACATTGGCGGCATGAGCGATCCGAATTCTCCCGGTCCCGAGGAATTGCAGCGCCGCCTCCAGGCTTTTTTGCAGTCCGCCTTCCAGCAACAGGGGCGCCCGGCGGCCGCCGAACCGGCCGGCGCGACGGAGGAACCGGCGGGCGCGGACGAAAACATTTTCGATTTCAAGCTCACCCCTCGCGATATCAAAGCGCATCTGGACCGTTTTGTTATCAAGCAGGACGAAGCCAAAAAGGTCCTCTCCATCGCGGTCTGCGACCATTACAACCACGCGAGATTCCTCCGCGACCGCGCCGACCGCGGCGAAACGGCGCCGGTCGAATACGCCAAGCAGAATGTTATAATCACCGGTCCGACCGGTGTGGGTAAAACCTACCTTGTGCGCCACATTGCCGATTTGATCGGTGTTCCGTTCGTCAAAGCCGATGCCACCAAATTCAGCGAAACTGGCTACGTGGGTGGCGACGTCGAGGATCTGGTGCGCGAATTGGTGCAGAAAGCGGACGGCGACATCGCGCGTGCCGAGCATGGCATCGTCTACATCGACGAAATCGACAAGATTGCCACGTCAGGCAACATGATCGGCCGCGATGTGAGTGGACGCGGCGTGCAGACCACGCTGCTAAAGCTGATGGAAGAAACCGAAGTCGCCTTGCGCAACCCGATGGACCTCGCGGGCCAGATGCAAGCGGTCATGGAAATCCAGCGCGGCGGCAAGCCCGGACGCCAGTCGGTCAACACACGGAGTATTCTTTTCATCGTCAGCGGCGCCTTCCCGCGCCTGAAGGAAATCGTCGAGAAACGCCACAAACAGGCGCAAATCGGATTCGCCGCGCCGTCCGGTCAGGATACGGAACGCGCCTGGCAGCATGAGGTGACCACACCCGATCTGATCGAATACGGGATGGAGGCGGAGTTTGTCGGGCGTTTGCCCGTGCGGGTGGCTTGCGAGGAATTGACCGCTTCCGACCTGCGCAAAATTCTCTCCGAATCCGAGGGCAGTGTCTTGCGGCAATACGAGCGGGCGTTCCTCGCCTTCGGGATCGAGGCGGTATTTGACGATGCGGCCTTGGACCGCATTGCCGAGTTGGCCGCGGAGGAGGGAACGGGCGCGCGCGGATTGCTCACGGTGTGCGAACGTTTGCTCCGCGAGTTCAAGTTCGAGTTGCCCGGTTCCGGCGTCACTTCGCTGCGCGTGGACATGGATCTCATCGAGCGCCCGGCCGATCGCTTGAACCAATTGCGGGCCAGCGGCGAGGGCGAGCGTGCGCGTGTCCTGCGCCGGAGTGCCGAGGAATTCATCGATCGGCTTGGACAGTCGCAAGGGCTCGACTTGAAGCTGTCCCCCGCAGCCCTCGATTTGCTGGTCGAGATGGCCGTTGCCCGCCACACGCCGGTGCGGGAACTTTGCGCCGAGTTGTTCCGTGATTACGAGTTCGGCCTGCGCTTGGTCAAGCCGCCGGCCACGGAGGGTTCGTTGATTTTGCCGCGGGAGGCCGTGGAGGCACCCGACAAGTTCTTGAGCGACTTGGTCGTGCGCGCCTATCGTACCAGCTCTTCCGATGAACCGACCACTGGCCCTGCATCTTAAAGCTGCGCTCCTTTGTGCGCTGGTCGGCATCGTGCTGGCCTTGCCTTTGCTCTGGCTGCCGATGTTGCCCGCGTGGCAGGGATGGCGTCCGCCCGTGGTCAGTCCGCGCGCCGAGGCGATCCTTGCCGTCATCATGGCCCTGGGGGTGGCGTGGTGCGTGGTGGATATTCCGCGGCGCGGTCTGAAGGTTCTCATTTGGCTGGCCACCCTCTGGCTGCTCGGTGGCGGGATCTGGCTGTCCGGACTTTATGGCTACGCCTCGAGTTCGCTTGTCCCTCTCACCGCGGCAGGCTTGGCGGGCGCCGGGGCACTGGCCTTTTCCTTCACGCCGGCCGGATCGCGCCGCGCACGCTGGCAGTCGCTGGTCGGTGGACGCGTTGCGCCGGTATTCCTGCGCTCGCGTATCGACGAGCAATATCTCGAAGAAGGTCCCCGCAGCGAGGTGCTTGCCGTTGCCGAAGTGCTTTGGCCGGGACACCTGGAAGGCGAGTCGCATGAAGCTTGGAAAGGATTGCCCGGCTTGGCGGCGCGCGCCGCACGGCATTTCCATAAGGCGGGCGGCTACCTCGAGCGCTGTGATGGCGAGGGTGCGTTGTTTGCCTTCGGTCTGTGGGGTCAGGCGGCATCGACGCAGGACGTGGTCGGCTCGCTCTGGACTTGGGTCAAGGAAGCCGGCGGCTGCGCGGCCCTGACACGCGGCGAATGCCTATCCGGCGTGGGGTATTTTCCTTCCGAAGCACGTTGGACGGTCGGCGGTGGGCCGCTGCGCCGGGCGCGGCGCATGGCATCGGCTGCCCGCGGTTATGCGGCCGGCGTGCTCATCGAGGATGCGTTGACCGGCGATTCCGGCGATGCCTGGCAATCCCGCCGGATGGCGTGGTGCGACTTCGATGGCGAACGGATTTTGCTGCACGAAGTGACCGGGCCCGCGGAGAAAGTCTCCGGGCAATCCGGCGAAGACCTGCGTCGGTGGGATGCTGCGTGGGATGCTTTCTGGGCCGGTCACTGGGCGGAAGCGGAGAATGCTTTTGCCGCGTTGGCGCGCGAGCGGGACGATGCGGCGGCGCGAGTCTTTGCCCTGCGCAGCGCCGCGGCGCGACGTGCGGGGACTGTTTCGTGAAGACCGCCGGATACCCCGAGCCTTTCCAGGCTCTGGTGCGCGAGTTGCGGCGTTTGCCGGGCGTGGGGCCGCGCAGTGCGGAACGCATGGCCCTCTGGCTCACGGAGGATGGCGAGCGCCCGTCCGCTTTCGCCCATGCTCTGGGCGTGGCGCGCGATGGACTGCGTCATTGCCGCGATTGCGGATTTTTCAGCGTGGAAGAAGTGTGCGTCATCTGCGCGGAGGCCGGGCGCGAACCATTGCTTTGCGTGGTGGAACGGGCCACGGACATTTTGCCGATCGAACGGTCCGGTGCGTATAACGGACGGTATCACGCGCTGGGCGGCCGTCTTTCGCCGCTGGAGCATGTCGGTCCGGAGGATTTGCGCTTGGGCGAACTGACCTCGCGTCTCGAGCGCGGCGGGTTCACCGAGGTGATTCTGGCCCTGAGCACGGATGTCGAAGGCGAAGCGACGGCGAATTATTTGGAGGAAATTCTCGCGCCGCGCGGGGTGAGGGTATCGCGCTTGGCCCAAGGTATGCCGGCCGGTGGTGGCTTGGAACATGCGGATGAATTGACCTTGGCGCGGGCCTTGGCGGGCCGTCGCCATGTCGGGGAAAACTGATGCGCTGGATCATCCTCGCCCTGTGGTTCGCGGCTTCTTGGGCGCAGGCAGGAGCGGATCTGCCCGGCTTACCCGAGGCTGCGGCATATTCCGCCACGCGCGGGGAAACGGCGCTGCTCGTCTGGGAAAACGGCCGCACGATTTACGAACGGGCCAAGCGTCCGAATGTTCCGCAGCGGATTTTCAGCATCACAAAGAGCCTCGTCTCGATCGGTGTCTTCCGTGATGCGAAGACCGGCGGGCTTTCCTTGACGCAGCCCGCACGGCATCGGGCTGCCCGGGGCGTTATTCTCTCGGATTTGCTCAATCAGAGCTCCGGCTTGCCCGCGGCCTCGCGCGAGTTCTATTCGCAAGGCCTCAAAGACAAAGCCCCGGTTCTCGAACGCCTGCGGGTCGATGGCGACGGCGGCAGATTTTCCTACGGTCCTTCGCATTGGGAAGTGCTTGCGGAGGAAATCCGGGAGCAGCGCGGTCCCTCGTTGGACGGCTGGGTCCGCAAATTCGTTCCTGGGGTCCGGGCCGACGCGCTTGCGCGGTGGACCCGCGATGACAAAGGGCGTCTGTTTTTCTCGACCGGCGCGCGAATGGATGCCGCCGGTCTTTTGCCGGCGGGGCGCGGAGTCCTCGACGGCGTGCAGCGTGGAAAATGGCCGGCTGAAGTTCGCGCTATGCTTTCCCAAGGCACCGAGGCGAACCGCATGTATGCCTTGGGTTTCTGGCTCAATCGCGCGGCGTCTTTTCCCGGCGCGCGGGAAATCGATGTCGAGTCATCGCTCGGCCGGGATCAGTCCGCGGCGTTTTGGAGTAATGCATGTCTTTGCCGTGAGGCACCGTCCGATTTGTTGGCCATGATCGGAACGCGCGGTCAGCGTGTTTATGTGGTGCCATCGCGCAATTTGGTCGTGGTTCGCCAAGGAGATGGGCGCGGATTTTCCGACGCCGAGTTTTTGCGGCAGTTGTTCGAGGCGAGGTTGTAGCGGCGGACTATGTCCGCCGCGACAAAAAAGGGGGATCAATACTCGGCGGGATGCGCGGGCAATGCGCGAGGCGCAGCTTCTGGCGGCAGGGCCATGAGCAGGGTCGACTCGCCGCGCTGCCAGCGGTAGCCGAAACCGAACGGAAGCGAAAATGCCGTTCCGCTCTCATAGAGCGCACGCAGGGCCGGTTGGTTGTATTTGGCGAAAATTTCCAGCGGCGTGGTGTAGCTGCCGAAGTTGATGACCCGCCAGTCGCGCTCGCGAAAGATGGAGAGCGGGATGCCCGAGTCGTCTTGCACGATGGCCGCAGAATGACCGAGCAGGAAGTCGCGAATGGTGGTGAATCCGCCGGTGTGCATGAGATACGAGGCGGCCTTAAGGTAGCCCGTGGCGCGACCGCGTGACCTGAGCCATTCGAGAATGCCGGGGTGCGATTTGAGTGCGCCGTCGGAGAGATTGGCTTGCAGGTAGATAACCTCGGCCTGCGGCATGCCGGGCGCGGGGCGGAAAATAATACGCAAGGCCGGTTGTCCGCCGGAAGACTCGCCCTGTGCCAGTGTGCCGTCTCGCTGCAAGGTGAGTCGCTCGGCAAGATCGATGCGCGCGTCGGTGAAGGACAAAAAGACGAGCATGATGGGAAAGACGCCTTGGAAATGCGAAGCGGCGAGTTCGGTCTTCATGTCCTTGGTGATAAAGTGGCTGAAATTCATGATCACCTCGGTCGACTTCCGCAGCATGGCCAGGCTGGCGTGCAATTCTTCGGGACTGAGCGAGAGTGGATTGCTCAACTTGCCCACCGGTTCGAGTCCGCCCAGGGCATAAAGCTTCGCCTCGGGAAAAAGCGCGAGGGCGCTAACCAGATCGGGTCCGCCGAACATGTAAGTGACCTGCGAGGTGGAGCCGATCCGCGGCACAAGTTCGCCCGCGGCCCAAGAGCGCATCGGGGCGAAATAAAAATCGTCATAGCGATACCATTGCGCGGCGTATTGCCGGGCATGTTCACGGTATTCGGCCGACTCCTGCAGCGGGGCAAGGGGACTCGAAGCCGGCAGTTGACGCCCCGCGAGGAAGGCGCCGAGTTCGGTCGGCGAGACGGCGCGGGCCGACGGCGACCAAAGCGCGACGAGCAGGAGCAAGAGCCGCATTGGCTTCATGACCTGCATTTTTGTCCGTTGGCGACGAGGGGGTAAATACCCAAACCTGCCACCAAGGTCAGGGCGCCGCAGAGTGCCTCGAATGGTTTCACCGTCGCGGTATAGACCATGGCGAAAGCGCTGATGGCCAGGAAGAGGAGGGGAGTGACCGGATAGAACGGCACGCGGAAGGGACGCGGCAGGTCGGGTTGCGTGATGCGATAAAGGATCACGCCAAGCACCGCGAGAAAGCTGCAGGCCAAGAGGGCGAATTGGGTGTAGACAAGGATTTGTTCGAAGGTCGAGGTGAGGAGGAGAACCAGCGTGAGCACGCCCTGCGCGGCGACCGCGGCGGCGGGAATGCCGGAGGCTGTGCGCACCCTCAGCCAACCGAAAGCGCGTGGATAATCTTCCCCGATGACCATGGCCACGCGTGGTCCGGCCCAGACCATGGCGCTGATGGAGGAGACAAGACCGAGCGCAATGACTCCGGCCACCATGCGTCCTCCACCGTCCCCGAAGACGCTTTGCGCGGCGACTTGGGCCACGTTGAGCTTTCCGGCCAATAAGGTGGTCGGGGCGGCATGGAGGAAAGCGGCGTTCAGCCCGAGGTAAAGCAACATGACAAGCAATGTGCCCGCGGCCAAGGCGCGCGGAATCACGCGCCCCGGGGTGCGGACTTCACCAAGAATGTAAGTGGCCGCATTCCAGCCCGAATAGGCATAGAGAGTGAACATGAGCGAGACGGCGAAGGGCGCCGTCAAAAGGTAGGACTCCCAAGGCGCGGCAGGCGTCGGCGTGGTCGCGGGCGCGGCGAAGAGAGCCGCGATCAAAAAGAGCACCAGGCCGATTTTCAGGACGGTGAAAAAAACTTGGAAAATGCTGCTCACGCGCAAGTCGCGCAAATGGAAGAGGGTCACGAATGCCACCACGGCCACGGAGGTCGCCGGTGGCGACACCGCGGGAAAGACGCCTTGCAGATACGAACCGAAAGCCATCGCGCTCAAGGCCACGGGGGCGGCGAAGCCGACGACGATAGAGACGAGGCCGGCCATCAGTCCGACCGACGGATGATAGATCCGACCGAGAAAATGGTATTCCCCGCCCGAACGCGGCAGGGCCGCGGAAAGCTCCGCGTAACAAAGTGCGCCGCAGAGGGCGAGGACACCGCCCAGGGCCCAGAGGGTCATGATGGCAGGGCGCGAGGGGATTTCACCGACTTGGAAGCCGAGGCTGGTGAAGATTCCCGTGCCAACCATGTTGGCTACGACTAGCGCGGCGCAAGTGACCAGGCCGACGGACCGCGGTGCGGACCCCTCTGACTCCCCACCTTGCGCTTGCTTCGGCATACGCCGCACTCCTAGCATGGCTCCCTGCATGAGTGCCATCCTGTTCCGCCGCTTTCTGGCCCGTCCCCTGCAGGTGGCTTATGTCCTGCCCAGCTCCAAAGGGCTCGTCCGGCGGGTCTTGGACAAGATGGACTTCGACAAAGCGCGGGTCTTCGTGGAATTCGGCGCGGGTGAAGGATGCTACACCCGCGAGTTGGCCAAGCGGCTGGCTCCGGATGCCAAGCTGCTCGCTTTCGAGTTGGACAACCATTTGGCCGATCATTTGCGCGAGCAGTTTCGGGACGACGATCGTGTCCTCATCTACAACCAAGATGCGGCCAGCTTCCGCGAGGAGTTGCACAAGCTCGGCTTCACTGAGGCCGATTATGTGGTGTCAGGCATACCTTTCAGCTACCTCGAGCCAAAAAAGAAAAAAGAGATCCTGCGTGCGGTGCACGAGGGTCTGACGCCGGACGGCCAGTTTCTTGTTTATCAAGTCACCCCGGAGCTAAAGGCGCACACCAAAATGTTTGCCGCCCACGAGGTGGAATACTTCTTGGCCAGCATTCCCCCGATGTTCATCGTGGCTTGCCACAAGTCGGAAGCCACGGTGCAGCCAAAGCGCCGTCCCAAGCGGAAAGCGTTGCGCCACCGCGAGTCGAAAGCCGCCTGACGGATTGCGCGCCGGTTATTTCGGCAGAAGGTCCGCCACCATGGCGCGTTCTTCCTTCAGCTCATTGACCGATTTCTCGATGCGCTCGCGGGCGAAGTCATTGTGCGGGATGCCCTGCACAATGGACGCTTTCTGGTCCTTGCTGCGCACCGGCAGCCCGCAAATGAGGCCTGCCTCGATACCGTAGGAGCCATCCGAGCAGAGGGCCACGCTGTGCCAATCGCCGTCCGGCGTGTTCGAGGTGAGGCTGCGCACGGTTTCGATCGCGGCGTGGGCCGCGGAGAAAGCGGACGAAAGCCCGCGGGCCTTGATGATGGCGGCGCCGCGTTCCTGCACCGTCTTGATGAATTCGCCCTCGAGCCACGGCGTATCCTTGATCACCTCGGGGGCAAGGTTCCCGCCGATGCGGGCGTTGAAAAAGTCGGGGAACTGCGTGTTCGAGTGATTGCCCCAGATGGCCATGTTGGTCACGTCGCGCCAAGGGACACCGGCTTTCTGCGCGAGTTGGGATTTGGCCCGGTTCTCGTCGAGCCGCATCATGGCAAACCAGCGGTCGCGGGGCACCGCCGGCGCGTTGTTCATGGCGATGAGGCAGTTCGTGTTGCAGGGATTGCCGACAACCAGCACGCGAACATCGGAGGCTGCGTTCTTCTCGATCGCCCGGCCTTGTCCGGTGAAGATTTTCCCGTTGATGCCGAGGAGTTCCTTGCGCTCCATGCCCGCTTTGCGCGGCACGCTGCCGATGAGCAGGGCCCAGCTGACGCCGTCGAAGCCGCGGTCAAGGTCGCTCGTTGTCTCAATGTTCTCCAAGAGGGGAAAAGCACCGTCCTGCAGCTCCATGGCCACGCCTTGGAGTGCGGCCATGCCGGGCTCGATCTCGATCAGTTGGAGAGAGACGGGCTGGTCGGCCCCGAAAACCTGGCCGCTGGCGATGCGGGGAAGAATGGAATAGCCGATCTGGCCGGCGGCGCCGGTCACGGCAACACGGATTGCTTTTTTCATCGGTTCGATTCTGCGGGAGACGGAGGCCGGACTCGACAAAAAACCAACGCACAAAAATGAGGAACCCCGTTCAGCCAAGTGGCGGAACGGGGTTCCTCGGGTTGGGGGGAAAGGGGCTTAAAGTTTGCTCTTCAGGTCTTTGCCTGCGCCGAATTTTACGCTCTTAGAGGCCTTGATCTTGATGCGCTCACCCGTCTTTGGATTTACCCCGAGGCGCGCTTTGCGGTTCACCACTTTGAATGTGCCGAAGCCGACGAGTTGCATCAACTTGCTCTTCTTGAGGTGGGACTTGATGCCTTCAATCACGGCGTTCACTGCACGTTCCGCGTCGGCCTTGGTGCTGCCGAGTTCCTTTTGGACGGATTCGGTGAGTTTGATTTTGTTCATTGTTGGGGTGTGCGGTTTGCTGGGCGGGTGGAACTACAAAAGGCTTTTCCCCGATGAGCCGGAACCTGTCAACCGTCATCGCGAGGGGAGGAAAAAATTCCCGCCGGATTTTGGTTTGACAGGGGGGCGCGCCGGAGGGCGGATGGGGGTATGAGCACGCCGACCTTCGGTCCGATGGAGAAATTCGCCGAAACCATTGCCCGCAATATCCGCACCGCACCGCGCATCGCGCAGGATGTGTACATCGCAGACGATGCCACCGTGGTGGCCAACGTGGAGATCGGGCCCGAAGCCAGCGTGTGGCACCAAGCGGTCCTGCGCGGTGATGTTGCGCCCATCGTCTTGGGTGCCCGGTCCAATGTGCAGGATGGTGCGGTTGTCCACACGGCGGATGATTTGCCGGCCATCATCGGCCAGTTAGTCACCGTCGGACACAAGGCCATCGTCCATGCCTGCACCGTGGAGGACGAGGTCCTCGTCGGCATGGGCTCGATCATCCTGGACGGCGCGCATATCGGCACACGCTCGATCATCGGCGCCAATGCCACGGTCAAGCAGGACATGGAGGTGCCCCCGGGTTCGCTTGTCCTCGGCACCCCGGGGAAGATTGTGCGGACGCTCTCCGAGGCCGAGCAGGACGAGATCAAAATGTGGGCGCTGCGTTACGTGCGCCTGTCGCGGGAGTATCTCGCGGTGCGCGGATAGGCGTTTGCAGCCGCAGCTACGGTCCGGCGGCTTCGTCGTGATCGCCCTCGCACTCGAGGTGCGTGGTTACATGAGCCGCCGGATGGATGTTTTTCTCGAGTGACTCCTCGATTTCGGTGGCCACGCGGTGGGCATCGCGCAGGAGGATGTTCGAGGGGAAAGCGAGGTGCAATTCGACGAGGTAAGCGTCGCCGATATTGCGGTGGCGCAAATTGTGGTGGGTGATGCCGTGCCGGTTTGTTTCGGCGGTGACGATTTTCTCGATCTCCCGGTGGACGGCGGGATCGGCGGCATCCATCAAGCCGCTCACGCTGCGCCGGAGAAGGCCCACCCCGGAAACAAGAATGTTCAGGGCGGCTGCGGCGGCGAAAAGAGGATCCCAGTAAGGCCAACCGGTCAGCATGACCAGACCGAGCGCGATGAGGACACCAAGGCTGGTCCAGCAATCGGTCAGCACATGGTGTCCGTTGGCTTCGAGAATAATCGATCCGCGTTTTTTCCCGATGCGTACGAGGTGCCAGCCGAGCACGCCATTAAGCACGGCCGCCACTGCTGTCAGGGCGAGACCGACCGGAATGTGCGAGAGGGAGGGACCTTGGATCGCCGCGCGGACAGCCTCGTAGAGAATGTAAAACGCCGCCGCGATGATCATGGCGCCTTCGAATCCGGCCGAGAAGAAGCTCACTTTGGCGTGACCGTAGAGATGGTTGGCGTCTGCCGGGCGCAGCGTCAGCCACAGGCTGTATGCGGCAAAAGTCACCGCCACGAGGTGCGCGGCACTTTCGCCGAGGTCGCTCAAAATGGCTGTCGATCCGGTCCAAGCCCAGGCAAAGGCCTTGAGAGCGAGGAGCAAAAGTCCCGCGGCGACCGAGAGGGTCATGGCGAATTTCTTCTCCGCCGCGGCGGAAGGTGCGGGCAAGGCTTCTCCCATGGCGCGCATCTGTGCCTGCGACTGCGGGGCGAAGCAAGTGCCATTTCGGTCTGAGTTTCTTGCTCCCCTGTGCTGGCGGCCTTTAACCTTCGGAGAGTTTTGTCATGACCAGAGACCTCGGAAGAAAAGTTGGCGTGTTGCGGGGAGTTCCCGGCGGCGGAGAAGATGCGGATGCCGTGCAGCGGCGTATTTTTTACATCAACCTCAAGTTGCGCGATCTCGGTTGCCCGGCGTTCCCCGTGGCGCATGACGCGGAATTCGCCGACTTGGTCGGCGGGCTGATGGCATCGCACCGCGAGAAGGACCGCCTCTTGGCCCAGCACATGTGTCCCGCGGACACGCGCATCCAAAACTTCCTCCAAGATTATTTGGGCGATGAAGTCGAAGTGCCGCGGTTGCCCAACCAAACCTTCGTCCTCGATCGTCATGGCTTGGCGCGTCAGCTTTCCCTGCCGCCCGACAAGGACGAGTTTTCTTCCGACATCATCAATTCTTACCGCGTGCGCCAGGGCGTGCTGCACAATCCCAAGAGCGATCGGCGCACCACGCAGGGGATTTTTCACGTTACCGAGGGCGGCTTGCCCGTGCCGGACGACAAAAAAGCCGTCCCCAAGGCGGTCTTCGGCCGGCTCCTCAAGGCCGCGTTGCAACCGCCACGCGAATTACTGCGTCTGCCCTTCACTTCGACCTTGCCCGACGCGGCCGAGTGTTTCGTCACCCTTCTCCTCCGCCCGGTGGTTTGCCCCGAGATCCCCGGAGTGACTCCGGAGAAAAGCATGGAAGTCCGTTTCTTTGTGCCCGGGGGACTTGTCTGCAATCTGGACTTCGTGGAAAGCATTTTCGGCAATGCCGGTGACCCGAACCTTCCCGATCACGATGCGGCGCTCGATACCGAGCATTGGACCGGTCACACGGGCTGCGTGATTCTTGCCCCCCATCTCAACAAGCTGACCAAGTCCGAATTGGGCCTGCCGTCATGGGACCAAGCCACCGAGCGCCAGCGCCGCGATGGCATGTGCTGGAAATCGCCTGACGAGCCCTACAACGACGGCACGCCTTTCAAGATCACCGCGCGCGACGAACGGGGCGTCGTTGTCACCATCATTTCGGACAACTACTTCGGCTATTGCAAGAAGGAGGTCAAAACCCAGCTCGGTATGGCGGCCAACCTTTTCGGCAATGCCGAGGAAGAGCATGCCGGGGGTGCGCTCATTTTTCCGAGCTACGACTTGGCCGAGCAAATCGCCGCGCCGGACCTCCCCCTCGAGATGCCACGGAGTTTCGGGCAAGCCATGGAATTGCTCGGTGATTCCGCCGAGCTGCATGCTGAAGGCTACGCGGTGGACCGTCATTACCCGGACATCATCTATGTCCCCGAAAACGCCCGCTTCCAGCTGCTGACCCAGAAGGTGACTTGGGAGCAAGCGGGTACGACCCGCGAGATTCCACTCCGTCTCGATCACCGTTACGTCCTTCCCTGCGGCTACAAGATCCACATGGAAAAGCCGCCAGCCGGCCGCGCCTGGCGCCTCATCGGCACAATGGCCGAAGGCACCCTGTGCCACAAACCCTGCACGGTTTCCGGCGGGGGCAAATCGGAAATCTCCAAGCCCATATCCGATGCGATTCTGGCCGGACCGATCTTCGTGGCGGACTTCAAAGCGGACTTCGACCACGTCGAGGGACTTATCCGGCGGGATTACTCGGACCGCTACGCCGATGCGTCGCGCAACGGCCACGACGATCGCCCTATCCTGAGCCCGAATCGTTCGCTCGGCTCGGTCATCAAACTCCTTACGCCGTCGCCGTCTTTCGGTGCGGAATACAACGCATGGCTCGAAACCATCCCGCAGCACATCAAAGAGCTGGTCTTTGTGCTCAAGCGCTTTTACCGCCCGGAATGGGGAGACAACTGGCGTGAGAATTTCAGCGTGGACACCGTGAACGGTCTCCCGGCCAACGAACTGCGGTTCCACCGTCGCAAACTGGTGGCCAATTTCCTGCGCGTCGGCTTTGATGCGGAGGACTCGTGGCGCACCTTCGGGCTGCGCAAAGATTTCTATCCGGCGACCAAGATCCAGATGGAGGACGACATCACGGCGTCGACCGTGGTGCCGCGCCCGCTTATCGAGGGGCTCCTCGACGCGCAGACGGAGCAACTGGCCGGGGTCAAATTCGTGCACAACTGCGAATACCGTCTGTTCCAGCGTCCGGACGATGCCATTCACCGCGGTTATGACAAAGTGACCGAATTCGATTTTGCCCACGGCGGCAACTTCTTCTCCAACTACCAACCGCTGACCGTCAGGGAGGCGGGCGAGATCCTCGAGAATGCCATTGGTTATTACGAGTACACGCGGCCGATGCAGAAGATGATTGCGGGCTACGTGGAAGCCGGCTCCCCCGCCTTCTTCGTCTCCAATGCCAATCCGCGCATCGTCGATGGCAAGCCGACCAAGAACCCGCGCTACCTCCAGACCCGGCCGGACTTGCTTGATCCGCGCGGACGCTATCTCGCGGACGTCGGGATCCGTCTGGCGCGCGGGCTCCGTCATGATCAGCCGGCGCTCACGCCGGTCAACGCTGTCCTGGCCGGCCGCCGCAACAACCCGCCGGACAAGGCCGCGGGGATTCTTTCCCTCGCGGTTTACAATCCGATCCACCACATGGAGCTGCCGGAACTTTTCATGGAGTTCATCTGCAGCATGACGGGAAAGTCGCCATCCACCACCGGTGCGGGTTCGGAGGGTGCGCTGACCAAGGGGCCGTTCAATGCCTTGCTGCCGATCTACGACCTGAACTCCGCCTTCGTTTCCTACGCGATCAGCGGTTACGAGGGTTTTGTCACCGCCGCCGGATACGTCGGGCCTTGTGCCCGGGTCGACCACGATATCAGCCTGCTCGTTCCCGAGGTCTGGTGCCGCATGAGCGTCGAGGAGCGCACGCCGGAATTTCTCCACGCGCACGGCTATCTCGAGCGCCTGCAGGATTTCGAGCACGATGGCCGGAAAATCGCGGCCAGCCGCCTCGGCAGCCGGATCACGCAGAAATTCGTCAACACGTTCTTCGGCCGCGTCTTCAACCACCCGCACGTCGTTCTCACCGACGACATGCTCAAGCCCGAATTGCAGGGCTTGGAGGCTTTCATCGAGGGCATGGACAACATCACCGCGACGCAAAAACGCGTGGCCGGGCATTACTTCGCGGACGGAAGCATCGCGTGGGCCTGTCCGCCTCTCCGGGCGCTCCTGCACGTCATGCGCGACGACCACTATGAGGGCAAAACGCTCGGCGAGCCGGAGATCCGCGCTTTGTTCACCCGCGAAAGCGTGTTGTCCAGCGATTGGTATCGCGCGCGCTTGGCGTCCAAACAGCGCGTCGATGCACGCCTCTGGGAACGGCACGTGGCCTACTTGGAAAATTTCCTGCGCAACACGAGCTATGCCGCCGTGGCCGAACGCATGGGTATCGCGCAAAGACTTGACGACGCGCGGGCCAAACTGGCCGGGGTCAATTCGGCGGGTTACGTCGAGAGTCTCGTCGGCACGACGGGAGCCGAGCCGGCCGTCCCGGTGCGATGATCGAATCAAACGTCGCGACCCGCCGGGGGCGCAGCTGTTAACTGAACGTCAGATTCTTCACCCCGGCCGCGGCGGCGGAGTTGAGGACGTCGATGATGCGTTCTTGCCTTGCGCTATCGTTGGGACGGATGAGGACGGGATTGTCCTCGCCGAAACGGTCGATGTTGTCTTTGAGTTGCGCGCGCAACTCGGGAAGCTCCTTGCTCGCCGGAGTGTCGAAAATGCGGCTGTTCATGCTGACCACGCCGTCCGCGCTGATGTCGATGATCATCGGAGTGGGGGGCGGTCCGGCTGCCGCGGCCGAACTGCGTCCGCTCGGCAGGCTGATGTTCAGTTCGCGCTCGACGACTTGGGAGCCGGCCGAGGCCATGAAGAAAAGAAGAAGGACGAAGACCACGTCCACCATCGGCGCGATCTGGAAACCCACATCGCCGTCCTCGCTGCCTACGGATCCGCCCATATGTTGGTAATTTCACCGATCTTCGCCGCGACGCAAGCCGCTTACGAAGGGGTGGGCGCCTCCTCCTTGTCGACGACCGAGAAAGTGACATTGGCGATGCCCGCCTTGCCCACCGCTTCGAGCAGGCTTTTCATGGTGGCGTAGCGCACGTCTTTGTCCGCACGGATGAGGACGCGGACCATGGGGTTTTGCTGGATGTGGTTTTGCAGCACGGGAATAAGGTCGCCGGGCGAGGGATAGTCTTTGTCGTTAACGCTGATGGCCACGCCGTTGTTGATCGGGCTGTACGCCAGGTTGACGATGATTTGTCCGGGGTTTTCTTTGGCGTCTTTCGCTTCCTTGGCCACAGGCAGGCGGATGTCTTTGTTCGACTGGAGCACTTCGGTCGAGCTGATCGACATGAAAAAGACGAGCAGCACGAGGAGAATGTCGATCATCGGCGCTATCTGAAATTCCGGGTCGGCCTCCGCCTCGGGTTGGCGGCGCTTCTTCTTGCCGGGACTGGGGGCGGCGTCGGACATGGCTCAGGACTGCCAGTCGAGCGTGGTGCCGCAACCCGGGCAGGGATTATGTCCCGGCACGATCGCTGTCTGGCAAACAGGGCAGTTGGTGGTCAGTTGCATGGACACCTTGTGCGAGACCTTGGATTGCGGGGAACCGGCGGTCAGTCCGTCCCCGGCGCTGAAGTCTTCGCCAATGCGCATACCTTTGACTTCGTCGAACGGTATGTCTTGAACGAGTTGACTCAGTTCGCCGTCCGCGTAAACCACGGCGTCGTTGATGCGGTTGCGGAAGAAGTAGTAAAAAATGAAGGCCGGAATCGCGATGAAGAGGCCGCTGGCCGTAGCAAGAAGCACCTCACCGATGCTCATGGCGAGTTTACGCGGGTCAGATACCCCGGTTTGCCCGAGGACAGCGAAGGCTCCCATCATTCCGATGACCGTGCCAAGCAATCCGATCATCGGCGCAATGACTCCGATGACCGAGACGTAACTGTTGCGGGTCTTGAAAACTTGAGACTCGCGGATACCAAGCTCGATCAAAGCAGTGTCCGTGGCATCCTTGCCGCGGCCGATCCGCTCAAGGGCGCCGCCGAGAACCGCCGCGATATACGTTTTCGAGTTGGCCTGGCAAGTTTCCCACGCTTCTTGGAAGTTGCCGTTTTTCAACGATTCATCCAGTGCGGCGACCAGTGCTTTGGGGGCGAGACTTTGACGGCGGACCTGGAGAAAGAGCTGGATGATGAAGGTCACCATGACGATCGAGGTGGCCACGATGGCCAGCCAGATCATGATGATCAGCGGTCCGCCGTGCAGGATCATCTCGATGACCGAGGTGCTGCCCCCTTCGGCATCGGCGGCGCGGGCCGGCGCGGCGGCAAGGAGTCCGGCGAGGAGCAATGCGGGGGCGGGGAGTGAGCGGTGAGGGATCATGGGTGGTGGGTGTGTTCGAAAATCAGGGGGCGATCAGGCCGGCATTCTCCGCGCGCAAAGCGTCGGCGCGCTGCTGGGCCGATGAAGCGGAGGCTTTGTCGAAGGGAAAAACTGCCGATGCGGTGAGATAATGTTCGAGAGCCGCCTGGTGGTCGCCGGCAGACTCTTTGATGCGGCCGGCCAGGTAATGTGCTTGGGTATAGGCGGGTCCGTCCGAGGCGGCCGGCAGTCCCGTTTTTGCCGAGGCCTCGAGGAGCGGCTGCAAGAGAGGTTCCGCTTCACTGAATTTTCCGCCGTCGACCGCGAGGCGCGCCCTGCCGAGATTGGCCAGGGCTTTGGCTTGCGGATAGGCCTGCGTCAGTTTGTCATAGACAGCCGCCGCACCTTCTTTGTCGCCCGCGGCCAGCTTGGCATCGCCAAGGAGGGCAAGTGCGCGCTCCGCCCAGGGGGTCGGCACTCCGGCGTAGGTGTCGGTGATTTTTTGCAACGCACCCACCGCGCCCGCCGCGTCGCCGGAAGTCAACTTGCCCACCGCCGCATCGAACTCGGGTGGCGCGTCCATGCGGATCTCGCGGATGTCAGCCAGAGGGATGCCGCTGGTGGCGCTGCCCATTTGCAGGCGGATATTGCCGCCGCTTACGCCGGTGATTTTACCCTCGCGGGTCAGGCCGGACTTGAGCACGACCGCGTCCTGTGCACCGGCCGGGGTGGCCGCAGCCAGCCCGACGACCACGACGGCCAACAGCTTCAGGGAGGCGAGGGGGCTTGATTTCATCAGCCTGACCAATTAAGCCACCCATTCGCACTTTTCAACACATTCGTCCTATGTTCACCACGATCCGCAAGCACCAGCGCTGGCTCATGACTCTTGTCGCCGCGCTCACCATCATCGCTTTCGCCTGGCTCTACAATACGACGGACCTCGAGAGGGTGGGATCCAACATCGTGGCCAAAATCTACGGACGCGACGTGATGCAGGTGGATATCGAGAAAGCGGTGCGCAACTACCAGCTCGCTTTGGCTTTGGGGCAGTTCGATCTGGTGCGCGATCTTTCCGGGCAGGCGCAAACTGAAGACGAGGCTGCCAACAACTTCATCTGGAACCTCATGGTCCTGCAGCACGAGGCGCAGCGGTTTGGCGTCGAGCCTGGGGATCAGGCTGTGGTGGACAAAATCAAAACGCTCCCGGTCTTCCAATCCGAGGGGCAATTCGACCCCGTGAAGTATTCGGAGTTCCTGCAGCAGCAACTGGCGCCGCGGGGCTTCTCCGAGCGCCAGCTCGAATCCGTGATCCGTGACACCCTCCGCCTGGCCGGGGTAAAGGCTCTGGTCGCGTCGCCGGCCGTTGTCATGCCGGGCGAGGTCGCTTCGGCCCTCGAGCGTGTCCGTCCTCTCGATCTTCAAGTGCTTCGCTGGAATGCATCCGCCGCAGCCAAGGACGTGCAGGTGACAGACGAGGAATTGCAAGCCGCTTTCCAAGCCCGCGCCGCGCAATTGCAGGTGCCGGAAAAGCGCTCGGTTCGCTATGTGCTTTTCGCCCTCTCTCCGGATGAAGAAAAACTTGAAGCCAAAGAACGGGTCGGTGCTTTGCAAAGGATTGCCACCGCCACCGGCGAGTTCGCGGAGGTCCTCACCGGCGGCGGCGAGATGGCTGCAGTTGCCGGCCAAAAAGGCCTTGAGGTTCGCACCACGCCGCTCTTCGCGCCCGATGGAGCAACCTCCGGTGCCTTGAGCGATGGCGACGGCGAGGTCGTCCCGGCATCGGCGGCGGTCGCCTTCCGTCTGCCCCCCGGGCCCGGCAACTACGAGATCGTGCAAGTCGGGGAGACCGGCTACGCGGTCATCGAGGTGGCTGCGGTCGAGGCGGCGCGGCCGCAGACTTTTGACGAGGCCCGCGCCGATCTGCGCGCCGATCTGATCGCCGGCAAACGCGATGCTGCGCTGCGCGAGGCTTCTGCATCCGCGCTGGCCGGGATGCGCACGGCTTTGGCCGGGGGCAAAACCTTCGCCGAAGCCGCCAAGCAGGCGGGGCTTCGACCCGAAAAAGTCGAAGGTCTCAGCGTCTTCGATCCCGACCTCGAGGTTCCAAAGCGCCAGTTGGCTGCGGCGGCGGTCGATTTGCCGGCGGGAACATTGAGTGACTTTGTCCCATCGCCCGAAGGCGGCTTTGCCGTGTTTGTCGAAGAGCGTGGGGAAACGGACGAGAAAACCGCGGCCGAGCAGCGGCCCCGAATTGAAAGCGGGATTCGCGAAGGCAAAGAGATGCTGCTCGTGGCCCAATGGCTGGCCACGGCCCGGCAGGAATCGGGTCTGGAGGTCCTGCGCCCGCTGATGTGACGCGTCGCCCGGCGCTTTTTGGCGTTGGGTTGGACGCGGGGTGAGGCTTTGATGGGGGAAATGTCCGCGCAAACTTTTTTCATCACCACGGCGATCGATTACACGAACGCGCCGCCGCACATCGGCCACGCTTACGAAAAGGTCCTGGCCGATGTCATTGCACGCTGGCACCGCGAGCGCGGACGGTCTGTGTTTTTCCTCACCGGAGTCGACCAGCATGGACAAAAGGTGCAGCAGTCCGCCGAGAAGGCCGGGGTGGCACCGGCGGAATTCGCGCGCGACATCACCGCGAAATTCAAAGCGCTCTGGCAAAAGCTCGGCATTGCTTACGACGGCTGGGCCGAGACAACGGACCCTCGCCACATCGCCGCGGTGCAGGACGTGTTGCAGCAGTTGCACGACCAAGGCGACCTCTACAAAGCGAGGCATAGCGGGCATTACAGCGTGCGGCAGGAGCAGTTTCTCACCGACAAAGATCGCAATGCGCAGGGCGAGTTCGGTCCCGAATGGGGCGAGGTGGTCTTCATCGAGGAGGAAAACTGGTATTTTCGCCTCTCCAAATACCGCCCGTGGCTCGCCGAGCACATCGCGGCGCATCCCGATTTTGTTTTTCCTTCTTTCCGCGGCAACGAATTAGCCAATGCGGTGGCCAAGGAGGCGGGCGACCTCTGCATTTCGCGTCCGAAGTCACGCCTGGGCTGGGGTATCGAGCTTCCCTTCGATCGCGACTTCGTCACCTACGTTTGGTTCGACGCGCTGATGAACTACGCGACGTTCGCCGGTTACCGCGCGACAAACGGCGGTCAGCTTCCGGATTTCCAGCAACTCTGGCCGTGCGATGCGCATGTTATCGGCAAAGATATTCTCATCCCCGCCCACGGCATCTACTGGCCGATCATGCTGAAGGCGGCGGGAGTCGAGGTCATGCCGAGGCTGCTCGTTCACGGATGGTGGAATCTCGGCGGCGCCAAGGTGAGCAAGAGCGCCGGCAATGTGGTCGACCCCGATGCCTTGGCGGACCGCTACGGCGCGGACGGATTGCGTTACTACCTCATGCGCGACATCGCCACCGGCCAAGATGCCGATTTCAACGAGGAACGGCTCAAGGCGCGTTACAATGCCGATCTGGCCAACGACCTCGGCAACCTCGTCAATCGCACGGTCAGTATGGCGCGGCGTTACCGTGAAGGGACCCTCGCCGGGGCGCCGTCCGATCAATCGGAAGACGCCATTGCGCTGCAGGCGCTGGCCGCCGATGCGGCCGTGCGTTTCGACGCGGCCATGCAAAACTATCAGGTTCATACCGCGCTCGATGCCGTTTGGGAGCTGATCGCCGCAGCCAACGGATTTGTCGAAAGCTCCGCGCCCTGGAAGCTGGCCAAGGATCCCGCTCTGTCCGGTCGACTGGACGAAGTGCTGGTGGTTTTGGTCGAGGCCGCCCGCCTCGCCGCCGCGCTGGTGCATCCGGTCATGCCACGTGCCGCCGACGAACTCCTCGGTCAACTCGGCTTTGCCGGCAATCTCGCCAACTCCTGGGGTGCGGTCGCCGCCGGACATTGCGTGGGTGAAGCCAAACCGGTTTTTCCCCGCCTCGAGACCGACGTTGCTGCCTGATCCGTGGCGAAGAAGTTTCCAACTTGGGAGGAACTCGACTGGTCGCGGCGACTGCGTTGCCGTTTGGAATACGCCGGTCTGTGGTCCGTCTCGCGCCTGATTCCTTTGCTCTCATGGCGCGGCGTGCGCGGACTCGCCTGGTTTCTCGGGGGGCTCGTCTACCAGTTCGACAAGCGAGGGCGTTCCTACGCGCTGGCTAATCTCGGAATGGTTTTCGGCGGGGAGAAATCGCCGGAGGAAATCGAGCGCATCGCGCGCGATTCCTACCGTCAATTCGCCCGCAGCATGCTCGAGCTTTTCTGGGCCCGCAATTTCACCGCGGCCAACTACACGGAGCGCATGAGGATGGAAGGTTGGGATGAGGCGCGTGCGCTGGTCAAAGAGAACTCCGGCGGCATTTTTGTCTGCTTGCACTACGGCAACTTCGAATGGCTGAGCATCGCCGGTGCTTACGAATTCCTCCCCGGATGCATTGTCACCCAGCAATTCCGTAATCCGCTGCTCGGGCCCGTCTTCGACCGGTTGCGCGCCATGAGCGGCCATCGCATCATCGCGCAGGAGCGCTCCATGCTCGTCACCCTCAAGCACCTCAAAGCCGGCGGGAACATCGGAGTCTTGATCGACTTGCAGTTGGATCCGCGATTGCCCTCCGTGCCCATCCGGTCGTTCGGTCGCTGGTGTTCCGTGACCAAGCTGCACGCCATGCTGCAAAAGCGCACCGGCTTTCCCATTATTCCCATCGAGAGTGTTCCTTTGCCCGACGGCCGCTACCGCACCATTGCGCATCCACCGCTCCACTTCAGCCCGGACGCCACCGAGCAGGAAATCGCGCAAAAATGCTGGGACGTTTTCGAGGACCAAGTGCGCCGCCAACCCGAGGCTTGGCTCTGGGCCTACAAGCATTGGCGCTTCGTGCCCAAAGGCGAGGATGCCGCGAACTATCCCTTCTACGCCTCGCGGCAGGAAGCATTCGACGATTTGATGAAGACCGAGGTTGCCGGCGGCGCGGAGTCCGCCCAGCATCAGGCATGAGAAATATTTGCTTGTCCGGAATGATCGTCGTTTTGCTCGGCGGTTGCGCCGCAGGTCCCACCGACTTCACCCGGGCTTACCACAAGGCTCTCGTTGAACGCCCCGGCGTGGCGCTTGGCGATCGCCAAAGCGCCGAGCGCGCGGTAGCCCGCTTCGCCGCGCTTTATGGAAATCTCAGCGAGCAAAACGTGACTGCCAATGTCCGCAACGTCTATGCGCCGGATGCCTGGTTCAATGACACCATTGCCACCGAGCTCGGTATCGACGCGATCGAGAAGTATCTGCTCAAAACCGCGCGCGGCGCGGAGAAGGTCGAGGCCAAGATCAACGACGTTGCCGTTTCCGGGGCGGATGTTTACGCCCGTTGGACCATGGAAATCCGCACCAAGAATCTCGCCGGCGGTCAACCGGTCATCACCGAAGGCCTGTCGCAACTGCGCTTCGACGACCAAGGCCGCATCGTCCTGCATCAGGACTTCTGGAATCCGTCCGCCGGCATCTACCAGCACCTTCCGCTGCTCGGCCCAGCCATCCGGTTTGTGAACGGGTTGATCGTGGGACAGTAAAGCCCAGCATCGAAAGTTCTCAGCTCGTGTTTGCCAGGTGGATCGCGATGTCCCTATCGCGATAGCCCGATTATTATCGCGCCGGGACGGCGCGATCCACCTTCAACCCCCCGCCGGCTTCTCGTGGTGGCCGCCGAACTGGTAGCGCATGGCGGAGCAGACTTTGTCGGAAAAGGCCGGCTCTTGGGAACGGAAGCGCGCATAGAGAGCGGCACTGAGCACGTCGGCGGGCACGCCCTCTTCGATCGCGGCCATGACCGTCCAGCGCCCTTCGCCGGAGTCGGACACGCGGCCGGAGAAGTTCTTCAACTCCGGATCATCGACCATGGAAATGGCAACGAGGTCGAGCAGCCAGCTTTGCACCACACTGCCACGGCGCCACAACTCGGCGATCTCGCCGAGAGGGAGCTTGTAGTCGAGGTCGTTGCCCATGCGGGGCGCCGTCTCGGCATCGTGCGTTACGGGCTGCGAGTCGACATCGGCATTTTTCAGGATGTCAAAGCCCTCGGCCAGCGCGGCCATCATGCCGTATTCCACGCCGTTGTGGACCATCTTGACGAAGTGTCCTGCGCCGGCCGCTCCGCAATGCAAATAGCCGTCCTCCGCCGTGCCTCCGAGCTGCTCCCGGCCCGGCGTGCGCGGAAGGTCGCCGCGTCCGGGGGCAATCGTTTTGAAAATCGGGTCGAGGTGCCGCACGGCTTCCGTTTGCCCGCCGATCATCAGGCAATAGCCGCGGTCCAGGCCCCACACGCCGCCGCTTGTGCCGCAGTCGATGTAATGGATGCCCTGGGGCTCGAGCTCGCGCGCGCGCCGGCGGTCATCGCGGAAGTAAGAATTCCCGCCGTCGATGATGATGTCGTCTTTCTCCAGATGCGGCACGAGTGCCTGGATGACCTTGTCCGTCACTCCGGCCGGAACCATGATCCACGCAGCGCGGGGCTTTTCCAATTTTGCGGCGAATTCCTCGAGCGAGGAGGCGCCGACCGCACCGTCTTTGACCAGCCCCGCCACGGCGTCCGGATGTGTGTCATAGACAACGCAAGTGTGTCCGTCCCGCATGAGTCGCCGCACGATGTTGGCGCCCATGCGGCCGAGTCCGATCATTCCAAGTTGCATAAGTTGTTCAGTAGTGAGCAGGGAGAAAGGAGTCGTCAGTAAAAAAAGAAGTGCTGTGTCTCAAGCCGTCCAGAGAATGCCGGTCGATTCGACGCGAAGGGTGGCGGGCACCAGTTTGAGTCTCAGCGTCTCGGGGTGCGGCAGCGGGGGCGGGGCAAGGTCGGCGATCTGCGTCTCAAGCTCCGCCTCGAGCGCGGCGGCTTCCTCCTCGGCCGAGGTGAGACGTTCTTTCGCGGTTCCCACATCGGTCGATTCCTTCATGGCCCGTGTGGCGCCGCGGGCCGCCGTGCTGGCGCGCGAGATGTGGCCGAGTTTTGAGGCGCTTTTCCCCAGGATCGCCCCGAGCAAGGTCGAACCCATGCTGATCGCGGTCTGCATTTGTGCGGCGCGGGCCTGTGATTGTTGACGGGCCACGGCTTCCTGCGCGCGGGACACTTTCACGGCGATGGATTTTGTTTTTGCCGCGAACTTTTCGCGCAGACGGCGCACGGCCTCGTCGCGCTGCTCGCGCGCGGCCTGCTCGAGGCGCACGCGGAAGTCGCCATCCGTCTCGAAGGGACCGCCGGTGATCGCGCCGGCCCGCTGCACGGTGACTTCGACATTTTCGCCGAGTTCGGCCCGTGCCTCTTGCTGCCAAAGACTGTGATCGGTCGCCTTGAGCAACTCGGCCGGGCCGGGTTGGAAGAGCGCGCCGCCGTGAGCCACGGGCGGAGTCGCGTCGGACGAATCGCAAACGGCGCGGGCATGTTTCCACGCCGGACGTCCATCGGCGCCGATCGGAACGGCGAGCAACACGGACGCCGTTGCCTCCGCCACGGGCCGCTTCGAGGCGAATGTGGCCCGCGCGCGCACTCCGAGGCACGGATACAATTGCCTTCCGCAATCCGGCGCGAGGAGTTGCCATACGCCTGCCTCTGCCAGTGGCGGTTCCGCGGTCGCCGCAGCGGGCGATTCGGTGCGCGCGGGAGGAGGGGGCGGCGGTGTTGCGGTGCGGCCTGGTTCCATGAGCACACGGATTTGCTCGCGGGTGAGCGGTCCGCGCAGGTAACTCATCGTCCAGCGCGTGCCGAACATGACCGGCGCGGGCAAATGCACGCTGTTGAGGAGGAAGACGCGCTTGCCCAGTTTGTTGAGCATATCAAGCAGCGCTGCACGGTCGGCCCCGCGACCCGCGCTGGCGTTTTCCAGTCCTTCCAACACGCGTTGTTTGTCGCGGTCTGTCTGCAGGCGTCCGATGAACCACGTGCCGCAGTTGGCCAACGCTTTGTAATCGAGATCCGCGGGGTTTTGCGTGGCGACGAGAAGTCCGAGACCGAAGGCGCGCGCTTGTTTGAGCAGGAGGAGAAGCGGGCCTTTGGAGGGCGGGTTGGCAACGGGCGGCAGGTAGCCGAAAATTTCGTCAAGATAGAGGAGGGCGCGCAGCGAGGGCGTGCCCGGTTGACGACGCATCCACGCAATCACTTCCTCGAGCAGGGTGGTGACAAAGAACATGCGTTCCGCGTCGGACAAATGGGCAATGCTCAGCACGGCGAGGCGCGGCTTTCCTTCCGGCGTGTGCAAGAGCTTGGCGATGTCGAGAGGTTCGCCTTCGCGCCAAGTGGCGAAGCCAGGCGAGGCGAGAAGATTGTTCAGCGCAAGGACGAGTTCCATGCGCTGCTTGGCCGGATAGAAGTCGTCGAGCGAAAGCACCCCGATCTTGTCGAAGGGAGGCTTTTGAACCGCGGCGATCAGGCCGGCCAGGTCGGGCGACTGCCCGCGCGACCACGCGTCCTGCAGGATGGCCGAGAGCAGGCTGAATTCGCGGCTCTTCAGCGGGTCCGCGTCGAGTCCGAGCAATCCGAGCAAACTCGCTGTCGTGCTCTGAACCCGCTCGGCCAAAAGCTCGGGGTCATCCGCGATGCCCGGGCCGGGTGCTTCGAAGGACCGGAGGATGGAAAGCGGGATGCCCGCGTTGCTTCCCGGTGTATAGATGGCGATCTCGGCTTTTTCCCGCAGCGCGGCGATGCGTTCCGGCGTTTGTCCCCACTCGGCGAGACCATTGGTCCATTTCTCCGCCTCGGCCGCGGCGAATTCCTCTGCGGTAACGCCGGCCCTGCGCGCGTCCTCCTCGCTGACCCACGGCGCGAAGTCATCGCCCGACATTTTCGGGAAGGTGAGGAGGAGATTTCCCAGATCACCCTTCGGATCGATCATCAGCGCGGGAATACCATCCATCGCCGCCTCCTCGAGCAGGGCGATGCAAAGCCCCGTCTTGCCGCTTCCCGTCATGCCCACGCAGACGCCATGGGTGGTCAGATTACTCGAATCGTAGAGGACCGGTTCCCCTTGGGCCTTGCCGTGTTCGTCGACCTCGCGCCCGAGATAAAACAGTCCGAGCTTTTCGTAGATATCGGGAGACATGGGGTAAATACTAGGGTCACTCGGAGCGTGTGACGAGTGGCGAGTTGGCCGGCGGGGGCATGGCTGGGCCCAGTCAGAAGACGGGTAACACTTCTCGGCTAGAGGCCGATGTGATGGGCATCGGTTCATGGCTTGGAAAGAAACCCAAAAGATGGATCAAAAAGTGATGCTTGTTCAGCAAGCGCTCAACCCGATCTGAAAGTCACAATTCGACATTTTGCCAAAAGTCGAATTGTGCTCCCGGGGGATTTTTGCCTCCCACGAGGCACGCCGGGGGCAGGCTCCGGGGGGAAGGGTGATGTTGGTTGGGCGGTCGGGGGTGGAGGGCGAACGGGAGACGGGTTGTCGATCGCGATTGATCGGAGGGTGAGGCGGGCTTATGACCGATTTGTCACAGCGGATCTTTCTGATGCTTAACAAGATTCTGATTCTTTTGGTCCTCTTGGGTCTCGGGTATTTGGGCTATGAATATTACCAGCGCCTGGCGCCGCCGCCCGAGCGCCCCGCGCCGGTGGCCACGCCAACCCCGACGCCAACCTCGACACCGGCGCCCGCGCCCGCGGCCCGTCTCTCCCCCGAGGGAGTTCTCTACGTGGTAAAACGTTTCAGTGAGCCGCATGACGGCGGAGTGCGCGGGTTTTCTCCCGGCACCGAGGTGCGGCTGCTGCGGCAAGAAGCAGGATACTTTGTCGTGACCGACGGAAAGACCGAGGCGCGACGTCCCAGAAGCTGGTTCACTCGGGACATCCAACTCGCCGAAGAACTGCGCGCGCGGAAAGCGCTGACCGACCAGCAGATCGCCGAACGTCAGGCGCGGGAAAGAGAAGCCCACGAAAATGCCACGCGGCTGCGGACAGCGCGTCGGGAACCGGCTCTGGCATCCGCCGAGGCCGACCGCCAAGCCGCGCGCAAATCCACGCAAGTAGCCGCGACCACACGACCCGAACTCAAATCGCTCCGCCTCGGTTCCTGGAATCTCGAGCATTTCGGCAGCCGCAACGATCCGCCCCGAACCGACGGGGATGTCCAAGCCATCGCCGATTACATTCGGGACTTGGGTGTGCAGGTGCTGGCGGTCTGCGAGATCAACGGCGAACAACCGCTCAAGGAATTGGTCAAGCGCATCGGTCCGGACTGGAAATTCGTCCTCGGCACGAGTGGGAAAGTGGGTCAAGAGGGCCAAGTTGCGCCGGGCGTGCTGTGGGATAACTCAAAAGTAGAAATGCTCGGGGCGGGGGAACTCTCGGAGTTGTCCGAGCACGGCTCCGCCGGCCTGGTTTTTCACCGGGCTCCGGTGGTCGCGGCATTCCGGGACCGGGCCGGCGGACCCGATTTTCGCGTAGTCTCGGTGCACCTCAAAGCCGGGCGCACGCCCGAGGATGTTGACCGGCGCACCGCAGAGGGCAGATCTCTGAGGGCCTATCTCGAAAAATTGGTCTCCGATCAAAGCCAAGACGACGACATCGTGGTCTTGGGCGACTTCAACCACGACCCGTCCGCTCCGGAAGGCGATGCATGGAAAGAGGGAGGCTTCGCGCAACTGCTGCGGGGGCGCGGACGTTCGATCATCCACTTCGATCGTCAGATCGACCAGGTGGTTCCGCTCGGCACCTTTGAAGAGATCCGCCTTGGCAGCTTCGAAACCCACAATCGACAAGGACTGGGCAATGCCAAGAAGTGGCGCAACACCTACTCCGATCACTTTCCGGTGTCGGTCCGACTCGAAGCAGTCCCTGACGATGATCCTGCGGCCAAATTGAGCGTGCTCGGCAAGCGTCTAAACTGACGGGCCTCGGTGTAGCACCCGAGCCACGTATCGACTTATGGCAATGCGTTCATTTGTCCGCATGCTTGGCGATGGGGGATGGGTGGGGATCCCGACTAACTCGAGCATTTAAGCGGCCATGAGCGTAAGCACAGGTGGATCGCGATGTCTCTCCGAGCCGGAGGCCCCATCACGATTGCCAGGCTGGATTATCGCGCCAGGACGGCGCGATCCACCTTACCAGAAGTCCAGAACCTTTTCGTGATTGGTATAGTCCTAAAACCGTAGTTGAAAGTTGAGTGATGAGAGCTGAGGGAATGAGCATAAGCAGTTCACGTCGTCGGCTTTCAACCTCTCAACCATAAACTCTCAACGTTCTTTCAGCGACAAGGGGCCAGAGGGCTGCGAGGCGGACAGGGGCTTCCGTGGCATGGGATCACGGAGTTGGCGAACCGGCGCCAAGGAAGCCGGTCGCATAGTGCCGTCACAAACAAAAAACCCCGTCCCGGTGAGGGGACGGGGTTTTGTGATTTGTGGATCCCTTACGATTTACTGATTGGTCAGCACCGTGCGCAGGCGGAGGAATCTCTTGGTGTCGCTGGCACGCGGGACGCTCCAGATTTGCTTCTGCAGGCCTTCCCCGACGCCGGCTTGATCACCGGGTGTCATGGTGACGTCGTTGGTGGACCAGACACCGGCGCTCAGGTCGATGACCGCCTGACCGACGACGCTCAGATTCGGGTCGTTGGTCCGCACGATCGCAGTGATGGCGAGCGCGTTGGAGGTCACCGTTGTGACCGAAGGCACGCCGTTGGTCGCGGCGGGGCCCGAGGCGCCGCCAATGGCGTATTGCAGTTGGAGCGTCGGAGTATTGCTCAGTCCTCCGCTCCAACCGGCAAAGGTCTGGCCGGAGGCGGTGACTGTGCCGCTGACCGCGATGCTAACGGACTGGCTGCCGGTGCTGGTCAGGCTGACATTGCCGGACGGCGACCCCACGGCGGCCGAGGCGGCGATGCGCACGAAGAGATTGTTCGTGCCGGTGACCGCGCCCGAGGCCGGGACGAGGTTCGCCGTGGTGCCGTAGGTGATCCCGTCGGCGGAGACTTCGTAGCCGGTCGGCGCGGTGGCGACGATGTCGGCGGTCAGGCCTTGGCCGTTGATCGTGAGGCTCTGGGCGGCCGAGGCGATGCCCTGCGTGGTGCTGAACGGGTTGGGCGCAGCGCCGGTGGTGTAGAAGAGCTGGTTGCTGAAAAACGAGACCGGCAGGGGCATGGCCACGCCGTTCGCGCCCAAAGTGATCGAGCGATTGATAAACGTATTGCCCAGCACAATCTGCTCGAAACCGGTGTTGTTGGGCACGTTGTAGAAGTTCAGGCCCGGACTCCAGAACTTGTATTGGAAGGTCGTCCCTTCATTGCCCGGAATGGAGAAGGTTCCCGAGAAGATGGCGGTCGTGCCCTCGCGGGTGAGTGCTCTCGCATCGCCTTCGCCGAAGGAACCGCTGCGGAGTTGAACGGTGCCGATGGCGGGGTCAAAAAGTCCAAGTGCTTGCTGGACGCCCATGTCGACGCGGAAGGTGACATCGCGCGCTTGGCCGAGATCGTTGTTCCAATAGACGAGCGGCAGGACCTGAGGCGTCGTGCCGGATGCGCCGAGGGTGGCTGTCCGATCGGAGATGCTTTCGTATCCGCCGTTGGGAGCTCCCGCCCTTGTGTTGAAGAACTTGTAGGAGATGGAGCCGCCATTGGTGCCCGAAACGATGAACGTGCCGGTATAAACACCGTTGGTGGCGCTGTTCGTAAGTTGATAAGCTGCGCCGCCTGTCGCCCAATCGCTGAAGCTTCCGTAGGCTCTGACCGAGTCAACGCCCGGCGTGAATCCGCCCGCCGCTTCCAGGACAGTCATGTCGACCTGGAAAGTCACAGGACGGAATTCCGGCGTGTTGAAAGTGTCCTGACCAAGGGCCAGCGCAGGAACGACATTAAGGTCGGGGTTGAAGGCGAGAGTGAAGGTGCGCTCCGCGCCCCCCTCGTAGCCGATAGCCTGCGACTGCGGTGAGGCTGCCACATAATACTTGTAGTTCACGCTTTGGTTGTCCGCCGTGCCGCTTACGCTAATGGTGGTGCCGTAGAGCGATCCGGTGGTGTTGCTAAGCGTTGTGCCGGCCCAGTTGTTGAATGGCCCGCGCACTTGCACCGTCTGGGTGGTCGGATTGAATGCTCCGGCAGTTTGTGCATCCGCCATGTCGACGGAGAAAGTCACATCGCGGTAACCGGCGATGTTGTTGAAGAAAGCCACGGGGATTGTTATCGGCGAGGCGAGCATGGTGAATGTGCGGGAAACGGTTTCGGGCTGGAGGGGCAGCGCGATGTCGTTGGGCGAGATGACGAAGCGGTAGCTCACCGGAGTGTTGGCGGGTGCGGAGACTGAAGGCGATCCGGTATAGATGCCGTCGCTATCGCCGTCGGTGAGCGAAGAGAAGTTGAGGAAGCCAGTTCCCCATTCGACGTCAACACCTGCGGTCAATGGGTTGAAGAGCCCCGCGCCGATTTGCGCACGCATGTCGACTTCGAATGTGACTGGTTGGGTGGTGTTCAGGGCCGTGTTGGCCAGCAGGTAGGACCGCGTCATTCCGCTGCCTACGCCGTTCGTCGTGTTCGTGGCCGAAGAGGTGTAAGGGCCGCCCCAACTGGCAATCGAATTGGTCGGGTTGGACAGCGCGTCGACGGCGGAATCACCGCCCCCACCGCCCGACGAGTAAGCATCAAAAATGATGGTGTCGCCATTTGTGACGCCGAGCGACGCTTTGGAGACTGTATAAATGATGGTGGTGTTGGTGTTCGGGGTAATCAAATACGCGGCAGGCGAGCCTGTCTGGCTCCAATTGGTTGTTCCATAGGTCCAGAGTTGACTCCCGCCCCCGCCGCCGACCCAAGATCCGATCCAGTGAGTCATGCCGTTGGTCACTCCGTTGGTAACTCCGGCATTCAGATTGATAGGACGCCCCCAGCCGTTGCCCGTGGCTGTGCCGGACGTTTTTTGATTGGCGATACCAATCATGAAGTTGCCCCAATCGTTGCCCCCCGTGCTGGTATTGCCATTCAGCGTCATGGTGAAGATGACGTCCGTCTCCGTATCGACAACCTCCATTTTCACGATGTCGAGCGTCCCGCCGGCGGTGGCGATTCCGGACGCGATATCGTTGGTCGCGTCGTTAAAGGTCGTGACCTGCGCGCCGACTTGGCCGGCAGTGAGCGCAAAGGTCAGGGTGATTGCGGCTACGAGCCGCACGAGGAGGGAACGTGTGTTCATGAGGAGGATAATTTGTTACAAAAAAGTAACCATGTCTCGTCTGCTGTCCACCAATTTTTTCAACAGATTTTGGCTATGTCCTGGTGCCAAAACAACTTCTCCGGACCCGTCGGCGCACGTGGATCGCGATGTTTGCCTCAGGGGCCGTCTGCGCTTTGGTTCCATCGCGACCCTCAGATGGCTTGTTGCGCCCTGGGGCGTCGTGATCCACCAAAAGCCTGTTTGCAGCCCCAGTAAAAAGAGGGGGTTGACTTCCTCTCCGGATGTTTACATTGTGATTACATGAAAGAGCATAAAGCAAGGAGCGCGGAGCAGGGAGCAGTGAGCGAAGATTTGGCTCAGGGTTTTGGTGCTCCCGTTGGGGCTTCTCTGCTTTGCACCCGTTACTCGCCACGAGTCACCAGACACTCCGCCGGCCGCGCGCGTGGCGCTTTCACCCTCATTGAGTTGCTCGTCGTGGTCGCGGTGATTGCCATCCTTGCCGGCATCACGCTAGCCGCACTGGGAGGCGCCAACCAGAAGTCGGCTCGCGACCGAGCCGCCGCGGAGGTTGCTGCTCTGGCCAATGCCATCGAGCGCTACAAGATGCAAAACGATGCCTACCCGCCCGCATCGGGAACCAGTTTGGTGTTTACCAGTATCGAGATGTTTATGGAGGTGAACCCTAGTTCGATGTCGGGCACGCAGCTCCTCGACCCCTTCGGGGCTCCCTACCGCTATCGCAACCCCGGGCAAGTGAACATCGCCACTTTCGACGTGTGGAGCGATGGCGCCAGCACAACCAACACCAATGATGACATCGGCAACTGGTAAATCCCGAAGACTACGCATCCACCCGCTGCGCTGGAACCGGGCCGGATTCACTCTGGTTGAGTTGCTTTCGGTGGTGGCCATCATGGCCATTGTCATGGCTGCGCTAGGTTATGCGGTGAGCAACATGGGCGATCCTGCGCCCCAAGTCGCCGCCGCGCAGGTTGCCAGCGGGCTGAGTCTGGCCCGCCAATACGCCGTCGCCAAAAATTTGGAAACCCGATTTCTGATCTGCAACCTCGACGGCTCGTCCGGCAGTGGGTTGCCGCCCGAAAGTTGGAGATACTGGTCGATTATACAAACCAACCGTGGCACTGGTAAATGGACCATGCTTAAGGAGTGGGAAAAGCTTCCCGCCGGTGTCGTTTTTCTTAATCTGGAAGCCGGCAAATACGCGACGCGGCAGGGCAACCCTATTACCGGAGCAAAGCTCGGCGAAGCTTTTGCCCCAATCTTTGGCGCTGACGACGTGAGCGATGGTGCGGAATGGCAACATATCCAGTCTTCGGCCAATGGTCTGACGGTTGAGGTCGCCGGCAAGAGTTTCACGCTTGGTAATACAGCTTGCGTCGGCTACCGCGGGGTGGGTGAGGCTGTGAAAGGCGATGGCTCGACGCTTGGTGGCGCCGGCGGGATGACAATGGAGATGGCGATACGCGTCGCATCCGGGGTGGCCACCGCCGACAACAAGATCATTCTCAAGAGTACAAACAATTACTACTACATCGAAACTGACCGGCAAGGGCGGGTGCGTGTTCGTTCGCCCGAGTCATTCAAGAATTGAAAACTTCCGCACGCTTCTCGGCAGCCTTCAGCCTCACGGAGACGGTGATTGCTCTCGGCCTTTTTGCCTTTTGCATCTTGCCCATCGTCGGACTCATCCCTGTCGGCATGGGTGCGGCGCGCAGCGTGGCGCAGGAGGCCCAAGCGGCGAGTCTGGCAGAGGCTTTTTTCGGGGCGTGGCAGGTCCGCCCGGCTGGCGTTAACGAATTCAAAATCCCCGGAATGTTCACCAACCCCGCTATCCCTCTGACGCAAAAGTCGAACTCCATGTATTTTGCGGGGGATGGGACGCAACTATCCAACTCAAACGGCGCGAGCATGCGACTCAATTACAATATCGTCGCAGATACCACGGCGGCGACCATCACGCTTGATTTCGTTTGGCCGCCGGGTGGGGGCGCTGCCGCACAGAAACGGTTTTTTATCCGGAGGATTCCGCTATGAGTCGTCCTTCTGCTGGGTTCACCCTCCTTGAAATGCTCACGGCTATTGCCGTGCTCTCACTTATGATGGTTTTTATGTTCAACATCGCCGGCCAATCCGTGCGGGCTTGGGAAACCGGCGGGCGTCGCATGGAGACGGCACAAGCTGGCAGAATCGGGATGAATCTCCTCGCCAGCGAACTGCGCTACGCCTTCGCCGGAGTTGCCACGAACAGCGGAACGAATGCCACGGCCGTGTTTTCGAATTTTGCGACTTTTGTTGCGACCAATGGCCTGCCGGGGGAGACAAGCGGTAGTCTCGCTGCCGTTCCGGGGAGTCAATCCCTCTTCTTTATTTCGCCGGTCGGTCCTCACGATGCCGATGGGGGCGTTCCATTTGCCGAGATCGGCTACCTCCCTATGTTTATCACAAAACGTGACGGCTATCAGAGTATGGCCGGCGGCAGCTATAGCCTTGTCCGTCACGGCTTCGCCCCTGGCTCTACGAACCTCAACTACCAAGATTTTTACGGGCGCGCGGGGCCCACCACGAATTTGGTTACCCCCGGCGCCGAACCGAACAACCGCACTCCGCTCGTCGACAACTGCGTCAGGTTCAGTCTCGAATTCGCTAGCACCAACGGCGGTGCAGGCTCCATCTCATGGACCACAAACTGGACCAGCCAGACCAACCTTCCCCTCGGCGTTCTTGTCACCATGCTGGTTTTGGACAGCAAGTCCGCCGCAAAGCTCAGCCAAATCAACGGATTGAACGTGCTGGACGCGGCAACGATCGATAAAGCCACCAACGATACCCCGCTTGTTCAAAGTGATGTTGCGGCACGCATCCTCCGCGAGGGAACAACGGTGCTTCGGCGCTTCGTCCCGCTGGTCAACTCGGCCTATACCAAATGAGTTTGCCGAATGACATAAGAGCGAAGCGGCGGAGTAGTGTCCGCTCGCCCCGCGGGCACCACCAAGACCGCGCGGGCTTTGCCATTGTCCTGACTCTGATCGTCATCGTCATGATGACGGTTCTTGTCATCGGTTTCAACGCGGCCACGCGCACCGAACAGATGGCGGCCCGTAACTACAGCTACCAGGAGCAGGCGAACCAGATGGCGATGCTGGCCGTGAACCGCGGACTCGAGTTGATCAACTCTAAGATAGCCGGCGCCAATGCGGTGACTCAACCCGGCCAGGTCTTCGTGCCTTCCTCCGGAACAACCCCGCTCTCCAGTGCGGCCTTCGCTGCGAGCGGCGCTAGTGGCACGAACATCAACATTTGGCAGGAAGATAAGGGCAACATCAACTATTTCATATCCACCAACACGGACCCCGCTGCTTTCTCCGCTCCGCTTGTGGTGGAAAAAAGCGGCACCAACGCCATAGGGCAATACGCATTCTGGATCGATGACGACGGCAGCCGCCTGAATCTCAATGCCGCTTCTTCTGCGGGGCAGAGCGACTTCCTCCCGACCAATGCCCGGCCTCTTGTTCTGAGTGGCAACGTGTTTCCCGCCATCAGCACAAAGAACTGGAAATCCATCACGAACGCCTTCATCGGCCGTATCCACCCGGCAGACACGAGCGTTACCACCAATGGCTGGGGATACTTTTTCACGCCACGCCAGATGAGCGGACTGCCGGGCATGACGAATGCAACAAATTACAACACAATGATGTTTCAAATTGCCGGTGGGCCGCTCAACTGGCGCCCGAGCAACAGCTACGCCTTCTCTTCCAGCGGCTTGCCGATGGCGATCGACGCCGGGGGCACCAGTGGCTGCCTGTCAATTTATGACCGCCGGTATCTGAACAGCCTCGATTCCCTTACGACAGCACTGGATAAGTTCGTGGATTCCAACTTCAAAGGTGCAGCCTTCGCGAGCTACTTTGGGGTCTCCGACGGGTTGTTGGCCAAATACGGACGCAATATCTCACGTCAAATCGTGGCCAACATCAACGATTTCGCACTGCCCACGGGGGCAGTCGCGCCGGGCAACAAGACTAGCGTTACAGGTGCCGCTTTAAACATGCTGTCGCCGGAGTTGATTCCAACCAGAGTTGCCGGGTATCGCCCATTTCCCTTTCTCAACGAAATCGCCTGCCAAACTTATTATGCGACCAACGAAGCTCTCGGCGGAGCGGGGACGGAACTGCAGGTGCAGGTGTGGTTAGGCTTTGAAATCGCCAATCCGTTTGACCAACCCTGGGGGGACGGCTCCCAAATTGTGGTTGATGTCGGCGATTGGAAATACCAAGGCAGCTACAAAGGCACAAACGGGGAGACTGTGCCTTTCACAAATTCCGCACCGGCAAGCCTGAAAAGTAATTGGAAGCTGCAGTGGGCTGCCCAGACGAATATTCCCAGCCAGAGCTATACCAACCTTTTTCTCGTTCTCAGCACTTCAACCAATCTTCCAGCACCGTTGACCAATGCCGCTGATATTTCCGTGACCAACGACATCAGGCTGAAAGTTGTCCGCTATTTGCAGTGGCGGGACGCCAACGAGACTATACGCGACTGGGCATTCGGCGACGATTTCGAGAGTTGGACCAATTCCGCAATGTCGAATGTCGCAAAAGTTTCTGCTACGAACGGCCAGATTCTTGCGAGCGACGTGCCAAGCTATGTCAACAATGGTTGGAAGAGCGCTACCGCAGTCGGCGTAGCCAAGAACGATCCAAGAGTCAAAAGATACCCTGACTATCCTCCACCATCGCGGCCTTGGATTAGTGTGCAGGGACCCGCGATCACCCTTGGCTCAAACAATTCAACCGTCGGCGTGGGATCCGGAACCGGTTTGCCTAATGTTGCCTCCGATCGGATCACAAATGCCGACATCATGACACTTTTCGGCGCTGAGTCGCTCGGAAATACATACCCCGCCCGCCCTCTTTCGTCAGCCTTCGACCTTTCGAAGGTCCACACCGGTCTGCAGTGGCGCACCCTACAGTTCCGCGCCCAGGACGCGTCAGAATCCACTGCCGTTCCCGACTGGGCGCTGCTCGAAGTCTTCGCCGTGACCAACACGACCGCGTCGGGCTCGCCCATGGCCTTCAAGCTCAACATCAATTCGCTGGCCCATCCAGCGGCCAGCACCATGGCGTCCTCCGCACTGCTTTCTGGAGGTTTGGCTCGACCCCAAGCTGTCGCCGCTTTGCTGGCGGGGATGACCAACGCTGCTGGTGCCGCGGTGGGCACCACTAACTTGGGTTTCCCGGCCGCAGCGGGCTTTTCCACTGCCAACGACTTTCTCACAAACGCGACAAACATCGCCTCGCTCAAGTTCACCAACACTTGGGCCGCGCGCCGCTCGGCCAACGCCGCTGCTTACCAGACCAATCTCTATACTCTCCCAGCCGAGGTTCTGGAGATAAACGGCGTCGCTAATTTTTCCACCGACGAGGCAGCCAACGAGGCGCGCGGCCAGGCTGTCTACACCGGCGTAGCCGTAGCCTCCCAAGTCTTCACCATCTACGCGGCCGGTTTTGCCACGGATAAGCAGGGCAGCAGTGTTGCCGAAGCGCGTGTGCGGGCGCAGGTTGCGCGCGACACCAATACCGGCAAGTTTAAGATTGTCTTCCTCGAGCCGCTGATCTGGCCGTGACCGGACGAAGGTTTACCAGGTCCCGATATACTTGCCGGAGCTATCCGGGTCAGTCACATAAACGGCGACTGATCCCGCCGTGTCGGTGCTTTGCCCTGGTAGCCGGATTTTGCCCGCGTAGTTGGTGTCGACTATGACCATGAAATTCGACTGACCAGCGGCATAGAATTTAGCGGGTGTGACCAGGCCAGCGCTGTTGGTAAACTTCGCCGCTGGCTCCAGAAAGCGGATAGCTCGTTTGTTGCCGGTCGTGCTTTGGCCGGTGATCATCCCGAGGAAGTTGGCGTCGGTTTTGCTGACATTCGTCGGCCATACGCCGTAGTCGGCGTAGTAGGCGGTGATGGCCAGCTTGATCTGGTTCGCCATCGCCCGCACCTCAGCCTTGCGCGCAGTCTTGAGCGCACCGCTCACGCCGGCGAAGCTGAGTCCCGCCAAGATGGCAATAATGGCGATCACCACGAGGAGTTCGATGAGCGTAAAAGCGGAGCTTTTACGCAGCCTGGAGCAGGAGGCGTGGAGCGTGGAGTCAGAGCTGAAGAGGTGGCGGGTGGCGAGTGGTTTCATGGGAGTTTTGAGTGTAGAGTGAAAGTGGAAAGGGAAAAGGGGTGCAGAGGTTGGAGGTCGGTAGTCAGTGTTTGGCTAAGGCCTGTCTTGCGGCTCGGACGTTGGTTGTAATCTATCCAGCGTTTCAGGTGCCGAAGAGAAATTTAGCGGCGGCGATGAGGATGGCGATTTGGCCAATCCAGAAAAGGAACATCCATTTGATGATCTCGGCTTTAATGTCGGCTCCGTCTTGTTTCGTCATGAGGCGCGTTGTGAGATCCTGCTCGTGCTCACGGAACGCAATTTCCAAGCTCTCGGCAATGGCGCGAGCTTTCGGCGGCTCAATTTGCGCTGCCTCAAGGATGGACAGAATTTTGGTCGTGCTCATGCGGGTCGGAGATCGGGGGGACAGTTTTTCGGTTTTTCGGTGTTTCAGTATTTGGCTAAGGCCTGTCTTGCGGCTCAGTTTTTCAGAAGTCGGATATCAGAAGTCAGAGTGCAGTATTGCAGTGTTTCGGTGGCCGGTATTTGCGTTGTAGGTTGTCCTCGTACAACTCCGGCCCAGTGGATCTGCATTTCGGTGAAACTGTAATCGGTCGAATGGCGGGAGGCAAGGGGCGGGAGGGGAAATGCAGGGGGACAGGTGCCGGGAGACGGTGGCCAGTCTTTCGGTGGGGCGGTGTTTCAGACGAGATTTCAAATAGCTTGGAGCGGGTCGAGTGGCAAGGCGAGGAGAGGGGTCGAAGTGCTAAGCCGTATCCATGCAGAAGAGTTTAACCACGGATTACACAGCGGAGGCTTGGCGACACAGCCTCTGGGCAAATGGCACCGATAACAGAGGATTTTCAAACAAAGCGATTGGTGACAGAGATCTCACCATTTGGTGAGCACTCTCGAGGCCAGCCATCAATCGTCGTTGCTCTGGAAACCATCTTCCGACACCCTCTTCCACCGGTGGCGAAGGACCGGGCGCCTTTCGTCGGCTTGGTCTTCGTTCACTTCGTTTCCTTCTGTTCAAACCAACTCTCCTGATCTTGTTTCGTCCGGTTTCGCGGGCTACCTTTTCGCCATGAAGCAATACCGTCCGGACGTGGAGCGCCAGAAATGGCTCTACTCCATGGAAAAGTCGCGCAAGGTGCTGCGACGCTGGCAAGGCAAGCCGGACGGTCCGGATCCTTCCCGCCCCCGTATTCCCGACAACTCCGAGCCCTGGCTGCCCGGCGGTGTGCGATCCATGGCCGATGCCATGTGGATTTCCGACCGGATCAAGGAAACTGCCGAGCAATGGGGCCTGAACAAACCGCCGCAGAGCTGACGGCGAGTCTCGCTCGTCGGCATCGCGTGTTGATGCTTGGAGGACTTGCCGTCATCGGACACGGCCTTTCGCGTTCTACTTATGACAGCGATGTCTGGCTCGATCCGAGTCTGTCGGTCGACGAGTGGTGCGCCGCTGTTCGGACCATGACCGAAGGCCGGGTGCGTCTCGATATTGTCAGCATGGGAAATTGGGCAAGTGTTTCGGAGCAGGATTTTTCCGGCGTAATCCTTCGTGATGGTGTTGTCAGGATCATCGGCCTGCGGCCGCAGTTGGCGGTGTTGCCTAAGGGCCGTTTGGTCGAGGCGAGCTATTTTGCCTGAGGGCTATCTCCGGCTGCTCCTCCTGTTCGCCAAGCCTCGGTTCGCAAACCCGGCTCTGTCTTAATAGTGCGACAGATTTCGCGGCGATGGCCGATATCGACAACCAAGATCAGCAGGCGATCGTCGCCGGGCAACTCGAGACAGATCACCGGGAACGGCTCAAAAAATCTGCGGCTTTCAGCCGCTTGTTCTGATTCGTTTATCAATCTCGGCCAAAACTTCGCGCAGGGAAACGGGAAGGCTGATTTTTACCGTATCGCCCTCGTGCACGTGGTAGGGGAAAGTCTCGAGACCGCGGTGGTGCGGCGCGTCATCCCAGCGGACAATCAACGCGCCTGCTGCGGTCTGCCAATGGAAGGAATAGTGTCTCTCTTCAGGATTGAAGAATTCACGCGCGTGCAACAACGAGCCATCTCTCAGCGTCACGGCAACGCGGTAGTAATAGCCGCTGGCCCATTCCCGGAATTCGGCAACTTCGAATTCTCGGACGACAGGGCTGGTCTCAAGCCAGTGAAAAATCCCCATGGCGGATCCCGTTGATCTCGCTTTCCACCGCCTCAAGGGCCGCTGTCAGACCGCGGTGCTCAAGCCACGCATCGTAGAGAGCGGTGTCCTCGGCCTCGCTCGCGCCTAAGTCTTGCCACGAAGAGGTAAGCGCTTTGCCGTGCGCCCGCCGCAGCAGGATCATGGCCTCAGTCAGCCGGTGGCGGTCGGCCAGGAGGGTCAAAAGAACTCCCCCGACCACCCGGTTTTTATCCAACGTGATCACACGGAAGACATACGTTGCTTTCGCCTTTCTGGCAAGGAGGCGGCCACCGTTTACAGCAACGACCGCGACTTCGATCGCTTCGGCGGGGTGCGTCGCGTGGATCCGTTGGTGTAGTCGGACCGTGAGGCGGAGCGGCCTGCGGCCGCGGTTTTCGGTGTTCAGCCGGGGGAAGAGGCGGGGCGCGGGGCGCCCGGTGACGTGTGGCTTGAACCGGAGTCTGCGGAGATGGCCCTGAGGCAAACGTGTGGCAAGTTTGGAAAGAACTGGCCTGAGAAGGCGGGCCACCGATGAACGCGGATTACCCCGGGGAGAATTACTCGCACCGGGGTGACTCCCAGCGCTCGCGGATTCCGGCTCTGAGCACGGAATTGTTTCCCGCGGGGGTCACACCGCGGGAAACCGTCTTCTGGCATCTTCCTCCATCGGTGGCTAATATTTGGACGGTTTGCGGCTGATTCGGGATTCAAACTCAGGTTTGATATCGCCTCTGGGCGATCCCGCTACTTGGCTGTCGCTTCGCGCCAGTCTATTTGGTCGCCGGGCGACCTATCTTCGGCTCCGCCTACGGTTCGCTCCGCTCGGTTCCTTTCTTGCCACGGAAGTGGAGAGGGGATGGAAAAAAGGAGGAAGGCTGAAACCTGAGACCTGAAGGTAGCAGTTTTGGCTAAGGCCCGTTTGCCGTTGGGCCATCTACGGCTTCGCCTCCGGTTCGCGGACTTGGCTCAGTGGGCAGCCGAAGGCGTTCTCTCAACTGGCCGAAGGCTAGCTTGGCTATCGACGATGGGGCTTGGATAGGCGGAGAACTCGCGCTAAAATTCTTATATGACGCCTGCGGTCTACGATTGGGCGGCCAAATATATCTGGTGGCAGACGCCGGAAGAGGCGGTGCTGCGTCCGCAGCGCGTCATGGCCCAAGTCATGGACCTCGGCACATTCGCCGATGTGTGCGATCTCGAGAAGGTCGCCGGGCCGGACGCTTTGGCCGATGTCATCCGGCATGCCGAGCCGGGGTGGTTTTCCCCGCGGTCTTGGCATTTTTGGCACCGCCGTCTCGGGCTGGCCTCGGCGGGTGCGGTGCCCGCCATGCCGGTTCGTCGCTTCGCGTGAAGAAGTTTCATCCACGCTTTGCGATTCTCCCCGCGCCTCAAGCGGAGCTTTGGGGAGAGCTGGCGCCGGTGCGGGATCTGGGGTTTGTCCTCTATAGTGGCACAGCCATCGCGCTGCGCCTGGGTCACCGCCACTCGGTCGATTTCGATTTCTTCACGCATCTTCCGCTCGAACGCGCAGCGCTGAAACGGTCCTTGCCGTGGCTTGCGTCCGCCGCGGTGCTGCAGAATGAACCGGAATCGCTGACCGTGCTTTCGCCCGGCAGCGTTAAAGTTTCTTTTTTCGGCGGCCTGAATGTCGGGCGCGTGGGTGAGCCCGAGGCATCCGAAGATGGCGTGATCGTCGCGGCCTCGTTGGAGGACTTGCTCGCGTTCAAGCTGAAGCTTGTTGTTCAGAGGATCGAGGCGAAGGATTACCTCGACGTCGCGGCAATCCTCCGTTCGGGCTTGCCGCTTGAGCGCGGTTTGGCCGCCGCCGAGGCGCTCTTCGCGCCCGATCTGCCGCCGATGGTTGTGCTCAAGGCCCTGACTTATTTCGAAGGCGGCGATTTGTCCTCGCTGTCGGCCGATGTGCGGGAAACCTTGTGTGCTTCGGTTGCCAAGGTCGGTGAACTGCCGGTCGTTCCGCGCCGCTCGGGCAACTTGAGCTGAAGGCGAGGGGCGGCCTCACGGGCTCAGCCCTCAGGTTTGGCTTTGGCCTTTTCATCCGTGTCCATCCGCGTTGATCCGTGGCTTAACAAAAGGAGTTTTTAGCTGGTCAGTTGTCTGTGTTCCGTCGGAGGCGTTCTCTCAATGCTCAACCTTTAACCCGCATATTTCACCGGGTGAAATATGCGCCGCGTCCAAGTTCCTTTTGGAAAGGAACTTGGCACGGCCGACCGGGAAAAATGGGAAAACCAAAGTGGTTTTTCCATTTTTCCGACGGGGTTAACCCCGGTAGGCCTGATGATATCAGGCCGCATCGGCCCTCCGGGCGGATATTCCGTGTCATGCATGAAATATCCGGGTTAATTGCCTTCGGCTGTTTGCCTCGGGGCCATCTCCAGCCATTCGGCTTCCGGTTCCTCTTCGCTCCGGCTCTCAACTGGCCGCGTCTGAAACCACATCCCCTGCCATCTTCTTTCATCGGTGGCAAGGATAGGGGATGGAGCGGGCTTCAACGGCAGGCAGGATCTTACGGTTCGGAGGGAGGGCATGGGACAGAACGCGGGGGGCTTTAAGTGACCGCTTACGCCTCGTTTGACCTCCCGCAATTATGCTGTATGATTCCCGAAATCCTCGCTACCTGGATAGGGAAGATTCAGCAATTTTTTTCAACAAAATGCGCCCCCGCCGTCACTGGTTATCATTCAAAAGCCTCGTTCTTTTGGCCCCCTTGGTCTTGCTGCTTTTCGTGGCCTTTGCCCTTGTGATGGCGGATCGGACCGGTGGACGAGCCGCTTCGTCACTGCCAACACCTACAGCCGTCGATGCCGATCAGAGCACTGCCTTAAGTGATCCGAAGGTTGGATCACCCCAAGCCAATGCGGCTCGCTCGAGGTTCATCAGCGAGCGAATCGTCAAAGCCTCGAACCAGCGCGGGCGCAACCACCTCGGTCAGGTGCTGCCGATCTCGGAATTCACCTTGGCGGCGGCGGAGGTGGATGCTTGGCGCAGTGCCGCAATCGGCAGCGAAATATTACTCACCAATCCCGACAGTCGGAGCATCGCGGCGCGATTGACCAAGTCTTGGGAAAAAGACGGGAGGCTCAACCGCGTGGCCAAGATTGCCGGGGGAGGATCAATCGGAATGACGTGGTCGGGCGCGACGATGAGCGCTCTCGTTCAGATTCCGTCGAGCAATCTTGCCTACCGGATCGTGCAGAACGGTTCCGGTGAAGATGCGGCTGTGCAGGAGTGGTTGCTCAGCGATGTGGTCTGCAGCACACCAGCAGACGGACGTGCAGCGGTGCCCGGCGAGCCGGTTGATGCAGGTCTCCCTCTGCCGGAAGGACACGATGCGATCAACGCGGCGGCATCCTCCCAAGCAGCCGCGGTGGTGCCGGTTTTGCAAAGTCGACCCGGGGCGACTGCCGTCATCTACATTGATTTCGACGGGGAAACCGTCACAGATGCCCTGTGGGCTGGCGGTGATACTATCGTGGCTCCGGCTGCTCGGCTCAACGCGATCCAGATTCGGGAAACATGGGAGCGTGTCTCCAAAGAGTTTGAGGTCTTCGATGTGAACGTGACGACCTTGTTGGCTGACTACAACGCCGCGCCAGCGAACCGTAGGACACAATGCATTGTGACGGCAAACGACGCCGCGGCGCCCGGTGCTGGTGGTGTAGCCTATCTGAATTCGTTCACCGGAACTGCCTCGCCTGTTTGCTGGGCGTTCATCGACACCAACCCAAAGTATTGCGCGGACGTCGTCGCGCATGAAGTCGGGCACACCTTGGACCTGAGCCACGATGGGCGGGCCGCATCGTGGCCCGCGCCGCGCGAGGAGTATTACGGCGGTCACGGCAACGGCGTTACGGGCTGGGCACCGATCATGGGCGTTGGCTACTACAAAAACTTCGTGCAGTGGAGCAAGGGTGAATACGACCGCGCCAACAACCCGGAGGATGATTTGGCCATCATGTCCAATCCGGCCAAAATTCCGTTCGTCGCCGACGATGCGCCGGCAGCTCCGGACGGTTCCGAGGCTTCCTTGAGCCCCGGCTCAGCCCCCGTCCCACGCGTGATCGGCAACTCTGCGTCGAACGACGCGGACGTATTCCGCGCGAATCTCGCCGCCGGCTCTTACCGCGTAAACATGCAACCGGTGCCGCACGCCAACTTGGATGCCAAGATCGAGGTGCTCGATGCCGGCCTCAATGTGCTGGTGAGTGGTAATCCGGCGGATCTTCTCACGGCCGATGCCCGATTTCGTCTCGACGCGCCCGGCACGGTCTATTTCCGGGCGAGCGGGACGGGCAAAGTCCCCGTGACCGGCACGGGTTATTCCGCCTATTCCTCGTTCGGATCCTACACTCTCGAACTGGTCAGTGTTTACGGCGATCTTTTGGAAACCGTGACCGGGCCCTCGGCCGACGATTTCGTGCAATCCTTGGCGATGGATGAAGGTAGCAGGATCTATTTGGCTGGAAACTTTGGGCAGATCGACGGCACGGCGCGATCCAAGGTTGCTCGTCTGACTGCCAACGGGGCGCTCGATGCAACCTTTAACACTGGCACTGGTCCCAATGGGCAGGTCCGTTCTGCGGTCTTCTCGTCACGCGACCGGGGGCTGTATATCGGGGGAGACTTCACCGCGGTCGCCGGCACCAGCCGCGTCGCGCTGGCGCGCCTGGCGGTGGGCAAAACTGGACTTGCCGATGGTGCGCTTGATCCGGACTTCGCCCCAGTCTTTGCTGCGTCGTCTACAGGAGCGTCGGCCTACATCCAAGCAATCGTGCTGCAAGATGACGGAAAGCTTTTGGTCGGCGGGTTCTTTAGCAGCGTTAATGGACAGCCACGCGAGAATCTGGCGCGTCTGCTGCCCGATGGCACGCTCGACGATGAATTCGATGCACCGGTCGGTGGCGCGGTGCAGGCGATTGCCTTGCAGGTGGACGGTAAAATTTATGTCGGCGGCTCCTTCGGCCAAGTGCACGGCGCAGAGCGTAATCGGTTGGCCCGCTTGCACCGAAATGGTGTGCTCGATACCAACTTCGATGTCGGCAGCGGGCCCACGGGCGGCTTTGACGGAACGGTCAATTCTCTTGCCACGACTCTCGATCAGGAGGTCATCGTCGGGGGGCAATTCTCCCGCTACAATGGCCGGGCGTTTTACAACAATGTGGCTAAGTTGCAATCCGACGGCCGGGTCGACCCCAAATTTAACTACACCCCTGGGCTGAACGGAGCTGTTCGCCGGGTTATCGTCCGGCCCGGCGGTCAGATTCTTCTCGCCGGCCATTTCACGCAGGTCGGCAACAGTGCGCTCGGGTTGGCCGGCACGGCGGCCGGACGGATTGTGCAGTTACAAGCGGACGGCTCCTTAGATGCAAATTTCAACCCCAACTCAGTAGGAGCCAGTGGAACGGTTCTCGATGCCGTGGCCATGGCCAGCGGAAACATTCTCGCGGCGGGAGCCTTCACCAGCTTCAACGGCAGCACGGCCAACCGTTTGGCCGTCATCTCCGGCTTCGACACCGCCGTGCCGATCATCACCTCCCCGCTCTCGCGCAATATCGACGCGGGTGGCGAGCTTGATCACCTGTTCACCTCATCGGTCATCGGTCCGGCGCAGTTTGAGCTGCTCGATAGCCGAGGAAATCCCGCGACCCCGCCGCTCGGCTTGAGCTTCGACGCGGCGACCGGTCGACTGAGCGGTATTCCCCTCCAAGCCGGCACCTTCGAATTTTTCGTGCGAGTGACCCCGGCCGCACCTGGATCGGCGGCCAGCGAAAGCACGCGCTTCGTGCTGGTGATCAATACCGCGCCCGTTTCCTTCGCACGCTGGCAGGAGGCGTTTGCCCCAGCTGTCAACCCGGGGGACTCGCCCAATATCGTGCGCGGAGCTTCCGGTCTATCGGACTACATGATTTATGCCATGTCCGGCATGAACCCCGTGGAAGCAGATGCGGCTCTGCGGCCTCTCGTGCAGACCGAAGAAATTGAAGGAGCCCGGTATCTCACCCTGACCGCGTCCAAATATCCGGCGGCGAGCGACAGCACGGGAAAACCTCTGGTCTATCGCGTGGAGTTTTCGGACGATCTGCATGAGTGGAAATCCGGCGGAACGAGCGTCACCGTGATCTCCGAGACGGCCTCGCAGATCAGAGCGAGGGCGACCACTCCGGCGTCCACTTCCGGTCCCCAGTTCCTCCGCCTCAAAGTCCTTGCCAATAATCCCCTTTGATATGAAACACCAGCTTCCCAAGACCCTTGTCCTGTCTGCGCGCTTTTCGCGATTCACCGGTTGGTTAATGACCTCCGCGATCGCGGCGCTTTTCGGGGTCCAACCCGTTCGTGCCATTGAGGTCATCGGGGATCCGACGTTGCCCGGTCCGGGGCTTACCACCGTGCAGATTCTTACCGGTTCAGTTGGCTACGACGTAACCGTGGGCGGGACTACGGAGGCGGTTGACACGACGTATCCCTACCTTGTTTATCTACAGGGCAACGATATCTACGAGAATCCGACCTTCTTGCCCGTGGCTGCCGGTGCCGTCACGGTGAGAGGCGAAACTTTCCGGCCAGCGGGCGGGGCCACCGCGGTGGCGAATTTGAGCAGCACGGGGGGACTGAAGAGCTTGACGCTGGACAATCGTGGCGGTGGCTATACCACCCCGCCCGATGTAGCTTTCGTGGGTGGCGGCGGCTCCGGTGCTGCGGCCACGGTTACGCTTGGTGGCACTGGTGGCCTGTCATCAGTGGCGGTAACCGCGGCTGGCACTGGCTACACGACTCCGCCGACGATCAATTTTGCCGGCGGTGGCGGCAGCGGTGCAACCTCTACCGCTACGCTGGACAACAACGGCGTGGTCAAAGGATTCAACAAGGTGTCTGGTGGCACCGGCTACACGAGCGCACCAAACGTTGCGGTCAGTGGCGGTGGGGGCACAGGTGCGATTGCGACCGCTGTTCTGGCGGATCTGGGAGGCGTTAAGAATGTTTCGCTCACCACTGGTGGCACCGGCTACACGAACGCGCCGGCGGTTTCTTTTGTAGGCGGTGGCTCCGGATCAGGTGCTGTGGCAACGGCGGTTCTTAGCGATGTAGGTGTGGTTAAGGACTTCAACCGTGTGTCGGGGGGCAGTGGCTACACGTCCGCGCCTGCCGTTACCATTAGTGGAGGTGGCGGCACTGGTGCCTCCGCTAACGCGGTGTTGGCAAGTGTTGGTACCTTGGCCTCTGTAGCAGTTACCGCACAAGGTTCAGGATATTCTAGCGACCCCATAGTTAATATCATCGGCGGCGGTGGAACTGGGGCGATTGCTACTGCTCTCAGAAGCGGCGATAAAATTGTGGCAGTCAGCGTCACCAACCCAGGTTCCGGGTACACCTCTGCGCCCATCATTTCAATTACCGGGGGAGGCGGCTCGGGGGCAACCGCCACTGCGACTTTGGGCTACGCCGTCGCAGCCGTTAGCCTCACTACGCCTGGAACGGGCTACTCTACCACTCCCTCAGTTACGCTTAGCGGCGGCGGAGGTAGCGGTGCTGACTTCACCGCTGTCCGCGCGTTCAGCGTGGCCAGCGTAAATACTACCAATTCCGGCTCTGGCTATTCCTCACCGCCAACTCCGCAGTTTACGGGCGGCGGCGGGACTGGTGCTGCTGGCACCTCAACTCTTGGGTATGCCGTCGCGGAGTTAACCGTGACGGCCCAAGGATCGGGCTATACTTCTAATCCTGCGGTGACATTGAGCGGCGGCGGTGGCTCGGGCGCGGTGTTCACTTCCTCTCGCGGGTTCGGTATCCAATCAATCGCAGTGACCGCTCCCGGTTCCGGCTACACTTCAGCGCCGACAGTCAATGTTTCGGGAGGCGGTGGCACTGGAGCTACGGCCACGTCATCAATTGGGCTGCAGGTTGCGGGTATCACCATCACGGATCGCGGTTCCGGTTACACCAGCGCGCCGACCGTTGTCTTCAGCGGAGGCGGAGGAGGAACTGGGGCAACCGCAACGGCAACGATCGGTTTCAGTGTTGCCTCGGTGGCGGTGACCAACGGCGGATCCAACTACGGCGAGCCACCGTTGGTGGTATTCGGGGGAGGCGGGGGCACGGGCGCCGCCGGCACGGCTGCCATTGCCGGTGGACAGGTCACTGCGGTGGCCGTGACGGACGGCGGGTCTGGCTATACTTCCGCGCCTTCTGTGACTCTGAGTGGCGGCGGCGGTATCGCTGTCCCAAAAACCACAGCCCGCGTCGGGCCCGGAACCTATTTTATCCCCAACGACGGCACCCTCCACAACATAACCAGCGGTTACAGGATGTTTGTTCGGTTCTACACCCCCGGAAACTTACCAACCACAGAGCCTGACCTCAGTTCTAATCTGGCCATCGGTTTGTCCTCAGGACAAATAAACATCGACGTCCTGCCCGACTTGGCCGTGCAGAGTCCCGCCGCAACTTATCGCGCGGGCAGTTACCGCGGTGGGGACATCCTCCCGTTTGTGGTCAAGTGGGTCAATGATCCGCGAGGCGAGGGCGATCGGCAGTCGAGACCTTTGAAATCCTCGCGGACCAGCGTGGACGACGAGAGCGATGGTTATTACTCGGATTTGCGATTGAGCATGAATTCGGAGTTCGGCGATACCGGCAACAATGACTTCTTGCTCAGCCGCCTGCGCTGGAGCGGCGATGTTCCTGTCATCCCGGACGGAGCCACCGTTCTGCGCAGCGTAGCTGTCACGGGCACACCGGGTGAGGTTCCCCCATACGGCTTGACTGACGTGACCGGCACAGTCCGCGACTATACCCCGCAACCGGACGACGGCTTCCTCGACATCGGTGAAGCGGTCTCGGCGGAGTTGGACACCTTGATCCCCCGCAACTACTCCAATCGCGACGGCTTCTTTGTCGCCGTGAAGGTGGCTATGAGCAACTCGGATGAGGATGCCTCGTCAAACAACGTGTTCGTCAGCAATTCGGCAAACAAGATCAGTATTCTCGAAACGGCATCACCGACCCTTGAGGCGGCCAGCGTGGTTAGCACGCAGACGGGCGAGTTTGTTCAAGGCGGGAACGCTGCAAGCGATTTCGGCAGCGTCAGCGAAGATGGCAATCTGATCGCCTTTGCTTCGCGGGCCACCAATCTTTTGAATTTGCCGGGAGGCGGAACCGGCCCTGTCACCGCGGGGCAGCAGGTCTTCCTGAAATACCGTCAGAGTCGCGAAATCGAGTTGATCAGCGCGAATCTCGCCGGTGTCCAAGCCAATGCCGACTGCTTCAATCCGGTGATCAGCGCGAACGGAAATTTTGTCGCCTTCGATTCCCGTGCGACGAATTTGGGGACTTCCGGAACAGGCGGACGCTCCATGATCTACGTTTACAATCTGGCCGAGAACTCGACTATCGTGGTGAGCAAAAGTGCCGCCGGATTGATTGCCAATGGGGATAGCTTCAGGCCGCAAATGAGCCAAAGCGGACGCTTTATTTCCTTCGAATCCCTCGCCCGCAATTTGGATCCGGCGCGTCCTTTGCCGAGCGGCAACCGGGACAATCAGATTTTTCTGCACGACCGCGATCTCGATGGCAACGGGGTCTTCGATGAGGCGGGAGCCACGGCTACATATCTGGTGAGCATCAACAACTCCGGCACGGTGGCAAATGGCTGGTGCAACAACGCCGTGGTCAATCTCGACGACACCGCGGCAGACATCGCCACGCTTGGAGGGGTTTTTGTGGCCTATTCTTCGTATGCCCGCAACATGCCCCTCGGCACGGGATATTCGATGATTTATCGCGTCACGGTGGTGCCGGGCGCGGGTCCGACCCCGGCCAGCGTGGTTCCGGTCAGCGTGAATGACTTGGCAGCCGCCCCTGTCGCCGTAGGCGTGGATCCGGTGGGGGCTTTCATCCGTCCCGACTGCGACGAGGCCGCCATCAACGGCGACGGCAGCCAGATCGCCTTCACCTCCTATGCCTCGAACTTCGTGCGCAACGAAACGGATGGTTCGTATACCCCGACCTATCCCAACAACGACCCGGCAAATCCTGCTGCGCCCGTCGATCCCGCGGTGGTCCCGGCTGGGGACTACAACCGGGTGCCCGATATCTTCGTGCGAAACCTGCTCAAACCCTTGGGCACCCCGAGCAGCAGGGCCACGTCCCGCGTCAGCATCAGCGAACCGCGAGTCGCCACCGGCACCATCACGTTTCTCTCTGCCTACCCCGAGGTGGGGAACATTCCGGTCAACCAACCTGCCACCGGCGAGCAACTGACGATCAACGACGGTATCAGTCCTCCTGTCACTTTGGTTTTTGGAACCGATGTCGCGGTCGGGACGACTGTTTACGAAACCCGGAACAATCTCGTTTCCGCCATCAACACGGCTGGACTCGAGTTGGTTGCCCGGGCCACTACACCGCCCAACGCAGCCGCTCCTGGAACGGCCTATGGTCCCTCAATTTACGTGAGGAACCTCGTGCCAGGGGCCCAGGGGAACGTGGTGATGACGACGGATTCGACTGTGCTGGAACTGGCCGGCATGTCCGGGGGAGGGATACAAGCGGAGGAAGACGCCTTGCTGCCGGGTAATACCATTGTGGCTCCGATCCAAGGCGTTCCCTTTGGCAGCAACCAGCCCAGTATCGATCGCTCGGGACGCTTTGTCGCCTTCCGGACGATTGCCACCAACCTCGACGTGCATACGGCCACCGATAGCAACACCTTTCCGGGGAGCCCGGCGACCGGTGAGTTGATTCGCCCTTTCATTTTTCCCACCTCCAACGTCTATCTTCACGATCGCTTGTCTAACGATGAACCGACCACGGGTTTCGACGTGCCGGGGAACCTGCGCACGCGCCGTATTAGCGTGAACCGCTTCGGCTATAAAACGCTCATCGACGGCGGCCAAACGTCCGGTGTTAACGCCACCACCTCGGCCAACAGCAGCTTGCCGGCCATTAGTGCCGACGGGCGCTTCGTCACTTTCAGTTCCGACTCGAGCGGCGAGGGAGGCCTCATTTTCGGTCCCAACAACCTGACACCGCTTGACAACACACAAGTGCGCGATGTTTTCGTCTCCGACCAGCAAACAGTAGGCGACAATCCGGTGCCTCCCGACACCCAGCCCAGCGTGTCTATCTTTTCTCCGCTCAACGGAACAGAGGTCATACCCGGCTCGCTGATCACAGTCAGTGCCGTGGCTACTCCAAAAGGAAGAAAAGCCATCGTGTCGGCCAGGTGTCTGGTCAACGGGACCTCTCTCGGAACGCTCACTTCGACGCCTTTCGATTGGTCCTTCACCGCCGATCCCGCCGGCACCTACGTGGTCGAGGTTATCGCAACTGACAACCGTGGGGGTGAAGGCTCTTCCTTTGTGCAAATCACGGCCAAGCAGCCCACGGTGCCTGTGAATCCTCCGGCCGGTTCGAATGCCAAATTTGTCGTCGATTACTTCAACAAGATTTTCCTCCGCCAGCCGAGCTACGGCGAGTACGAAATCTATTTGAATATGCTTAACGGGGGTGCAACGCAGTCCGAGACGATCGTGGCCATGATGCAAAGTCCGCAGTATCTCTCGGCGCAAAACGTTCTCTTCGGATATTTCCTGCGCATGGGGCTGACCGCTCCTTCGACCAACGCGGTGCGGTCCTATCTCGGCACCATGACCAATGGCACTAATTCGCAGCTCATTCCGCAGACTTTCCAGCCGATGTCGGCACAGGCCGGAACACCGCCCTACGGTGCCACGATAGGCCAAGCCTTGGTGTCCGAGGCGCTCCTCAACTCCGTAAACGCGACCGGCACGAACCTGGCGGTGCGGTCCATGAACAACGATCAGTTTAGGCTGTGGATGCTCCGGTCGTTCAATGAGCCATACCTGCCCTTGGCATATACGAACGACATTCTTTCCTTTGGTTCGCCGACAGCGATTGCCGCGAACATTCTGGCCGTGCCCTCCGCGACGAACTCGGCGATCTCGCGATACGGCTACAACTACGCCTACATGTCGGCGTTTTATGCGAACCTGCCCCCTGCCAACATGGCTCCCAACAGCCTGCAGACAAGTCTGGTGAACTTTAACCCGAAGGTGCAAGGCATCGCGCTCAACTACCTGTTGGCCCCCGGCAACCCTTGGGCCACTAACACCGCGGCGCTCAGCACCAATCTGGCATCATCCCTGCTCCCGCCGGTTATCACCAACACGGGCACCAACATCCTGACCATAAGCAACAACTTTACCAACACTGTCGGGGGCCAGAACCTGCTCTCCAACACCATATACAGCTTCGTCGCCACAAATCTGCCTTCGTCCGTGACGGTTTCCACGAATACCGGTCGAATGGTGATCAGCGGTCGATTCACCAACATCGGCACCTATCCTGTCACCCTCATCGCTTCCAACGGCCCCGGTCTGGTTGGCAGCAACCGCGTTGTCTATTTGGTCGTGCCAGCGGCCCCGATCGTGGCCCCTGCCACGATCAGTGGCTCGGTGGGTGGCTTGTTGTCCTACAACTTCGCGGCCGCCAATGCCCCCACGGGCTTCAGCGTCGGCGCCCTCCCGGTAGGACTTTCGCTCAACACATCCAGCGGCTTGGTGCTCGGCGTACCCCTGCAAGCCGGTTTGCTCCAGACAACCCTGAGCGCGCACAACGCAGGTGGAAGTGCCCAAGCAGCTCTGACTTTCGACATCCGTGCCGCCTCGCCTATGGTCGATTGGCTGGTCGGGCATGGCTTGGCCGGAGCCGACGCTCTGCCCGGGGCTGATCCCGACGGAGACGGTCATTCCAATCTCGTGGAATTCGCCTTCGGCATGCGGCCTGACTTGGCCGACGCCATCCCGGCAGCCCATCAGTTCCAAAGCAATGGAATCACCATCCGCTACACACGCCGAGTCGCCACCTCTGAAGTCGTCTACCAGATTCAGCAGTCTCCTTCGCTCGGCGCCCCGAATTGGACGGCGGTCGCCGGAGTGACTCCGCAAGTGGTCACGCCGGAGAACGGCGTTACGGTTCCAAGCGGGTATGAGCGCGTGAGTGCATTCATACCGCGTCCCACCGGGGCACAGGCTCCCGCCTCCTTGTTCTACAGGGTCACGGCGACGCCCACCGCGGCTGCCACCACTGCGCCGTAGGTTCCTCCGCAGCCGAAGCCTACGGGTTCACACTGCTCCTCTTCCGATCTACCAGCTCACCGCGCGCCCAACTCGGCCATAACTTTGTCGAAAGATTTGATCGAGCCGTCGGGAAAGCAGATCAACGCTCCATGTCCGTGGCCTTCGCCGCGTTCGATGAGCCACGGTTGCGTCGCCCAACGGTCGGCGATGCCGGGCACGGGCGGGAACATGGTCGGGGTGTAGTGGACGCGCGGTGCGTCGGCCTCCGAGCGGGCGACAATCCCGGGGCATTGCCACGTTTTGTCGGTGATGCCGTAGGAGCGGAGGACACCGAGCCAGAAGTTTTCCCAGGCGATCCCGGCTTCCGGGGAGGGGCCCTGCGGCCAGACATTGCCGTGATCCTGCAGATAGCCGCGCAATGCGACGGTGATGTTGCGCATGTTGGCCGTGCAGCGCACTTCTTGGGCTTTGCGCAGGTAGTTGCCGAAGTTCGGCACGGCCAGCAATACCAAGATACCAATGATCGCTACTGCTGCTACGACATCGAGAACGGTGAAAGCCTTGGTTTTGTGGTCCGCTGCCAGTTCGATCGTCGGTCCACTTGACCAACCGGCGCGTTGAGATTCCTTACTGAGCGGTCGAGGCTTGCGGGAAAGCAGACGAGGAATTGACTGAGGTCTTGATGCCATTGAGTTGAAAATCGTGCGTGCCGTCGACCTCGGAACCACCGCCAGTCGCCGTAGCAATAGCAATCGTGCCGTCGCCGGTAAAGGTGTAGGTCGCCTTGTTGTTGTTGACGTTGGCGTTGAAATATCCGCTGGCTGACGCGGATGGAATGCTGATGACCTCGACACCCGTGTTGGCGACCGCAAAAGTCCCCGCTGTTTGGTTGGTAAACAATTGATAGCGGGTCCGGCCGGCTCCGTTGGCCAAGACGCCTGAAACTGTGCTGCTGTCGGGGTTGATGTTTGCGCTTGTCGTGCCCACATAAACATCGCCATTTACATAAACAAGGAAGTTGTTGAGCGAAGGATCCACAGTGATCGATTGCGCCGTAGATGAGGACGCCGAAGTGCTTTGAGTTCCGGTTGCGGGCAAGCCGTCTTTGATGCCGAAGCTGATTACGCCTGAGACTACGGAGCCTAAGACCGTTGTGTTCGTTTGCAAAAGTGGTCCGGTAACGGTGTTAGTAGTTATTGTCTCCGTTATCCCGTTGCTTGTGACGGTCGTGGTTACTTGGTTTGTGATGAAGAAGCTATTAGTGGTGGAGACTCTGGTGAAAGTTCCGCCCACGTTGTTGTAAACGTTCGCGAAGTAGCGGCCGTCCAACTGTCCGGGGTAGTATGTGCCGTTGGCCCAAGGACCCGAGCCGAACCAGTTGCCGGCAAGGAGGGGGGTGCCAGAGAGACAGATGGCGATGACGGGGAGGAGCAGCTTTTTCATGCGTTTTGCGATCTACTCCATTTTTAGAGTGTCTCGGCCCGCATCCAAGCCAATTTTTAGCTACAATCGCTCTTGCAGGAACGCGTGCAAATCGCGGAAGCCCAGAAAAGCCCCGGACTCCGGCTTGGCGGGGGCTGTCGACAAAACAAGGATATCCTCGGTAACCGGCAAGGCCCGTTCGGTGGAGGTGGCGAAAGATTGCTGGACCCCGGAGTCGGTTTTCGGGGAGGCGCCCGTGGACCAGCTGAGGGCGGGGACACCCGACGCGCTCGGGCTGACCACGGCGATGCCTCGGTCGGGGGCGAAGGAGAAGGCGTTCAACTGGAGGCCGCCGGTGTTGACCAGGCCGCTGACAACGATGACGGCTTTCTCGCCGGCGAAGCGGCGGGCGGTTTCGACGGCTTCGTCGAGGGCGGCGACTTCGCGGAGGAGGCTTTCGCCGCGGCCGACTTGCGCGGCGCGTCCGGCCAGGCCGGCATTGACCACGAGGAAATAGCCGCGGTTGTTGAATTGGAGCAACTCAATGGCCCGCCGGACCAGATCGGAGAGGCTGGGCTGGCTCGGATAGCGCGAGGCATCCTCGGCGAAAGCCAGATCGCCCTCGGCGAAAATGCCGAAGACCTGCGGACTGCGCCAACCGGGCGTGCTGTCGAGCTCCTCGCGGGTGCGGACAATGTCATAGCCGCGCTGGCGTGCTTCGAGCAGGAGATCCCTCCCGTCCTGACGGGTGCCTCCTTGTTCAACGGGCACCATCTGGGACGAGCCGCCCCCGAGCACGAGGTCGAGCGGCGCTTTTTCCAACAGATGCACGGCCAGCGCATCGGCATTGGCCGGATCGAACCCCGCCGCGTAAAAGGCTGCGGTGGCCGGTTCGGTCAGCGGCGTATTCGAGACTAAGCCGGTGGAGCGGCCGGCGCGGCGCGCCTGGTCGATGAGGGTTTCGAGCGTTTGTCCCTCCGGCGTGGCGGAGAGGGTGCCGCGATTGACGAGCTGACCTGTGGCCATGGCTGAGGCCGCGGCGGCGACATCAGCCACTGCGTAGTCCCGGGCTCGCGGCGAAGCGAGGGCCATGTGGGGCAACGTTTCCATCTTGAACCGGTAGTCGGCGCCTCCGGCAAAGAGGCGCGCGGCGGACATGGTTGATGGCGTGAAGTTTTCCGAGACAAAGAGGATCACCGCGAACGGCCTCTGCATGACCCAATAGCGGTAGACGAGGAATCCTCCGGCCACGAAAAAGAGGAGGCAGGTGAGGAAGATGATTTTGTTGCGGATGCGGGAGGGCATGATGAGGAGTTGGCAGTAGGCAGTTTTCAGTCTCCAGCCAATCAGTAAAGGCGGAAACGCAGACTTGCCGTCACAATGGTTTTGCCGCACGAGTAAATCCGATGTCCCGCTTTCTCAGCGCATCGCTGTTGCTTCTCGGCATCATTTGTCTCCCGCTTGGGCAACTCCGCGCCGAATGGGTGGACTTGGAAGGCTGTCGGATAGCCGAAAACGCGTCGAACGACGGGGACAGCTTTCATGTGAAACACAAGGGGCGCGAATATGTGTTCCGGCTCTACTTCGTCGATGCGCCCGAGACGAGCCTGCTTATTCCGCGAAGGGTGAGTGAGCAGGCCGACGCTTTCGAAGCAACTCAGGAGGAAGTGCTCAAAGCCGGGAAAGGCGCCGCCGTTTTTACCAAGAAGCGGTTAAAGCGGGATTTTAAGGTGTCCACCCGTTGGGAAGATGCGCGGGGTATGTCGAAGGGCGGGCGGCATTACGCCTTCGTCGAGACGGCGGACGGCGAGGACCTCGGTGAACTCCTCCTCGCCGCCGGATGGGCGCGCAGCTTCGGAATGAAAGCCGCCACCAAATCGTCGTCGGCCGCCCAGCTGCAGCAGCGCTACGACCGGCTGGAAAAAAAGGCCCGGCGGTCAGGGGTCGGTATTTGGGGTGGTGAGGCAGGCTCTGTGGAGGTGGAGGAGTCAGAAGCGACGGAGGCAAACGAAAGCCACGCGGGCAAAGATATTCTCTCGTCTGTCATGGGCAATGTCATCGATGAGGCCATGGCCTCGGCGGCGCTGGTCGAGGAAAACAGCCCTTCCGGCGGGCAAGATGTTCCGTCAGATGCGGCGGAGTCTCCAAAGCCCGCAGCAAAGGACGAAACTGGGCCAAGATCAGAAACCAAATCGCCCGGCAAGGATTCCAAAATCGATATCAACACAGCCACCAAGGAGGAGTTGACCGCTTTGCCGGGCATCGGGGAGAAGACAGCGGAAGCTATCATTGCAGCGCGCCCGTTTGCCGGAAGTTTCGATTTGCTTCGGGTGCCGGGAGTCACGCCGGTCACACTGAAGGAAATTTATCCGTTTGTCGGGGAGTAGACGCGGAAAGGCAATGGGGCGTCATGCCGATGCACTCCAAAGGTCGCTCGATTGGTTCCGGGTGGGGTTTGCGGCGAGTTATCCCCAATCACGAAAAGGCTCCGGACGTCTGGCGAGGTGGATCGGCGCCCTTTATCTTGGGGCTGTCCGCGTCCGCCGCGGCGGACTGCGGCTCGGTGTTTCGGTAAAGGCGGAAAGGCGGGTTGACGGGTAGCGTTATTATGCGTTAATTTAATGCGTTATGAAGACTTTCTCTGTTATGGAGGCCCAGCACAATTTGGCCGTGCTGCTGCGCGAGGTGGAAGCGGGGCGCGAACTGACCATCACGCGTCGGCGCAAACCGGTGGCGCGGTTGTCGCCTGTGCCGGTCGACGGACCGGTGGAGTTTCCGGATTTTGCGGCGCGGGCCCGCAAGACTTGGCTTGGTCCGTGGCGGGGCGCCGGCGCGCAGCAACTCGTCGACGAAAGCCGTGGCGAACAGTGAAGTCTTATTATGACACGGGCTTGTTGCTCAAGCTTTACACCAACGAGCGCGACTCGGAAATAGTGCGAAACTTCGTGGTCCGGCGCCGGGAAGCGCTGGTCTTCACCCCGATGCATCATGCGGAGTGCGTCTCGGCGTTGCGGCTGAAATGCTTCCGCGGTGAAGCCAGCGAGGAAGAGGTTGCGGGGGCGTTGCGGGATATCGAGTCGGATGTAGCAACGGGCGTTTTGCGCGCGGCGCCGGTGGATTGGGATGCCGCCTGGCTGCGCTGCCGGATTTTGTCCGATGCGCATGCCGCCACGACGGGTTGCCGCACGCTCGACGCCCTGCACGTGGCCTGCGCCTTGCTGCTCGGTGCCGATCAACTTATGACGGGCGACGGCCGGCAGGCGTCACTGGCGCGCAAGGCCGGGCTGCGGGTGGTTAATCCGTTGAACTGAAGGGAAAGCGGCGTCGAGTCGCCGCACTCCAAAAGGCGGCCGGGGGCGGCCGTCGTCCAAGGGAAACGGGGCGGGCTCAGGGTTGATTCTTCAAGATATCCCGTCGCCAAGCTTCCAATTCTTTTTTCAAGGGCGCCCAATAGGCGCGGTCGTCATCTTGCTCGGCGGCCATTTCTTCGGCGAGGGCGCGGCGCAGTGCGCTGAAGTCGCCAGCAGTCGCCGCACGCAGGAGCGGGCGCTTGGGCAAAAGTGCGAGGGCCTCGGCTGGGAAGCGCTCCGTGAGCTGAACAAGTTGTTCGGGGGATCGCGCCTCGCAGAGCCAGAATTCGACAAAGTCGGGCGTGGGTGACGCTTTGTTCTCTTCGTAATGAATGTCGAGGAGCAACTCGATGACCGGCCAGTCTTTCGAGCGTTGGGTTTTCTTGGCCGCGACCAGATCCGGAACACAGAGGAGGTCGAATATGTGTCCGCTGCGATCTTGGATCACGGTCCGACGGGACCATAAGTCCTCGAAGCAGGGCATTCCGCGGAGCGCGGACATGACGTTGACCCGCAAGCCCTTGGCTTCCGGGCAACGGCAACGGAAGTGCACGGCGTGGCCGCGGGCCAGGGCGCCGGGATCAAATGGGGGCACAGCGATTCTTTCCGCATCGAGCGCGTCGAGTGCCAACTGCAGTTTGGCGAGATTTGCCGGATCGGCGAGGACCAGGAAGTCAACGTCCTTGCTAACCTGCGCCGCGCCGTAGAACACGCAGGCCTGCCCGCCCATGAGCAGCGTTCTGGTCCCACTCGCGCGGGTCGTAGAAAGGACATGATGGATCGGGGTCGGGATCAAGGCTGCCTCCCATGGCGAGATATTGGGTAAAAATCCTTTGGCTCTCCTCGAATCGCTCTTGAGGGGTGAGGGCGATCCACTCTTTCCATTCGTCCGGCAGATCGGAGAGAGCCATGCATCTAGCTTACTCACTCGCCGCTGGTCGCCAAGAATTTCCTCCTCGGGAAGTTGAAGAGATAGAGGCGACCAAACTTGTGGCGGGAAATCCTGGAGTGCGGGGGGCGGTGGGTAAGCTGGCGGGTAAGAGATGGAAAGCGAAAGCGGCGTCATGCCGCCGCATTCCAAAAGGCGGCCGGGGGCGGCTGTCCTCCAGGGGAGACAGGGGGCTGGGGATGAGGTAGATATATTCTATGGCGCGGACGATTTGGATTTTGGGGGATCAGCTCGGGCCGGACAATGCGGCGCTGGCGGGGGCACGGGAAAAAGAGGATGTCGTCTTCTTTGTCGAGAGCGAGCGGGGGTTGCGTAAGCTGGGCTATCACAAGAAGCGGTTGGTTTTGCTCCTCTCGGCGCAAAGGCACTGCGCGGAGGAGATGCGCAATGCGGGGTGGAAGGTGGACTACCATGAGCTGGGCCGCGGGGTGAGTTGGGAAAGCGCGCTGGCGGCGCACGTGAAGAAACACAAGCCGGACCGAATCCTGCTGGCCGCGCCGAACAACTATGACGAACAGGCGGCGGCGGAGAAGCTGGCGAAAAAATTTCCGCTCGAGATCGTGCCCACGCACCAGTTTCTCGTGCCGAGGGAGGAGTTCATCGCGTGGGCGGAAGGCAAAAAGTCGCTCCTCATGGAAACGCACTACCGGCGGGTGCGGCAGGAATTCGGGTTTTTGATGGAGGCGGATGGGAAACCGGTCGGGGGACGTTGGAATTTCGACGAAGAAAACCGCAAGACGTTCCGGGACTGGACCAAGGCGGGCAAACCGCAGGCCGCGGTCGAGCCGGTCAAGCCGGACAAGATCACACGCGAAGTGATGGCTCTGGTCGAGCGGGAGTTCCCGAAAAATCCGGGCTCAACCGAAGGTTTCTGGCTGCCGGTCGATCGCGCAGGGGCGTTGCAGTGGCTGGATCAATTCATCGCCACGCGGCTCGCGGGCTTCGGTCCGTGGGAGGACCTCATGGTCGAGGGCGAGGAGTTGCTTTTCCACTCGGTCATCTCGCCGCTGATCAATCTTGGACTGCTCACGCCGCGTGAGTGCATCGAGAAAGCGATCGCGGCCTACGAGAAAGCGAGCGCACCACTGGCTAGTGTGGAGGGATTTGTCCGCCAAATCGCCGGATGGAGGGAATTCGTCAGTGGGGTCTACTGGCTGAAAATGCCGGAGTACGAAAAAGTGAACGGGCTCGATGCACTGCGGGCGTTGCCGGACTTTTTCTACACTGGCGAGACGGAGATGAACTGCCTTCGGCAGTGTTTGGGGCAGGTGATCGACACGGGCTTCAATCATCACATCCAGCGTCTCATGGTTTTGGGCAACTTTCTCCTCCTCGCCGGGGTGCGTCCGCAGGAAGCGCTTCGCTGGTTCAATGAGATGTATGTCGACGCGCACGATTGGGTCATGGCGGCCAACGTCCTCGGCATGGTGCTGCACGCGGACGGCGGATTCATGGCGACCAAACCCTATGCCGCCGGATCGGGCTATATCTCGCGCATGAGCAACTATTGCGCGGGGTGCCGCTACAAGCCGGAGGTGAAAACGGGTCCGGAGGCGTGCCCGTTCAATTATCTTTATTGGGACTTCTATGACCGGCACGAAAAGCGGTTCGCGCGCAATCCGCGTGTCGGCATGGCGTTGAAAACGCTGGCCAAGAAGACGCCCGCGGAGCGCAAGGCGATTGGGGAATCGGCGAGGAAGTTTTTTGAGGAGTTGAGGGTTGAGCGATGAGCGATGAGAGAGGGCGAACGACCAATTCCCGGTCTCTCACGGAGCCGCGGAGCGCGCGGAGGGGACATGGCTTTGAATTTGGGATGCCAGTTGACTGAAAACTGCAAACGGAAAACTGAAAACTCCCGAACCGCAGGCTCGGGTCGTTTTCTCCGTGCCCTCTACGGTCTCTGCGGTTAATTGATTTCTGCGATGAAAGCGATTTGGTCCGAGGTCGAGGTCTGGGAGATTTTTGTTTTCGTCCTCTTGGTGCTTCTCGCGTGGGTCGGAAGTTGGGGTTTGGGACGCATGCTGCGCGGGCGGATGGAACGTGCGGTGCGGTCCAAAGCGCCGGTGGTGGGAATCGAGGTGCTGCGGACCTTGGTGCCTCTTTTGCGTTGGGGACTGCTTTTGGCCGCGGTGGGGGTGGCGCTGCACATGCTGAAATTGCCGCCGTCCGCCGAGGAATGGCTTGGTCATGGCGTGCGGGCCGCTTTGGCTATTTTGACCGCGTTCGTGGCCGGCCGGGCCGCCGTGACGGCGTTTGCCGGATGGGCACATGCCTCGGCCGATCCCGCGGAGGCGCGCACCCGCAGCACATTGGCGCCGGTCTTGGCGCGCTCGTGCCAGGTTTTCTTTTACCTCGTCGCTGTTTTGTTGGTCCTGCAGAACCTTGGCTACAATGTAGCCGGTTTGCTCGCCGGACTGGGAATCGGCGGATTGGCTGTGGCGCTCGCCGCCAAGGAGACGCTGGCCAACTTGTTCGGTTCGCTGGCGCTGTTGATGGACCGCACGTTCCAAGTCGGCGACATGATCAAGCAGGGCGATGTCGAGGGGGAGGTGGTCAATATCGGACTGCGCAGCACGCGGGTGCGCACCAAGGAAGGCTACATCGTTTCGATTCCGAACCAGCTGATCACCAATGCGGCGGTGACCAACATGACGCCGGAAAAGTGGGCGGGCTGACTTGGCTGCGGAACCTCACTTGCCCGTGATACTGACCATATGACCGCGATCACCCATACGGCTGCGCGCAAGAATCTGGCCACCACTATGAACCGGGTCTGCAGCGATCGTGATCCGGTGATCATCACGCGCAACCGCGCTCAAGCCGTGGTTATGCTTTCGCTCGACGAATACGAGTCCCTGCAGGAGATGGCCAGCCTTCTTCGTTCGCCGGCCAATACCAAACGCCTGCTCGCTTCCATCGACAGCCTCAACCGTGGCACGGGCGCCAAGAAGCGCGCCCAAAGAGGTATGAAGCTATGATACGAAGACTCAAAGAGTTTCAGAGTCTGCCCGCCGGGTGGATCGCGCTGTCCTCATCGCGATTTCCTGAGTGACGTATCGCGCTGGGACAGCGCGATCCACCTAGCCAGACGTGGAAAACCTTTCCCGTGTTGGTGTGATACCGCTCGTCGCCGGGGGCGGCGAAGCTAGGGAGGGGGGGGGCAAACGCAATAGTGGGCCAGTTACAGCTCGAGAAAGTTTTTCAGCAGGCGTTTGCCTTCGGTCGTGAGGATGGACTCGGGGTGGAATTGGACACCGTGGACGGGGAGGGTTTTGTGCTGCAGGCCCATGATTTCGCCTTCGGTGGTTTCGGCGGTGATCTCGAGGACGTCGGGGAGGGTTTCGCGTTTGACGATGAGTGAGTGATAGCGCGTGGCCTCGAAAGGCGAGGGGAGATCTTTGAAAACGCCTTTGCCCGTGTGGAGGATTGGCGAGGTTTTGCCGTGCATGAGGCGGTCGGCCCTGACCACGTCGCCGCCGTAGACTTCGCCGATGCATTGGTGTCCGAGACAGACGCCGAGGATCGGAACACGTCCGCCGAAAGTCTTTATTACTTCGCTGCTGATGCCGGCTTCGGATGGGGTGCAGGGGCCGGGGGAGACGATGATTCTCTCCGGCGCGAGCTTTTCGATTTCGGCAACGGTGATCTGGTCGTTACGCACGACATGGAGGTCCGCCCCCAACTCGCCGAAATACTGGACGAGGTTGTAGGTGAAGCTGTCGTAGTTATCGAGGACGAGGATCATGATGGCTCCACCGTGCGGGCGCGTTCGATGGCGCGGATGACGCCCATGGCTTTGTTGATCGTTTCTTCATATTCGCCCCGCGGCGTGCTGTCCGCAACCACGCCCGCGCCGGCCTGGACGTAGGCGGTGCCGTCTTTGAGCAGCACGGTGCGCAGGGCGATGCAGGAATTGAGGTTGCCGTCATAGCCGAAATAGCCGACGGCCCCCGAGTAGCTGCAGCGTTTGCTTTGCTCGAACGCGTTGATGATCTGCATGGCGCGGACTTTCGGCGCGCCCGAGACCGTTCCCGCCGGGAAGGTGGCGCGCATGACGTCGAAGGTCGAATGGCCGGACGACAGCGTGCCGACCACATTGGAAACGATGTGCATGACGTGGCTGTAGCGCTCGATGGTCATGAAATCGGTGACGCGAACCGACTTGTATTCCGCGATGCGTCCCACGTCGTTGCGCGCGAGATCGACGAGCATGAGGTGCTCGGCGCGCTCTTTGGGATCGGCGAGGAGTTTTTCCGCGTTGGTGTCGTCTTCCTCCGGGGTGGTCCCGCGGCGGATCGTGCCGGCGATCGGGCGGATCTGGATTTGTCCCTCGTCCACGCGCACATGGACCTCGGGCGAGCTGCCGACCAGATGGAACCCCGGGCAGCGCAGCAGGAACATGTAAGGAGACGGGTTCACGTGGCGCAGGGCGCGGTAGAGTTCGAGCGGCGATCCTGCGTAGGGTGTGGCAAAGCGTTGCGAGAGGACGACTTGGAAGACGTCGCCCGCACGGATGTATTCCTGCGCCCGGTCGACCATTTCGAGGAAGTCGGATTCGGCGGTGTTGGAAACGACTTCTTCCTTTATGGCTGCATCATTCGGCGGAGAGAGTGGCAAATGTGCCGGCTTCTGCAGTTCTGCGATGAGAGACCGCAGTTTGGCGCAGGCCGAATCGTAGGCACCGTGCGGGTCGGTGTCTGGGTAAGCATTGACGATGACCTTGAGGCGGCGGGTCACGTGGTCGAAGACCAGGATCCGGTCGGTGGTGAAGAAATAAAGGTCGGGCAGGCCGAGTTCGTCCTTGGGAGGCGGGGGGACAGTCGGCTCGAAGTAGCGGATGGCGTCGTAGGAAAGGTAGCCAACGCAGCCGCCGGGAAAATGGAGTGATCCGGCCGGGGCGCGGAGATTGGACATTTCCCGTTCGAGTTCGGCCAGCGGATCGGCGGCTGTGCCGGACCGGATGACGCGACCGGCGCGTTTGATTTCGAAGCGGTCTCCGCGGGCGATGAATTCGCGTTCCGCACCGGTGCCGAGGATGGAATAGCGTCCGCTTTTTTCGTCCTGCTCGGCGGATTCGAAAAGAAAGGCGGGCTCGTCACCGGTGATTTTGGCGAAGGCGGTGACCGGAGTTTCGGCGTCGGCGACAAGTTCGGTCCAAACAGGAACGACACCGTGATTCGCGGCGAGTCGCGCAAACTCCTCGAAGGTCGGATGGATGGTGGACGACATGAATGACGACGTTTGTAACGGGTCGCTGGTGGCGGGTAACGGGAAAACTATCCGCGGCGGTTGAAGGCTGCTGCGGTGCGGGCGGCTTCGCGTTCGGCCACTTGCCGCTTGAGGTCTTGGCGCTTGTCGGGTGCCTTTTTGCCTTTGGCCACGCCGATCTGGACCTTCACGTTCCGGTTTTTCCAATAGAGCTTGAGCGCGGGGAGGGCGCAGCCTTGCAGTTCGACTTGCTCGCGGAGTTTGTGGAGTTCCGCGCGGTGGACGAGAAGACGGCGCGGGCGTTTGGCCTCGTGCTGCTCGTGGCTGGCGCGCTGGTAGGGCTGGATGTCGAGGCCGTGCAGGAAGAGTTCGCCTTTTTCCAAGCGCGCGAAGGCACTGGTCATGTTCGCCAGACCGGCGCGGATCGATTTGACCTCGGTGCCTTTGAGGGCGATCCCGGCCTCGAAAGATTCGACGATCTGGAAGTTATGCCGCGCCTTGCGGTTGGTGACGATGTCGTCGCCCATGGCGGGCCTCCTTCGGCGCGGAGCAGCGGGCGTCAGGCCGCCGCGGCCGGCTCGGCGGCGCGGGCCGAGATTTTGCCCTCGCCGATTTCCTTGAGGGCGATGTCGATGAAGCCCATGCCCGGATCGACCTCGACGAGCGGACGGCTCGAGGCGTTGAGTTGACGCACGCGACGCGAGACGAGGTTGACCAAAATTTTGTCGTTGGCGACAGTTTCGCGGGCTTTTTCGAGCAGCATAGGATTCATGTTGTTGAGATTGGTGCAGCAACTGACGATGCGCCAGTGACCCTGAAGAATAAGAAGGGCACCGTGGGACTGTCAATCGCGCTTTGGCGGGTTTGACAAAAGGGACTCCGGCTGTCAGAGATAACCGAAGTTATCGGCGGGGTAGCCAAGTGGTAAGGCCGGGCTCTGCAAAAGCCCTATGCGTCGGTTCGATTCCGACCCTCGCCTCTCTTTTTCGCCATCTGCCCGGCCGGTGGATCGGCCATACCGGAAACATCGCTTCCTGCATCACGGCTCGGGAACGACTTGGACTCGGGCGACATCCGGGACGGTCATGGCGCGATTGACCGCAGCAGCGATTTGGTCGGAACTGGCTCCGCGGAACTTGAGGGTGAGCAAGCCTTGACGGAATTCGGCTTGGGGAGGGCTCGGCAGATCGGCCACCGCGGCGCGTACATTGGCGAGGACGATCGCTTGGCGGAAAAGAGGAACCGGCTGCGTGGCGGGCGCGCCGGGCTTGATGATCATAGCGGAGGAGAACGGGGCGGTGCCGGCGCGCGCGGATGGGGTCGGAGTTGGTGCCGGTTCGGGACGCGACGAAGCAGGACGGGCACGCGTGTCGGTGCGGCGCGGTGTGACTTTGTTCGCGTTGCCCGAGGGGCGAATGACCGGCGTTGCAATGTCCTTGCTCTGCGAGGGCGCGACGGGCGGCTTGGGGGAGAGGATGGCGCAACCAGTGAACAGCGGCGTGGCCAAAAGCAGCATGCGGAGAGCCTTGCCTGACATGCGGCGTATTCTATCATCCGGGTCATGCGTAAACCAGTGCCAAGCAAACCCGCCACGTTGTTTTTCGGCGGCGTGGTGACCATCTCGATTCTGCTGACCCTGACCGGCTGCGACCTGCTCACCGTCTCCCAGACCGGCCGCAACATCCGCGAGGGGAATGAAGCGTTGGTGCGCGGCGAGGTGCCGCGGGCGCTGCAGCACTTTGAGGCGGCGCTCGATGGCACGATGCTCTCCGCGGAGGCACATTACCGTCTGGGCTTGCTTTACGAAGATAAGCTCAAAAACGAGGTCGGCGCCCTGCATCATTTCGAGCGGTATCTCGAGCTCGCCCCGCAGGGGCAGTTCGCCACCGATGTGAAGGGCTATGTCGATCGTCTGCGCTTGGTCATCGTTTCCCGCCTGGCCGATGGACCGGTCATGCCTGCGCGGGAAGCGGCCCGTTTGAAGAACGAGAATCTGGACCTGAGGCAGCAGTTGACGGACCTCCGTCAGCAGACGGGAACTTCGGGACGCGGCGCCTCCGCCGTGAAGCCTGCGGCTCCGACCCCGGCGCCCAAGCCGGTCGCAACTCCGGCCATGGTTGTCGCGGCGACCCCTCCGCCGGCCTCGGTTCCTGCTGTTTCGAGCGAGCCCGAGGTGCGTCGGGCGGTTCCGGTTAGCGCCGCTTTACCGGGCGATGCCACTGCCACCGATGTTGCCCCGCGGGTTGAGCCGGTTGTAGGCGGCCCGGGCTCCGCGCAAGCCACGGGTCTCGCCCCGGCCACCGCATCGGCGGCCCCGGCTGGAGAAGCCGGGGTTCGCACTTACAAGGTGGAGTCCGGTGACACCTTGGCCGGCATCGCACGCAAATATTACAAGAACTCCGGCCAGTGGCAGAAAATCGCCGAGGCGAACAAAGCAACGTTGAGCGATCCGACGAAGCTCAAGCCTGGGATGATTTTGGTGATACCGGAATAAGCTTGGAGCGGGGAGCGGGGAGTTGGGCGAGAGCGTTTTGTAGTGCGGCGGCTTGACGCCGCTTTTGGGCTGGGGCCATTGACAGAAAGGTTCTGGACGTCTGGCAAGGTGGATCGCGCTCTCCGAGCGCGATATTTCAGTCCGGCAATCGCGATGTGGCCTCCGGCTCCGGAGAGCCAGCCGGAGTCCGCCGCGGCGGACGGAGACAGATCGCCGTGGCGATCAACTGATACGACTCCGGAGAGACATAGCGATCCACCCCCGATCAAAGTCTGCAACCTCTTACGGCGCTTGTCTGAGTTGATGGAAAGCGGCGGCTTGGCCGCCGCACTCCAAAGACAAAGCGGCGGTCTTTCGACCGCCGCTCGCGTGTAAGAGGTGTCCGTGAGGATCAGTTGTATTTGATCCCGCAACCGTAGGGCGTGATTGTGGGTTCGCTCACTGGTTTGCCGGCCATGGCTGCGTCGAGGGCTTGTTTGACGTAGTTTTTCGCGCCGGCGATATCGGCGGCGTCAACGGACTTCTTGTCGTCGATCGCTCCCATGTAGACGAGGACGCCGTCCGGATTGATGACATAAAGCTCGGGAGTGACTTTGGCGTCGTAGAGCTTGCCCACGGCGCCGTCTTCATCGATGAGCACCGCGGTGGCGCCGGAGCCTTTTTCCGTTTTGGCTTTGTTGGTTTCCTCCGGGCTCATGTGGCCTTGTTTGCCGGGGGCGGAGGAGACGATGGAGAGCCAGACAACGTCCTTGCCGGTGTATTCCTTTTGCAACTTCTGCATGTTCCCGCTGCCGTAGTGTTTCATCACGAACGGGCATCTGTGGTTGAGCCACTCGAGGACGACGAACTTGCCTTTGAAGTCCGAGAGGTTGTGCGATTGACCGTTGGAGTCGGTGAGGGTGAAGGCCGGAGCGGGTTGTCCGACTTGCGGGGCGGCGAGGGAAGTGCCCGCTGCGACCAGGAGGGCAACGGTGGTTTTGATGATGGTTTTCATGGTGTTGTTCAGGGTTGTGCGCCGACGGCGCGGAGAAGGATTTGCTCGGTGAGCAGTTCCGGAAGAATGACCGGATCATTGGCCCGACCGGCAGGATAGAATAGGTAAAATGGCACGCCGACCCTGTCAAATTGCGCCAACTTTTTCGTGATCTCCGGATTACTGTTCGTCCAGTCGGCCAGCATCGGGACAATGCCCAGCTTTGCGAAGGCCGCGCGAACCGCTGTGGTGTCGATCGCCGTGCGCATATTGAATTTGCAGGTGATGCACCAGTCGGCGGTGAAGTCGACAAAGACCGGTTTCCCCTCGGCCAGCAGGCGTTGCAATTCGGCTTCGGAAAAAGGGACCCACGGCATCCCATCGGAGGAAGGCGCAGCGGACTTTTCGGGCGCGGTCGCGGCGGCGCGGGCGAAAAGGTTGCCGGCGAAGTAGCCGAGGCCGAGGAGAAGCGAGAGAATGATGCCCAGGGTGGCGAAGATTTTGGTCCGGCCGGTGGCGACGGGTCCGAGGAATGCTCCGTAGAGCCACGCGGCGAGGGCCAGACAGAGGTAAGCAGCGGAGGCCCAGATGACGGCTTCGGTTCCGCGTTGTTGCCCGATGACATAGAGCAGCCAGAGCAGGGTGGCGGCGAGCGGGAACCCCATGAATTGCTTGAGGCGTTCCATCCAGGCGCCGGGCTTGGGGAGGAACTTCATCCAGCCAGGTTGCGCGGAGAGCAGGAGGTAAGGAAAAGCCATGCCGGCCGCGATGGAGGCGAACATGGCGAGAATGACGAGTGACGTTTGGCTGAAAGCAAAGCCGAGCGCAGTGCCGAGGAAGGGTGCAGTGCAGGGCGTGGCGAGCAGCGTGGCAAGAATACCTTGGGCGAAGGACCCGGCGAGCCCGCCATGGCTTCCGGCCTCGGCAATGCCCTGCGAGGCGCGCCCCGGCAGGACAATTTCAAAAACTCCGAACAAATTGAGGGCGAAAACAAAGACGACAGCGCCTATAACAAAGTTGAACCAAGGGTTCTGGAATTGGAAAGCCCAGGTCACTTCGCTCCCCGCCGCTTTGAGGGCGATGATGATGGCGGCCAGCCCGAGGAACCAGAGGAAGATGCCCGCGGTGAAAGCTAGTCCGTGTTTCAATATGTTCCCCCGCGAGTCGCCGGCTTGCCGCATGAAGCCGAAAATTTTCAGCGAGATGACCGGGAGGACGCAGGGCATGAGATTGAGGATGAAGCCGCCGATGAAACCGAAGAGCAGATAGGTCCAAAGTCCGCTTTTCTTGGAGGTTGGTTTTTGGTCCGTGGGCGCAGGGGTGGGGGTGATGTCGGCCTTGCTTTCGATGATCCATCCGCGGCGTTGTCCTTTCTCAAGGGCGACGATGCCGCGCACGGGGGCGGAAGTGGCTACGGGGATGGCGAGATCGGCGGCGCCATTGACGAGGTCGCGGGCCGCGGTGTGTCCGACGGGGTGTTTGTCATCGGCGAATGGGTAAAAGTCGGCGCGGGTGGCGCCGGTCGCGTTGCGGAGTCCGAGGTTCCATCCGGTGGGGGTTGGTGTCCAAACGATGTCGAAGGGTGGCGTATCAGCGGATGGGACGAGGGCGGCGAATTTGGCGAAGAGATCGGCGTTGGCGGGCTCGGCAGAAGTTGCGACGGGCAGGGTGAGTTGCACGTCGGCTTTGCCGGGGATGCAGATGGCTTCGCAAACGAGCCAGGAAGATTTGGCGGGAATGGTGATGGCCGTGGTCTCGATCGTGGCAGGCGGCGTGATGGTGCGCACGAGAAGGACCTCACCTTTGTAGGCGTAGACTTGGATGTTGCCGGGTTCGACAAGGCGTTTGGGGAGGGGCCAGCTGATGGGACTGGCGGTGAAGCCTTCGGGGATTTGCGGATCGAAGGTGGTGGCGAGTCCGGAGTCGCCGGGATTTTCCCAATAGGTGTGCCATCCGGGAGCCATGCGGAGGAGGAGACCGAGGCGGAAGGGTTGTCCGGGGACAATGGCGGTGGTGTCGGCGAGGAGGGATGCTTCGACCAGTCTTTGGCCTTGATAGAGTTGGGCGGGGGAAGGGGAAGGGAAGAAAAAAGTAAGAAAAAAGAGAGAAGAGAGAAAAATGAATAGGGTCCGGCGGCCATATCGGTTGGTCGCCGCGGCGACCTGTCTCGCCAAGCCTCGGCTGACCGCCGCTACAAAGCGGAGAACGGCCGTCGCCGCGGACGGCGACGCTACAGTGGGTGGCGTTGGTGGCGTTGCGTAGTGCGTTGTGGACAGGCTACGCATTCTGGAGGAAGCCGGTGAGGGGACTGGTGGGGATGGCGGTGTCTTGCTGCGCGGGGAGGCCGGCCTCGCGGGCGGTTCGTCCAGCCTCGACGGCCATCTTGAACGCGTGGGCCATGTGCACGGGATTTTCGGCCACGGCAATGGCGGTGTTGATCAGCACGGCGTCAGCGCCGAGTTCGAGCGCTTCCGCAGCGTGGCTGGGAGCGCCGAGGCCGGCGTCGACAATGACGGGGACGCGGGCTTGTTCGATGATGATGGAAATTTGGGCGCGGGTTTCGAGTCCGCGATTGCTCCCGATGGGCGAACCGAGCGGCATGACCGTGGCAGCACCGGCGTCTTCGAGACGCTTGGCCAGAACGGGATCGGCGTTGATGTAGGGAAGCACGGTGAAACCTTCGGCGGCGAGGACCTCCGTGGCGCGGAGAGTTTCGATCGGATCGGGCAGGAGGTATTGCGGGTCGGGGTGGATCTCGAGCTTCACCCACTTGGGCAATCCGGCAGTCGCGGCCAGTCGGGCAAGACGAACGGCTTCGTCGGCATTCATCGCGCCGCTCGTGTTGGGGAGGAGGAGATAGTTTTCCGGATCGATGAAATCGAGGATGTTGGCGAAAGGATCATTGCTGCCGCTGATATCGGCGCGCCGCAGGGCCACGGTGACAATTTCCGTGCCGCTGGCGGCCAGCGCATCGCGCATGAGTTCATTCGAGGAGAACTTGCCGGTGCCGAGAAGAAGGCGCGAGTGGAAGGTGCGCCCGGCGATGACCAGAGGTTGACTCACGGGACGGGTGACGCGGCGGGTGACGCGGCGGGCGTGGCCGGATCACCGGCCACTTCAAGGTGAAAGGTGAACGTGGCTGCGACCTGGTCGGGCGCTTCCCACGGGCGGCGATAGACGAGGACGATTTGCTGCGAGCCGGGCTTCACCGCTTGCAGGGTGATGATGGTGTCGCCGGGCGCACCGACCAGCACATTACCGCCTTTGCGGGCCACGACATCGCTGCTGTAAAAGTCCGCTGCGCCGTAGTCGAAGTCGCGCAACTCCCAATTGTAGCCGGTGCTGGGGTTGGACTCGAGGGTGACGCGGACCAGATTGCCCACGGCTGCCCTGACTGTTTGCCCATTATTCGCGGCCGTGACCTCAACCGTGCCGCTGACCTCCGGGCGTTGCGGCGTTTTTTCGTCTCCGGGTAAGGGTTCCGTAGTTTCCCCCGTTTTGCGCGGATCGGGCGCATCCGGTGCCACGGGAATTTCCATCGCCTCGGTGCTGCCGGTGTCGGAAAGATTCACTTCCTCGCGCAGCGCAGGGGCCAGTGCGGCGGGATCGGTTGCCGTTGGCAGTTCCTCTCCTGCAGTTGGCGTGGCAGCGGGAGCCGGAGACGGCGATGAGTCCTGCGCATTGGCAAGGCAGAGCGGTGCAAAGAGAATCCCGGCGAGGATAAAGTTCTTCATGCAACGGCTACTATGGAGCCAACTGGCCGCGGGCTCAACCTCCGGTGTCAGGGAACCGGCACGATTTCCCAGACGGGCGGCCGGCCGGGATGGAGTTCGAGCCAGGCAAAAGAGGGCGGCGCGCCGTGGTTCGGCTTGCTCACCGTTCCGGGATTGAGGTGGCGCACGTTGGCGATCGTCTCGTCACGCGGCACATGGGTGTGTCCGTGCAAGGCGAAGCCGGATCCGGCGGGGACAAGCGACACCGGTTCGTGTCCCAGATAGAAGGTGTGCCCGGCGCGCTCGAGAAGCAGGCTTTCCGGAGCAAGGCCGCGCGGATCGCAATTGCCGCGCACGGCATGGACGGGAGGACCAATTGCTTTCAGCTCGCGCAAGACGTCGGTGTTGCAGATATCGCCGAGGTGCCAGATCTCATCCGCTTCGGCCAAGATTGGGCGGAGCGAGGCGGGCAGGCGATTGTGGGTGTCGGCAATGACGGCGATGCGCACCCAGCCAGTCTGCCTGCCTCGGGTAGCACTCGCAAACCAGCAGATCGGCGGTTAAGATCAAGCGCATGTGGAAATACGCCAATCCGCAACTTCGCAGTCTGCAGCCCTACGAGCCGGGTAAGCCGGTGGAGGATCTCGCGCGCGAACTCGGTCTTGAACCGGGAAAAATCATCAAGCTCGCCTCGAACGAAAATCCGCTCGGCCCGTCGCCCAAAGCGCGCCAAGCCATGATCGAAACGCTGGAGCGCTCGCATTTCTATCCGGACGGCGGTGGCTATTACTTGCGCGAGGCGATCGCCGAAGAGTTGGGGCTTTCCATGGCCAATGTCATTCTGGGCAACGGTTCCAACGAGATCATCGAATTCCTCGGTCATGCTTACTTGCAACCGGGCGATGAGGTCGTGGTGGCGAAGCACTCGTTCGCTGTTTACCGGCTCATGGCGCAACTCTTCGGTGCGAAGGTTGTGGATGTGCCTGATCCGGATTTCGTCGCCGACCTTGATGGGATGCTCGCGGCGATCACTCCCCGGACCAAGGAAGTGTTCATCGCCAACCCGAACAATCCGACGGGAACGATGGTTTTTCAGGACGATATCGACCGCTTCATGAGCCGCGTTCCGGAGCATGTCATGGTGGTCTTCGACGAGGCCTATTACGAATTTCTCGACGACGCGCCCGACGTGCTCAAATACGTCCGGGCCGGACGCAATGTCGTCGTGTTGCGCACCTTCTCCAAAATCCAAGGCTTGGCCAACCTGCGCATCGGCTATGGTTTGGCCGCGCCCGAGATTGTCGAGGTGCTCCAGCGGGCACGGCAACCTTTCAACGCCAACGGCATCGCGCAGGCTGGCGCCTTGGCGGGAATGCGGGACAAGACCCACATGGAAGATACCCGGCGCGTGACCGACGAGGGGCGCAACTTTTTGCAGGCCGAGTTCCTCGACATGGATCTGGAGTTCGTGCCGAGCCACGCCAACTTCGTGCTCGTGCGGGTCGGTGACGGGAAAAAAGTTTTCGAGGCTCTCCTCCGCCGGGGGATCATCGTGCGTGCCATGGGCAGTTACGCCTTGCCGGAATGGATCCGTGTTTCCGTCGGCACAATGCCGCAGAACAAAACTTTCGTCGCGGAACTTCGCGAGATGGATGGCGAGGGCCTGCTCGGGCGCGGGACATTGGCCAAAGTTTCCTGATGCAGGAGGCGGAAACGATTGCCGCGCTGGCGACGCCGGTGGGGGCCGGTGCCGTTGCCATGGTCCGGATCAGCGGCCCGCAAGCGCTTGAGGTGGCGGACGAGGTTTTTCGCGGAAAGCAGACCGCCGGGCAAATGGTGTCCGGGCGCGTCGTGCGCGGGCAAATTGTGCGCGATGGAGCGGTCATTGATGATGTCCTGCTGACTGTCTTTCGCGCCCCGCATAGCTACACGGGCGAGAACGTGGTCGAGATCAGCGGACACGGCGGCGTGGTCGTGGCCCAGGGGGTATTGCGCGCCGTCTTGGTGTCCGGCGCCGCAAGCGCACCCCCGGGCGAATTCACCCGACGCGCTTTTCTCAATGGCAAGATGGATCTGACCCAAGCGGAGGCGGTGATGGACCTGATCACCGCGAGGGGAGAAGCCTCGGCCAAGGCGGCGGCGGCCCAGCTCGAGGGAAGATTGGGGCGGGAGATTGATGCATTGCGCGAGGCAACCCTTATGACATTGGCTCACCTCGAGGCCTTCATTGATTTTCCGGAAGAGGGGATCGATCCCGAAAGCGGTCAAGTCCTCGCCGGTCGGATCGATAATCTTCTTGCGCGCGTTCAAAAACTGCTCTCCACGGCGGACGAAGGACGCATGCTTCGGGAGGGTGTGCGTTTGGTTATTCATGGCCGCCCGAATGTCGGCAAATCGAGCCTGCTCAATCTTCTCCTCGGCTACGACCGTGCCATGGTCAGCGAGATTCCGGGAACGACCCGCGATACGATCGAAGAAAACCTCACTTTGCGCGGGATTCCGTTCCGTATCGTGGACACGGCGGGTCTGCGCGAGTCGTCCGATCCGCTCGAGCAGGAGGGGATGCGCCGGACGCGGTCGCATGTGGAGCAAGCCGATGTGGTCTTGCGCGTGGTGGATTCCGCGGCCGAGGCGGCGCAGATCGAGCCCGCGAGCCGGGAAGTTGTCGTGCTGAACAAAATCGACCTTCTCTCCGAGTCTCCGCGTCTTTCCGGGGTGGTTGGCATGTGCTGCCTCGACGGGCGTGGCTTGGAGGAGCTGGTCGAAGCGGTCATTGGGCGGACGGATTTGGCGTCTCTGGATCGGTTGGGCGAGTCGGCGGCGGTCAATGAGCGTCACAGTCAGTGTCTTGTTGCCGCGCGGCAATACTTGGAGGAGAGCCGGAGCTCGTTGCAACGGGGCGATGCGCCCGAGCTGACGGCGGTCGAGTTACGGGCCGCGCTCGCGGCCATGGGGGAAATCACAGGAGCGGGGGACGCGGAAGAGATTTTGGATCGGATTTTCGCAAGTTTCTGTATCGGAAAGTGATGTTAACGCCCCAAGTGGCTGCTTTCCAGATGACCCGGACAGGCTAAGCTTCCTCCACGATGGAAGTTGGCGAGAGAAGGCCGCCGGAGGTGCCGGACGAGGGAACGAAGAGCGCGTGGCGGATTCTTGCCGATGCGTTCAACCGCTATGTCATGGAAGGCGGCATGACCCATGGGGCGGCGCTGACCTACTATGCAGTCTTTTCCATCGGTCCTTTGCTCCTCATCGCCACGGCCATGGCCGGTTGGGTTTTCGGCGAGGCGCAGGCCAACGAGGAACTGCGCGACAAGCTCATCGAAATGTTCGGGGCGGATACGGCTTGGACGATCGAAGGCCTGCTCTCCAGCGTGCGCGCGCGGACCGGTTCGGGTTTGGCCGCGTCCATCGGCGTGGTTGTCCTCCTCTACACGTCCTCGAGCGTCATGCGGCAGTTGAAGGACTCAATGAATTTCATCTGGAGAGTCCCGCACATGAGAGAAGCGTCGTGGTGGATGTGGGTTGAGCATTACCTTGTTTCCCTCGCAGGGGTGCTGGTAGCCGGGTTGCTCCTCATTCTCTCGCTGGTCAGCACCACGGTTCTCGCCGTGATGAAAAAATACGTGCCCGATGAACTCCCTTACTCGAGCACGTTTCTCTTTTCTCTAGAGTTCGGTATCACCTTGGTCATGGTGACGGTCGTCTGCGCCCTGATCTTCAAGCTTCTCCCCGAGGCCAAGGTTCTGTGGCGCTATGTCTGGCTGGGTGCTTTCGGCACGGCCTTGCTCTTCGCCATCGGGAAGCTGGGGATGGCGCTGTATCTCGGATGGCTCAGCGCCGAATCGTTCTATGGCGCGATGTCCTCGTTCATGATCCTTCTTTTCTGGATGTATTTCTCAGCGCAGGTGCTGGTCATTGGCGCCTACTTCACCGAAGGCTTCAGCCGCGCTCGCATGGAGGCGAAGGCCGCGCGGCGGGAAGTCTGAAGCGCGGGAAGTGTGGGGGCGCGGCCTTCGTGGAGGACTGCGCGCGGACTACGATGTCCGCTTTTTCGTTGGCTCGGGCGTTTTGCGTGATGGCGCGGCGTTTTTCTGAACTGCGGTGCCCCCGGGATTGACGTGCGACTTGCCGTTGAAGGTTGCGCCCTCTTCGACCAGCACGCGTGCCGCCCGGATATCGCCGTGCAAGGTGGAGGAACTTTTCAGCACGGCGCGTCCCGTCACTTGGACGTCTCCCTCGACCGTTCCGAAGATGACCGCCGACTCGGCCTTGATGCAGGCTTTCACCCGGACGCCACGAGGGATGATCACGGTAGAAGGACTTTGGATCTCTCCCTCCACGCGGCAGGTCACAGCGCGTTCGTCCGGTAGCTTGAGCGTGCCGATGATCTCGATGTCCGCGGGTATGTGGCCGTTGCTTTGCGGCGGCGGGGGACTCGCCATGGGCGGCGCGTCGGCTACTGCGTGGGGTTGGGCGGGGAGCGGACGGTCCGGCAAAACCGAGGAGATGGGACGCCATTCGGGCCATCCTTCCTGCCAGCAAAAGTCCTCGGGCAGGAAATCACCCGTGCCCAGAAAAATCGCGACTTCCTCCGGCTCGTGCGGCCCGAAGGTTTGCCCGTTTTTGCTGACGAAAAGCGGCATGGGGCGCGGATGGGAAAAGTGGTGCGCGATACAGGGTTCGAACCTGTGACCCCCTCCGTGTCAGGGAGGTGCTCTACCACTGAGCTAACCGCGCGTTGGGTCGGAAAGGAAAATAAAGCGTGGGCGCCTCGTTGCTGCAATGCTTTTTGGCGGGTTGCCGGCGGGTTGGCGGCGGTTCATAATCGTCGCCATGGATATCTTCGAAGCAATCAAAGGCCGCCGCGCAATCAAACACTACGACCCGAACCACAAAATGTCCGCCCACGAGGAACGGCAACTGCTCGAGTCGGCCATGCTTTCGCCCACCGCTTTCAATATCCAGAATTGGCGCTTCGTCATTGTGCGTGACATGGAGATTCGCAAACAAATCCGCGCCGTGGCGTGGGATCAGACCCAAGTGACCGATGCCTCGATGCTCGTCGTTCTCTGCGGGAATCTCGATGCATGGAAACAAGATCCGCAACGCTATTGGCGCAACGCCCCGCAACCGGTGCAGGAGTTTCTCGTGCCGGCCATCAAGCAATATTACGAAGGCAAGCCCCAAGTGCAGCGCGACGAAGCCATGCGGTCCTGCGGCATGGCGGGCCAGACTATCATGCTCGCGGCCAAAGCGATGGGCTATGACACCTGCCCGATGGATGGCTTCGACTACGACGCCGTCGGCAAAATTCTCAAGCTCCGTGAAGGCATGGTCATCTCCTTCATGATCGCTATCGGCAAGAAGATGCAAGATTCCTGGCCGCGACCCGGGCAACTGGCCTACGACGAGGTCGTTCTGGAAAACGGGTTTTAACCGCCCCGTTTTCAGTGAAGGATCTTCCGCGCATGAGTCCGCCGGTGCGGCGGCGGGAGGTATTTGGGTGGTGTTGTTATGACTTCGCCAACTCGGCGTTTGTCACGGTGGTCATCACGGTGGTCTTCGGGCCGTTTTTCACAGGGGTGATCGCGGCAGATTCGTCGGCGGCGAACACGTTATGGAGTGTGATCCTCGCGGTTTCGCAGGCGGTGGTCATTGTCTTTGGTCCGGCGCTCGGGGTGATGGCGGATGTCACGGCTTCGAAGAAAAGATTCCTTCTCGCCATGATGTGGATCTGTGCTTCGGCCACGTCAGCGCTGTGGTTCACCGGACCCGGGACGGTGTGGCTCGCAGCCGCGCTGGTCATCGTGGCTTATGCCGCGTTCTCCTTCGGGGAAAATTTCTGCGCGAGTTTCCTCAGCGAGCTGAGCACGCCGGAAAACTGCGGTCGTATCTCGGGTTATGGGTGGAGCTTCGGGTATCTCGGAGGATTGGGTGCGCTGGGGCTGTCCATGGGCGTGATCCATTTTGTGCCGGATCGGCTGCAGTGGGTCTTCGTGGTCACCGCGCTCTTCATGTTCGCGGCGACAGTCCCCGTGCTCCTCCTCCTGCGCGAGCGCAAGCAGCCCGAGCCGCATGCCGGATCGTGGTGGCGTCTCGGATGGGAGAGTATCGGGCACGCGGCGCGGGATTTGCCGCGGCACCGGGAATTGCTCAAATTTCTGGTCTCATTCTTTTTTTACATGTGCGGACTGGGCGCAGTGGTGGCCTTTGCGGCCATCTACTCCGAGCGCGTGCTCGGCTTCACCACGGCGCAGAACCTCATGCTTTTCGCCTCGCTCCAGATCAGCAGCGCGGTCGGTGCCTTGCTTTTCGGATGGTGGCAGGACCGCGCGGGCTCGATCAACATGCTGACCGCTGCGCTCATCCTGTGGTGCGCGGTGGCGGTCGGCGCCTACTTTTGCCAGTCGAAGGAAATGTTTTTTGTCGTCGGCAATCTTGCCGGGCTGGCCATCGGATCGTGCCAAGCGGGAAGCCGTGCGGTGGTGTCGCTGCTTTCGCCCCGGGAGCGGGCTGCGGAATTTTTCGGATTCTGGGGCGTCTTCGGAAAATTCGCCGCGATCGTCGGTCCGCTCTTCATCGGCGTGCTGGCCGATGTCTTCGACCTGCGGGTTGCGGTGGCCTCGACGCTCGTCTTTTTCGTTGCCGGCCTGCTCGTGCTGCGCACGGTGCGCATGACTCCAGGTGCCGATCGCTGAGCCTGCGGGTTTGCCCCAGACTTTGTTTGCCTTCAGACTGTGACTATGTTGCTGGCGAGCGCGGACATCAGCCCGATGTTTTCTCTTTTGGCTCTGATGCTGGTGGGGGTGGTGATGGCATCGCTGGTTTTGGTCCACCTGCGGCAGTCGCTGCTCATCGCCTATTTTCTCTGCGGTGTGGCCATCGCGAACACGGGTTTGCTCGAGTCGGTGGCGGGTGATTCGGCGAGGGAGACGGTGACCACGATGTCGAATTACGGGGTGATGCTGCTGCTTTTCGTGCTCGGCATGGAATTTTCCCTGAGCGAGCTGAAGCACCTGCGGCGTTACGCCTTCACCGGCGGCGGTCTGCAAATGGCCGTCACCATGCTGGCCGCCGGCGCGGCGACTTGGGCGTATTTCGGACTTCCTTGGACGCAGGTTGTTGTGGTGGCGGTGGCCTGTGCCCTGAGTTCGACCGCGATCAGTGTGAAGATGTACCAAGACATGGGAATTGCCGCGAGTTCGGGGGCGCGGCTGGCGCTCGGTATCGCCATCTTCCAGGACATCTTTGTGATCGTCTTCCTCGTCATATTGCCTGCCTTGATCGCTTCCGGACCGGGCCCGCAGGAGCTCGGGCCGGCGCTCATCGGCGTGGTGGCCAAGGGCGTGGCTTTCGTCGGGATCGCGGTGTTGCTCGCGCGTTTCGTCATTCCTCACCTGCTGCACACCGTGGCAATGACCAAGAGCCGCGAGCTTTTCACCCTGACCGTTGCAGGCCTGTGCATGGGCGTGGCGTTTCTCGCCGCGTTGATGGGCTTGAGCGTGGTCCTCGGGGCTTTTGTGGCCGGCCTCGCGGTCAGCGAGTGCATGTACAAGCACCGTATTCTTTCCGACGTTGCGCCGATCAAGGATCTGTTCCTCACGATTTTCTTCGTTTCGGTCGGCCTCGGCATCGAACTGGCTCCGCTTTGGAGTAACTGGGTGTTGGTGCTGTCGGTCGCTGCGGGCTTGATTATCGGCAAATGTCTCGTTGTTGCCCTTCTCGCCAGATTTCTGGGGCTGAGTTGGCGCGCGGCCTCCGTGGCGGGTATCGGACTGGGCAGCGCGGGCGAGTTTTCTCTCGTGCTCATGGGGAAGACCTCGGAAATAACCAGTTGGTCCGCCGACATCGAACAGCCGCTGCTCGCCGCCATGGCGCTCTCCATGGCGATGGTGCCCGTTCTCATGCGTTTCGCCCAACCACTTGGTCAGTGGCTCGAGTCGAGATTTCCCAACGTGCTACGCATGAGGCCGAGGCTCGAGAGTCAGCCGCGCGGAACGGTGGATCTGACCAACCACGCGATCGTCTGCGGCTACGGCCCGGTCGGAGAGGCCTTGGTGCAGGCTTTGGCCGCGCAGGGCGTGCCTTCGCTCGTTGTCGATTTGAACGCCGCGACGATCCGCACGTTGCAGAGCGCGGGACAACCGGCACTTTTCGCCGATGCCGCGCAGCGGGAGGTGTGGGACTTGTGCGGCGTCGATCGCGCGAGGTTGGTCGCCTTCACTTTCCCGGCCACGCCGGCTGTCGAGGCGGCGCTCGGTTACGTCAGGGAAAAAAATCCGGTCATCGCCGTGATGGCGCGGACCAAGTTTCGCCCTGAAGCGGAGCGTCTGGCCGAGATTGGCGCTGACATCGTGGTGCTTGACGAGCAGGAGAGCGGTCGCGCGTTGATCAAGCGAGCACTCGGCATTCTCCATCTCGACCACACGGCCGAACCGGCGGGGATTTAGGCGGCTCGGGTCCGGCGGGGCCGCATGAGCAGGACGGGGGGAGCAAAGGGGAAGCGAGTGCGCTCCCGGCAGGATTCGAACCTGCGACCAATAGATTAGAAATCTACTGCTCTATCCCCTGAGCTACGGGAGCAAAGTCAGGGGAGATTAACGCGGCAGGGCCGCGTTGTCGACGGGGTCAGTTGTTTTCGATCGAGCGCTGGACGCTGCGTGCTCCGGAGGAGACATCGCGTCCGACGTTGCTGACGTCTTGGCCGACGCCGCTGACGGTGTTGCATGCACTCAAGCCGCACATAAGAGCGGCTCCGACGAGGAGTAGAACTAGTTTGCTCATAGCGATAGCGACGCTATGCAAATGCGCGAGAGTTGTCCAGCGTGGGGCGCGCAGCTTGGCGTCCCGGATCAAGGCGTGGCCGGGGCGTTGCCGGTTGCCGCGGCTTTTGCGGTGACCGGTTCGGGTCCGAGTAGGCGGATATAATCCTGCATGATGAGCAGCGCTTCGTCCCGCACCGGATCAACGAAAGGCTCTTCCTCATCGGGCGCGGCCGGATCCTCCGAGTCCTCGGCCTCCCCGTGGGAAGGCTTCGGGGGTTTATCGAGAGCGACCTTCTGCAGTTCGGGAGCGTCGACTTTGTCGAGGGTCAACTCCATGGCATAGGCCTCGGGCGTGCCGCGCTCTTTGCGCTCGGCGATGCGGGCTTCGCGGCGGGCCTTTTCTTCCTCGATCTCGGCGAGGCGTTCGGCTTGGTTCAGGCTGACCGCATTTTCATCGATGCGGGTGCGCAGGCGTTTGAAGTCCTCGCGGATGTGGTCGAATTCGGGATTGGTCGCGATGCGGGCTTCGCTGGCGGAACGCAAGCGGGGCACGGTGGCCGCGATGTTTCCGAACGGTGTGAAACGGCGGGCGGGGACCTCGTCGTAGGCCAGCGGGTTGTCGGCGGATCCTTCGCCGACATCGTCGTGATCGGTGAGGGAGGGCAACACGATGTCAGAAGCCACGCCGCGCAATTGGGTCGAGCCGCCTTTCACGCGGTAGTATTTTTGAATGGTCAGTTTGACCGCGCCGGCCTCGCGGACCTGCGCAAAGAAGGGCATGAAGCGCTGCACTTCGATGAGCGTCTGCACGGTTCCTTTGCCGAAGCTTTGCTCGTCACCGACGATGACCGCGCGTCCGTAGTCCTGCAGGGCGGCGGCGAAAATCTCGCTGGCCGAGGCGCTGAGGCGGTTCATGAGAACGATGAGCGGACCTTCCCACATCACGCCGGGATCGGAATCGTTCATCGGGTTGATGTTGCCGTTGGTATCCTTGACCTGCACGACGGGGCCTTTGGGAATGAAGAGGCCGGTCATGCGGATGGCTTCGTCGAGCGAGCCGCCGGTGTCGCGTCGCAGGTCGACGACCAGGCCTTCGATATTTTCTTTCTTCAGTCGACCGAGCAGGGCGGCGACATCTTTCGTCGTGCTGCGTTCGGCTTGGCCGCTCTGGTTCATGCTGGCGTAAAAACTGGGCAAGGTGATCCAGCCGACGCGGGTGTCGCGTCCGTCGGCATCGATGGTATCGATGACCTGCGCTTTGGCCTCCTGGTCCTTGAGTTGGACTTCGTCGCGCACGATGGTGATGACATCGACTTTGGAGGGGTCGACCGAGGCTGCGGGAAGAACCTGCAGACGCACAGTGGTGCCTTTCTTTCCGCGGATGCGTTCGACGACGCGGTCGAGCTTCATGTCGACGACATCCTCGAATTCCTCGTCCCCCTGAGCAACGGCAACGATGCGGTCGTTGACCTTGAGTTCCGCGCCGCGGGAAGCGGGACCGCCCGGCACGAGTTCGACAATCTTGGCGTAGCCGTCCTCGCTGCGCAGCACCGCGCCGATGCCGACGAGGGACAAGCCCATCTGGATATTGAAATTATCCAGCTCGCGCTGGCTCATGTATTCCGAGTGGGGATCGTAGCTTTGGGCAAGGGCCGAGAGGAAGGTGGAGGCCTGGTCTTCGCGGTTTTCTTCCTGCACGGATTTGTAGAGGCGCTCGTAGCGCTTACGGATGGTTTCGACCGGAGTGCGCTTGGGAGCATTGCCGGAAGCGACCGCGGCGGCGGGTTCGGCATTTTTGTTCTCGCCGGACTTCGCCTCCTCCGCGGCCTTGTCGCGGCGTTTTGCGGCCGCATCTTCCATCGCCTTCTCGGCGAGGGTGAGTTGAAGGAGTTCGGCCTCGAGCCGGGCGGACCAGATTTTGTCGGCCTCGGCCTCGTTGGCCGGCCATGGTTCCTTGTCGCGGTTGATCTGTGCGGTGCGGTCAGTGTCGAAGGTGAAGCCTTGGTCGAGGAGTGCGTTGATTTTTTCCACGCGGGTCTTCACGCGCTGGAGGAAGCGGTCGTAAATGTCGTATGCGGGTTTGAGGTTGCCGCCGAGGATGTCCTCGTGGAGCCATTCGCCGTGCTTGGAGGTGAATTCGTCGATGTCCTCTTGGGTGAAGAAGAGGCGGTTGTAATCGAGAAGTTCGAGGTAGCGGTCGAGGGCTTTCCGTGCCTGGGTCACGCCGGGCTCGACCTCCTGGTTGAGGCGGGCGCGGTTGTAGTGGGCGCTTTCCAGCATGCGGGCCACGGTTTGGGCGACTTCGCCCATGCGTGTTTCGTCCTTCGGCTCTTCTTTGGCGGCAACCGATGGGGAGGTGGCCGACAAAAGAGCGGCGAGCAGCAAGACGGGTAGCTGTAAGTTCTTCATCCGGAGAATCCCTACAGGTCGCCGTCCCTGACGGGTTGCGCAAGTAAAATGAGGCACGTAGGTTCGACCTAACAGCTATGCTTAAGTTCAAAACTTTCACTGGAGGCCCCTACGAAACCAACTGTTTTCTGGTCGAAGCGCCGGGCGGGAACATCCTTTTCGATGCGCCGGAAGGGGCGGATGAACACTTTGCCGGCGAGCGGATCGACCTTCTTGTTCTGACCCATGGTCACTGGGACCACACGGCTGATGCGGCTGCGATCAAGCGCCGCCATGGCTGCCGGGTGCTGTGCCATGCGGATACGGTGCCCATGGTGAGTGATGGGGATTTTTTCGAGCGGCTCGGATTTCCTCTGCGAATCGAACCCCTTGTGCCCGATGGTTTGCTCGGGGAGGGGGCGGGGCAGGATTTGCTCGGATTGTCCGCGGATGTCCTCGATGTGCCGGGGCATTGTCCGGGAAGCCTGTGCTTCCACTTCCCTCAACACGGGGCCTTGGTCGGCGGTGATGTGCTTTTCTGCGGTGGCATCGGGCGATGGGACCTGCCCGGCGGCGATGGCGAACTTCTGGTCCGGGGCATCCGCGAGAAAATCCTCAAGCTACCGGGCGACACCGTTGTCTGGCCGGGTCACGGTCCGTCCACCACGGTTGCGGCGGAGGCGCGGGGAAATCCGTTCGTTCGCGCTTGATCGCGCCGTTTTTACTCTTGGAGAAACCGGTCCCGCCGCGTAATTCTCAACCTTTCTCCGCACCCGTCGGTTACTCTCCCCATGCCCAGCTACGCCTACACCGCTCTTGATGCCCGCGGCCAGGAAGTGAGCGACACGCTCGAAGCCGGTAACGAAAACGAAGCGATCGCTGCCTTGCGCCAAGCGGGCTACTACCCGACGAGCGTGATGGAGGCGGGAAAGGCGGCCAAAGCGGCCCGCGGTAAAACGGCCAAAGCGCCCAAGGCGAAAGCAGCCGGTCTCAAGAAGGACATCAACATCAGCATTCCGTTCCTCGAGCGGAAGACGATTAAGCCGAAGACGCTGATGATCTTCACCCGCCAGCTGGCCACGCTGATCGACTCAGGCCTCCCGCTGCTGCGTGGTCTCAATGTGCTCGGCAAGCAGGAACCCGACCCGGTGCTGCGCAAGACGATCGGAAAGCTGGCCGACTCCGTGCAGGGAGGCAGCACTTTTTCCGACGGCCTCGCTCAGCATCCGAAAATTTTCAACAAGCTTTACATCAACATGGTGAAAGCCGGCGAACTTGGCGGTGTCATGGAGCTTGTCCTCGTCCGTCTGGCCGATTTCCAGGAGAAGGCGCAGAAGCTGAAGAACAAAGTCGTCTCCGCCATGTTCTACCCGATGATCGTGCTGGTCATCGCGGTCGCCATCATGGCCTTCCTGCTCGTCTACATTGTGCCCAAGTTCGAGCAGATCTTTGCCGACATGCTCGGTGGCAAGCCTCTGCCCGCGCTCACCGAGTTCGTCATCGGCACCAGCCGTTTCTTCCAAAACCAGTGGTATATGATCCTGGGTGCGGTGATCGTTGTCGTTGTCGCCTACAGTCTTGCCGGACGCACCGAAAAGGGATTGGCCATCATTGACGCGATCAAGCTGCGGGTGCCGCTCTTCGGGGACCTGATCAAGAAGAGCGCCATTTCGCGTTTCAGCCGCACGCTCGGCACTCTGGTCACCAGCGGCGTTCCCATCCTGCAGGCGCTCAACATCACGCGCGATACCGCGGGCAACGTTGTTTTGTCCAACGCCATCCAGAAGGTGCACGACAGCGTCAAGGAAGGTGAATCCATTGTCTCGCCGCTGGAAAAAAGCGGCATCTTCCCGCCCATGGTGGTGAGCATGATCGACGTCGGCGAAGAGACCGGTCAGTTGCCCGAAATGCTGCTCAAAGTCGCCGATGTCTACGATGACGAGGTGGACAATACCGTAGCCGGACTCACCTCGCTGCTCGAACCGATCATGATCGTCTTCCTTGCCGTGGTGGTCGGCACTATCGTCATCGCGCTCTTCCTCCCGCTGATCAGCATCATCAGCGGACTGCAGGGCGGGTAGCGCGGTCCTTTGGGGTGGATCGCGATGTCCCTATCGCGATTTTCAAGCAGAGCCAATCGCGCCGGGACGGCGCGATCCACCTTACGCGTTCAATGTTCGGCGATGCCCGCACTGCAACGGTTTGAAAGTGTAGAAGCGGCGTCTCGCCGCTTAACCCCACACGACAAGCAGCGGGGTCGGCGCTTCTACTTTTGCCTTCGACTGCGTAGCTCCGGTTAAGACCCCAGCAATTGCTCGAGTCCGCCGAGGCAAATCTGCGACCACGACTCCAGCCGCTCGCGCCGCGGGGCCAGCTCGGATGCGGTCAGGAACTCAATGTCGCGAATGGCATCTTCGCGGGGCCGGATCTCGGGGGAGTCGACTTCGATCAGATGCACGACCCCGAGATGGACGCGTCCGACTTCATTGCTGTCGTCATTGAGCAGCGCGGCGATGCGCTGGCGGTAACCTCCCGTGATTTCCAATTCCTCGTGCAACTCGCGTTCCACGGCGCGGAAGTAGGCCGCTTCGTCAAAATGAGCGGCGTGCGTGTCCCCGTCGTTGATGTGTCCGCCGATGCCGATGGACATCTTGGCGTGCAGTCGCGCTTCTCCGCCTGATTTTCCCCGCGTGTAGCAGAGAACGCGGTCTCCGTGGCGGATGACCGAGTAGGGGATGAGTTGCTTGTGGGTCGGATCCTGCTCGGCCGCGGAGCGGGGGAGAAAGAGATTGTTGGCCGGATCGAGAAAAGCCGCCATGTAGCGCTCGGGCTCGAGGCGTAGGCCTTCAAAAGCTCCCAGGCGGTCGAAAACCGGGCGGGGGACGACAAGGATATTTTCTTCGGCGGGCATGTGCGCGCAGACTAGCGGCACGGGCCGTTTTGGCCATCCGGAAAACTCTCCGGTCGACTGCTTGCCACTCTTGCCCGGTCATCTAATCTTGGGCTATGGCCGTTCCCGAGTTCGCCCACCTCCATGTGCACACCGAGTATTCCATGCTCGATGGCGCAGTGCGGATCGCGGACCTGATGCGCAAGGTTTCGGCCTCCGGCATGAAAGCCGTGGGCATGACTGACCACGGTGTGCTCTATGGCGCAGTCGAGTTTTACAAAGAGGCGCAAAAGGCGGGCGTCAAACCGTTGCTCGGCTGCGAGCTCTATGTGGCGCCGGGATCGATGCACGAGAAAAAGGCGTCTTCCGGCAAGGATGCTGCTTACCACCTGACCGTCATCGCCGAGACCAACGAAGGCTGGTCGAATCTCATCAAGCTGGTCAGTGCCGCGCACCTCGAGGGATTTTATTACAAGCCGCGCGTGGACAAAGAGCTTTTGGCGCGTCACGCGCAGGGCCTGATTGGACTGAGCGGCTGCCTCAAAGGCGAGATCAGTAGCGCGATCCTCGACGCCAATCCGAAGCGCGGGCGCGAATTGACCGGGCAATACCGCGACATTTTCGGGAAGGATAATTTCTTCCTCGAGATCCACGACCACGGGATGGATGCGCAGCGGGAGGTGAATCCTCACCTTGTACGCTGGAGCCAGGATCTCGGGCTCGGTCTGGTTGCAGCCAACGACGTCCACTTCCTCGAGCGCACCCACCACGAGGCGCACGACGTGATGGTTTGCATTGGCACGGGAGCGAACGTGACCGACGAGCGGCGGCTGCGTTACCTGCCGGAGCTTTACCTCAAGACGCCGCAGGAAATGGCGGAGATCTTCGCCGACCATCCCGAGGCGCTGGCCAACACCGTGCGCATCGCCGAGCGGTGCAATGTGACCATGGATTTCGGCAAGTCGCGCTTCCCGGTTTTCCACCCGCCCGAGGGCAAGGGCCGCGAAGGATACCTCCGCGAATTGTGCGAGGAGGGATTCCACCGCCGCTACGGTCAGGGCACGCCCGAATTGCACGAGCGCCTCAATTACGAACTGGGCGTCCTCGAGAAACTCGGATTCACCAGCTATTTTCTCATTGTCTGGGACTTTATTCATTTCGCCAAGCAGCGCGGCATTCCGGTTGGCCCGGGCCGCGGTTCAGCGGCCGGAAGCATGGTCGCGTATGTCCTCGGCATCACGGACCTCGATCCGGTCCGTTACGGACTCATCTTCGAGCGTTTTCTCAATCCGGAACGCGTCAGCCCGCCCGACATCGACGTTGATTTCTGCCAGGCGCGCCGCGGCGAGGTGATCGAATACGTGCGGCAGAAATACGGGGAGCGCTGCGTCTCCCAGATTGTCACTTTCAACCAACTCGGCGCCAAGAGCGTGGTGCGCGACGTGGCCCGCGTGCTTGGCATGAGCTACGGCGAGGGCGACCGCATCGCCAAGATGATTCCGAATGAACTGAACATCACGCTCGGTTCGGCGCGGGAGAAAAACCCGGAACTCAAGCAGGCCATCGAGTCCGAGCCCGGCACACAACAACTGTGGAGCTATTCGACCGTGCTCGAGGGGCTCTCGCGCAATGCGGGCATCCATGCCGCCGGAGTGGTCATCGGCGACCGCGATCTCTCGGAGATCCTGCCTTTGGCGCGCGGGAAGGAAAACGAGGTCATCACGCAGTATTCGATGGAGCCCCTGACCGACCTCGGGATGCTCAAGATGGATTTCCTCGGGCTCAAGACGCTCACCGTCATCCGCGACGCCGAGGAGTTGATCAGGCGCAAGACGCCTGACTTCGACATCGAGAAGGTTCCGGTCGATGACCAAGCGGCCTTCGATGTGCTCAATCGCGGCGAGACGGTCGGCATTTTCCAATTTGAAGGTGGCATGTCCCGCTATTGCCGGAACTTCGGTTTCAACAGCCTCGACGACATGAACGCGCTCTGCGCGCTCTACCGTCCGGGCCCGATGGCGCTGATTCCCGACTACATCAAGCGCAAGAAGGGCCAGATGAAGATCAACTACGATCATCCTCTCCTCGAAAAGGTGGCCAAAGAAACCTATGGCATCCTCATTTACCAGGAGCAGGTCCAACAGGCGGCCAACCTGCTCGCCGGCTACAGCCTTGGACAAGCCGACCTCCTGCGTCGCGCCATGGGCAAGAAGGACAAGGAGAAGATGGCCAAGGAACGGGTCAACTTCATTGCCGGTTGCCGGGAGCACAACGACATCCCGGAAAAAAAGGCCGAGGCCATTTTCGACCTGCTGGAAAAGTTTGCCGACTACGGATTCAACAAGAGCCACAGTGCGGCCTATTCCCTCATCAGCTACCGCATGTGCTGGCTCAAAGCGCACTATCCGGTCGAATTCATGTGCGCCGTGCTGAGCAATGAGGTCGACGACACCGACAAAATTTCCTTCTACGTCGACGAGGCCAAGCGCATGGGCCTGACCATCCTCCCGCCCGATCTCAACAAGAGCATGCTGAAGTTCGCGCCCGAGGAGCACGACGGTCACATGGCTGTCCGCTTCGGTCTAAGCGGCATCAAAAATGTGGGCGAAGCATCCATGGGTGAAGCCATCACCGAGCGGGAAGCCCGTGGCCCCTTCGGCTCGCTCGAGGATTTCGCTGCCCGGATGGATCCGCGCGCCGTCAACCGCAAGTCGATGGAATGTCTGGTCAAATGCGGAGCCTTCGACTTCACCGGCGAGGAACGTGCCCAGATGGTCGAGGACCTCGAGCCCGTGCTCGCGGCAAGCGCCTCGGCGCACCGCGATCGCACCGCCGGGCAACAAAGCCTCTTCGGGGCGGAAAGCCTGCCGCAAACCGCGCGCGCCGGCGGACGGCACCGCGCCCGGCCATTTGCCGAGGCGGAGTTGCTCTCGTTCGAGAAGGAGTTGCTCGGATTCTACGTCACGGCGCACCCGCTCGATCCCTACCGCAGCTCGCTCGACAATCCGAAGTTCACCAAGGTCTCCGACTTGGAAGAAATGGATGACCGGGCGACGGTGACGGTCGCGGGTCTGGTCGACGCGGTGGAAAAGAAATACACGAAGTCGACCGGCAAGCCCTGCGCCTTTCTCACGCTCGAGGATTTCAGCGGCAAGGTGGAGGTGCGTGTATGGAGCGAAGCCTTCGAGAAATATCTATCGCAGCTCGTTCCCGGCAAGGTCCTGCAAATCACCGGGCGCCTCGACAAACGCGACGACAAACCCGCGGTCACCGCTTCGGAGTTGAAGTCCGTCCCGCCGGGCGAGGGGCATGAGAAGCCCGTCGTGCTACGCCTCCCCGCCGGCCGGTCCGGACGGCGCGAGATGGAAGATTTGCGTTCCGCGGTGCTCGATTTTCCCGGTCGGCGTCCCTTGGTGCTCGAGTTCGTGGCCCGCGATGGTCGCACCCGGCGGGTGCGCGCGGCCGACCAGTTCAAGGTCGGGAGTGAAGAAAAGTTGCGGGCAGCTTTGAACGGCCTGCTGGTCAACTGAGTCGGTTGCTGCATGAGTCGTCCTGCCTTGCTCGCTGCTTACGAGAAACTTTCCACCTTGCTGGGGAAGTTACCCGGCTCGTTGCAGGAACCGATTTTGCGCGAACTTGATCCGATCAAGGAAATCTTCCTTCGCCAGCGCCCCCCGCGTCTTGCCGTGCTGGGTGATCCGGCGCTGGAACTGCCCGCCTTTCTCAATGCTTTGGCCGGACGCACCGTGGTGCACGCGCCGCTGACCCGCGGTCCATGGACTCCGGTGCGCGGCACAGGAATCATCGAAGTGGCGGATCTCCGGGATACCGGCACGCTGTCGGGTCAGGCCGCCGATCTTTATGTCTTTCTTGGTTCGGCGTCGCCCGGGTTGGCGGCCGAGGCTCGCCGCGCAGCGCAGCTTCTCTCCGCCGCTCCCGCCAGGGAAGGCGGCAGTCCGCCCGGACTCGCCGTGGTCGCTCTGGGCAGTCGTGAAGCTCTCGCGGTGGTCTCCGCGGCGCTCGCTGAGGCAGGAGCTTCCGCGTCCGTTGTTTTCTCCGCGCATTTGCCGCGGCCCGAGAGTGAAAAGGGAATTTCCGCAGATGAGCGGTCCGCGCTTGGCGACCGCGTCTGCGATTTCTTGCCCGAAGATGCGCAGTTGGAAATGGCTCGCTTCCTCGGTGCTCGTGGTGCACAGGCCCGTCTGGCCGGGACAGTGCTCAAATCTTTCGGCGCGATGGCCGGCGCCATCGGCGTGCAACCCATCCCGCTGGCCGATTTTCCCGTCTTGCTCGCCCTGCAGATGTTCATGGTGTCCCTCATCATTTATGTGAGCGGGCGCGATTTTTCTCTGCGCATGGCCGGTGAGTTTGGCGCCTCGCTCGGCATCGGGTTCGGGGCCGGGCTTGTCTTCCGCGAAACAGCGCGGGCCGCGGTGAAAATTTTGCCGGTGTGGGGCCATGTCATCTCCGGTGGCGTAGCGGGGGCGGGAACCTACGCTTTGGGCCGTGCCGCCATCACCTATTTCATCGAAGGCCGCAACATACCCCGCGTTCGCGTGCCGTGGCGCCGCAAGAAGACCTCGCCGCAATTGGAGGCCTGACCTGACCTCCGAGGCGTTCCGCTTTTGTCCCAAGCTTCCGAAGTCGCTCAGTCACGAGAAGCGCCTCGAGGATCCGGGGGCGGAGATTGCCATGATGCGGCGGCTGTCCGACGAGCTGGGCCCGCGCCTCGGTTGCGCCCTCCTGCAGTTGCCGCCTTCCTTTCACGCGCGTTCGCACGAGGAGAAAATGCTCCGGAAGTTTTTGCGTGCCTGGCCGGATGACATGCCGCTGGCCGTGGAATTCCGGCACGATAGCTGGGAAACACCCGGATCAGCGCGGCTTCTCGAGGACCATGTGCAACTCGATCTGTTCGGATCGTCCGGTGCAGGTTAATCTGCGGCCATGCGCTTGCTGCTCGTCGACGGACATTACTACGCTTACCGCTCGTTTTTCGCCATCCGCGACCTGACCAATTCGCGCGGTGAACCGACCAACGCGGTGTTCGGCTTCGTCAAGGCGCTCCGCAAAATGATTTCCGACCTGCAGCCCGACGTGGCCGTCGTGATCTGGGATGCCGGCCTGCCCGAGCGGCGCATGCAGCTTCTGCCCACCTACAAGCAGCAGCGCGAAGAGACTCCCGGTGATCTTGAAGTGCAGTTCCCGATCATCGAAGAGGCTGTGGCCGCGCTCGGTGTCCGCAATGCAAGCCTCGCCGGCCATGAGGCGGATGACCTTATTGCCTCGTATGCTGCGGCCGCGCGCAAAGAGGGCGTGGATGTGATCATCGCCACCAATGACAAAGACATTTATGCGTTGGTGGGCGAGGGGGTTGCCGTTTACTCCACGAACAAAACCGATCTTAAAGATCCCAAGGATTCATTCGCGTTGCTCGGTCCGGTCGAGGTCGAAGAAAAATGGGGTGTTCCTCCCGCCAAGATTCCCGATGTCCTCGCGTTGACCGGCGACGCGGTCGATAACATTCCGGGGGTGGACGGAGTCGGACCAAAAACGGCAGCCAAGCTCGTGCGCGAGCACGGGTCCACGTCGCTCCTCGCGGAACACCCGGACGCAATAAAAAATGAAAAACTTCGGGAGAAGGTCGCTGGGGCGGCCGCACGTCTGCGCGACAATCTCGAGTTGGTTCGGTTGGAAACCGATCTGCCTTTGCCGCTTGCGCTGCGGGAGTTGAAGGTGAATCCCGATCCCGCTGCGGTGGTTGCTCTGGCCAAGAAATGCGAGTTCCGCAGCTTGCTGGGCGAATACGAAAAGCTGGCCAAGTCCGGTGGCTTGCAGGGCGAGTTGTTTTGATGCCGGTAACCCAGGCGTAGCGAGGGCCATCGGCTAGGTGTGAGATTTGCGAAGGTTGTTCATGAGGTGTGGGGTTGTCAGGATGGGCTTGCCGGAGCCGTAGGTCTGACAAATGTTGCAGCATCACTGGCGTAAACTCGCCCCTCACGCTAGCTTCTTGCTTCGAGATTCCCATGCCCGAGCCAGAGCACAAACCGGAGATCATCGACAAACCGCAGACGCCGGATCGCTTCGACGAGACGCCCCGGTTTTATAACGTCATCGGCGACTGGTGGCGCGAGGCCACGGGGCAGACCTCGGAGTGGCACCACGATCTCAGCCCCGGACGCGCGATCCTGCGCAAGATCATGCTCTGGTCGCCCGCTGTGGTTGTCGTTGTCCTGGTCGGCGGCGGAATCGGCACGGTCCTTTTCACCGGCTGGCGTGCGCAGGACTTGGCGGCCAAGGCGCTCGCGAGTCTGGAGCGCGGAGACACGCGTTTGGCGCTGATCCAATCCGCTTCGGCCCGCAGCCTGCGCAAGAACCATCCGGATGTCTTGCGCGCCTACGCCAAGGTGCGGTTTGCGGCCAATGATCCGGTCTGTTTGGAAATCTGGCAGCAACTCGCGGAGCAGGGGCCGCTGCGTCTCGAAGACAGGCAGGCGCAGGCCGAGGCTGCTGTGCGCTTCGGCGGCGAGGAATCTTTTGACATGGCCATCTCGGAGTTCGAAGCGACCGGGCGGCAGGCCGATGCCGACACGTGGCGCGGCCGGCGTGCCCTTCAGCAAAAAGATTTCACCTCGGCCGAGCGGTATTTGCGCCAAGCGGCGGAGTCTGATCCCACGGCCGACCGGCGGATCGAGTTGGCGCAGATTCTCGTCACGATCGCCACGGCCGATTCCCGGGCCGAAGCGGCGCAGATCGTCGAGTCCATGGCCGCGGGGCCTGATGCTTCGAAGGCTCTGGCCTTCGGGTTGTCCTCGGTTCCGGTCGGGCCGGCCACGCGTCGCGGCTGGGCCGAACGAATCATGGCCGATCCCAAGCCCGATGATCCGGCGGTCCTCATGGCCGCGGATGTGCTGGTCAACGACCGGTTGATGACGGTCGACCAGATGGTCGCGGCGCTGCAGATGGTTTTTACCGGCGCACGGCTGGAAGATCGCGGGCGCTATGCCAAATGGCTTCTCGATCGCAACCGCCCGAAGGACGCGTTGGATTTTGTCCGTCCGAGCGAAGTGCGCGGATCGCGGGGCGGTTACTTGGTGCGTGCCGAGGCGCTCAGTGCGACGCAGGACTGGAAGACATTGCTGACCATGGTCAACAGCGGTTCGCCGCTCAGCGAGTCGGTAACCAATCTCCTGCGAGCACGGGCCGAGGAGGGGTTGGGGCGCCCCTCGGCGGCCGATGCCTGCCTGCGCAAGGCCGTCCGTGCTTCGGTAGGCCGGGGGGCCTTGTCCGAAACAATGGCGGAGGTGGACCGCATGGGCAAAGAAAGTGTGGCCGACGAGGTCTTGCTCGATCTTTGCCGCGACTATGCCACGGCCGAATATGCTCTGCGCGTGGCGCGTTGGCGGTTCTCTTCTCGCGGCGAGCCTCGGTTGCGTCAGGAGGCCTACCGCCGAGCCATCGAGGCGGCGCCAAACGCGTCCACCGTGGCCGATCTGGCCCGGCTGGAGCGCTTGCTCAATCGCGAGGGTGTGGACACGGAGGAAACGGCGGCCGCTCTGGCCAGTGAGCCCGACAATATCGACTTTCGCCTGACTCACGCGCTTGCCCTCTTCGCGGACGGGCGTCCGGCCGAGGCGCGCACGGTGCTCGAACCGCACCGTCTCGTGCAGCACCAGTTGCAGCCGGGACAGAAAGCCATCGCCGTTGCGGTGCTTGCGGCCACAGGTTCGAAAAACGAGGCCGTAGGGCTGGCCCGCACCATGCGGCCGGACCACTTGACCGATCCGGAATACCGGTTGGTTTATGCCTTTACTATGACAGACGGCTCGAGCGACTTCTTTGTCGATCCGACGAAAGCGGCGGCAGCGGGAGAGTGAGGGGAGAGGGCCGAGGGCGGGAAACTTGAAACCCGAGTGATGAGGTGGATCGCAACGTCCCACCGCGATTGATGAGGAGGCTTATCGCGCCGGGGACGGCGCGATCCACCAAAGAAGGTATCTAATTCAGACCTCAGCCTTTGCTTTGTTCACGCCGGCAGACATTCCGTCATCCAGCCAAGCAATTCGCCGATGGTCGCTTCGCTTTCGTCGCCCATATTGGAGACGCGGAAGGTGGTGCCTTTGATTTTGCCGTAGCCGCCGTTGATCGCCACTTTGTGTTTTTTCTTCAGCGCTGAGCAATAGGCGGCCACGTCGATGTTCTTGTTGTTTTTCACGCAGACCAGCGACTTCGAGCGGTAGCCTTCGCGGGCGAAATGTTCGAAGCCGTTGGCCTCGACCCAGTCGGAGATCATTTTGTTCAGCTTGGCGTGACGCGCGTGGCGGTTTTCCACGCCTTCCTCGAAAATGTCTTCGAGCTTGGAATGCAGGGCGTAGATGTGACCCGTGGTCGGCGTGCTCGGGGTCATGAACTTCTCCCAGTTTTTATGGAATTCGATGAAGTCGAAGTAGTATCCGCGATCGGGCATGGTGGCGGCGCGGGCGCGGGCGCGTTCGCTCGCACTGAAAAGCGCCAATCCCGGCGGAAGGGCCAGAGCTTTCTGGCTGCCGGTGAGGAGGACGTCTATGCCGAGTTCGTCCATCGGGATGGGAACGGTGGAGAACGACGACACGCTGTCCACGATGAACATGACTTCGGGGTATTTTCTGACCACAGCGGCGATGTCGGCCAGCGGGTTGAGCACTCCGGCGGATGTTTCGTTGTGGATGAGGGTGATGGCGTCGAAACCGCCTTGCGAAAGTTTCTCGTCCACCATTTCGGGGAGGATGGGATCTCCCCACTCGACCTGCAGGCCTTCGGCTTGCTTGCCGCAACGTTTGCTCACATCGAGCCACTTGTCGGAAAATGCGCCGCACATGCAGTTGAGCACCTTTTTGTGCACCAGATTGCGGATGGCGCCTTCCATCACACCCCAAGCCGAGGAGGTGGAAAGGTAAACCGGACCCGTAGTGCCGAAGAGGGTCTGCAGGCGCGGATGCATCGATTCATACAGCGAGGAAAACTCGCTGCCGCGGTGGCCGATCTGCGGGTGGCAGAAAGCACGGAATGTTTTGTCGGAGACTTCGACGGGGCCGGGGATGAAGAGTTTGATGTGTCCGTCGGAGGTGGCGTTGGTGGTATGGAGCATGGTCAGTTTTCCCAGATGAAATGTTCGAGGCGCAGGCGACGCGCGCGCTGCTTGAGGTCTTCGCGCTGCGGTCCTTCCGCGGATGCCAATTTATCGTAGACGGCTATGGCGGCCGACCAATCCTTTTGTTCCTCGAGGAGGCGTCCGGCCTCGAGTCCGGCTTTGTAGAACCAAAAATGGTCGGCAGCCGTGCCGGGGGGGCGGGCCAGAACTTCGCGGTAGGCGGCCAGGGCGGCTTCCGACTGGCCGGCCTTGGCCAGAGCGGCGGCGCGCTTGCAGGCGGCTTGGTCGCGCCAGTCAGCGGGGGCGGAGGCTTCGTTGGCCAGACCGGCATAGACCGCAGCGGCTTCGGAGAATTTGGAAGGATCGTCGGTGCCAAGGGCGAAAAGCGTGTCGGCTTTCTCCATGAGTGCGGCGTTCTTGACCTCGGGCGGCGGGTTGCCGGCCAGAATGCGGTCATAGAGCGTGATCGCATCGGTGAACTTGCGGTCGCGTAAGAGGAGTGATGCCTGCTCGAAACGCGCGCGGTGCCGCAGAGGCGACTGGCTTTGCGCGATCTCGTCGAACCAAGCGAGGGCGCGTCCGGCGCCTTCGGCGCTCATGCTTCGTGCGGCGGATTGGGCGGCAAAAAATTTGGCCAGCGCGGCCTGCTCCGGATCGGTCGCATTTTGCGCGAGACCGGCGAGGACCGATTCCGCCGCGGTGTGATCACCGGCGCGGGAATGCAACTCGCCAAGTTTGAAAGCGATGTCGGGCGCCTCGGGCGCGTCGGCATGGGCGGCGAGGAATTCCGTGGAAGCTTGGACCAGCTCCTCGCGCGGCCGGGAGCCGGCATTGTCCGCGGCAAAAATGGCGGCGGCGGCCAGCGCGGCGGCACGCGGCTCGGCATCGGCTTCGGTCTCCGCCGTGCGCAGGATCCGTTCGGCGGCCTCGGCCTCGCCACGGGCCAGTCGCCATTCGGCCAAGGCAAGTTTGGCTTGGAAGGCGTAGTCGGCCGCGGGCGCACGGCGGGCGAGGGCGTTGAGCCCGTCGATCTTGCCTTGGCGCGCCTCGGCCGTGGCGAGGAGGAAGGACCATCGTACGAGGTCGGGGTTCGCGGGATCGGTCTCCCGCAGGAGTTCGAAAGATTTGCGGGCCAAGTCGAGATCTTCGGCCGCGAGTGCGGTGAGCAGGCGGTTGGTGGCGGCTACGGTTTTCTCCTCCTGGGTGCCCGCTTCGTCGGATGCGGTGGCGAATGAATCATAAGCGCGCCGATGCGCACCATTGGCCGCGAGCGCGCGGCCGCGCAGATCGGCAAGACGGTAAGCAGAAGCCGGTCCCGTTTTTCCGGCGGGTATGGCGTCGAGTGATTCAAGGGCTTCTTTGGTTTGTCCGGCGACGATCCGTGCTTCGGCCAAGAGGAGACGGGCGCGCAGGGCTTCATCCGCGGGGAGGGCCGGATCGCCCGCCAATTCGTAGAGGGCGCCGATCGCTGCGTCCGGGCGCTTTTGTCCGAGGTCGAATTGTGCCAGTTGCAGGCGGGCTTCCAAGGCGCGGCGGGTTCCTTTTTCTTCCGCCCACGTGCGGAGATCGGCCGACGGATCCGCGCCGAGTTTGCGCTCGAGGTCGATCCATTGCTGCATGCTCTCGCGCGTGGTCCGCGCATCGGGCGCTTCGCCCAGTCCTTCGCGCAGCACATCGCGGGCGCGCGCATCTACTCCGAGGACGACGAGCGATCGCGCCAAGCCGAGGCGCGCATTGTCCCGCACCGGAGACGGTAATTCGCCGGAGCCGAGAACATTGCGGAAAACTTCCGAGGCGTCGGACGGACGGTTCTGCGCGAGACGGACGCGGCCAAGGGCCACGTCCAATTCGTGACCCGGGAGCAGATTTTGTTCCCGCGCGGCGTTGATGGTCGATTCCGCCGCGGAAGGATCGTCGCCGGACAATTGCAAATCCAAGAGCAGACGCAGGGCGTTGGGATCCGGGGGCAACGGGCTGCCGGGAGCGGGCAGGAGGGTTCGGGCTGCTTCCAGGTCGCCTTGCTCGGCGCGGATGCGGGCAAGAAGGAGCGAGGCCGCGGGGTTATCCGGCGCCTGTTGGCTGGCAAGCTTTGCCGCTTGCTCGAGTTTGCCTTGGCTGGCGAGCGCCGCGGCGCGCAGGAGCACGGCTTCCGAGGATCCCCGGTCACACGGACCGTCGAGGGTTTTCAGGGCATCCTCGGGGCGCCCGGCGGCCAGTTGGACACGTGCGAGCATCAGTCCGAGTTCGTTCCTTCCGGAGGCGGGCGACTTGCGCAGCGCCTCTTGCAGCGGGGTGATGGCGGTTTGCGGCATGCCTTCACGGAGCGCCGCCTGAGCCCTTTCCACCACGGAAGTGGGATCAGCCACCGCGGTGGAGGCCAGCACCAGCCAGAGCGCGAAGATCGGTCTCATTTTTCGAGGATTTTGCGGAGGTATTGCCCGGTCTCGCTGTCGGCCACTTTGGCCACGGCCTCGGGCGGTCCCTCCGCGATGATTCGCCCTCCATTTTCGCCGCCATCGGGGCCGAGGTCGAGAATCCAGTCTGCGCATTTGATCACGTCCATGTTGTGCTCGATGACGATCAGGGTGTTGCCGGCATTGCGCAGTTTCACGAGCACCTGCAGCAATGTGTCGACGTCGGAGACGTGCAGTCCGGTGGTCGGTTCATCGAGGATGTAGAGGGTCTTCGATCCGCCGCGTTTGGAGAGTTCGGTCGAGAGCTTGATCCGTTGCGCTTCGCCGCCAGACAGCGTGCTGGCCGATTGCCCGAGGGTGAGATAACCAAGGCCGACTTCCTGCATGGTGGCCAGCTTGTCGGCCACCGTGGGGACGGCGCGGAAAAAGGAGAGCGCTTCGTCGACGGTCATGTCGAGAACGTCGGCGATATTTTTTCCTTTGTAGGTGATCTCCAGCGTTTCGCGGTTGTAGCGGCGTCCGTGGCAGATGTCGCAGGTGACGAAGACATCGGCGAGAAAATGCATTTCGACTTTGAGCGAGCCGTCGCCCTGGCAGTGCTCGCAGCGTCCGCCTTTGACATTGAAGCTGAAGCGCCCGGAGTTGTATCCGCGCACCCGTGCGGCGGGGACCTGCGAGAAAAGTTCGCGGATCGGACCGAATGCGCCGGTATAGGTGGCGGGGTTCGAGCGGGGGGTGCGGCCGATGGGTGATTGATCCACGACAACGAGACGATGGACCTGTCCGGCGCCGATGATGGCGTCGTGGGCCCCCGGTGTTTCCTTGGCGCGATAAAGATCACGAGCCAGCGCGGCCCGCAGGATGTCATTGACCAAAGTCGATTTCCCGCTGCCGGAGACGCCGGTCACACAGACGAAAGTGCCGAGGGGAAAGTGCGCGTCGATATTACGGAGGTTGTTCTCGCGGGCGCCGGTCACGCTCAGCCATCCGTCTGTCATCCCTGCGACCAATGTACGCGGTGTCAGTGGTTGGTTTCGTTTGGCCGGAACACGGATGCGCAGTTGTCCGCTGAGGTAACGACCGGTCAGCGATTGCGGTGCGGCAGCGACCTCGTCGAGTGTGCCTTGGGCGACGATTTGCCCGCCGAGCGGGCCGGCACCGGGGCCGATGTCGATGATGTGGTCGGCTGCCGCAATGGTGTCGTGATCGTGCTCGACAACGAGCACCGAGTTGCCGAGGTCGCGCAGACGTTTGAGCGTGGCGATGAGGCGTTCGTTGTCGCGTTGGTGCAGCCCGATACTCGGCTCGTCCAAAACATAGAGCACACCGGCCAATCCGCTGCCGATCTGCGTGGCGAGCCGGATGCGCTGCGCTTCGCCTCCGGAGAGGGTTCCGCTCTCGCGTTTCAGGGTAAGGTATCCCAAGCCGACCTCCTCGAGGAAAGCGAGGCGGCGGGAGATTTCCGACACCACCTCCGAGGCAATGGCTTCGTCTTTTTCGCTTAGCTGCAAGTTCCCCACGACTTGTGCCGCGCGCGAGATGGTGAGGTCACATAGCGCATCGATGCCGAATTCCGCTCCGTCCGAGGTGACGAGGGTGACCGCGAGAATCTCTGGCCGCAGCCTGGCCCCGTGGCAACGGGCGCATGGACGTCGGTTTTGCAGGGCTTTGAGCCGTTGACGGAGTGATTCGCCTTTGGCCCGGGCGAGGAGGTGATCCAACTGCACTAGCAGACCGTCGAATGGTTTGCTTATTTTCTGCCGTGAGGCTCCCGACCCGAACTGCACCTCTACAGCGCGGTCACCGGAGCCATGAAGAAGGAGTTCGCGGAAAGACGGAGGGAGTTTTCCCAGCGGAACATCGGTGCGCACTCCGGCGTCCGCGGCCAGCGCGGCGGTCAGTGCCGCGTAATAGCCCAGCATTTTCGGCGTGCCCTTGCGCCAAGCGACAATGGCACCGTCATCGAGGGATTTGTCCGCGTCGAGGATCAGGTCCGGATCGAAATAAGGCTCGGTGCCTAGTCCTTGGCACGCCGGGCAGGCTCCAAGATGGCTGTTGAACGAAAAATGCTGGGGGGTGAGCCGCGGCAGGCTGAAGCCGGTGCGCGGATTGGAAAATGCGGTGGAAAAAGGGTGATCGGAAAATTTGGTTTCACCATGCGGTTGGACCGAGGCGATGAGGTTACCTTCGCCCCAGCGCAGGGCGGTTTCCACCGAGTCGGCCAGACGCTGGCGGGCACCCGGTTTGAGCACCAAGCGATCGACTACCGCCTCGATGACGTGGCGGCGCTTTTTATCCAAGCGGATCTTGCTCTCCGTCCCGAGGTCCGTGATTTCGCCGTCAATGCGCGCGCGAACGAAGCCCTCACGGCGGAGTTTTTCGATGATGTCGCGGAACTCGCCGGTCTGTCCGCGCACGACAGGGGCCAGCAGGACCAATTTGCTGTCCGGCGGCAAGGCAAGGATGGCATCGGTTATTTCCTGCGGCGTCTGCCGGCGCACGACTTCTCCGGTCTCCGGATCGTGCGGAATGCCGAGCGCCGAGTAGAGAATGCGCAGGTAGTCGTAGATCTCAGTCGTCGTGGCGATGGTGGAACGCGGTCCGGCGGCCGCGGTGCGTTGCTCGATGGCGATGGAAGGCGAGAGGCCTTCGACAAAGTCCACATCGGGGCGCTCGAGGCGATCGAGGAATTGACGCGCGTAAGCCGAAAGGCTTTCGACATATTTGCGCTGGCCTTCGGCATAGAGCGTATCGAAAGCGAGGGATGATTTGCCGGATCCGCTCGGTCCGGTGAGCACGACAAAACGGTTCCGCGGGATGACAACGTCGACGTTTTTCAAATTGTGCTGACGTGCACCTTTGACGCGTATGCTGGCTGGCTCGGAAGAAGGCATCATGCGTAACCGGGAAGGATAGAGCGGCGGCCGGGCAGCGCAAAAGCGGATTGTGGCCCTTGGCAAGGGGGCGGGGGTGGTTATGGTGGGGGGATGAAACGGGTGGTGGTGGCTGTTCTTCTCGGTTTCGTCTCTGTAGCGGCGACGGCTCGGGCGGAATTCGACCTCCGTCGGATGCCGACTGCGCAGGATGTGCAGGCGATACGCCAGATGGGTTGGTCGGTCGCCGCGGACGACCTTGAGGCCAAACTTGCCTCGGTGTGGAAGCCGACCCATGCCGCGCAAGCCGGCAGTTCCGGCAACGCGCTCTTCCGCCAATGGCAACGTCTCTACCATTGGTGCCGCCTGCTCGGAACACCGGAGCCGGAGGTTCTGCGCGCATGGTTGGGCCGGCGCGTCCTGCAGAATCCGGAGAAGGAGAACGCCTTGTTGATCATCCCACCGGGTATGGCCCTGCCCACCGACCGCAGCGGGCGTCCGCTGCCCACGGCGGCGGATAAGATCGATGTCGCCTCCGTTCCCGCGGACATCCTCCAGACTTTGCTACCGGACGATTACACGCCGCAAGCAGGCCCCGTGGCAGGGCGGGCCACCGAGGAATTTCTGGCCGCGCTGGCCTTGGACGATGAATTTCTGAAAGAATTTTTCCGCGAATTGAAACCGGATGATTTCGCCCCGGTGGTTATCACCCGTCTGCAGCAACTGCGCCGTGCGCATCCCGGCGCGTGGCCGGCTTACCGCTCGCTCATGCTGGCCTACGCTGTGGTCTACGACCAGCGGGAGCCGGCTTTCTGGCCGCATCACCAAGTTGCCGCCGCGGCAGTTCCGCGCACCGGTGACGATGTTGCGGATCAATTTGCCTACTTCCTGCGGGCGAACGAAGCGCGGAAGTTGGAGCATGATTTGCGCCGGCTTTCCGCCGCGGAATTGAAGTTCCTCGTCGACGCCCCGGTGCCCTTGTCCGAATTCGAATGGGCGGCCAAAAATGTGCGCGCCCGACGCGATCAATTCGACCGCGTGCTGGACATGGTCCGCTACGACCGCCGGCGGGCCGAGCGCGGAGATTTCATGTGGACCCAAGGCACTTACCGGCTGGCCAACATTGAAGTGGCGGGCGGAATCTGCACCGATCAGTCCTACTTTGCCTGCATCGCCGGCAAGGCCAAAGGAATCCCGACGCTTTATTTTGCCGGTCAGGGGCAGGACGGCGGTCATGCGTGGTTCGGCTACCTGCGCGGGAACGGGAAGTGGGAGTTGGATGCGGGGCGGTTCTTCAACCAGCGTTACACAGTCGGGCAGGCGCTTGATCCGCAAACCTGGTTGCCTGTCACGGACCATGAGCTGCTCTACTTGTCGGGCCGTGCGGTCCGCTCACCCGGACACGATGCGGCCTTGGGCGATCTGGCCATGGTGGCAATCCATCGGCAGCGCGGGGATTTGCCGTCGGCTGCGGCGGCCGCGGACAGTGCGCGCTTTCATGCGCCGGACAATTTCGCGGCGTGGGAAGCGAAGGAGAATGTTTTGGTCGCAGCGGCGGACACGTCCGCTTTGCGGGTCCACTACACCGAGGCGCTGGACCGCTTCCGCCGCGAGGAAGATCTGCGCGTTCGCTACCAGGCGCGATTGGCCGATTTGGAGCGCGACGGCGGTGATGGACAAACCGCCCGCGAGATCGAAGCGCGCATGATCCGCGAAAACCGCCGTCAGCGGACCGACCTTAGTGCGGCCACCGGCGGGGAGATGCTCTCGCGGCTCATGCAGGAGGGTGACTACGAGGCTGCCATGCGCGAATACCGGTCGCTCGCCGGCAAGATCGGCGCGACCGGCGGCGGCAACTTCTTTTACGGCGTGGTCCGGCCGTTTGTTCTCCAGTTGCAGTCGGGCGGGCGCGCCAAGGATGCGCGGCGTGCTTTGGACCTTGCCGGGCGGGTTATGAGATTCGAGTCGGGCAGTATTCTGGCGCGCGAGTTCGACGAACTGCAAGCCGGCTTGGCCACCTCTCAGTAACGGACTCGGTCCGGCTTCGCTTCGTAGCGTTGCCAGAGACCGAGCATTTCGTCCCGCAAGCACTGCACAGCCGGAGTGAGCCGTTTGTCGACCGGCTTGGCCAGGTCCTTGTAGATGGGTTGGTCGTCGAATTGTCCGTAGCGCAGCGCATCGGCGATGGTCGAGGCATAGACCACGCGGTCGATGCGCGCCCAGAAAATCGCGCCTGCGCACATGGGGCAGGGTTCGCCCGTGGTGTAAATCGTGCATCCGGAGAGATCGAAAGTGCCGAGATTCTTCGCCGCCGTGCGGATGGCTTCCATCTCGCCGTGCCACGTCGGATCATTTTCGCTGACCACACGGTTGGAACCCCCGGCGATGATCCGGCCGTCTTTGACTATGACGCAGCCGAAGGGTCCGCGGTGCAATCCACGAGGGCTGCCTTTTCGCCCAGAGCGATGGCGTGCCGCATGAACTTCTCGTCTTCGGCGCTGGGGGCGCGGGCGTTCACGGGATCAAGCGCCACGCCGGACCGCTTCCTTTTCCCGCTCGCGCTTCTCCTCGAAACGACGGATGTCGTCGGCCAGTTGCCGTCGGATTTGTGCAAGTTCCTCCTGCGATCCGGCGGCGGTGGCAGTGGCAATTTCACCCTGCAAAAGAAGCTCTTTGGCTGCGATATCGGCTTTGCATTTGGCCTCGATGTCCGCGATGCGCGCCTTTTGCTCGTCGGTCAGGAGCACGCCGGGGTCCTTGGACTCGAGACGTTCCATGGCGAGTTCGTAAGCGGATTTCATGAGTCGGCTGGATGAGGAGAGAAGATTCGTTTATGCATAACGGATGCCCATCCGTTTGTTGAGCACCGATTTCGACGGCACCCTGATCGGACACCAGCCCGACGCGCGCACGGCGAAGTCCTTGTTCGGTGCTCTCACCTCGCTGCGGCGGAGTGGCGCGGTCTGGGCGATCAATACCGGGCGTCAGCTTTGGTTCGCCCTCGAGGGCCTCGAGCAAGCGCACCTGCCGCATGATCCGGAATATGTTCTGAGCAGCGAGAAAGACATCTACCGCCGTGTGGAAGAAGGCAGTTGGGAGGCTTTCGGCGACTGGAATGCGAAGACGGAGAAGCAGACTTTGGAGCTGTTCGGTCGTGCGGAACACGTTTTCAGCGCGATCGAGCGTCTGACCGACTCGGAAGACGGTATCGAGGTTCTCTACGAGAACGGTCGCCTGGCCGGATTGATGACGGCGGACAGTGCCATGATGGACCGCACGGCGGAGTTGGTTCGCGAGGTGTCGGTAGATCTTCCGGAGTTCTCGTTCAACCGCAACGATGTCTGGATGCGTTTCACTCACCGCGAGATTCACAAGGGTTCCTCGCTCACGGAGTTGGGAAGGTTGCTGGGTATTCCGCGGGAAGAGGTGCTGGCCATCGGCGACCACCACAATGACATTCCCATGCTGGATGGTTCCGCTGCCGGCATGGTGGCCTGCCCTTCGAATGCGGTGCGCGAGGTTCAGGAAATCGTCCGGCGCAACCAAGGCTACGTGTCGCCCCATCCGTGGGGTGAGGGCGTGGCGGATGCGATCCGCCATTTTTCCCGGGTCAGTTGATCAGGCCCCAGCGTCCGACAAACGGCCAATAGACGACCAGGCCCCGTCCGACCACATTTTGCTCGGGCACGGGCCCGAAGTAGCGGCTGTCGCTGCTGTGGTAGCTGTTGTCGCCGAGCGCGAAGTAGGAGGCCCGGGGCACAGTGTATTCGGTCTCCGGCGATCCGAGGATGGGAAACGAACCTCCGCCTGCGCTGCTGTTGGAATATCCCGCGTAGCCGTCTTGGCAGGACATGACGCGCAGGAGCGACGGCAGTTCGGGGACCTGTCCGTCGACGTAAAGCTTCGGCGGATCGATGCGAAGGGTCTGGCCTCCGGTGGCGGCGAGGCGCTTGATGTAGTATTGCGATCCCATGCCGGGCGCGATGCCGGCCTCGATGCGGCGGATGCCGGTCGTGCGGAAGACGAAGACATCGCCGGGTGCCGGCCGGACAAAATTGTAGGAGATCTTATCGACGAAAAGCTGGTCGCCGCTGTCGGCGTGGCCCCGGACGATGGGTTGCCCGGCCGTCAGGGGGCGGCCGGGGTAAATCTTGAAGTCAGTCCGCACCACGTTGAGCGGCGCGGGCACGCGGTAGGTCCGGGTGCGCGTGATGATTTCGGTCGAAGTGAAAAAGTGGAACCGGGTGACCTCGCGCAATCCGATGACCGAGTCGTCCGCATCGGCGGTAACGTCGATCCAAGTGCGTCCGCGCAGAACAAAGTCCGCGACGCGCACCGGCCAGGAGGGAAGGGGATCGACAGTCGGTGTTCCCGTGACGCCGTAGAGCGTGGGTTGCATGGATCCGGTGGGAATTTTGAACGGTTGCAAAAAATAAGCGCGCACGCCCAGTGCGATAACCAAGGCAACGAGGATGACCTCGGTGTTTTCCCGCAATCCGGCGAGGGGTGGGCGGGGGGCAGCCTGGTCGAAAAGTCCGTGCAGCTTCTCGGTCGAAGCCGTGATGTCTTCGCGCGAATTTTTGCGCATTGCCACCTCGAGCCGCGTGATGGCTTCGCGCAGACCGATGAGTTGCTTGTCGGGAAGGATGTCGCGGCGGTAACGCAGGAGCTTGCGCGCAGCCCGGAGAACGAGTTTGGCCTCCTTACGGTATCGCGGGGTGAGGAAAAGCATGGAAACGCGGGAAAGTGTCGCCGCTTACGGAGAAAAGGCAATGCAGCGCTGGTCAGCCCAGTTCCTCGCTGTCATCCAGCCGTGCTTCGTCAATCCGGGCTGCCGCTGCCGCGATATTGGAGACGGCGTGGTCGATGGAGTCGAGGGCGGCGGTGACCGGCGAGTGGTTGGATCGTGGCAGATCGGCCAAAGCGATTTGCGCGCCTTGGAGGGCCAGCCGGGCCTGCTGGAGGGATTTGTCGGCTGCCCGGAAGCGCTTGGCCCGCGGGTCGAGGGAGTTCACCGGGCTTTCGGTTTCTCGCCGTGCGTGCACTTGCAGGACGGCGTGCACTTGTCCTTGCAACCGCAGTCTTTGCACTGGGCTTGGGCCGGCGTGATGGCAAGGATCAGCAAGCCGAGGAGGATGTTGAACATTTTCATAACACGTCATGCTACCGCGATGTCTCGATGATGGCAAACGTGGGGAGGTGGGGCGGGTCCGCGGGCCCCGCCGCAGCGGGCCCCGCGCGTCGGCGAGGTCTTCGCGGCCGATATCATAGTCCGTCCCTAGCGGGGGGAGAGACACGCGGCTCGCGTGCCCGACTCGGATTCACAACCGGCTGAAGGATTCGTCGAGGACCTCGAGCAGGAAATCTGCGTCGGGTTGGGTGATGCACATGGGCGGGGCGAAGCGGATGACTTGTCCGCGCAACCCGCCTTTGCCGAGGAGGAGTCCGAGGTCGCGCGCCGTCTCGAGCACCTGAGCGCATTCCGCAGTGGCGGGCTCTTTGGTTTTGCGGTCCTTGACCATTTCGATGCCGAGCATGAGGCCTTTGCCGCGGACATCACCGATCACTTTGTGCTTTTCCTTCAGCTTGTTCAGTCCGGCGAGAATGTATTTGCCCATCTTGCGGGAATTTTCCTGCAGGTTTTCCCGCTCGATAACCTCGAGCACGGCTTTGCCCATGGCACTGACCACGGGGTTGCCGCCGAAGGTGTTGAAGTGGACTTTGCCGAGGAGGGATTGCGCGATTTCGTGGGTGGTGACGACGGCGGCCAGGGGGCAACCGTTGCCGATGCCTTTGGCCATTGTGACGATGTCGGGGATGACACCCTGCGTTTCGAAGCCCCAGAAATGCGTGCCGGTTCGTCCGAAGCCGGTCTGAACTTCGTCCGCGATGCACACCCCGCCGGCGGCGCGGACGTATCCGTAAACGTGCTCGAGGTATCCCGGCGGGAATTCAACGAATCCGCCGACGCCTTGGATGGACTCCGCGATGAATCCGGCAATCTTGCCCGGCGTGGCGTATTCGATGAGTTCTTTGACGTCATTGGCGTATTTCGCGCCCGCGTCGGGATCGTCGTATCCGAAGGTTCCGCGGTAGGGATAGGGCGCGAGCGCATGGTGGAAGCCGAAGCCGTGCGGCACGTTGTATTTCCACGTGCTGTGCGCGGTGACGCCCATGGTCGATTGGTTGCCGCCGTGGTAGGCGTTGCGCAGGGCGATGATGTCGTAGTTGCCGGTGTAGGCGCGCGCCATCATCAGGGCCAGATCGTTGGCTTCGGAGCCGGAATTTACGAAGTAGCAGGCTTTGAGGTTGCCCGGCATTTTCGAGGCCAGCTTCGCGGCGTATTCGGCCACATTCGGGTGAAGATAGATCGTGGTGGAATGCTGATACTGTTCGCTCTGCCTGTTGCCGGCCGAGACGACGTGCGGGTGGCAATGTCCGACGCTGACTGTGACGATGCCGCCGAGTCCGTCGAGGTAGCGTTTCCCTTTCTCGTCCCACACGTATTGCATCCTGCCCTCCACGACCATGAGCGGCTTTTTGTAGTAGAGGAAAATGCCGGGGTTCATGAACTGTTTGCGCAAGGCAAGCACTTCGTCGGCCGATGGTCCGATATACGGTCGCGGCTGGTGATCGCAAGGGGGGAGTGCGGGTTCCTTCATCGGTTCGGAAAGAGGGGACGAATCAAACTATAGAGGACGAAAGCCAAAGCAAACCCGACAAACCAAGCATAATGGTAACCGGCTACCAGCCATGCGGGGAACGTCTCGGCCGGCAGAGCTTTGACTGTCACGAGGAAGCCCGGAAGGTTGGGGAGCGCCGAAGCAAGCAGGACGCCGAATCCGACAAGGCTGAATCCGCCCGTGTAACGATAGGCTCCGTTCCGCTGATAGAGTTGCGCCGCATCGAGTTTCTTCCGGCGCCAGACGAAGTAATCGGCGATCATGATGCCAGCGATGGGGCCGAGCAGCGCGCTGTAGCCGATGAGCCAAGTGAAGATGTAACCGCTCGGATCCTGGTAAAGCTTCCACGGCATCATGAGGATACCGAGGAAGGCGGTGATCAGTCCGCCGGTGCGGAAGCTGATGCGTTGCGGGGCGAGGTTGGAAAAGTCATTGGCCGGCGAGACAACGTTGGCCGCGATGTTGGTCGAGAGCGTGGCGATGGCCAGAGTGAGCAGGGCTAGGGCGGATACCCACGGGTTGCCGAATCTGGCGATGACCTGCACCGGATCCCAGATGGCGGATCCGAAAATGACGATGGTTGCGCTGGTCACAAGGATCCCGATGAAAGCGTAAAATGTCATAGTCGCCGGCAGGCCGAGGGCTTGTCCCACGACTTGATCGCGCTGCGAGCGGGCGTATCGGGAGAAGTCGGGAATGTTCAGCGAAAGCGTGGCCCAGTAGCCGACCATGGCGGTGAGTCCGACGCCGAAGACGGGCCAGAACTTCTCCGCCGTGTCGAGCTTGGCGGGTTGGGTGAAAATGGGACCAAAGCCGTCCGCCGCCTGCCACGCCCACCACACGAGGGCCACACCGACGAGGAGCAGGAACGGTGCGCTGAGGGTTTCCATCCATTTGATCGACTCCATGCCGCGGACGATGAAGTAGACGTTGATTGCCCAGAAAATCATGAAGCACAAAAACTCGCCGGACGAAATGCCGAGGATGGGCAGGGGTTGCCGGGCTGCGGGGTCGAAGCCGAAAACAACGGCGGCCGTGGCGTATATCGCGGCTCCGCCGACCCACGTCTGGATACCGAACCACCCGCAGGCCACCAGTCCGCGCATCAGCGCCGGGATGTTCGAGCCGAACGTGCCGAACGACGCGCGCAGCAGCACGGGGAAAGGAATGCCGTAAGCCGTGCCCGGGTGCGCGTTGAGCGTCATGGGAATGAGCACGATGACGTTGCCGAGAAAAACGGTAAGCGTGGCCTGCCACCAGTTCATGCCTTGCTCGATCAGGCTGCTGGCCAGGGTGTAGGTCGTGATACACACCGCCATGCCGACCCAAAGCGCGGCAACGTTCCATGTTGTCCAAGTGCGGCGCTCTTGGGGAACGGGTGCTAGATCCTCGTTCCAAAGGCGCGGATCGTGCGACTGCGGATGTTCCTTCATGCGGGGGAAGGGTATTCTATTCAACGGATGATCTGTCGATTTCCACGGTCAATCCCGGTTTTGCAACGGGCTCCTCTTGGAGCGAGGCGCGCCAATCCTTGAATTTGTCGCTGAAGGCGGAGACCAGGTAGATGCCGCCAGCGACGACGACCGGCAAGGCCAAGATGGCCAGGAAAAGCTGCAGCGGACAGGGAAACCTTTTCTCGCAGTGCGGGCAGCGGAAGAGCGTGGCCCATTGCGAATGGCACTGTTTGCATCGTGGCATACCTGCGGGGCAGCATCCGGAGAACGGCCTTCCTTCTCAAGGTCAATCGGAGCCTGATCCGGCAACTAGAAATGCGAGGGCTGACGCTTGAGGAAGCGTCCCCGTCCGACCTTGCCGACAAACTTGCCGTCGCGAACCGCAACCGCGCCGCGGACCGTGACGATGGATGGGCGGCCTTCGATCTCCCAGCCTTCGAAGGCGTTGTAGTCGACGTTCTGCGTCTGGTTTTTGACGGAGAGTTTGCCCCGGTAGGACGGGTCGTAGACAACCAGATCGGCATCGGCGCCGGGCTGAATAACGCCTTTGCGCGGGTAGAGGTCGAAGATTTTCGCGGCGTTCGTGCTGGCCACGGCGACGAGTTGCTGGAGGGTGAGGCGTCCCTTTTTCACACCGTGGGTGTAGAGAAGATTGATGCGGTCCTCGATGGACGGGATGCCGTTGGGAATCTTGGTGAAGTCATCCTTACCCATCGGTTTCTGATCTTTGAAGTCGAAGGGTGCGTGGTCGGTGCCCACCGTGTTGACCAAGCCGCTGGCCAAGGCATCCCAGAGGATGTTTTGGTTCGAAACGTCGCGCAGGGGGGGGGACATGACGAACTTGGCGCCCTCGAAATCCGGTTTCTCGGCGTAGGTTTTGTCGAGGACGAGATATTGAATGAGTGTTTCGACGAAGACGTTCACCCCGCGCTCGCGGGCGGCGATGGCTTCGCGCAAGGCTTCAAGGCAGCTCAGATGGACGATGTAAGTGTGCGTGCCGGTCATGGCAGCGAAGGACATGAGGTGATGCACGCCCTCGGCCTCCACGCGGGGCGGACGGCTGTCGTGGTGCGCCTCCGGTCCGGTGTGTCCGCTGGCGAGAAGTTCCTTCTGCAGTTGGGCGACAAGCGTTTCGTTTTCGCAGTGGGCGGTGACGATGACGCCGAGTTCCTTGGCCAACTTGAGGGTTTCCCACAATTCGGTGTCGTCGACTCCGAACGCGCCTTTGTAGGCGAGGAAGATTTTGAAACTGCCGACGCCTTGTTTGACGATGTCGCGCAATTGTTTCGCCGAGTCCGCGTCGAAGCGCGTGACGCCCATGTGGAAGGTGTAATCGCAGCATGCTTTGCCTTCGGCCTGCGCCTGCCACGTGGCGAAGCCGTCGGCTGGTGACATGTCGCGCGAGGGGCAGACCATTTCGAAAATCGTGGTCGTGCCGCCGACCAAGGCCGCTTTGGTACCCGTCTCGTAGTTGTCCTTCGAATACGTGCCCATGAAAGGCAGGTAGATGTGAGTGTGTGGATCGATGAATCCGGGGAAGACGTGTTTCCCGGTTGCGTCGATGACTTCCGCTCCGCTTGGCGGCGTGATGTCTTTGTCGATGCGCGTGATGCGCTCGCCTTCGCAGAGGATGTCGGCGGTGTAGCGGGTGTCCGAGTTGACAATATCAGCGTTCTTGATGAGCAGAGCCATAGCTTCTATTTGTCGCTCCAGATCGAGCCCTCGCCGTAGCTGAACCAGCGGGTGGTGGTCACTTTTTGCTGGGTGTAGAAGGCGACGCTTTCGCGGCCTTGGATGTGGAGGTCGCCGAAGAACGACTGGTGCCATCCACTGAAGGGAAAGAAGGCCATGGGGGCGGGGACGCCGATGTTGACGCCGACCATGCCGGCTTGGATGCGGTGGCGGAACTCTCGGGCCGCTTTGCCGCTGCGGGTGAAAATGGCGGCGCCGTTGCCGTAGATCGAGCGGTTGGCCAGATCGATGGCGGAGTCGAGGTCTTCCATGCGGACGACATTGAGCACAGGGCCGAAGACTTCTTCTTTCATTGTGACCATGTCAGGGAGGACATGATCGAGGACGGTGGGTCCTACATAAAAGCCTTTGGGGGCAGATTCGACTTTGGTGTGGCGTCCGTCGGTAAGCGGTTTTGCCCCTTGGTCGGCGGCTTGGGTGATGAGGTTGCAGACGCGGTCGGCGTGTTCGCGGGTGATGACCGCACCCATCTGGGCCTGCGGGTCGCGGTCGGTCGGACCGACGCGGATTTTGGAAACGACATCGACCAGCGCGGGGAGAACGGTATGGGCGGCGTCGCCGATGGCTACGGCGGTGGAGCTGGCCATACAGCGTTCGCCCGCGCAGCCGAAGGCGGACTCGACGAGGCCGGTCGCGGAGTTGGTGACGTCTGCATCGGGCATGATGAGGACGAAATTTTTTGCGCCGCCGGCGGCCTGGACGCGTTTGCCGTGCGCCGTGCCGGTCTCGTAGATATATTTGGCGATCGGGGTGGAGCCGACGAAGGACACGGCTTTGATCAGCGGGTGTTTGAGGATGGCGTCGACGGCTTCGCGTCCGCCGTGGACGAGATTGAGCACGCCGGGGGGGAGTCCGGCTTTTTCCGCGAGCTGCGCGATGCGGATCGAGGTGAGGGGGACTTTTTCGCTCGGTTTGAGGACGAAGGTGTTTCCGCAAGCGATGGCCATGGGCCACATCCAGAGCGGCACCATGGCGGGGAAGTTGAACGGCGTGATGCCGGCCGCCACGCCGAGCGGTTGGCGGATCGAGTCGCAATCGATGCCGCGGGCCACGTTCTCAAGCGACTCGCCCATGAGGAGTGAGGGGGCGCCGCAGGCAAACTCGATGTTTTCCAGTCCGCGGCGGACATCGCCTCGGGCCTCGGCGAGCGTCTTGCCGTGTTCGCGGGTCACGCTCTGGGCCAGCTCCTCGAAGTGGTCCTCGAGCAGAACCTTGAGTTTCATCAAAATGCGGGCGCGCTCGACGGGCGGGGTCTCCATCCATTGTGGAAAGGCGTCTGCGGCGGCGCGGACAGCTTGGTCGACGACATCGGCGCCGCACAGCGGGGTTTCGGCGATGACCTCGCCGATGGAGGGATTGTGGACGGGGGTGGTGGCGACGCCGGAGACGTTCGTCCACTGGCCGCCGATGAACAGCGGAACGGGCAGGATTTTGCTCATAAAGGTCAGTGGTGGGCGGGGATGGGCTCCATTTCGCCTTTGGCCAGGCGGGTCTGGTAGTCGTTCCAGCTCATTTTGTCGCGGCCGGTGTCAATTTCCACCATGGTTATGCAGTCGTCTACCGGACAGACGAGGGAACAGAGGTTGCAGCCGACGCAGTCTTCCTCGCGGACTTTCGGCACAGGCTTACCGGGGACGCGTCCGGGGCCCAGTCCGTAGGGCGCGCTGTCGACCAAGTCGATGCACTGGTGCGCGCCATCCTCGCAGGCGATGTAGCAGAGGTTGCACCCGATGCATTTGTCATAGTCGATGCGGGCAACGCGTTTGTAGTGAAGGTCGAGATACTTCCAATCGGAGAGGCTCTTCACGGCGGCACCGGAGAATTCGGCCACGCTTTTGTAGCCCTTGGAGTCGAGGTAGTCGGAAAGGCCTTCGTTCATGTCCTCGACGATGCGGAAGCCGTAGTGCATCACGGCGGTGCAGACTTGCAGGCTCAGTGATCCCAGGGCGATGAACTCGGCGGCGTCACGCCAGTTGCCGATGCCGCCGATGCCGGATATGGGAAGTCCGACTTCGGGGTCGGCGGCGCAGCTTTGCACCATGTTGAGGGCGATCGGCTTCACGGCAGGTCCGCAATAGCCGCCGTGCGAGCTGAGTCCGCGCACGGTGGGCTCGGGGGTGAGGGTGTCGAGGTTGACGTTGGTGATGCTGTTGATCGTGTTGATCAGCGAGATGGCGTCGGCCCCGGCGCGTTTGGCCGCGCGGGCGGCATAGACGACATTGGTGATGTTCGGGGTGAGTTTGACGATGACCGGGATTTCGGCGGCTTCCATGACCCAGCCGACGATGGTCTCGGCGACGTCGGGGTTTTGTCCAACGGCGGAGCCCATGCCGCGTTCGCACATGCCGTGGGGGCAGCCGAAATTCAGTTCGATGCCGTCGGCGCCGCAATCGGCGGAGCGTTTGACGAATTCGTGCCACCGCTCGCGGGTGTCGACCATGAGCGAGGCGATCACTGCGTGGTTCGGCCAGCGGACTTTGACTTCTTTGATTTCGCGGAAGTTGGTTTCGGGAGAACGGTCGCTGATCAGTTCGATGTTGTTGAAGCCGACCATGCGTTGTCCGCCGAGGTTGAGAGCGGAGTAGCGGGAGGCGACGTTGATGATGGGATCCCCGATCGTTTTCCAGACGACGCCGCCCCAGCCGGCTTCGAAAGCGCGGTGGGATTGGTAAGCGGTGTTCGACGGGGGGCCGCTGGCGATCCAGAAAGGGTTCGGCGATTTGATCCCGGCGAAGTTGATGGAGAGGTCGGCCATGGTGGGACGAAAAGGATGAGTGGGAGACTTGAAACCTGAGTTACTTGGACATCGCGGCGAGGAGTTCGGGGACGCGGATGGGATTGTTGAAGCCCGAGCCAGTGGTGCCGTTCTTGGCGCCGTGGCGGGAGGGTTGGATGGGGCCTTCGACTTTCTGCTTGGTCAGCATGGCGTTGATGCCGCGGGCGGCTCTTTTGCCTTCGGCCACGGCGTTGACGACCTCACGTCCGCCATTGGCGCAGTCGCCGCCAACGAAGAGTTTCGGAACGCCGGTCTCCATCGTCTCGGGGTTGTGTTCAACGCGGCCTTTGCGGTCGAGTTTCAGGCCGGGGAACAGCTGGGTGAAGATGCTGGTTTGTTTTTCCTGTCCGACCGCCTTGAGGACGAGGTCGAATTCCTCGATCCATTCGGAGCCGGGGACGAGTTGGAGTTTGCCGTCGCGGAATTCGGTCTTGGCCAGGCGCAGAGCTTTGACGTTTCCGTTTTCGCCGAGAACTTCGGTCGGGATGGTATGGAAGTGAAAGGTGGCTCCGTCGTTTTTGGCCAATTCGTATTCGAATTCGTAGGCAGGCATGTCGTTCTCGCCGCGGCGGTAGATGATGGTGGCGACTTCGGCGCCGAGGCGCTTCGATTGGCTGACGGCATCGATCGCGGTGTTGCCGCAGCCGAGGACGGCGACGCGGCGGCCGACGGGGACTTCGTGGAGGGGCTTGGTGTGGATCCACTCGATGAAGTCGAGGGCATCGACCACTTCGGGGAGATCTTCGCCGGGAATGCCGAGGCGGTTGGCGCCGCCGAGTCCGAGGCCGAGGAAGATGGCGTCGTAATTTTTTTCGAGGTCGGCGATGGGGACGTCTTTGCCGATTTCGACGCCGTAGCGGAATTTCACGCCGAGGCGCTCGATCATCCTCACCTCCTCAAGGCTGATCTCGGGCCGCATCTTATAGTAGGCGATGCCGTAAGTATTGAGTCCGCCGCCGGCTTTCTTTTTTTCGAAGACGGTGACTTCGTAGCCGAGTTGGGCCAGCTCGGCGGCGCAGCCGAGTCCGGCCGGGCCGGCGCCGAGAACGGCGACCTTTTTGCCGTTCTTTTTCGCGGGGGCGTGGAGGACGTCGATGTGGTGCTCGAAAACGTAGTCGGTGGCGTAGCGCTGGAGGCGTCCGATTTTCACCGGGTCGCCTTCGAGATCGAGGACGACGCAGGCGCCTTCGCAGAGGACTTCGGTCGGGCAGACCCGGGCGCAACTGGCGCCGAGAACATTGGCCGTGAGAATGGTCCGGGCCGAGGCCACGGGGTTCTTGTTGGCTATTTTTTTGATGAATGATGGGATGTCGATGCCGGTCGGGCAGGCCATGATGCACGGGGCGTCGAAGCAAAAGAGACAGCGGTTGGCCTCGATCAGCGCTTCCTGCGGGGCGTAGCGAGGCGCTTTTTCCGCCATGTTGCGGGCAGCCGTCTCAGAGTCGAGGAGCGGTTGGATAGGCATGGGACGACTTGGTTGCCGTCGCGCGCAAGTTGGGGGAGAACGCGTGACTGAGTCCGAAGCTAGGACTCGCGGCCGCAGCGGCAAGATCAAAAACCCCTTTTTTTTCAAGCGGTTAGGCGCACAATCAAGGGCATGGGCAGCTCGCTGAATCCCCGAAGGACAATCGAAGAGCTCAAAGAGTTGCGCGCGTTGACCAGCGACGAAAACGGAGCGCAGCGGGTGGCCTTCACGCCAACGTGGGTCAAGGCGCGCGAATTTTTAAGGCAGCGCTTCGAGGGATTGCCGGTCGAAATGCATGATGATGCCGCGGGGAATTTCTGGGCAACGCTGCGCGGCACGAGTGATCGCGAGTTGCTCATGGGTGGTCACATTGATTCGGTCCCGAACGGCGGTTGGCTCGACGGATGCCTCAACACGCTGGCCGGGGCGGAGGTGATGCGGCGGATCTGTGCGCAATACGAAGGCCGGCCGCCGGTCACGGTGCGGGTGGTCGATTGGGCGGACGAAGAGGGTGCGAGGTTCGGCAAGAGCTTGTTCGGATCGTCGGCCTGCTCGGGCAATCTCGACATGGACGAGGCCCGCGGGTTGGTAGACAAAGACGGAGTCAGGTTGCCGGATGCTTTGAAGGAAGTCGGGATCGATTTTGAGAAGGTGAAGGATTGCGGCTCGGAACTGCAAAATGCCGCGGCCTATCTCGAATTGCATATCGAGCAGGGACCGGTGCTCCTCGACAAGGATCTGCCGCTCGGCGCGGTGCTGGGGACGTTCGGCGTTGAGAGACACGCCATCACGTTTCGCGGTCAGGCTGCGCACTCCGGCAGCACGCCGATGGACCGTCGCAAAGATGCGTTTCTCGCGGCGGCGCGGATGAGTCCGGAGGTCTACGAAATCGCCAAGCGCAGCGGATTGGGAGTTTGCACGATCGGTTCATGCACGACCAAACCGGGCATTGTAACCAGCGTGGTGGCCGATTGCCGCATCACGCTCGACCAGCGGCATCTCGACGCTGAGATCCTCGCGACGATGCACGCGGAGGCCAAAGCGGCCAGCGAGAGGTTTGCGATGGAGGCGGGCTGCACCGTTGAGTGGGAGCGTATATGGCATATCGCGCCGGCCCCTTTCGATCCGGAGTTGGTCAATTGTTGCGACGAGGCGGTCAAAGAAATTTGCGGCGTGTCGCACCGGTTGCCGTCAGGACCGTTGCACGACGCGGCGGAGATAGCCATGGCCGGGGTGCCGACCGTGATGATGTTCACGCAAAGCCTGCACGGGATCAGCCACAACAAAATCGAGGACACCAAAGAGGAGCATCTCGCCATGAGTGTCGCGGCATTCGACAAACTGGCGGACAAAGCCATGGCGTGGATCAAGGCAAAGGCATGAGTGCGGAAGTGGCCGGGTTGAACGCCGCTTCCGAGGACGCATTCGTGCGCAGGGTCGGTCCGGTTTACGAGCATTCCCCGCTTTTCACGCGCCGCGCGACGGCGAATCGGTCGTTTGCCGATGCAGATCAGCTCAGGGGCTGAGCCAATTAGCTCGATTTTAGTCGCCATCCGCGAGGCCTTTCCCCGGGGCTTGCTAAACGATGCTGCCACGGAAAGGGGTGATTCCGGTGGCTCATCACGCCTATCTTCTCCGCATCGATCCGCGTCAGACCCATCGTGTCACGGAGGCCGGACTTTTGACCCGTCATCGCCTAAGTCCCTGCGTGGGAAGATTTTTGCTTGTCGCAACCTCGACAGTTCGGGTGCGGGGTAAACGGACTGGTCGTCGGAGCCGGGGCCTGTTTCGTCGCGGGATCGCCTAGTCGTGGAAGCGGCCGCATTGCCACGTTGTTGATTCTTGCCGCAAGCTTGTCTGGCGGGAACAATCGCGCTCATGGGCGGCGCCCCCCGCATTCAATCGGCTGGCTTGGCATTGCGGTCCGCTTTGGCCAAGTTGCTCCGCGAAACAACGCGTGCCTTGCACTGCTTCAAGGATGATCCGCGGGGGCGAGCGCATCTTGTGCGCACGCGGATGAAGCGCCTTCAGTCTCTTTCCCGCCTGGTGCCGAAGGGAGCTTCGTGGCGGGAAATGTTTTTGCCCCCGGTCCGGGAGCTGAAGGACCTTTTCGCGGAGTTCCGCGACGCCGGCATCGTGCGGGCGCTGGCCGAGAAATACGCGCCCGGTGAGGCGCGCCACCTGCGTGAGGCGGCGTGGCCCGACACGCGGCGTGCGGTGCACCTCGCGGAATTTGCCACCGGTGTTTTGTCCGAGTATCCCTCATGGAGAACCGTCGAATGGGAAAACATCGCCGACCGGGCGGTGGTAACTTTCCGCACGGCCCGCAAGGGCTGGGAGCAAGCGCGTCGTTCCAACGCGCCCGATGCCGCGTTTCACGCCTGGCGAAGGAGGGTCAAGCGGCTGCTCTACCAGTGCGAGTATCTGGGCGGACGCGCACGTCTCGTCCGTCTCACCTCGCGCGTCGACCGGCTCGGCGAGACGCTGGGGGAAATTCAAGATGTCTGCATGGCCGAGGATTGGATCAAGCAGCACATCGGCAAGGTTCCGCGTGATCTTCCGCGGAGCAAAAAAAGCCTGCGCCACAAAGCGCTGCAGCGCGGGGAAAGTCTCTTCGCGACCAGACCGCGGGACTTCCGGAAGATGCTGATAAAATGATAGTGGTGGCGTCCCGCCGACGGCCGTTATCTGAAACGGCCATCGCAGAGGATGACGACGCTACATCAGTTAGGTGTGCCTACTTTAGGCCCAACACATCCTGCATGTCGTAAAGACCGGCAGGTTGCTTTGCGGCCCATTTGGCGGCGCGGAGGGCGCCGCGGGCGAAGGTGTCGCGACTGGAGGCTTTGTGGGTGAGTTCGAGGCGCTCGCCGGGGGCGGCGTAGATCACTGTGTGGTCTCCTACGACATCACCGCCGCGGATGGCGTGGACACCGATTTCATCGCTCGTGCGTTCTCCCACGATGCCAGCGCGACCGTGGCGCGCAGACTCGGAGTAATCGAGCTTCCGGACCTCGGCAAGGATCTCGGCCAGATGACGGGCGGTGCCGGAGGGGGAATCTTTTTTCAGCCGATGGTGCATTTCCACGACTTCTAGGTCGAAACCGGGTCCGAGGATTTCGGCGGCTTTGCGGGTGAGCCAGAAAAGGGTGTTCACGCCGACGCTGTAATTTGGAGAAAAGACCAAGGGGATTGTTTGCGCAGCCTTGTTGATTTGATCGCGCTCCGCGAGTTCGTGTCCGGTCGTGCCGATGACCAAGACTTTGCCTGCATCCGCGCAGGCTTTGGCCACTTGCGGTGTGATGTGCGTGGCAGAGAAGTCGATGACGGCGTCACATTGGGACAAAGCGGCGGAGAAGTCATCGCCGGTGTCCACCTCGGCAGTGACTTGCAGTTCAGGATCTTCGGCCGCGCAGCGGATGAGGGCCTGGCCCATCCGGCCTTTGGATCCGTAGATGCAGAGACGGAGAGGCTGACTCATGGCAGGAGGCCGAGGTCGGCGAGAGTGGCACGCACGAGCTGGCGGTTCTCTTCGGACATCTCGACGAGCGGAAGGCGCAGCTCGGGTGAAAGACCCATGGTGAGGGATAGTGCGTATTTGGTCGGAGATGGATTGCTTTCGATGAAGAGGTTTTTGAAGAGTGGATAGAGACGGCGGTGCAGTTGTTCGGCGCGGGCCATTTGTCCATCGCGTGCGGCGCGGACCAATTCGCTGACCGGACCCGGGGCGACGTTCGAGGCCACGCTGATGACACCGACGGCGCCGACAGAAATAAAGGGCAGGGTGAGCGAGTCGTCCCCGGATATGATTTCGAAGGTATCGGGCACGGCTTGGCGGAGTTGGCTGACGCGTTCCACGCTGCCGCCGGCTTCCTTGATCGCGACGATGTTGGGGCAATCCTTGGCCAACCGCGCCACGACGGGCACGCCGATCTCGATGCCGCAGCGTCCGGGGATGCTGTAGAGGACGATGGGAAGTTTCGTTGCCTCCGCGATGGCGCGGAAATGGCGATAGAGACCTTCGGGTGAGGGCTTGTTGTAGTAAGGAGCGACGATGAGGGCGCCGTCGGCGCCGGCTTTTTCCGCGTCCTGCGTGAGTGCGATGGCTTCGTCGGTCGAATTGGAGCCGGTGCCGCCGACGACCTTGACGCGGCCTGCGGCGATGTCGACCGCGGCTTTGATCACCTCGCGGTGTTCGTCGTGCGAGAGGGTGGGTGATTCGCCGGTGGTGCCAACGGGCACAATGCCGTCCACGCCGCCGGCGATCTGAGCTTCGATCAGCTTGCGGAAGCCTTCGTAGTCGACTTGGCCGTTGCGGAACGGCGTGATGAGGGCGGTGTAGGTGCCGGCGAACATAGTGCGAGTCAACTAGACGGAGATCTCGCCTTCAAAGACAAAATCGGCGGGACCGGTGAGAATGACATGGGAAAAGCCTGCTCCCGAACGGAGGAAATCGACGCTGAGGGTGTCGCCGCCTTTGACAAGGACGCGGATGGGGGACTCGGCGCCGGTCAGCGCTGCCACAGTGAGCGCACTGGCCACGACGCCCGTTCCGCAGGCGAGGGTCTCGGCCTCGACGCCCCGCTCGTAGGTGCGGATGGCAAGATCTTGCGGGCCGAGCTGGCGGACAAAATTCACATTGGTGCCGCGAGGCTGGAAGTGATGGTGGTGGCGCAGGGCGTTGCCGAGTTTGTGCACGTCGGTGCCGTCGAGGTCATCGACCAGCACCATAGCGTGAGGGACGCCGGTGTTGATGGAGTAAACGGTGAGCTTGTCGCCGGCAGCGTCGAGCTCCACGCCGTCGGCGAACGGTCCGGGCTGGCTCATGCCGAGGGAAACCTGGTCGCCGCGGAGGGTTGCGGAAATGACGCCGGCGGGAGTTTCGAAATTGAGGGTGCCGCTTTTGACGGAGGCGAGCTTGTCGACGAAACGCGAAAAGCAACGGGCTCCGTTGCCGCACATTTCGGCCTCGCGGCCGTCGGCGTTGTAGTAGCGCATGCGGAAGTCGGCTTTGGCTTCGGGTTTTTCGACGAGGAGGAGTCCGTCGGCGCCAACACCGCGGTGGCGGTCGCAGAGGCGGGAGATCTGGGCGTCGGTGAGGGCAAGCGACCCGTCACGGTTGTCCAGCATGACGAAGTCGTTGCCGGCGCCGTTCATCTTGGTGAAATGCAGACTTGGCATTCGGATAGTTTCTTTGAGGAATGATTGGGGTGTCAATCGCGGTTGAAGAATCGGGGAAACGTAATCGGAATCCGCCGCGATTGATGTGGATAGTCCGCAGGCGAAGGGTGCAGGGAGGATTAGGTTCCGGCGGTCACAGACCGCCGCTACAGTGCTTGACGGCGCTAGGACTCGAAGAGGTCGAGTTGGTTGGTGAAGGCGCGGAGTTTGTGGGGGCGCTTGGATTTTTCGGCGAGGGCGGGTTTGCCTTCGGTAGTCAGCTCGGAGTTTTCCAGATTGGCCAGAATTTCTCTCGCGCGTTTGAGGATCGGTTCGGGGAGGCCGGCCAGTCTCGCGACTTGGATACCGTAGCTTTGGTCGGCGGGACCGGGGATGATTTTGCGGAGGAAGATGACGTCGTCGTTCCATTCGCGCACGGCGACATTGCAATTGGTCACTCCGGGGCGGGTGCGTTCGAGGTCGGTGAGTTCGTGGTAATGCGTGGCAAAGAGCGTGCGGCAGCCCGTGACGTCGTGGAGGTGCTCGGCCACGCTCCACGCGATGGAGAGTCCGTCGAAGGTCGAGGTGCCGCGTCCGATTTCGTCGAGGATAACGAGGCTGCGATCGGTGGCGTTGTTGAGGATGGCGGCAGTTTCGTTCATCTCCACCATGAAGGTGGATTGTCCGCGGGCGAGGTCGTCGCTCGCGCCGACCCGGGTAAAAATGCGGTCGGCGAGGCCGATTTCGGCGGACGCGGCGGGGATGAAACTTCCGGTCTGGGCGAGCAGAACCAGCAATGCAACTTGGCGAATGTAGGTGCTTTTGCCGGCCATGTTGGGTCCGGTCAAAATAACGAGGCGGTGGCTTTCCGCATCGAGTTCGGTGTCGTTGGGCACGAAGCGGCCGGCGGACATGGTCTGGTCGAGCACGGGGTGACGTCCGTCGGTGATTTTGATCGCTCCGCCCGCGGTGAGTTTCGGGCGGATGTAGCGGAAAGTGCGGGCGGTTTCGGCCAGTCCGCCGAGTGCGTCGATCTGCGCGATGGCGCGGGCGGTGTGTTGCAGCGAGTCGAGTTCGACCAGCACGGCAGAGCGGAGTTGCGCGAAAATTTCCGATTCGAGGGCGCGGGCGCGCTCTTCGCCGCCGAGGATGCGGCCTTCCATGTCTTTCAGTTCCGGCGTGATGAAGCGTTCCGAGTTGGCGGTGGTTTGTTTGCGGGTGTAATCGGCGGGGACGGAGGCGAGGTTCGATTTGGTGATTTCGAGGTAGTAGCCGAAGACCGAGTTGTAGCGGATTTTGAGCGACTTGATGCCTGTGCGGGCGATTTCGCGGTCCTGCAATTCGGCGATCCATTGGCGTCCTTCGGTTCCAGCGCGGCGGAGTTCGTCGAGGTCGGGATTGTAGCCTTCGCGGATCATGCCGCCGTCGCGGGTGGTCGGCGGGGGTTCGTCAACGAGTGCGGAGGTGAGGAGTTCGACCAACGGATCGAAGGTGCGGATCTCCGCGGCGAGGGCGAGGAGAGGCGAGGATTCGTTTGCGGCGAGGGCGGCTCGGAGGGAGGGAAGGAGGGCGAGTGATGTTTTCAGGGCGGCGAGATCGCGGGCGTTGCCCGAGGCGAGGCTGAGGCGGGAGACAGCGCGTTCCATGTCTCGGATATCGCGGAGGATGTCGCGGACGGCGGCAAGGCGCGCGGGTTCATCGTGGAAGGCGGCGATAAGGTCTTGGCGGCGCGTGATGGTTTCGAGATCGCGGAGCGGGTGAAGGATCCACTCGCGCAGGAGGCGTGCGCCCATCGGAGTGAGGGTGCGGTCGATGGCACCGCGCAGGCTGGTGCCTTCGGGGCTGCGTGACTCGACGAGCTCGAGATTGGTCTGGGTGACGGCATCAAGCAGGACGTATTCGGAGGCGTGCCAAGGTTTCGGCGGCGAGAGATGTTGCGCGTCGCGGCGAAGACTGCGGGTGATGTAATGGAGGAGGGCGCCGGCTGCGGCGGTGCCGAGGGGGAGGCCGGAGCAACCAAAGCCGTCGAGGGATTGGACGCGGAAATGGTCGCGCAGGAGGTCGGTGGCTTGGGTGAGGTCGAAGGCGAAAGCGTCGTGCGGGGTTGGTGGCACGGGGAGATCCGCGGGTGCGTCGTCACCGTCGGGCACGAGGAGTTCGCTCGGTTGCAGGCGGGCGAGTTGGTCTGCGAGTTGCGCGGGTGAGTCGATTTCGGCGAGGCGGAATTCGCCGGTGCTGAGATCGAGCCAAGCGAGGCCGTGGGATTTTTTGCCCGGGCAGACCGCGGCGAGGTAGTTGTGACGGTTTTCTTCGAGCCCGAAGTCATCGAGGGTGCCGGCGCTGAGGATGCGGGCGATTTCGCGTCGGACGAGTTTGCCCGGGGTGACGTCGCCGACTTGGTCGCAGATGGCGACGCGTTTGCCGGCTTCGACGAGTTTGGCCACGTAGGCACGCGCGCTGTGGTAGGGCACCCCGCACATGGGGATGTCGTTGCGTTTGGTCAGGGCGACATTGAGGACGGACGAGGCTTCGCGGGCGTCGTCGAAAAACATTTCGTAGAAGTCGCCGAGGCGGAAGAGGAGCAAAGTGTTGGGGGGAAGCTCGCGGCGGATGTCCTGGTATTGGCGCATCATGGGGGTGAGCTTCGGGGCGGACATGGGATGGGATTTATAGGACCGGAAAGCGGAAACCGGAAAGCTGAGTTTGCGGTGACGGTCGGTCGCCGTGGCAACCGATCCTACCGGACGGAGCGGCCGCCGCTACGGATTATTGCGGGCGGAACTCGACCTGCATGACGACATCGCGGCCTATGACAGTCTCGCCGCCTTGGATGTTGAGTTCGGGAAGTGGGGCGGAGTCGGCAGCCATCATCATGGGCGAGCGCGCCATGGGGGGCGGATCAAAGCGTCCGCCCGTGGCATCAATAGAATGAATCCCGATCCATTGAAGATTCAGGGCCGCGAGGAGAGCGCGTGCCTGGGTCTCGCCGTCCTTCGCTGCGAGGGTGAGAGCTTCTTTCTCGGCTTCGATACGGGCCTCGTCGGTCGGACTTGTGAACATGTTTGAAACGGAATTGGCTCCGGCTTGCATCATGGCGGAGATGAGTCGTCCGCCCTCCTCGACTGGCGACTCATAGTTGACCGTGACCTGAGCGATGTAGCCGGTGATCTTCGGCGCCTGCTGGCGGCGCCCGGCTTCGGGTTGAACGGCAGCAAACTGGGGGCGGATGGTGACCGCAGTGGTTTCGAGACGTTGGACCTTCGGCTCGGCCTTGAGGGCGGCGATGACAGATTGCGAGCGCTTGGTCACGTCCTCACGAATCGGCGCTTCTTCCGGCCCGGCAGCTTCAAAGCCGAGCGTAACCGCTGCCACGGTATTCGGAACCCGCACTTCGCCGCGGCCTTGCACGGTGACAATCGGTGGTGCCGGAGTGGCGGGACGCGGCAGCAACTGTGCTTGGAGCGGTGCAGCAACTATCAGGAGAGCGAGGAAGAGCAGGTTTGCTTTCATGTTTCGATGAGTGATTGGGTTTTCGTTGGTGAATTCTACGGTCGGATCGTGGACTCGGCAATGGTTTGCGCCTTGACTTGCGCTTCTGTACGCGGACTCTGGAGGGCCTTTTTCAACAAATATACCCATGAAGCGCTTCTGTTTGCTCCTGTCCTTGCTGACCATTCCCGCAGTGGCGGAGGAATCCGTCCAAGCTGAACGGCCCAAGGTGCCCGAATGGGCTGAGTCCGCCGTCTGGTACCAGATCTTCCCTGAGCGCTTTCGCAACGGGGACCCGTCCAACGACCCGACCCGCGATACTCTCGAATTTCAGTTTCCCAATGTGGACGGTTGGCGGGTCAGACCATGGACGAGCGACTATTACGTCCGTGAAGAGTGGGAGAAAGCCATCGGCGAGGACTTTTACGAGAATGGTATCTTTCACCGCCGCTACGGCGGAGATCTGCAGGGCGTCATCGACAAGCTTGATTACCTGAAGGAACTCGGCATCACGGCGATCAAATTCAATCCGGTCTTCTACGGCCGCTCGCAGCACAAATACGACGGCAACTCTTTCCACCATATCGATCCGAATTTCGGACCCGACCCGGAGGGTGATTTCGAGATTATCCGCAGCGGCGGCGAAACCGCAGATCCGGCCACCTGGAAATGGACCGCGGCAGACAAATTGTTTCTCGAGCTGATCAAAAAAGCGCACGAGCGGGGCATCAAGGTCGTGGTCGACGGTGTTTTCAATCATACCGGGCGCGATTTTTTCGCTTTTCGTGACATCCGCATGCAGGGGGAGAAGTCGCCCTATATGGAATGGTATACCATCCAATCTTCGGATGATCCCAACACGCGGCGCAACGAGCTCCGTTACACCGGATGGTTCGGATTTTACACGCTTCCGGAATTTCGGAACAACGAAGACGGCAGCGACCTGCATCCTGCGGTGAAGCAATACATCTTCGACTCGACGAAGCGCTGGATGGATCCCGACGGCGACGGCAATACGAGCGATGGCATCGACGGCTGGCGTCTCGACGTTGCCGAGGAGGTGCCGGACAAGTTTTGGCGCGATTGGAACGCGTTTGTTTTCAGCATCAACCCGAACGCCATCACGGTCCCCGAGATCTGGGGCGACGGCACGGCCGATTACCTCAAGAGGACCGGGTTCTTGTCCGCGATGAACTACTACGCTTTCTCAAAGCCCGTGAAAGCCTATCTCATCGACAACACGGTCAAACCTTCCGCCTTCGGGCAGATGCTCAACGAGCGGCGCGACCAATTCGACCCTGCTGTTCGGCGGGCTTTGTGGAACTTGACCGACTCCCACGACACAGACCGCATGGCCTCCATGGTGGTGAACCGAAATTTATCCGAGTCGTACGCCAATGCAGCTAACTTCGATTATGACGAAGCCTCGAAGAACAGTCCGCGCCGGAACGACCTTTACCAGGTTCGAAAACCGAATGACGACGAGCGTGCCATCCAGCGTTTGGTTATCTTGTTCCAGCTCACCTACGTGGGTGCGCCCATGTTCTACTACGGTGTCGAAGCTGGCATCTGGGGCGGCGACGACCCGGATTGCCGCAAGCCGATGCCGTGGCCCGACTTGAAAATGGAAGTGGAAACGGCCGATCCTCTCGGACGCACACGAGCTGCGGATGACCCGAATTTCGACGAGGAACTTCACGGATTCTTCGCCGAAGCCGTCGCCTTGCATGCCGGAAGCGCCGCCTTCAAATCGGCGGACTTCGCGGTTCTGGCCGCGGATGATGCTAAGAATGTTTTCATCTTCAGCCGAGGCGCGGGGGATGAGCAACGAGTGGTGGCGCTGAACCGTTCGGCCGAAGCGCAGACGGTCACATTCAACGGGCCGGGGGCCGAGGTGATCTTCACCAGTCGTGGCGACAAAGCGGACGTCAAACTCATCGTGTCGGGCGAGTCGCGCGAAATCACTTTGCCGCCGCTGACCGGCGCGGTGCTGAAGTAGAGCGCTCGGCGCCGAGAGGGCGCTGGGTGAATCCCGTCGCGGCACAGAGTGCGGCGGCGACAGCATTTTCTTTCCGGGCTTTGTTCTTGCCTCGGACGCAAGAAGTATGCTAACTATTAGCTCAGCTAATGAAACGCGTCGAGTTCACCAACACGGTGCTCCGCGATGGACATCAGTCCCTCGCCGCGACGCGGATGCGGACGGAGCAGATGCTCCCCGCCTTGGCCGATCTGGATGCGCTGGGCTTTTACCAGCTTGAGTCATGGGGTGGGGCGACGATCGATTCTTGCCTCCGTTATCTCGGCGAAAATCCTTTTGAGCGCATCAGCGCGCTGAAAAAGGGCGCGCCGAAGACGCCACATGGCATGCTGCTGCGCGGACAAAATATCGTCCAATACACCAGTTTCCCTGATGACGTCGTCGAGGCCTTCATCCGGTGCACCGCCAATCGTGGGATGGATGTTCTGCGCATTTTCGACGCGCTGAACGACCCACGGAATCTTGAAACATCGATCCGCGCCACGCTTGCCGCAGGAAAACAGGCGCGCGGTGAAATTTGCTACACCATCAGTCCGGTCCATACCGTCGAGGCTTTCGTCGAGTTCGGCGAGGACCTTGTCGATCTCGGATGCCAGTCGGTCAGCATCAAGGACATGGCTGGCCTCATCACGCCGAAGGTTGCTCATGACTTGGTCTCTGCGCTGAAAAAGCGCGTGAGTGTGCCGATCATTTTGCACAGCCATGACACCGCCGGTCTGGCCGCTTCGTCCTACCTCGCCGCGATCGAAGCCGGGGTCGACGTGGTGGAAACCTCGATTGTCCCCTTCGCCAACGGCACATCGCAACCGGATACGCTGCGCATGATGGCCCTGCTCGAAGGACATCCGCGCTGTCCGGATTACGATCGTGAGCGCCTTGCCCGCTTGCGCGCGCATTTCGAGCAGGTCTATGCGGAGCTGAAAGCCTTCACCAGTCCGGCCAATGAACGCGTCGATGTCGACATCCTGACCTACCAGGTGCCCGGCGGCATGCTGAGCAACTTCCGCAACCAGTTGAAGGAGCAGGGTATGGCCGAGCGTTATGACGAAGTGCTCAAGGAAATGCCGGTGGTGCGCGCCGCGCTCGGCTACATCCCGCTGGTCACTCCGACTTCGCAGATCGTCGGCACACAGGCCATGCTCAATGTCAAATTCGGCCGCTGGAAAATGATTTCGCAGCCCGCGCAGGACGTGGTGCTCGGCAAATACGGTCAGACGCCCGGGCCGGTGGACAAGGAACTGCTGGCGTTGGTCGAAAAACAGACCGGCAAGAAGGCGGTCACAGTCCGACCGGCGGATCTGCTCGAGCCCGGACTTCCCGCCTTACGCGACAAACTCAAAGAGAAGGGTCTTCCTGAGGATGACGAAACCGCCGTGCTGTTTGCCATGTTCCCCGTCGAGACGGAAAAAATTTTGCGTGGCGAAAAGCCCGCTGCTCCCGCCGCCCCCGAGCGAACGGGTGTGCGTCCCAAGAAATACGTCATGCAAATCGAAGGAAAAAAGCACAACGTCGAAGTCGAGGAGGTGGCGTGATGGCTTCACTTTTCGACGACAGACTCGATCTTTCCGAGTTCCCGCCGTCTTCGCTGGCCGATTGGCGCGCCGCGGCCGAGGCCACGCTTAAGGGCAAGCCGTTGGACGGACTCACCTCGAAAACGTCCGACGGACTCGCCGTCGCTCCGATTTACACCAGCGAGAATTTCGCCCTACTCCCCGGCGGCGAAGCCGATCCCGGTGTGTTTCCTTTTTTGCGCGGGGGCAAAGTGTCCGCCGATTGGATCACGATCGAAGAAGGTGAGCCGCCACTGCCCGACTGCGGAGTGCGCATCGATGCCGCCGCGCATGCCTCGGATGGAGCCGCAGCCGAGGTGGCTCATGCTTGGTCCAAGGGGCTCGAGGTCTTGCGCGACCTGCAAGCCAAGGGACTCACCATCGACGAAGCCGCCGGCAAGCTCCGCTTTACTTTTTCGGCAAGCGGGGAGTTTTTCGTCATCATGGCCAAATTGCGCGCCGCGCGTCATGGCTGGGCGCGGATTGTTTCCGCGGCGGGCGGATCCCAGGACGCCGCGCGCATGGTCATGCATGCCGTCACGACGTCCAAGGTCGGCGAGGGCGAGGACCCGCACACCAATATTCTGCGCTACACGGTGGCCGCTTGCGCCGCCGTGCTTGGCGGTTGTGACAGCCTGACAGTGCTACCCTTCGACGGCGGCAAGGCGGAGTTCTCGCGGCGTTTGGCCGTCAATACACAACGCGTCCTGCGCGAGGAATGTCTTCTCGCCGGCGTGGCCGATGCGGGCGGGGGATCATGGTTCGTCGAATCTTTAAGCAAAGAGATCGGTGACGCCGCATGGGAGAGTGCGGCACCCGCCTTGGGCGACTTGGCCAATGCACCCGAAACGAAAGCCGGCCCTGCTGCTTTGTCCGGGGTAGCGGCGTCCGAAGAGACGATGGAGCATATCGCGGTCAAGCAGGCCTACGGTCCATCCGACCACGAGAATTGCCCGCACCTTGGTTTTACCGCGGGAATCGCGCCTTTTCTGCGGGGACCGTATCCGACGATGTATGTCGTCCGTCCGTGGACCATCCGCCAATACGCGGGATTCTCCACCGCGCGTGATAGCAACGCTTTTTACCGGCGCAACCTCGCGGCCGGACAAATGGGATTGAGCGTGGCCTTCGATCTGGCCACACACCGTGGTTATGACTCGGATCATCCGCGCGTGGTCGGCGACGTGGGCAAAGCCGGTGTGGCCGTCGACTCGGTCGAGGACATGAAAGTCCTCTTCGACGGCATCCCGTTGGACAAAATGTCGGTCTCCATGACGATGAACGGCGCGGTCATTCCGATCATGGCTTTCTACGTCGTGGCCGCGGAAGAGCAGGGAGTGTCGCCCGACAAACTGAATGGCACGATTCAGAACGACATCCTCAAGGAATACATGGTGCGGAACACCTACATTTATCCGCCCGAAGCCTCGATGCGCATCGTGGCCGATATCTTTGCTTACGCGTCGGAGAAAATGCCGAAATTCAACAGCATCAGCGTGTCCGGTTACCACATGCACGAGGCCGGCGCGCCTGCTGACCTCGAGATCGCCTACACGCTGGCCGACGGCGTGGAATACGTGCGCACGGGGATCAATGCCGGGATTCCCATCGATGCTTTCGCCCCGCGCATTTCGTTCTTCTGGGCACAGGGCAAAAACCTGTTCATGGAAATCGCCAAGATGCGTGCGGCGCGTGTGCTCTGGGCCAAGCTCATGCGCGGACTCGGGGCCAAAGATCCGAAATCGCTGGCCTTGCGCACGCACTCGCAGACCTCGGGATGGAGCCTGACCGAACAGGACCCCTACAACAATGTGGTCCGCACCTGCATCGAAGCCATGGCTGCAGCCTTCGGTGGAACGCAGTCACTGCACACCAATTCGCTGGACGAAGCGATTGCGCTCCCGACCGATTTCTCGGCGGCCATCGCGCGAAACACGCAGATCTTTTTGCAGAAAGAAAGCGGCATCTGCCGCACGGTCGATCCGTGGGGCGGCTCCTATTACGTCGAAAGCCTGACCCGCGACCTCATGGAACGCGCGTGGGCGCATGTGGTCGAAGTGGAAAAGCTCGGCGGCATGTCCAAGGCGATCAACACCGGTCTGCCCAAGATGCGCATCGAGGAAGCCGCCGCCCGGCGCCAGGCCCGCATTGATTCCGGCAGCGAGACCATCGTCGGGGTGAACAAATACCGGTTGGCCGAAGAAGCCCCGCTCGACATTCTCGAAGTCGACAATACGGCCGTGCGCGAGGAACAAGTCGCGCAACTCAAGAAGCTCCGCGCCGAACGGGACAACACGAAGGTCGAGTCTGCGCTCAAAGCCCTGACCGAAGCGGCGGAGAGCGGGAGGGGGAATCTACTCGCCTTGGCCGTCGACGCCGCCCGCGTCCGCGCCACTCTCGGCGAGATTTCCGACGCGATGGAGAAGGTGTATGGTCGGCACATGGCCGTGGTGCGATCTATCTCCGGCGTCTACGGACGCGAATTCGGTGAGAACAAACAGGTCGCCGAGGTGCGCAAACTTTGTGCCGATTTCGAAAAGCGCCATGGAAGGCGTCCGCGCATGCTTGTGGCCAAGATCGGCCAGGACGGACACGATCGCGGCGCCAAAGTCGTCTCGACCGCCTTCGCCGATCTCGGCTTCGACGTCGACATCGGTCCGCTTTTCCAAACGCCGGAAGAAACGGCCAAGCAGGCCGTGGAGAACGACGTGCACATTGTCGGATTCAGTTCGCTGGCGGCCGGACACAAAACGTTGCTGCCGCAATTGGTTGGCGAGCTGAAGAAGCTCGGGCGGCCGGATATTCTGGTGGTCGTCGGCGGGGTGATCCCTGCGCAGGACTACGAATTCCTCCACCAAAACGGTGCCGCCGAAATCTTCGGTCCCGGCACGGTGATTCCCGATGCGGCGAAGCGCCTCATCGCGGATCTTGAAGCGAAGCTGTAGCGGGTTGTAGCGGCGGTCTGTGACCGCCGGTGACTGAGTGAATCCAATGGTC